>JBBAUA010000010.1:58160-81510 GCA_040398465.1 Hyphomonadaceae bacterium | reverse complement strand
GCTTCGGCTTCCTCGCGCGCAAGCAGAAGGTCCTGCTCGACCCGGCGTCGCTCGGTGATGTCCCGTGTGACTTTTGAATAGCCCTTGAGCGCACCAGTGTCGTCCCGGAGGGCGGTTATGACGACGTTGGCCCAGAAGCGGGAGCCATCCTTGCGGACACGCCAGCCCTCATCCTCGGCGCGTTCGTTCAGTCTTGCGGCAGCCAGCATGCGCGCAGGGGTCTCATGTCGGGTATCTTCCGGGTAGAAGCAGGAAAAGTGCTTTCCAACGATCTCGTCACCCGTCCAGCCCTTTATGCGCTCAGCACCGGTATTCCAGCTTACCACTGCACCATTTATATCAAGCGCGAAGATTCCGTAGTCCCTGACACCTTCCACAACCATTCGGAAGCGTTCCTCGCCTTCCCTCAATGCCTGCTCGCGCGCGCGCAGAAGCGCGCTTGCATGCGCGAGTTGCCGCCCCAGACGACCAATCTCGTCGGTGTCGTCATTGGTCGCAACAAGGGGCTCACCACGCTCGAGCCTTTGCGCATCGGCTTCGAGCGCCTGGATACGACGGACAATCCCCGTCGAAAAAAGCGAGACAGCGCCCAGGCTGCCAAGCAGGCCGATGGCGCCACTGATCGCTGTCAGCGCCAGATTTCGGGACCGCGCAGCATCCGCGGTCTGCCGACGCATATCGAGGAGCACCTGCTCGCGCTCCTGCATCTTCTCGATCTCATCGCGCAGTTGGTCGAGAACCAGCTTGTTGGAGGACAATCCCGCCATGATGTCAGAGTCGGGGATGTCGGCCCCTGCGCGATCGCGCATCTGCCTCATGTTGGCGAGGCCGAGCCGCTTCTGCGCGACGAGTTCCTCGACACGGTCGAGACGACGCTCGATCTGCTCGTCACGGATCGCGAGTCGCAGGCGTTTGGTGGTTCGCGGCATTTCCGCCTCAGCCTTGAAGTATGGCTCGAGAAACCGCTCCTGTCCGGTCAGCAGGTATCCCCTCATCCCGCCTGCGGCTTCCGCCAGAAGGGCGTGAACTTCGTGGATGTCGTTCTGGATGGCGAAGGTAGCGCGGACGTCATCTTCCGCCTGAGCCTCAGCCATGCTGGCGAAGTAGAGCGACACGACTGAGGTGAGCAGGATTGCGAGCGGGACGGACACCACCACGACGCCCTTGATGGCAAGCGGCAGGTTGAGCCAGAGCTTCATGACCGATTTAAGGTACTGCATTGGATCTTTCCGACGCGGTTGCCATGACCGCTGCCTGCGTTCGATCGGTCACGCCAAGTTTGGACAGTAACCGCTCGACATGGACCTTCACCGTGCCCGGACTGAGCCCCAGTTCGCGCGCGATCGCCTTGTTGGTCAGCCCACGGGCCACATGCCGGAGAACTTCTCGCTCTCTCGCGGTCAAGCGCGCGAGCCTGCTGACGCCAGCATCAGGCGATGCTGGTTCCTGATCCAGAGCGCGCACCAGAAGCCTGCTCGGGAAGGCCGTAGCTCCAGAGGCGACCGCCTTCATTGCAGCGATCAACTCGGACCGGCTCGCATCCTTCAGCATGTAGCCGCGAGCACCCGCCTGAATTGCCGCTGAGACGAATTGTGGCGCGTCATGGAGGGTAACCATCAAAACGCCGACGTCCGGCGCGTTCGACCGAATAGCGCGTGCTGCAAAGAAGCCATCGAGACTTGCGCCGCCGAACTGCACATCCAGGATCGCAAGATCAGGTGACTGTGAGACAGTCAGAGAGACGGCTTCTTCGGCGCTGCTCGCCTCGCCCACCAGCACGAAGCCTGGATCACGGGCGATCATTGCCCGCAGGCCTTCGCGCGCGAGTTCGTGGTCGTCGGCAATGATGACGCGGAATGTCTCGCTCACTGTTGGGACGTGGCCAGACTGTAACACAACCCGATCTCCAGTCTGACACCCCCTCCTTCGACCGCCTTGATGCGAAGGTCGCCTCCAATTGCGGAGATGCGTTCGCGCATCATGAGCAGTCCGAGGCCGCCGGTTGATGAACCGCTGGGCCGAGACTGTAGCGTGAATTGATCCACCGCTTCACCGTCATTGACGACTTCCAGCCTCAGGCCGGACGGCTTCATGTCAAGCCTTACCTCCACGCGCGTGCATCCACGCGCGTGTTTCCGTATGTTGTGGACCGCCTCCTGAGCGGCGCGGAACAATGAAATCTCGATCTCTGGAGATGGCCTGCTGGCGGCTACATCCGTGGTGCGGACATGCAGCGGAATATCGATCAGCCGCGGCAATTCCTCCCTGAGAGCTGCAGCAAGCCCAAGACTTTCAAGGGTCACCGGCCGCAGCCCCCGAATGAGACTGCGCAGCTCCCCGACCGTTTGCCGGACAAGCTCCACGCCGCGGTCAATCTCCGACAATGCGTCAGGCGACAGTTGCGGCCGTATCTCGTCGATGATTTCAAGACGCCTCAGCGCGGCGCCAGCAACCTGCGCCACCCCGTCATGAAGATCCGCTGCAAGACGCCTGCGCGCATGTTCATCATCAACGATCAGACGTTCGACAAGCGTCGCCAGCCGAGCCTCACGATCCGCAATCTCGGACAGCAGCAAATCCCGCTCTCGTTCCCGATGCATGGACGAGAGACGCGCCATCATGAGCTGACCAAGCACACCGACAGCTTCCAGATCGTCCGGATGCACCGCCCCTCCGGCGAGGTTATCGAGTACCAGATAGGCGACGGGTCCGACGCCCGACGCAGCGGCAAGGTCGATGACGCGGGCGTCCGGATCGGCGTTCGCGGGTTGCTCCATGGCCAGGCGACCGCGCGTGTAGCCAAGGAAGTGGGCTGCGCGCTGAGACGCCAACTGAAGCTGTTGATCGACGGCGTCGTCCTCAGCCGTCGCAAGGTCGCGGGCCGAGTCAAACAGCAGCCTCAGGCGTGCGGAACGCGCCTCAGCGACGCGATAGACCGCGCGCAGATCCGAAGCACTCTCGGGAAGGGAGGCGCTGAAGGCGCTCCGCGCTCCGAAAAGACCACTTTTATCGTATGGATTACCCATTGCGTTACTTTAGTAGAGGCCACGCTGCATGTCGTCTGCCGCCTGGCATATGTCATCGCATACGCCATGCAGCGGATCGCGGCGCCTTGGAGCTGTCTCTACCTCTAGCTCGCGATCGAGAAACGACGCTAGCAGAACACGGAGATTCCGAATGCTTAAGTCCATGGCCATTGCCTCCAGCGTTATGGCGTTGTCACTCACCACGCTCGGCGCCTGCGCCTCGATGCCGGGGACTTCCGCGTCCGCGGCGGCCACCTCGCAAGCAGCCGCCCCCATCACACGCGATCAGGTCATCGCGGCGCAGAACGCCTGGGGCGAGGCTCTGGTCAAGATCTCCACCACCTATGACAGCTCAGGCTTCGACGCCGCCAAGAAGACTGCCGAGGCCGTGATCGACTCCGCCTACGGCTATTCGCTCGGCCCCGTGCTGTTCAAGCCTACGCTGACCGTGGTTCCCCAGACCTTCCGGACCACCCGCGAAGGCGCGCTCGCATACTTCGTTGGCGGCAACAAGACATTCGCCAGCGACACTGGCTTTGCGCTGAAGCACTGGCGCAGCTACAAGATCGAGAACGCTGCGATCTTCACCGATGGTGACGTTGCGATCTCGATGGGCAATGTGCGGATCACAGACCGCGACGGCAATGTCACTGTTGTCGACAAGACCTGGGGCTGGAAGCGCGGAACGGACGGCAACCTCCGTATCGTGCTGCATCACTCATCCCTGCCCTACAACCCGGGTTGAAAATCGTCAGACTGCTAAGCCGAGGGCATTCCTTAAAGGAATGCCCTCGATGCGTCCGGCGTCACCGTCGCGAGCAGTGAAGGCTGCGTGGCCACGGAAGGCCGATTTGGCCAACAGGAGATCAAAATGCTCAAAGTCCGTTCGCAAGCCACGCTTTTTCTTGGCTTGGCTGCGTTAGGCGCAGCGCCTGCCCATGCACAATCCCTGACAGGCAATGTCGGTTCGGCGAATATCACTGCCGGGGAAAGCGCCGCAGAGGTCCGCGTGGGCGTCCGCGATGACGGCGATATTGGCGCGCGCGTCCAATATGAGCACGCGTTCTCCGACTTTTACCAGCTGAGGGTGATTGGCACATTCGCGCAACCTGACTCCGCGGATTGGGACTTCAGAGGGCTGACGTTCGAGAACTGGTTCCAATGGGCCGAGGAGGCAGATGACGCGTCAGGCTTCAATGGCGGCATCAGGGCGTCTTACACTTTCGTGGACGGCGGCGGCCCGGACGAAGCGCAGGTGCGTTTGACCCTGACCGACAAGTTTGCCGACGGTTGGGAGTGGCGCGCCAACCTGATTGGCGAAGTTGAAACGGGCGAAGGCAGCGAGGGCGGCGTCAATCTTGAGTCGCGTCTTCAACTAACGCGCGCCCTGGATTTTGCGGCGCTCAATTCAGAAGATTGGCGCATTGGCGCGGAGTTGTTCAGCGAGTACGGCGACACTCGCGACATTCCTGAGTTCGATCAACAGGCGCACCAGATTGGTCCAGTCGTCAAAGTCTCCTGGGACAATGGCGTTTATGTTCAGAGCGCCGTTCGCTTCGGCATCACCGACGGCTCGGACGACTCCATGTTCAAGCTGTTCATCGGGCGTGAATTCTAGTCCCGCCGACCTGCTACAGGCGGATTGCGAGCGCACATAGTAGGTACTTGGCGCCAAGGCTGGCCATATGCCGCGACGGTGTCGTCAAGTTAGGCAGGTCGAACCCATTTTGAGGCGAGCGCCGCCTCCAGGCGAGGTCAAGATTCCAAACGAAACCTGACGGGGACGCCCTGAAGCCAGGCGCGCTTGACTGGTATTCACAGTTAACTTGGCTCCACCAAAGCAGCCGAGGCCGAAGATACTTTGTTGGCCACAATCCAGCTACCCCTCACTTACGTAGCAGACCTGGTCGGTCTGCGTTTGACTACTCGCCGTTGGGGTGAGCTGAATAATGCTTGGCGGACGGGCATGGTAGGTTCGGACATGGATGTTTCCGAGAAGCTGAAGTCTTTGTCGATCGACCGCGCTGCGGCCCCAAAGTCAGGTGGCGGCTGGAAAGCGGCGGCAATTGCCGGTGCAGGCGTCGCGGTGGTTGCGGTCGCATGGGCCGTTCTGGGCCGCGGCCCCGCGGAGCCTCCCGTGCAGGCCGCCAGCGTGTCGGCCCCCACCCCTGGCGCAGTGGCGGCCGAAGCAGCGGCGAACCGGCCCCGAGGCGGCCTGGTGGCGTCGGGCTATGTCGTTGCCCGCCGGGCCGCAACCGTGTCGGTAGACATTACCGGCAGACTAACAGACGTGCTCTTCGAGGAGGGTGCGGTTGTCGAGAAAGGGCAGATTCTCGCCCGGCTCGATGCTGACCTTGCACAATACGACCTTGAACTAACGCGGGGACGGTTGCAGGCGGCGAAGGCGACGATCAGTTCAATCGAAGCACAGATGGTGGAGGCTGAAGCGCAGCGGCAGCGGGCGCAAAAGCTGGTTGAGTCCGGAGCCGTTTCAGCGTCGGCCTATGAGGCCTCCGTTTCACGTATCGATTCCCTGACGGCCCAGCGGCGCGCAGCAATGGCGGATTCGGCAGTCGCCCAGACCGCGATCGAGCGGCAGTCGGAGTTTGTCGAACGGCACATCGTGCGGGCGCCGTTCGCGGGCGTGATTATCGCCAAGAATGCGCAGGCCGGCGAAATTCTGTCTCCTGCCGCCGGTGGTGGCGAATTCACCCGAACGGGGGTCGCAACGCTCGTCGACATGGCAAGCCTCGAGGTGGAGGTCGATGTAAACGAGGGGCAGATATCCGACATCAGGTCCGGCCAGACTGCTACCATTGTGCTGGACGCCTATCCCGATTGGCAGATCGCTGGAGAAGTGATCGCGATCATTCCCACTGCCAACCGTGACCGCGCGACCATTCAGGTTCGCGTCGGATTCAAGGAGCGCGACGAACGCGTCCTCCCTCAGATGGCCGCCAAGGTGACATTCGACAGGTCGGCTGGTTAGCAACGGACACGGAGCGACCGAGGCAATGGCCGACACAGACCTGATCGTCTTGCGCAATATTGCCAAGACCTATCGCCGTGGCGAAGAGACAATCAGCATTTTTGCTGACCTCAATCTCACTATCCGCTCAGGTGATTTCGTAGCCATGATGGGGCCTTCGGGCTCAGGCAAGACGACCCTGCTCAACCTGCTTGGCGGGCTCGACCGCCCTACCAGCGGCACAATCCATTTTGACGGCGCCCCCATCGAAAAACTCTCGGAGAACCAGCTCTCCGCATGGCGTGCAGCAAACATCGGCTTCATCTTCCAGTTCTATAACCTGATGCCGACCATGTCGGCGGCGCGCAATGTGGAGCTTCCGCTGTTGCTGACAACTCTGAGCACGACCGAACGCCGGCGCCGCGTAAAGACCGCGCTCGACATCGTAGGGCTTGCAGATCGCGCCGGTCACAAGCCCAAGGAGTTGTCAGGCGGACAACAGCAGCGGGTCGCGATCGCCCGCGCGATCGTCGCCGATCCGAAGCTGATCCTCGCTGACGAACCCACGGGCGATCTGGATCGCATGACGGCGGAAGAGATTCTCGGCATGCTGCAACTGCTCAACCGCGAGCTGGGCAAGACCATCGTCATGGTGACGCACGACCCGGCCGCGGCGAAGTATGCGCGTCGCGAGCTGCATCTCAACAAGGGGACGTTCGAGGAGCGGCTGACGTGAGCGACTTTCGGCTAATCCTGTCCGGACTGGGACGGAAGCCGGTTCGCACCGGCCTGCTGATATTCGCGGTGTTCATCGCTTTTCTAATTTACGGCGTGCTGGCGGCTTTCCAGTCGTCCCTGGAAAATGCGTCGGGATCATCTTCGAGCAACAGGCTCGTGGTTGCGAACAGGATCAATTTCACTCAGCCATTACCCCTTGCGTATGTGAACCGGATCCAGAATGTCGAGGGCGTCGTCGACGTCAGCTACTCGAACTGGTTCGGGGGCTACTACCAGGAACCGCGAAACTTTCTCGTTACCTTCGCCGTCGAGCCCGAAAGCTACACGCGCATCTATAGCGAGTTCGTCGTGCCGGACGACCAACGTCAGGCCTTCATCGCCAATCGCGACAGCATCATGGTCGGCCGCTCCGTGGCCGAGCAGTATGGCTGGCAGGTTGGCCAACAGATACCGCTGTCGTCGAACATCTGGCGGCGGCGCGACGGCACTTCGGTCTGGCCCGTTGTCATCCGGGCGATCTACGATGGCAAGGACGCCGACACCTCGACGGGTTCTGTGTTCGTCCATTTCGAGTATCTGGACGAAGCACGCGCTTTCGCCAATGACACGATCGGCGTGATCCAGATCGTCACGACCAACGCCGCACAGAATGACGCCGTCGCCGGCCGCGTGGACGCCCTGTTTGCGAATTCGCGCGCGGAAACGGAGACGCTTTCCGAAGCAGCATTCAACGCCGCATTCATTGATCAGCAGGGCAATATCGGCCTCATCATACTTGGCGTCACTGGCGCAGCCTTTGCGACGATCCTGCTCATTGTCGGCAACGCAATGGCCGGCGCCATCCGGGAGCGCACTGGCGAAATTGCGGTCATGAAAACGCTGGGCTTCACGTCCGGCCGCATCGGCAGGATTGTGGTTGGCGAGACGCTTCTACTGGCATTGATGGGCGGGCTGCTTGGCCTGGGGTTGGGAACTGTCCTTACGAATACGCTCAGCAGCATTCCTGCATTGAACCAGTTCTTCGGCGGCATGCGGATAACGCCTGAGATAGCAGTTTCTGCGATCGCATTCATGGCGGCGCTCGGTTTCATCACCGGAGCCGTGCCAGCCTTCAACGCGATGCGGATCAACGTGATCACCGCCTTCAGGAGGATCTAGAGCATGACCTCGCTCCTCCGTCAGATATCTGCGGTCGTCAGCATGACGATAGGCGGGCTACCTACCCGCCTCTGGGGCTCGCTTACGACCATTCTCTCCATCGCCCTCGTTGTCGCAACACTTCTTGCATTCCTCGCAATGTCGAATGGCTTTGCGAAGACAGTCGCAGGCACCGGCTCAGACGACATTGCGATGATCCTTGGCACTGGATCAGAGGCTGAGCTGAACTCGGCCATGTCGTCGGAAGCCGTGCGCCTTCTCGAGGAAGCGCCTGGCATCGCGCGTGACGCTGCAGGTCGCCCGATAACGTCGCCAGAGCTCTATGTCGTTGTCGGAGCAACCCGGCGAGCGGGCGGCGGGGAAGCGAACGTATCCCTGCGCGGCGTTACATCGCGAGCTCCAGAACTTCGGCCGGGCTTCCGCATCAGCTCCGGAAGAATGTTCGAGGCCGGCACGAACGAGATGATCGTTGGCGCAGGTGTTGTTCGCGAGTTCCGAGGGTTTGACCTCGACACCGAGCTGCAGCTTGCCGGAAGCACGTGGAAGGTTGTCGGTATCTTCGAGGTTCCCGGCACAGTGTTTGACAGCGAACTGTGGGCTGACCTGCCCGTCGTGCAGAGCCTGTTCAACCGCGGGCCAACCGTGCAGGCGCTCCGCGCCCGCTTAGAGTCGCCTGCCTCCATTGGCCAGATCAAGGCCTTCGTTGAGAGCGAGCCGCGTCTTCAGGTCGATGTGAAGACAGAGAAGGAGCACTTCGCAGGCGAGGCGCAGTCTCTGCAGTATCTGGTCTTTTTCGGCTGGGCGCTTTCGATAACGCTGGGCTTCGGCGCGCTCGCGGGTGCGCTGAACACCATGTACGCGGCGGTCGAAGCGCGCAGCAAGGAACTTGCAACCTTGCGCGCCATTGGCTTCGGCGGCCTTCCAGCCTTCGCTGGAGCCATAACCGAGTCCGTGATGCTGGCATTGGCTGGCGGTCTCGTTGGCGCAGGCGCGGCGTACCTGCTTTTCAACGGGCTTACCGCGTCCACCCTTGGCGGCGGCTTCACGCAAGTTGTCTTCGACTTCAATATCGGTCCACAGCAGGTCCTCGCGGGCGTCCAGCTCGCTCTGCTGCTCGGCCTTCTGGGCGGGATATTCCCTGCCCTTCGTGCCGCAAGAACGCCTCTGCTGAAGCTCGGCGCGGATTGAAGTTGAGCGCCCCAAGGAAATGCTAGACTGGAATTGGCGCAGGCCAAGCCGTGAACTTACGGCCTGACTTTGCGCCTCTTCGCAGCCAAAGGGCGCCGACGGAGGGCAGCGTTGGCTTTGCCAGATCGGTGTGCGTTACCCCCTCGTTCAAGGAGGATGAGGTCACGCGCCAGACGATTCTCGATTTTGCCAGACGGTCTTGCGGATAACTCACATGCGGAGCACCCGTCGTGTTGCACCGCGCCAGAAAGGGTGTTCTGCTTCTTCGTCTCCGGGGACGCGACTTCATGAAGTTTCGCCAGCTTGCCGCAGCGTTGATCGCCACGACCTCGTTGGGACTGATGCCGCCGTCGAGCGTTGGGCAGACGCCGCGAGAGAACCTTACGCTGGGGTTCATCAGGTTCATGGCCTACCATGAGGCCGGTCACCTGCTCATGAACCAGGTGCACGGTATCAACGCCTCGACATGGTCCCGCGAGAATATCGAGCGGTATGCGGACCAGATCGCAGCAGTCCTGCTTGTGCCGGACCCCGGCGACCCTGATGGCGTGGAGGAGATCATCGGCGCGGCCAATGCCTGGCTGCGGGCCGGCGATGGACATGCGGAAAACGATCCGCACGCACCGCCTGAGGAGCGTGCGTACAACATTGTCTGTTACGTGTACGGCAGCGACCCCGTGGCCTTTGCCGACTTTAAGCAGTTCGTCGGCGAGAACTCGGGCTGCGAAGAGAAGTTCAAGGCCATGGACGACGAGATCGAGTACGGATTCGTCAATGACACGGACGAAAGCGGGGTTCGGATCGAACTCACCTACCAGCCTGCCACACCAGAGACGGAGGCGGCGCGCCAGTTCCTACAATCATCGGGAATACTTGAAGACCTCGTCTTCGACATCGAGAACGACTTCAAGCTGGACAGGCAGACCAAGCTTGTCGCCATGAGCTGCAAAGGCAAGGGTGACGAGGGGACGTTCCACTTCGACACCTTCCAGAATGACGATCCGAGCAAGAACTTCGACCGTATCGCCATCTGCTATGAGCTCGTGGACATGTGGATGAAGGCCAAAATTCCAGAGGCCGAGTAGCCCCCTCTTCGATTCAGGCCGTTGATGGGGCCGCTCGAGACTGCGCGTGGCCTGCGTTTCACTACCAATTCCATTTGTGAGTTTGGTTGCGAGCCCGTACCATCGGTCTCCGACATGCCATCTTGGTGGGGACCGCACATGCGACGCTTGAATCTACGAGCCTTTCTTGCAGGCGGCTCCGCACTGCTCCTGGTCACAGCGGGCGCTGGCGCAAGCTGGGGATTCGCATCGCAGCCGCCGTCCGACGAGGTCGAAGCTGAAGAAGCCGGTGAAGAGACGACCGGCGAGGTTGTTGAGGCCGACGTCATCGAGGGGGAAGAGGACGCTGCTACTGAACCGGGAACGGCTGCGCCTCAGGCATCTGGCGGCGCGGGCGCTCCGCAGGCAGCTGGCGGCTCTGGAGCCACGCCGCCGGCCTCGCCTGCGTCTTCCGAAGATCCACCGCTTGGCTCTAGCGGCGACGGAGGTACGGGGGGTAATGGACGTCCGGTTCAGGATCCGGACAGGCCAGGCTAGAACTCAAGGCAACGTCTGACCTTCGGGTTTCAACCCAGCCTTCTCCCGTAGGACCGAGATCGTGGCGGCGCCTTCGACCGCCCCGCACACGTCGCGATATGCGTCTCGCCATTCAGATGCGAGCAGCGGGTCGGAATCGATTGTTAGCGATGAGAAGCGGCGTCCATACGGCCCGAGAAGGGCGTTGCAGGCGTCAGCCGACAAACTTGCCCAATCCTGCATCAGGCGTGAAACATCCCAGACCTTGGCTGTCCGGTCGCCACTCGCGGTCACCGCGCGATTGCTGTCAGACGAAAATGTGGCTGCGTAAACGACGCCCGTATGCCCAGCCAGTGATACGAGCAGCCGGCCGTCGGTCGGATCCCAGATGCTGGCGGTGCCGTTCTGGTTCGCGGTGATGACGCGATCTCCCGTCTCGGAGTAGACGGCGGATGAAATCCAGCCGCGGCCGGGGTTCATCGTTGTGATCACCTTTGCGTCGTCGAGGCGCCAGATTCTCGCCGTGCCATCATCGCTCGCCGTCAGGACCTGATCCCCGTCGGGCGAGAACATGGCTGTGCCAATAGAGGCGGTGTGCCCTTCAAGAATTTTGATCAACTCCCCTGTCTCGACGTCCCACACACGCACCGTCTTGTCTTCGCCGGTGCTCACGATGCGGGTTCCGTCACGCGAGAACGCGGCTCCACGCACCCATCCCTCATGGCCGACCAGCGTCCTGAGCAATTTTCCGCCCGCGGCGTTCCAGATGCGAGCAGTCTTGTCATTGCCCGTTGTAACCAGCCGGCGACCGTCCCGCGCGTAGGCAACGCTGATGGCCCATCCCTCATGACCGGCAAGCGTGCGAAGAAGGCGTCCGTCGATGGCGCTCCAGATACGGACGGTGCCGTCCATGCTGGCAGTCGCGATCTCTTGGCCATCCGGCGCAAAGGCTGCGCCCGAAACCTCATCAGCATGACCCGCAAGCGTAAGGAGCTCTCGCCCGGATTGCGTATCCCAGACCCGCGCGGTGTGGTCTGCGCTGGCGGTCACGAAACGCTGACCATCGGGCGAGAATTCCGCATACCAGACCTCCTTGGCATGACCGCCCGCACTCATGAGCAAACGTCCGTTGCCGGAATTCCAGACCTTCGCGCTGTTGTCTTCGCTCGCCGTCAATATGTGGCGGCCGTCTGGAGAATAGACGGCGCCGACAACGGGCCCGCCGTGGCCGCTCAATGTCGTCAGCTGCTCTCCCGTCCGCGCGATCCACACGTGCGCGGTTCCGTCAACGCTGGCCGTCACGACGCGCTGGCTGTCTGATGAGAAGGAAGCTGTGCGCACGGCCCGGCTATGACGGGGATAGCTTGCAAGCCGCTTGCCGCTGGCTGCATCCCAGACGATCGCAGTCGTGTCGACGCTTGTGGTGGCGACAAGACGTCCATCGGGCGAGAATGTAGCGCTGAAGACTTCAAGACTGTGTCCCCGCAGGATCGACAGCACCTTGCCTGTCTCCGCGTTCCACACGCGGGCCGTGCGATCGGCGCTCGCCGTGACGACCCGCTTTCCATCGGGCGAAAAAACGGCCGTGAAGACCGGACCGTCATGCCCCTTCATGTGGCTCAGCCGCTGACCATTTTCGGCGTTCCAGACAGCCGCAGCGCCGTCACTGCTGGCCGATAGAACGCGCTTGCTGTCGGGCGAGAAGGAAATCCGCCGCATGCGCTCGGTATGCCCCAGCAGCTTGATGGGATCTCCACCACGCTCAGCGTCCCAGATGAAGCCGACGGCATCATTCCCTGCGGCCGCTATGCGTTTTCCGTCGACAGAGATCGCGACCATACCAATCGGCGTCCCGTCGCCCTTCAATGCCAGGGCACGAGCACCGTCGGACACGTTCCAGACGATGGCTTGTCCATCCGCTCCACCAGTCACCACCCGCTGGCTGTCGGATGCGAAGACCGCGGAGTTCACCCGACCGCTATGGCCCTTCAGGATGTGCAGTAGTCGCCCATCACTTGCATCCCAGATCTTGGCCGTCCCGTCATCGCTGGCCGTCACGATCAGCTTGTTGTCGGGCGAGAAGGACGCCGAGCCGACGCGCCCGTCGTGCAGCAGAGAAGGGAGACTCTCGCCGGCCCCATGCATGACTGCGCCAAGTGCGGCCTGGTAGGAACGCGCATTCTCTGGCGACAGCTGTCTTCCCGCCAGGGCATAGCGTGCTGCCGCGAGACTGTCCCCTTCTGCGAGCCGCTGCCACGATCGCTCTGCAAAAAAGCGGTTCAGCGTAATCTGGGCAATCTTGGCGTTCTCGTTTGCCCGAATTCCGAAGAAGACCGAGGCGCCAGCCAGGGCTGCGAAGACGACGCTTGCCGCCGTCGACGCCGTCAGGATCAATTTCTGCCGTGCATCCGCCCGCCGCCTGTCGCGTTGCCACAGGTCATCGAACTCGACGCCGAGAAGTCCCGCGGCAAGCCTGGCGCACGCGCGCGAACGTCCTTCCTTCCTGAGATCGAGACCCAGCGGCTCAATCGGCAACGCGTGCGGATCTTCGGGATCGACGCCCGCGCGGAGCTGCTGGGGGAAGCACTCGGTCTCGGGATCACCGGAATTCGGTACGCCATCGATGATGACAGCGAAAATCTTTCCTTCGCGTCCTGTCTTGCGGAAGTGCCGGATTTCCGCCGCCACCCACTTCGACTTGGCGGACCGCGGCGAGCAGATGACGATGAGGGTTTCGGACGACTCGATGGAGCGCTCCACGATGGTGGCGATATTGGCCGCCGCGGCCATTTCCTCATCATCGCGAAAGAAACGTCCGAGCCGGCGAGACGGAGGAAGGCCAGCGACGACGCCTTCGGGAACGCGGTAGGATTCAAGCCAGTTATGGAGGCGACGCCCCCACGCCTCGTCCTGCTGAGAATAGCTGATGAAGGCGCGATATGTCTTCTGCATGCCTCCCCGACCTCCCCGACCTCCCCGCGCCGCACCACGCGTATCACGATAGGCCAGCCATGCACGTCAGGTAAACTTGAGATAGGGCGCTGCGGCAGAAACAGCCTTGCGAGGCGGGCAGCCCAGATGAAAGCTCGGTCGCTGAAGCCCGGACGCAGGGCCGGAAGCAGCTCGCAATCTTCTTGCAGGCCGTGGCGCCCAAGCCCGGGGCGGCTTTCGTGGTCAATCCGCCAGGGGCACATCGCCTATTCCGTCCGCGGAGAGCCGTTTTAATCATCAGTCCAGATCGACCTTTCAAGGCCGGTATTGTAATCCTTCAGGCCAGACCGGCGGGGACGTGCGTGCCAGACATTCTTCTCTTCCATCATCGCGAAGACCAAACGCGCGCGTGGCGTACAACTCGGCTGGACCTGGGCGTATGACCGGGCCTGCCTCTTCCGCACCACCCGCCCCGCCCGCTCGCATAAACCTTGCGATAACCGGCCATCGCGAGGGCAACGCCGCGTTTGCCATGAACCGCAGTCGGATCGCGAGCGTGCTGGGCGAGATCCTCGACATCATCTCGGACGCTGCGAAGACGGAAAAGCTGGATGTCGAGATCGCATCGACACGCCTTCACTCGATGCTTTCCGAGGGCGCCGATCTGATGGCGGCCGAACAGGCGCTGACGCGCGGCTGGGAGTTGGTTGCTCCCCTCGCCTTCGGGCTGGATCTCAACGTGGCGATCAATGCGCTGCCGACGACGCCCGAGGATGCGCAGGCGATGATTGCGGGCGGTGACCCCGTTGATCCGAAAGTGAAACTTCGCGCGGACAGCATTCGTCGCATCGCCGCCCGCGCCCGGTTGTTCGAGATGGCTGACCGCGACACGTTCATTGGCAGGCTCTTTCTCGAAAGCCTTCATCCGGAACATAAACAGCAGGCTGACAAGTTCGCCGCCGAATCCTCCCAGCGGGTGGAGATCGCCGCACGGGTGATGATCGAGCATTCCGACCTGCTGATCGCGATATGGGATGGAGGCTCACACGCATTCGTAGGCGGCACCGGGCATTCCGTTCAGCTCGCGCTCAAGACCGGCGCACCGGTCGTATGGATCAACGCGAACGCGCCGGAGCACTGGCGCGTACTTTCCAATCTGGAATCGCTTGCCGGCGTGCAATCACCTCCGACCCTGAACCCCGAACGTACGGCGGGGCTGCGCGCGCTGGTCCACGCCGCCCTGAGCCCCGCCCCGGCGCGCGCGGTGCACGGCAGGCCAGCCGCACACGGCAAGCGCATTGAGGGACCTGAAGCATTCAAGCGCGAGCGCTGGCGGCCGCAGAGCAACTACCTCCTTCATGGATACCGTCGCATAGAGGCCTTGTTCGGCGCTAGCTCCTGGAAGGGTCGCTTCGGAAAACTGCACCAGACCTATGAGGGTCCAGACGCGATCTCGCGTGGCAGCGCAGCGGCCATGCTCGCCCAGGCTCGTGCGCTGCCTGGCCAGGAAGGCGCCTTCGTGGATGCCGTGGAAGCCAGCGCCGTGCGTCGTTTCGCATGGGCCGACGGGATATCAGCCTACCTGTCTGATTCGTATCGCGGCGGGATGACTCTGAACTTCCTGCTCGCTCCCCTCTCGATCGTGGTCGGCATCGCTTACTTGCCGTTCGCATCGTCGGACGAAAAGTGGATCTTCGCCGCGTTGGAGCTTGCGCTGCTCGCCAGCATTCTCACGACTACCATAACGGGCCAACGTCACAGATGGCATGCGCGCTGGTTCGAAACGCGCCGCGTTGCCGAGTACGCTCGCCACGCGCCGATCATGCTGCTGCTTGGCGTCGTGCGCGCGCCGCGGCGCTGGCCAAAGGGCGCCGAAACGTCGTGGCCGGAATGGTATGCGCGACGTAGCCTGCGCGAACCGGGTCTGCCGCAGATAAGGATCACGCAAACCTACCTCCGCGTGGCCCTGAGCAAGCTGCTTGACCATCACGTCGTCCAGCAGCGTGACTATCACATCTACAAGGCGAAGCGGCTCGCAACCGCGCACCACGGCCTCGACAAGCTGTCCGAAATCCTGTTCACGCTCGCGGTGATTTCGGTGTCTGCATACCTGATCCTGAAGTTCGGCGGCGCACAGCACTGGTGGCCCAAATCCTACGCGGAGAACACGTCCTACTTGTTCACCTTTCTCGGCGTCACCCTGCCCACATTTGGCGGCGCCATTGCCGGCATCCGCTATTTTGGGGACTTCGAGCGCTTCGCATCGATCTCGGAAGTCACATCCGAAAAGCTTTCGGCCATCCACGTGCGCATTACGCAGCTGCTCGACAGCCCGGAGACCGCCATCGACTATGGTCGCGTTGCTGATCTCGCGCGCGAGGTTGACGACGTCGTGGTCGGCGAGATCGAGAGCTGGCAGGCGGTGTTTGCCGGCAAGCATGTCGCCGTACCGGTATAACAGCACTTAGGCGACCAGAACTTGTTGAACACACGAGAGCCGCACTGCCTGTTCGGCATGGGCAGTCCATGTCCATGAGCCGCTACCAGCGGATGCTGTCCCTTTGCGCGGCGATTGACACAGGGCGAAGACGCACGATCCCACCAGATCAAGCGACAGCCGAAATTTCAGGCATTGCACGTGGGAGCCCACATCTCTGTCGCCGGTGGCGTCGATTTGCTTAGCGGGTCCGCCTTGATGTGATAGTAACGGTCGGGTCAAAGGGGTGGATGCGTGCCGGACATTTTTCTTTCCTATAATCGCGAAGATCAGGCCAGGGCGAAGCTTATCGCCAAGGCGCTGTCTGACGAAGGTTTCGACGTCTGGTGGGATACCGTGCTGCGCGCCGGCCAGACCTATGACGAGGTGACGGAACGTCAGCTGCATGCGTCCCGCGCGGTGGTCGTTCTGTGGTCGTCGCGGTCCGTAAAGTCGAAATGGGTACGGGCCGAGGCAACGCTGGGCGATCGCAAATCCGCCCTGATCCCGGTGATGATTGAGCCGTGCGACCGTCCCATCATGTTCGAACTGATCCAGACCGCAGACCTGATCGGATGGGAAGGCGACACGAGCAATCCTGGCTGGCGCGCATTCATCGCGGATGTTCGCGAGCACGTTGAACGCAAGGCCGCAGCGGCAAAGCCAGCGCCATCGGCGGTCGCGCCTGAACCGACGGCTGCGTCAGCAAAACCGGAAGCGATCGCAAATGCGGAGACGATTGAGGCCGCCTTCTGGATGTCTATCCAGGACGGTGATGACCCCGATGAGTTCGAGTCCTACCTTGAACGCTATCCGAAGGGACACTTCGCGGCGCTTGCAGGTAAACGCCTGGCGGGCCTGACCACCGCGCGGGTTGCTGCTTCGCAGCCTACAATGGCGCCAGTCGCGGCCGAGCCTGTTCGCGTGACCCCCACGCCTGCCCCTGAGCCGCTGTTTCGAACGCCGCCTCCGCAGGCAGCGCCACGGGTCGATCCATTTCAGAAAAAGGCCCCGCCTTCCAAGTCAAAGCCGGGAGGCCTTATGCCGCTCATGATGGGCGGTTTGGCCGTAGTGGCGATCGCAGTTGCGGCTTTTGTCATCGTGCCCGGCCTGGTGGGCCCAGGCGCCCCGGCTGAGCCGATCCAGCAGGCCAGCGCACCTGTCGAGGCGCCGCCTGCTTTAACGACAACGCTGGAGCCGGAGGGGCCGGTCCAGACAGCCAGTGCTGCTGTTGAGACGTCAGTCGCGCAGCCTCCAGTCGTCTCCAAATCCTTCCGCGACTGCGATGACGACTGTCCGGAAATGATGCGGCTGGAAGGCGGCGTATTCACAATGGGATCGCCACCAACCGAGGCGGGACACCGCGCGTGGGAAGGTCCGCAACGCGAGGTGGCGATCGCGCCGCTTGCCATCGGCATTCGCGAGGTGACGTTTGCGGAATGGGAAGCATGTGTCGCTGCGGGCGGATGCAGCAACTACACGCCGACCGACAGAAGCTGGGGCCGTGGCGCTCGCCCAGTCATCATGGTGTCGTGGAACGACGCGCAAGGCTATGTTCGCTGGCTGAGCAAGAAAACGGGCAAATCCTATCGACTGCCGACCGAGGCCGAATGGGAATATGCGGCCCGCGGCGGAACCGGTACGGCATACTGGTGGGGCGACCGGTTTGAAGCCGCCCGCGTCCCGACAGGCAAGACGGCGGAGACCGGCTCAGGCGAGCCGAATGGGTTCGGCCTGCAGTATGTGACGGGCAACGTCGCAGAGTGGGTTGAGGATTGCTATGTCAACAGCTTCGCAGCTGCTCCACGCGATGGCTCGGCTGTTGTCTCAGGCAATTGCCAGCGGGTTATCAGGGGCGGAGGATGGCGCGCAAATCCCGGCGACCTGCGGATCGCCAATCGCAGCCGACTTTCGCCGACGACACGCGATACGGCGATCGGCTTTCGCGTCGTTGCGACAGAGTAGGGACGCGTATCAAAGCTTGTCGTGCCGATCAGCGACAAGCTGGGCCTGAAGATTGCGTTCTTCCGGAGCTAAAGGCCGAGCATCAGCCTCGCGATGAGACCGCGCTGGATCTCGTTCGAGCCGCCGTAGATCGATGCCGCGCGGCCATTCAGATAACGCGCCATCGCCTCGCACTGACCTTCCGGTCCGATCGGCGCCTGGTTCGAGCCACGCTCACGCACCTCAAGGTGGTCTACGGCCGCATAGGCGCCGGTTATCTCGACAGCGATCTCCTCGATGACTTGCTGCATCTCCGTGCCCTGTGTCTTGAGCATGGACGACATCGGGCCCGGGTTCCGGCCGAAGGACAGTGCTGACATCACGCGATGCTCGGTGATTTCGATGGCGTCTACGGCCGCTTCGGCCTCGGCCAACCGGCGCCACAGGCCTTCGCCCGCGGGGACAGTGTCTCGCGCCGTCGCTCGCAACTGCTGCAGCCGCACTTTCAGCGCGGGCGCGTATTGTCCGCCGCGTTCGAACTCCAGCAGGTATTTCGCTACGGTCCAGCCATCATTCTCTTCGCCCAGTCGGTTGGACTTGGGTACGCGCACATTATCGAAGAACACGGCATTCAGCTCGTGCTCGCCCGCAAGCGTCACGATCGGCTTCACCGTGACGCCCGGCGCCCTCATGTCGATCAGTAGGAAGGTGATGCCTGCCTGCGGCTTGCCTTCGAAGCGCGTGCGCACGAGACCAAACATGCGGTTGGCGAAATGCGCATGCGTCGTCCAGATCTTCGAACCATTCAGGATGTAGTCCTCGCCATCCGGGTCGGCCCGTGTGCGAAGGCTTGCGAGGTCGGAGCCCGAACCCGGCTCAGAGTAACCCTGGCACCAGTAGTCCTCGCCCGAAAGAATGCGCGGCAGCAGCGTGCGCTTCTGTTCGTCAGTGCCGTATCCCATGATGCAGGGGCCGACCATCCGCAGCCCCATGGGCGCGAGACTCGGCGCGTTGAAGCGCGCGCACTCGGCGGCAAAAACATAGCGCTGCACCTCGCTCCAACCGAGTCCGCCATGTTCGACCGGCCAATGTGCGGCGGCCCAACCGCGGGCATGCAGGATCCGTTGCCATGGAAGCGTGAAGGCAGGATCGGCGAAGACGCTCGTCACGCGGCGGCCAGCCTCGGCCAGCTCGGGCGGCAGGTTCTCCTTCAGGAAGGTGCGGACTTCGTCGCGAAAGGCGAGGTCGGCGGGCTCAAGATCGAGATTCATGCGTGGTCATGTCCCGAACCTAAAGGCCGGTGAATTGCGCCGGGCGCTTCGCGAGGAAGGCCGTCACGCCTTCCCGGTGATCCTTCGTCTGCCCCGCGTGGCGCTGGTTGTTGCGTTCAGTCTTCATGGCGTCTTCGAACGAGGCGTTCGCTGCTGACCACGCCATCCGCCGAATCATCCCCAGCGCCTGTGTTGGGCCCGCGGCCAGCGCCTTCGCCAGGTCCAGCGCGGCCGGCATCAGCTGTTCATCCGGTACGAGCCGGTTTATCATCCCCCACTCCAGCGCCTTCGCAGCCGGAATGCGTTCACCCAGCAGCATCATCTCCATCGCCCGGGCCCGGCCGATGCTGTTAGCCAGGATCCAGCTGGAGCCGCCATCCGGCACAAGGCCGATCCGCGCGAAGGCCTGAAGGAAGAAGGCGCTCTCGCCGCAGACCACGATGTCCGCCGCCAGCGCGAACGAACAGCCCACGCCCGCCGCCGAGCCCTTCACCGCAGATACCCACGGGAATGGCACGTCGCGCAGGCGAAGCATCAGCGGATTGATGTGGCTCTCGAGCACGCTGCCCGAGTCATACGGTCCGTCGCTCTTGCGATCACCCATGCCGGCCGAAAGATTGGCGCCAGAGCAAAACGCGCGCCCGGCTCCCGTCAACACCATGGACCGCGCCGCGCCGTTGATCTCGTCGAGCGCTGCATCGATCTCCTCGATCATTGTCACGGTGACGGCATTCAGCGTCGCAGGATCATTGAGCCGGATGATTGCGACATCGCCATCGCGCTCAAGTTCAATCGTCTTGTAGGCCATGGCCGCACCCTTTTTACATCCTCTTGCAGGCCAGTGTACCCGTCGATTGCCGCTCGCACAGTGGGTGCACGCAACTTATCCCGGGAGCCCAAGCACCGTGGGACATTGTGTGCGGCGCGAGTCTATCTGAAACGACAGGATCGCATGTCGGCCGTAGGGTAAGCTGGGTTGCCCAGTGGCGGCCTGAAGTTGTTCGCCCTTTTCAGAACGAGACCTGCAGGCTTGCGGCGGCCATGCGAGGTGGTAGCGGGATGCATTGAAGGGTGCCGCTGATTCCCACGATGCCGAACGTCCCGTTGGGAGCGGAGTTCAGCACGCCCTGCTGTCCGGGAATGCAGGCTTCCTCATTGAAGATGTTCCTGGCGAACAGTCCAAAATCGATGTTGCCGCCACCCAGCCCGATGACATCTAGGCGCATGTCCGACATCTCACAGGGCGAGGCCTGCTGCATGGGGTTGAATGTCCGCCTGTCCGCCTCGAAGCGGCTCTGGTGACAGATGTGGTAGGTGAGGTCCGCGCGATCGACGGACAAGCCAGCCACATCGTTGATCGGCAGGCCATAAATGTCGCTGGCATTGAGCTGGACTTTCGGCAGCGGAAATGGCGTGCCGGAGAGATCAACGCGCCCGGCGAGCAGTAGATAGCCGGCTGGCGATCTACGGCAACCTCGAGATCATCTCGGGGACGGGCCGCGTCGTATCCCGCGCAGAAGCCATGCGCCTGTGCCGTTGTGGACAGTCAAACACCAAGCCCAACTGCGACGGCTCACACAGCCGCGTCGGCTTCCGCTCCACGTGACTACGTCTGATCGTGGCGCGCGCAAGCGGGATGCCGCTCGCCGATTGAGTGACGCTTCCCACAGCTCCGTTATGCTGCTCTTGAACAGCTCGCCGCAAGGACCGTTCAAGTCTGTTTCGCTCCGGTGAGACCCTTGTCTATCTTCTCACCTCGAGCTTCAGCGCCTCGGCGATCGACTGCCAGGGGACGTACTTGTAGTTCTGGTTTTCGATCGGCAGAACGTTTCGGCCATCCTGCGCGATCATGGCGCCGAATTCGAAGCCCGGCCCGAGATTGCGGCTGGAGACTTCAAGGCCGTCTGTCTCGGATATCCCGTCGATGCCGCGGATCGGGTCTGCGACAACCGCGAATGACCCGAGATACTCCTGTGCGCCTTCGCGGCGATAAACGGCGTAAGTGTCGTTGCCCTGGCTCGACACCACAAGGTAGCCGCGCCCGTTGCCCAGGTTGTAGAGCCCGACGCCTTCGAGGTCGTCCTTGATCGCGGGGTTGTCGGTGACCTTCTGCACCGATTTCATCTCGTTGCCGCCATCGGGCGCGGCGCTCAGGCTCCAGATGCCGATGTCTTCCTCATCGACGATGAGCTGACCGCTCGTATCGTCAGCGACGCAGCCTTCGGTCTGGCTTTCGAAGGTGAACTCGCGGACGAGGTTTGCGCGCACGCGACCGTTGCCAGCGTCCACGAGTTCCCACTGACGTTTGCGGGTCTCGTCGCCATTCACGAAGACGAACATCTTGCCAGCCTGATCGCGATACATGCAGAGGCCGTAGGGATCCTCAAGCTCGGTCGGTTGCGGACCGTCAGCGACGTTGACCAGCTGGCGCGACGCAGTATCCAGCCGATAGATTGCGATGGTCCGGTCTGTCCGGTTGCTGGCCGTGACGAGGACAACGCTCTTGCCGCCAAGCTGGAAGCCTTCGCGAAGGTCGACATTGTTCATCTTGCCGTCCGGAAGATCCTGAACGACCTGGCCCTGCATGTCGTAGACGAACAGGCCGCCCTTTTTGTCGGTCGCGACGATCAGGCTTTGGGCTGGATTTGCCGTATTGGCCCAGATCGCAGGATCGTCCGCCGCATCTCCAAAGCTCGGAACGGCGACTGTCTCGACCGTGGCGGTGACGGTCGGAACTGCCGGTTTTGTCGTCGTCCGCGGGTCGCTTGATGCGCCAGCGGAAATCTTGAGGTTCGCCGCGATGTCTGCAAACGAAAGCGCCTTGAAGTTTGAACCCTCCTCGTCGGTGACGAGCAGCAGCCCGTTGGGGAAGCCCTTTACGGCGTGGCTCATCCCGTAGAGCGGCCCGGGTTCGCCGATCGCCTCGCCACCCGCTATTGCGGTGACAGTCACGGAGCCAGTGTAGGCGTCGTTCTTGTCGCGATCGTAGACGTTCACTCGACCTGCTGATGCATCCGATGCGAGAAGCCAGCGGGCGCCCTCTCCGCCGTCATGCAGGGCAAGTCCGCCGACTTCTTCCTTGATGTTGCCGAAGCGTGGGCTGTCCACGAGATCGGGTGCGGCAAAGGCTTCCGGGTTTGCGTTCAGCCGCCAGATTCCGACGGTCTCCTCAGACACGTAGAGCGTCGCGGAGGTGTTATCGACCACGCACTGCTTGATCGTCGATATCACGCTCAGGCGACGCACCTGGCGCGCGTCCAATCGACCGGACGCATCCGTATAGATGAGCTGCTGATCTATTTCACCGCCGTCCCCGACCACGAATGCGTAGAGAGCGCCATCAAGACTGCTGTGGAATAGACAGACGTTCTCTGCAGCGAACCCCAGCGGCACAGAACGCGCACCGACTTCGGTCAGCTTCCCCCCCTTCAACTCGAACAGTCGTAGCGCGTTCTGGGTGATATCGACCGCCGCGACGATCGTAGCGGGAGCCCTGCCCATGTCGTAGCCATAAGCCAGGTCAACACCCGCGACCTCCCCTGCGGACATGGAGCTCAAGCGTGCGCCGGCCGCGTCGTAAACTTCGAGGCCTCCGAGCGCGGTGGCGCCGATAATCCTCACCGCATCGCCTTCCAGCGCGATCGTCCCCGACGATACCACGCCGGTGGCGCTTGCGACGGTCTGACCTTTCGCGATGACCGGGATCGGGGTCTGCGCCGGATCCTGTTCGGTGGCCCGACTGCAGGCTGCAAGCACAAGAAGTCCGACAAAAGCTGTCGAGCGCAGCGTTGCCCCTCCCCTGGAATTCCCGTTCATTTGCAGCTCCATAGCCTCGCGGAATCTTTATTCGGCTTTCACAGTGGGCCCGCTGTCAGGCAGCTTCGCAACAACTTGATGACAAAGACAAACGAGGACGTTCGGCTTTGCCACCGCACGGCCGTGCATACCGGGCGAGCTTCAATTTCCCGACCCCCGGCAGTTGCCGCTGGCGCCACATTCGCTTCGACGGGCCGGATCAGAGATCACTGCCGTGCCCGCCGCCGGTCGTGAACGCTGCGGCAAAACTGGCT
>JBBAUA010000010.1:45300-58060 GCA_040398465.1 Hyphomonadaceae bacterium | reverse complement strand
TCACAGGCCTTCGATCAGCCGTCGATCCGCTCGATGATGATGGCGGGCGCCATGCCGCCGGCGGCGCACATGGTGACGAGGCCGTAGCGGCCGCCTGTGCGCTCGAGTTCGTCCAGCACGGTGCCGATGAGCATCGCGCCGGTTGCGCCGATGGGGTGGCCGAGCGCGATGGCGCCGCCATTCACATTGACCTTGGCGCGGTCGATGCCGAGGTCGCGGATGAATTTTTCCGGCACAATGGCGAACGCCTCGTTGATCTCCCAGAGGTCGATGTCGTCCTTGGTGAGACCGGCCTTCGCGAGAACCTTTTGCGCCGCGGGCACGGGCGCATTCAGCATCAGGGTGGGATCATCGCCCACATTCGCCATCGCGACGACGCGGCCGCGCGCCTTCAAGCCATGCTTCTCGGCATAGTCGCGCGAAGCAAGCAGAACGGCCGCGGCGCCATCGACCACGCCGGAAGAGTTTCCAGCATGGTGAACGTGTTCGATCTTGAGGTCAGGATAGCGCCGGTTGATCTGATTGCGGAAAGTCGCACCAGCCTCGTTGTAGGGCATGTCGGCCAGCACAGTGAAAGCGGGCTTCAGCTTGGCGAGGCCGTCGGCAGTAGTTTCTGGACGAGGATACTCGTCGCGGGCCAGAACGACCCTGCCCTCCGCGTCCTTCACGGGCACGATGGACCTGTCGAAGCGGCCTTCGGCGATGGCCTGAGCGGCACGCCTCTGGCTCTCGAGCGCAAACGCGTCGAGTTCGGCGCGCGTCACGCCTTCCATGCTCGCGATGGCGTCGCCGCACACGCCCTGATGCGATTGAGGATGTTGCACGTCTAGGCTTGCATTGTGAGCGCCCATCAGGCCGGGCGGGAAGCCGGCGGCGGCTTCGTCGGCCGCCATCGTCGCAGTGAGGCTCATCATTTCAGTGCCGCCGGCGATGATGAGATCTTCCATGCCGCTCATGATCTGGGCCGCTGCGAGATTCACGGCGGTGATGCCGCCGCCGCAAAATCTGTCTAGCGTCATTCCGCTGGCCTTCACGTTGAAGCCTGCATCGAGCGCCGCCATGCGTCCGAGATCGCCGCCCTGCTTGCCCTTCTGCGAGGAGGTCGACCAGATGACATCATCAACCTCTCCAGTGTTCAGGTTGTTGCGCTCCGCGATTGCGGCAAGCACGGTTGCCGCGAGTCGCTGTGGGTGCAGCGGCGCCAGCGCGCCTTTGCCGGCCTTGCCCAGGCCGCGCGGGGTGCGAACGGCATCGATGATAAGCGCTTCGGACATGGGAACTCCTGCAGCTGGTTCATGGGCGCAATCGAGATTGGGCACGCCGAAGCGCGTTTGCCAACCGGCAGGTGAGCAGATGAAAATGACATGATGTAGCTTATCGTGACGGAAACTGGCGCAAGGCGCGTGAATTTCCTACGGTCAAGGCAGGCGGCGCGGATTGGCGTGCACGCGACCCTGGAGACTGGTGCTCGATGACGGTGAACAGCGCGCGTGCAATTCCGGTCATTGCCGCGGTCGGCGAGTATATCGACAGGCCGAAACGTCTCGACGAGGCGCGCGAGCCGGTCGATCTTATGGTCGAGGCGCTGAAGGCGTGCGAAGCGGACGCTGGCGTGCGCCTGCTCGACCGTGTCGGCTTGCTGAGCCTGATCGGTCTGGTGAGCTGGCCCTACAAAGACCCTGTGACGTTGCTGGCGCAGAAGCTGGGCATCGCTCCGGCGGAGGCGGTGAATGCCAGCATGGGCGGCGAGACGCCTGTGCGGCTTGTGCACGAGGCCGCAAAACGGATCGCCATGGGTGAAGACCTGGTCGCGGCGATTGTCGGCGGCGAAGCGAGCCATGCGCGCGGGCAGGCCGAGAAGTCGGGTGTAGCGCCGCCATGGACGCCGGCAGCATCGAAAGAGGAAACAGTTCGCTTTCCCTCCAGCCGCTTTGCGATGAGCCCGATCGCCAAACAGCTTGGCGTGATGAACCCTGCGCAGGTCTATCCCTTCTACGAGGTCGCGGCGCAGGCGGCGTGGGGGCAGACACCGGCGCAGGGGATGTGGGAATCCGCAGAACTCTGGGCGCGCTATGCCGCGGTGGCGGCAGACAATCCATATGCGTGGATACGCTCTGCCCCAGATGCAGAGGCGATCGGGACGGTGAACGCAGACAACCGGCTGATCAACTGGCCCTACCCCAAGCTGATGGTGGCGAACCCGGCCGTGAATCAGTCGGCGGCGGTCGTCGTCATGAGCCTTGCACGCGCGAGAGAGGTGGGGATTGCGGAAGAGAAGCTGATCCACATCTGGGGCGGCGCCAACGCCGTGGAGCCCGAAGACTATCTCCATCGTGACCGCTACGACCACTCAACAGCGCAGACGGCGGTGCTGGAGAGGTCTGTTGCGATTGCCGGGGGGGACGCGGGGCGCTTCCGCCATCTAGAACTTTACAGCTGCTTTCCCGTGGTTCCGAAGATGGCGCTGAGGACGCTGGGTCTTGATCCCGGGCTGCATCCTCCGACTGTCGCGGGCGGACTGACTTTCTTCGGCGGGCCGCTGAACAATTACATGAGCCATGCGATTGCCGCGATGGTGCGTGCGCTGCGTGCACATGCGGGCGAACTCGGGCTGCTTTACGGACAGGGAGGATATGTGAACAAGCACCATGCGCTGGTGCTGAGCACGGCGCTCGCCCCCACGCCAATGGCGACGGACTATTCCGTGCAGGCCGTTGCGGATGCGGCGCGAGGGCCGACGCCGCCATTGCGCGAGGGGTATGCCGGTCCAGCGGTGATCGAAACGTACACGGTGCGCTATGCCCGCGATGGAGCGCCGATCGACGCGATCATCATCGCCCGCGCGCCGGATGGCGGCCGCGTGATGGCGAGCGCGCCAGCTAGCGATGCGGAGACGATCGCCCTGCTGACGTCGACGCAAAGGACTGCGGTTGGCGTTCACGGCCAAGTGCAAGCCGGGGCGGCGGGCGCGCCTGTCTGGACGCCTGCCAGGTTCACGGCCTGACGCCACCTCCATGATCCGGCGTTTCTGCCCGGCAAGCTTGGCTCGAGGTGGGCAGAATGCGCCTAGCATCGCTTAACCGCGCATCTCTATCTATCTGTTTTTACGAGACTTTCATTGGTTAACGACGCGGCGCGGTTCTTGCTCCTCCCCTCACGTGCGCGCGCGCAAGCGTGGCGCAGGTCTCAGACCGTCTTGGCGGTCGATGGGAAAGGCTGCCGGGTCGCGTGGTTTCGTTCATCGCCTCTTACAGTTCCGCGCAGATCGCGGCGATGTCACAGGCGACAATCGAGAGCCTGACGCGGACGGACATCGCAGCGCTTTCATCGACGCAGACGCAGGCGATCACCACAACGCAGATCACGCAGTTCAGCGGCGCCCAGCTGGCCAGCCTGTCCACCCGCCAAGTGACCGCGCTGTCGCGCGCCCAGCTGGCGGCGCTGTCGCCCAGCCACATGAGTTTCAGCGCGGCGCAGCTGTTTGCGTTGTCGTCAGCACAGTTCACTGCGTTCGACGCCGAAGACATCGCCGTCTTGTCGGTTGCACAGATTCGCGGGCTTGAGGCCGGCGATTTTGCCGCGCTGTCGACCACGCAGCTGGCGGCGCTCACGACGACTCAGATTGGCGGCATGTCGGTCAACCAGGTGCGCGGATTCTCGCCGGACGCGTTGGGCAACCTGACTGCGCAACAACTCGGTGCGCTGACGCCGACACAGATCGCGGGCCTCACCGCCATTCAGGTCAAGGGCTTCTCATCGACACAGCTGCAAAGCCTGACCACCCAACAGGAGGGCGCGTTGTCAGTTGCCCAGCTTGCTTCACTCAGCGCGGCGCAGGTGCGAGGCTTCTCTACGACGCAGATCAGCGCGCTGACGACCGCTCAGGTGACCGGCCTCAGCGCAGCAGCGATCGGCGGCCTAGCCACGACGCAATGGGACGCGCTGTCGATCACACAGTTCACGGCGCTCACGACGTCGCAGGTCAGGGGCTTCAGTGAGACGCAGTTAGCCAGCCTAAATGCGGACCAGCTCGGTGCTCTGCTCCCGGCAGAGCTGGCTTCCCTGAGCACCACGCAGTTCGCGACGCTGGACGCGACGCAGATTGCCCAGCTGACGCCGGCGCAGTTCAAGCTGCTGGGGGCCAGCCACATGGCCGCGCTGTCGACCGAGGAAGCTGCGGCACTGACGACGACGCAGGTGGCGGCGTTGAGCGGTGCGCAATTGTCGGGTCTGACCTCATCGCAACTGGAAGTGCTGGGAGGCGAGCAAGTTGGGGCGATCGCAACCAGCCAGATCAGCGGGCTTACCGCCACGCAGGTGCGTCAGCTTTCGGAGACACAGATCGCTGCCTTCACGGTCGCCCAGGTGCGAGCGCTGACGAGCGAGGAACTGGGCGCGCTGACGACGACACAGACAATCGGGCTGTCGACGACACAGCTGATCGCGCTGTCGACGACGCAGGTAAAGCTCCTTCCGGCCGCCCTGATCGGGAGCCTGGATGAAACGCAGCTCCAGTCGCTGAGCACCAATCAGGTTGCCGCCTTCAGCAGCGCGCAGGTCCAGCGGCTTGCTGCCACCCAGATCGAGGCCATGTCACTCACCCAGTGGGGGGCGATGACGGCGGCTGCGCTGGGGGCGTTGACCGCCACACAGCTTGCCGAGCTCAGCACGGACCGGATGGCGGCGCTGACAACGGCGCAAATCCGCGGCATTTCCGTAGGCGGGCTGACCGGAGAGCAATTCGCCGCTCTCTCGTCGACGCACCTGGGGGCGCTGACGGGTACGCAGATAAGGGCCATTCCGGTTGAGGAGATCGAGGGCCTTTCCACGACGCAGGTCGCTCTGCTCCGGACGACGCAGATCGGCTCGCTCACGGTCACGCAGCTTGGCGCCTTCAGCGAGGCGCAGATCGCAGCATTCACGACGTCGCAGCTTGCCATGCTTGTCACGACGCAGGTGCCTGCCCTGACGCCCGAGCAGGTGGCGGTGTTTTCTGCTGACCAGCTTTCCGGGCTGACGTCGACGCAGGTCAGCGCGCTCTCATCGACACAGCTGGCGGCGCTTGCGCCCTTGCGATTGGGCGGCCTTTCAACGACGCAGGTCAAGTCGCTGGTCCCGGCGAGCCTGTCCGCACTCGGCAATGACCAGCTTGCAGCCATCACGACAACACAACTGGCCGTGCTGTCTGGTGCACAATTGCGCGCACTGTCTTCCGATCAGATCACGGCTCTTGCAGACACGCAGATTGCGGCGCTAGGCGCCACGCAGATCAGCGGCCTCAACGCCGCTTCCGTTTCGGGCCTCGAAGCGAACGACATCAGCAATCTGTCCAGCACGCAGCTAGCAGCGTTGTCTGCGGGCCAACTTGGCGGCCTTGGTGAAACCCAGCTTGCGGCGCTGTCGACGTCCCAGATTGCCGCACTCACGACAGCACAGGTGCGCGGCTTCACGTCAAGCGGGATCGGCCTCCTCGCGGATACCCAAATCGGCGCCTTAACGACAAGCCAGTTGATGGCGCTGACATCGACGCAGCTCGGCGGGCTCACCGCCGATCAGGTTTCCGGGCTCAGTACAACACAACTGCCTGTCCTGACCTCGACCGCGATTGGCGGCTTCACATCCGCGCAGGTTGCAGCCCTTGGGGCGGAGGCGCTGGCAAGCCTGACAACGACGCAACTGAAAGGGATGAGTCCGACAGCCATCAGCGGCTTGTCCGGTGAGCAGTCCTCGGGGCTGTCGACGTCGCAGTTGGCGGCGCTGTCCGCGGTGCAAGTACGCGCGCTGGAATCACGGGCGATCGGCGGGCTGTCCAGCGATCAGCTGGCGGCGCTGGCATCCACGCAGATCGGGGCGATCTCGACGACGGCGCTAGATGGCCTCGACGCGGAGGACATCGCCGTGCTTACCCGTAACCAGGTGCTCGGGCTGATGCCGGCGCAGCTTGGAGTTTTGAACCAAGTGCAGGCGGCGGCGCTCACCACCACGCAACTTGCAGCCCTCACCGCGACGCAGGTGCGGTCGCTGGGCGCCGAGGCGGTTGGTGCGTTTGGCGCGACGCAACTGCAGGCCTTCACGACTACCCAGCTGGCCGCCATCACAGCGACGCAGGCGCAGGCCCTTTCCGGCGAACAGCTTGCAGCGCTGAGCACATCGCAATTTGCGGCGATCACTTCCACGGCGATCTCCGGATTCGACGCCGCGCAGGCAGCCGAACTCACCGAGACGCAGATTGCCGCCCTGAGCACGACGCAGGTAAAGGGCCTCACGGCCACGACCATTGGCGCCCTCTCCGAAGCCCAGATCGGCGCGATGACCACATCGCAAATGGCCGCGCTGACTCTGTCGCAGCTTCGAGGGTTCACGGGTGACCAGGTGAATGCGCTGACGGCCACCCAGTTCAACCGGCTCTCGGCCGCGCAGGTTGGGATGTTCGGCGCCTCGGCTGTTCAGGGCCTGGAACTCGAAGATATCCAGAGCCTGGCGACCACGCGCCTGCATGGCCTGACTGCGACGCAGGTCAGCGCTATCGAGGAAACGCAGCTCGCAGCATTCAGCACTGCGCAGATTGCGGCGCTCAGTACGACACAGATTCAGGGCCTCCTTGCCACGCATGCCAGCGCGCTTGCAGCGACGCAGCTGGCCGCGCTCAAGTCGACGCAGATTGCCGCGCTGTCTACCGGCGCGGTTGGCGGCCTTGCGACAACCAGCATTTCACTGTTGAGCCCGTCGCAACTTGGCGCCTTTACAGCAACACAGTTTGCCGCGCTGTCGGAGACGCAGGCCGGCGCTCTTTCCGCCACGCAGATAGCTTCATTGACTGGCGCGCAGCTAACGCGGTTCTCCAGCACTGCAATCTCAGCGCTGGGCGCGACCGCGGTATCCGCCTTCACGACGACGCAGGTAAGAGGGCTGACGGCCACGCAGGTGTCCGGTTTCTCGACGGCGCAGATCCAGGCGCTGTCGACGACCCAGATACAGGCCCTCCCCGCTTCTGCGATGTCTGGTTTCGACGCGACGCAGGTCGCGGCGATCAGCATCTCGCAGCTTGCCGCCATGTCGAACCTTGATATTGCAGCACTGTCGATCGGTGGCGTCGGGGGCCTGTCTTCCGCACAGCTTGCCAGCCTCGCACCAACGCAAATGGCGGCGCTGAACGGCGCGCAGGCCGGCGCACTTTCCACAACTGCGCTAACCGGGCTGACGCTGACCCAGGCCTTGTCGCTGACCACGACCCAGCTAGCGGGCTTCAACACTACGCAGGTCGCGTATCTTGACGCCAACCATGTAAGCCTGCTGAACACGACACAATTGCGCGCCATCTCGGCAGACGGCGCCAGCGGCTTCACGGCGACGAATATCGACTACCTGAATGCGACGCAAATTCAGTCGCTGACGACGGCGCAGATCTCCGCCTTGTCGACCACCACGGTTCAGAGCCTGGACACGACAGAGATCGGCGCTCTTACCTCATCGCAGTTCGCCAGCCTTGCCTCCACTCAGATCTCTGCGCTGACATCGACCCAGGTCGCTGCTCTGTCGAGCCAGCAGTTCAACGCGCTCGGCACAACACAGCTGGGCGGACTCGCGGAAACGCAACTCCCCAGCCTCACGACGACACAAATCTCCGGACTTTCCACTACAAGAATTGCCGCATTGTCCACCTCCGCGATGCGCGGGCTGACCGCGAGCCAAGCCGCCACACTGTCGTCGACGCAGGTCGCAGCACTTGGGACATCAAGGCTCGCTGCCTTGTCCCCCACCGCGGTTGCCGCGGTTGCACCTGATGTGATTTCGACGTTGACGGTGACGCAACTTGCTGCGAGCGATTTTGCCGAGACATGGGCGTCGGCGTTGACGGCGACCCAGCTCGACAGGCTAAGCGCAACACAGATCGGTGCGATGTCCTCCACGCTTGTCAGCGGCCTTTCAGCTGACCAGATCGGCGTTCTGAGTTCGTCGCAGTTTGCGGCGCTGGGCGCCTCGCAGATCGCCGCGCTGTCGTCATCTGCGATCGTCGGCCTCACAACCACGCAGATCGACCAGCTGACGCTTACGCAGCTCGCCGGGCTCAAGGCGACACAGATCGGCGCGTTGGAGACAACCGACATCGGCCAGCTTGGAACCGACGACATATCCTCCCTGAGCGTGACCCAGCTGGCGGGCTTTGTACGTGTGCAGCTTCGTTCGTTGACGGACACGCAGGTTTCCGCCTTCACCACTTCGCAGGTTGCGGCCTTCACCGGGGACCAGGTGGGTAGCCTGTCCTCCACACGTCTCGGAGCGTTCTCGTCCTCGCAGTTCGCAGCGCTAAATGCCTCGCATGTCGCCGCTCTGACCTCTTCCCAGCTGAGCAACCTACCCACATGGATCGGGTCGTTCACGCCTGCACAGTTGAGCGGCCTCACCTCGACGCAGATCGGGGGCATCACGACCACGGCCATCGGCGCGCTGACTGTCGACCAGATTGACGCGCTCACGCCGCTGCAGATCAGTGGGTTCACGCCGGACCAGATCAACAGCCTGACCGTTGACCAGCAGGCCGCAATCATCCGCGCGATCAGCTAGCCGAACCGGCGCAAAGTGGGCTTATGTGGCCTAAGCTGGGACAGTGGGAACCGAAGACCCAGCGCCCGTGAATACGGATGCCTTTTTGATTAACAGGGGCCGGGTTGTTGGCCCCGTCCTTGCGGTGCAGGATGTGAACGCCACGGGCATCGTTCGGGCGTGGTACGTTAGGAGCTTTCGAAATGCGCGCCGTTTTCGCCTTCCTCGCCGCCTCTGCCATGCTGGCCGCCCCTGCTGTTGCCGACCCGGTCGTGAAGGCCTCGATGCCAGCGATCCGCGCCAGCCTCGCGGATGGCGAAGTGGTTGTCAGGCTTGACCAAGGTGTGCTGGGCTCGGCCCGCAGCCTTTCCCCCCGCACGATTGTGATGCTCGGACATGACGCTTCGGGCAAGGTGATCGCCGAGACGACCACCAAGGTGTCGCGCCGGATCGCCTATGCCAGAACGCAACTGACGCCCGCTCTCGCAGGCGCCAGCACGATTATCGTCTCGGTTCGCTAGAGCCTCTCAACCAAACTCCCAGGCGAGGCGAGCGCCAATCACGGTGGCCGACGCGCCGGATTCGCGCACGTCCTGAACACCAACTTCCAGCACGAGGGTTTCGGCCAGCGCGCGGCCAACCGAGAGTTCGAGCTTGCGGACGTCGAGATCGCCCGCTGTCGCATTCTCGTTCCAGCCTGAGGCAATCGCGTTGACGAACCAGTCGCCGAGACCGAGCGTGCCGCCGGCCGTGTAGAAGTCGCGGTTCGCGCCGTCGACGCTATCGGCATTGCGCGACGCGGCCACCTCGGCCATCACCGCCAGGTCGAGGCCGCTGTCCTCTGGCCAGGCATAGTTGACGCCGAGCACGGTGGTGTTTTCATCAGTTTCGCCCGGCGTGTCCGTTGCGAGGCGGCGATGGCCAAGGGTGTAGCCAACGCCGTTCGCCAGCACGCCATCGATGCTGAGCGTGACTGACTTCAGGCCTTCCGTGTTGGCAAGGCCGCCATCGGCGAGTTCCAGTTCCTCGCGCAATCCGCCCAGCGAACCTGACAAAGCGGAGCGGTCAGCGGAGAAGAGCGCGGCGGACAGAACATGTTCGCCGTCAAGGTTCAGCATCGAGGTCAGCGAGATGTCGCCGCCGACGCCGAGCGCCTCGGTGATCTGGTAGGATTCGCCCGCTTCGACGCCGTAGAGGCCGGGCGCGACGTCCGCCGCGCTGCCGAAGACGGGATTGATCTTGCCGCCATAGACGGTGAATGCCTCCCCCGCATATTGAAGCGACAGCGTTTCAATGAAGGCGTCTTCGCCCTCGAAGGCCTCATCGCCCGCCGGATCGACCACTGGCTCCAGAACAGCGTCCAGCTGAACCGTCCAGCCTTCGGCAAAGCGAACGGCGAGGCCATAGTTGATCGTCGCCGCAAGCACGTCCTCGCCGGTATCGGCGTGATCAAGCGTCAGCTCCACCGCGCCTTGCTGGCTGATGTTTTCGGCGTCAGTATCCTGCGCAAGAGCAGCAGGCGCGGCGGCAATCGCCGCAAGCGTTGCGAGGAACATAAACGTCCGGTTCGGGGCTTTGAGGTGCACGACACTTCCATCAGCTTCGAGGAGCAATGAAAGAGTGCTATCAGAGCAAACCTAATTTGCCGGGCCATCCTGTTAGGGTAAATCGCCGGACAAGCTTAACCGTTGTGAAGCCGTGGTTACCGGATTGCAAACGCGGCGGCTAAGCCGCCTTCAGCTTATCGAGGAATTCACGGGCGACCGCGTTGAGTCGGGCCGAGAGATCTTCAACCGAGCGCGCGCTGTCCTGGACGGAGGACGTGGCTGCGCGCGCCTGGGCGGTCACGCTGCTCATCGCAGCGACACTGTCGCGCGCCTCGTCCGAAAGACCGGCGGCGGAGTTGACGTTTTGGGCGATGCTGTTGGTAGCGGCGCTTTGTTCTTCCGCTGCGGCGGCTACGGCGACGCTGAACTGCTTCATCTGATCGATCAGGGCGACGACGTCGCGCAGCTGATCCGTCGAGCGCGCGCTGATGCCCTGAATTTCCACGATGCGCCGCGAAACGTCTTCGGTGGCGCGCGAGGTCTGGCTGGCCAACGCCTTCACCTCGGCGGCGACGACGGCGAAACCGCGGCCCATCTCGCCGGCGCGGGCCGCCTCGATGGTGGCGTTCAGCGCGAGCAGGTTGGTCTGTTCAGCGACGCTCCCAATCACCGAGACGATCTCGTCGATGTTGCGGGCCGCATCGGCCAACTCCCGGGCGGTGACGCCTGCGGCGTTGCCCTGAGTGACGGCCTGCTCTGCCGAGCGGGCAGATTCGGACATGCGCGTTGCGATTTCCTGGATCGAGGCGCTGAGCTCGGTCGTTGCAGCCGCGATGGTCTGAACATTCGAGTTGGCGCCGTCGGTGGCGTTGGTCGCTTTCGACGCGCTACGGTTGGCTTCGTCGCAGACGTGCTCGAGAGACGTGGCGTCCTTCATCAGGCGGCCCGAGGACTCGCGGAGCGTGGACAGCGTGGCGGCCAGCTGGTCTGCAAAGCCCGAAGCCAGGGCTTCGACGCGGCGGCTTCGCTCGGTGCGCTCCTGTTCCTGGGTGCGTTGGGCTGCTTCCAGCGCCACGCGGTTGATCGCATTTTCCCGGAACTTGGTGAGAGCGGCGGCCATGCGGCCCACCTCGTCCTCGCGGTCGCGGTGCGGCGCTTGAACGCTGGTGTCGCCTGCGGCCAGCTTGTCCATGGCGTTGGTGAGATCGACAATGGGGCCCACGACCCGGCTGCGCGCGCCGAGCATGATGGCGATGACCGCGCCGATCGCCATGAGCGAGGCGATCAGGATGGCAATTTGTGAAATCGTGCCGATCATCGAGGCCTGCGCGACAGCGGAATCCGACACAGCTGCAATCTCGTCCGACGCCTGCTCCATGGCGCCCTCCAGGGCGCGGAAGTCGTCGAAGAATCCCGACAGCATCGCGAGGGCGGCCGGCTCATCGATCGCTGCGGTCTCGACCAGCTTCGTTGCTGTCGCGATGTAATCTTCCAGCGCGGGCGCAACGGCGGCGATCACAGGACCCAACTCGTTTTTGGCGGTGAGTTCGACGTTGGCGGCGAGAAGATCGCGGAAGTTCGTGACGTGATCGTTGAGATCCGTCTTCACGTCGGACATGGAGAGGCCGTACGCGGGGTTGCTGGCGGCGAGTGAAGCGAGTACGTCACTGCGCAGCGCATCGTGCATCATGTCGCTTTCAAGGTGGTTGCGCAGCACCTTGCTGATGTGGTTCGTTTCAGTGAGTTCGTAGCTCAGCAACCATGCAGAGCCGCCGCCTACCAGACCTGCCAGGATCGTGCTTCCGAGAACGACTCCGCCAGCCTTGGCAGTGAGAGAATTGATAGAGCGCTGACGCAAAATGGCCCCCCTGATCTTAAGGCGCAAACGCCTGTGTCAAGACAACTCTATCCCGGAAAAGGGTTAATGCTTGCTGTATGCAAGTTAGGGTACTTGGCGTTTTGCCTGTCGTGATATCCAGTCCGCATGATCGACGCCTCAACCGATAGCCGCTCGAGCCAGGCCCTCTACTTTGCCGGAATCGCGCTCAGTGTTCCGACGCTGATCAGCCTGATCCACCGGCAATGGGCCTTGCCCGTCGCACCCGATATCTCTCACTTCATCGCGGGATATCGCTCGCTGGCCGACGGGGTTGCGGCCGTGATCCACGCGCCGCTTCGCAGCTTCGCCGTACCGCCCCCACCGCTAATCGATCTCCACATCCTGTCATTCGCAGGCATGGGGATGATGACCCGGGCGCTGGAAGCTCCGGGCGAAAAGAAGGATGCGTGGCATGGCGCGGTGTGGGGCGTGACATCCTTCGTGTTCGGATATCTTCTCGTCGGCGTGCTCGTGATCGGCGCCTGCCTCGCGGCGTTCATCACGAACCCGGTGAAAGCATTCCGGAGCGATCGCTGGATCGAGACGACGCCGATACTGGAAGGTCCACAGGGACGCCTGCGCCGGGAGCGCGCCTATCGCCTCGAACGCGATCTCGCCCGCATCACCGCCATCACGCTGGCGCTGGTCGCATCCTATTTCGCATTGAATGCGCTGCTGATCGGGCGTTGATTCAGGGTGACGCCACGGCTTCGCTGCCAGCATGCCATCCTGCGCCGCCAGAATGCGCTTGCCACGCCACAGCTGCGCCCCATTTCGAAAGTGACTCACG
>JBBAUA010000010.1:0-45200 GCA_040398465.1 Hyphomonadaceae bacterium | reverse complement strand
CTTGCCCCCGCCCTGCTGGCCATTTCTGCGCTGGCCGGATGCGCAACTGCTCCGATCGCGATGGCCCAGCCGCCTATGCACATGCCCCCAGGGATGCCCGCCATGAGTTCGATACAGCCTGAGACCACGCTAACCCTGATGGGCCGCGGCTCGATCGAGCAGCCGCCTGATGTCGCGATGATCAATGTCGGTGTGCAGGTCGAAGCCAAGACCGCAGCCGAAGCGATGGCGCAACAGGCGACGAACATGAATGGCGTGTTCGCGGCTGTGAAAGCCGCCGGCATTGCCGATCGTGACATGCAGACCGGCAACATGTCACTCAACCCGGTCTACGAGTATCCAAACAATGCGCGTCCGCGCCTCACTGGCTATCAGGCGTCGAATTCCATCACCATCAAGGTCCGCAAGCTCGACACGCTCGGCAAGACGCTCGACGCCGTGGTGAAGGGCGGCGGCAACGCCATCAACGGCATCTCGTTCTCGGTCGACCAGCCGGACAAGTTCCAGAACGAAGCGCGCGTCGAAGCCGTCAAGGACGCCGCGGCGAAGGCCGAGCTTTATGCGCAGGCCGTCGGCTACAAGGTGAAGCGCATCGTCACGATCAGCGAGCAGGAATTCTACCCGCAGCCGCCGATGCCCGTCATGATGCGGATGCAGGACATGGCGGCCGAAGCGACCCCGATCGCAGCGGGTGAAGTCTCGCTTGTGCAGACGGTCAACGTGGTGTTCGAGTTGACGAAGTAGGCTGCCGCCCAGCCGCAAACGCAAAACGCCGCCCGCGCGTGACGGGCGGCGTTTCTGCTTCTTGGCTAGGAAGCCCGTGTATTCCCGTCAGGCGATGCCGGTCACGACCTCGTTGCGATCATTCAGGCGCACGACGCTTGGCGCCCATTGCTTCGCTTCGGTCTCGTCCATCTGGGCGAACGCGGCGATGATAACGCGGTCGCCGGTCTGGAAATAGCGGGCAGCGGCGCCGTTGATGCCGATCGTCTTCGACCCACGCGGGGCCTCGATCGCATACGTCGAGATGCGCGCTCCATTGGTGATGTTCCAGATATCCACCCGCTCGTGGGGCAGGATGTTCGCCGCTTCCAGAAGGTCGATGTCGATGGAGCATGAACCCTCATAGTGAAGGTCGCACTGGGTGACGGCCGCGCGGTGCAGCTTTCCCTTCATCATGGTCAGCAACATGAGATCCTCCTTGCGCCCGCAACTCGCCCCCGAACACGTCGGGCAATCGGGCCGCGTCGTCGCGCATTGCGTCTGCGGTTTGGGAAAATCCCGGGCCGAAAGCGGTGCGCTGCCTTCAACTGGCTCGCTCCGGGACTTGGCCCACGCGCCAGCTTGGTTAAGGTGCGGACGGCCCAGACAGGGTCCGGCTTAGTCCGCAATGCGCAACCGATACATACGGTCGCCGAGGAGCCCTGAATATGGCCCATGAGTTCCACTACGTCCAGTCCGGCGATCAGTCGATCCGCGTTGCCGTGCAGGGTTCCGGCCCGCTCGTGCTGATGGTGCATGGCTGGCCGGAGAGCTGGTATTCCTGGCGTCACCAGATGGAGCCGATTGCCGAGGCGGGCTATACCGCAGCCGCGATTGACGTGCGCGGCTATGGCGGCTCGTCGAAGCCGCACGCCGTCGAAGCCTACGACATGGCGAGCATCATCGCCGACAATCAGGCCGTGGCGGACGCGTTGGGCGGCGGCAAGGCGATCCTGGTTGGCCACGACTGGGGAGCCCCGATCGTCTGGAATACCGCGTGGGCGGATGCCGAGCGCTTCACGGCCGTCTGCGGGATGTCGATCCCGCACATGGGACACGGCTCGGCGCCGATGATCGATGTCGCCCGGAAGATGTTCACCGAGAACGGGCTGTTCTTCTACATGGTGTATTTCCAGGACGAGGGCGTCGCCGAGGCGGAGTTCGAGGCCGACGTTCGCGACACGATCCGGCGCATCTACTATGCGTGGTCAGGGGACGCGCCCGAGGGCGGGTGGCCGATCGGCAAGAAGCATGGCGAGCCGTTCCTAAAGGGCATGACCAATCCCGAGAAATTCCCGGCCTGGCTGAAAGATGCTGACATCGACTACCTCGTGAAGGAGTTCGAGGGATCGGGCTTCCGGGGGCCGCTGAACCGCTATCGCAATTTCCACCGCGACTTTGCGGTATCCTCGCGCCGCGCCGGCACGAAGATATCCCAGCCTGCCCTGTTCATGGCAGGCGACAGGGACATGGGCATCCGCATGTTTGGCCGGGATATGGAAACGCGCATGCGGGACCATTTCGACGACCTGCGCGGTTTCCACATGATCCCCGGGGCGGGCCACTGGAACCAGCAGGAAAAGCCCGCCGAGACGAACCGGCTGCTGCTGGACTGGCTGAAGGCGCTGTAGTTGCGGGCCCTGACCGGGCCGCGCCAATTTCCTAACGAGGCGTATATCGGCGTCGCTGAACTTGCGACGCGGGCGCGGATTGGACCTTAACCCTGTTTTGGTAGGCATGAGGACCGTCCAAGGGGCAAGGAATAATGTCTAGCCGTAACGCGCCGCCTACTTTCCTGATTGCAGATTCTGACCCGCATTCGCGCAACCTGCTTGCCGAGGTTCTGCGCGCTGCTGGCTTTTTCATGATCACGATCGTTCGCGATGGCGAGGAGCTGCTGGCGCTGACCGCCGAACTGCAGCCACGCATCGTCATCACGGCCTCGCGCATTCCCGGCCTGTCCGGTCTGGAATTCACGCGCATGATCCGCGCCGGCTATCGCGACGTGTCGCGGCAGACGTCGATCATCGTCATGACGGACACGCCGACCAAGGCCTTCCTCGACGCCGCCCAGCAGAGTGGCGTGGACGAGATGCTCGCCCGCCCGTTCTCGTCGCAAGCCGTGATGCTACGCGTGAAGTCCGTGCTTGACCGCCCCCGCGAGTTCATCGACTGCGCCGTCTATGTCGGACCATGCCGCCGCCGGCGCATGATCGATTCCTACAATGGCCCGCTGCGCCGCTTCGTCGATCCCGTGGGTGATCCGTCGAACCTGGCGCCGTGGGAACAGGAACCGAACCGCGTGGCTGTTCGCGCCTGCGTCAAGAAGATCAGCGAGCTCGCCACGGGCCTTACGCCGGGCGATCGCCGCAAGCTGCGCGAAATCTTCTTCGCAGTGAAGGAAGCCGAGCTGAAGGCCGATGAGATCAAGGACCAGATGATGGGCGAAGCCGCCAAGTCACTGGGCCGTTACATCAGCGCCATCGGGGCGACGGGCACACCGGATCCCGAAGTCCTGACGACCCACATAGATGCCATGCACACGCTCGGCGTCCTGACCGGCGAGCATTACGACGAGCGCGAGAAGCTTATCGCGGGCCTGAGGAAGGTCGTCGACAAGCGCCTGGGCCGCACGCGGGCCGCGTAACAGCGCCAGCTGCGACCGTTGACCTCAGTCAGACAGTGGGCCGGCGTGTAGAGCAGGCTGCACCTGAACTGACCTGACCGGCGTCTGCCGCGGCTCGCGAACGAAGGCAACAGCTTGCGGCAAGTCCGGCGCTGCCGCATCAACGTCTCTGACCAGGCTGGAAGCGATCAAGGCGATGTAATCGCCAACCAGCAACGTATCGACCCGCCGCCCCTTCAAGGCGTCATACAACGGAGACAGGCAGGAAGATCCCGGGTTCAGATAGTCGTGGGGTTCGATCAGCAGGCATGCCGCCTTGCGCAATAACTCGGGCGACGAGCGGCATACTTCCCCCTCCGCGCCCTCGATATCAGGCTTGATGATCAGGGGCAGTCCGCCGGGCACGGTTTTCATCAGGTCCTGCAGCAGCAGCGAAGGAGTATCGATGATCCCCTCGCCAACTTTGTCTGCCCACGAACTGTCGCGGTCCGAATGGAGCGACACGCCGCGGCCATGAGACCAGAGCGCGCCGAATACTGTTCTGATCTGCGAATGCCGCGCGCAGTTCGCCTTGAGAATTTCGAACGTTTCAGGATTGGGTTCCACGGCGATGATTGTCGCTTGCGGAAACCGCTCGGCAAAATGCAGCGCCGCGTAACCGACGTTCGCGCCACCATCGATGATGACCGGCGTGTGACCTCTGGCGTTCCAGCGGTCCGCCAGGCGGGTCAGCGCGGTCTCTGCCCGCTCGCCCATCCCGTACTCATCCCATCCAAGTACGGAGGACGCCACGACAGGATCGCTCTCGCGCGGCCTGAGGACGATGGACCCGCCCCGCCAGCGAACCGTCACGGGGTGGCGAATGCCCAGGCGGCGGCGGATACCGACAGATATCGCGGTCGGCAGGCCAAAGGCACGCGAAAGACCAAGGTGATAGCGCAGGCTGGGGATGATCGACATGAGAGTCGATGTAAGTCAGCGGATATCGGTGGCGAACCGGTTGATCATCTGACGCGATTAAACATCGGCAATCGCGGAGGCGCCGCACGGTTTGAGCGTCAACTGCATGATCGGCGGCCATAAGCCACTGGTTCTGCGCCATCCCCAACCTTGGCGCACAGGCGCCATTGACGCCCGCCCCCGCCCAAGGGCAGATGACGCCGACGTCAGCGCCAGCCGGGAGGCGCGTGCTGCCGGCAAGGTCGATCGATCCCCGCGGGAGAGAGCTGCAACCACTAGCAGCCGCCGAAGGCGCAACCGCCCCGGAAACGCTCAGGCAAAAGGGCCGCGGGAGTGACGACAACGCTGGAAAGCGCGGATTTGGTTCCGCCGCCGACGGAGTAAGCGCTTCAAACCATCCCTGTTTGGATGGGGAGACGGGAATCTCTCAGGCATATCCGACAGCGGGGGCGCAATCGCGATTACGCGGTGCTGCGCAGCTGTCGGAGTGGTTATGGCGGACGTATCGACTACCCCCCTGAAAACGACCGCTCTGCATGGGCTGCACACCCGCCTTGCCGCGCGCATGGCCGAGTTTGGCGGCTACGACATGCCGATCCAGTACGCCGACGGCATCATGGCCGAGCACAACTGGACGCGGACACACGCCGGGCTGTTCGACGTCTCGCATATGGGGCCGAGTTTCCTTTCGCTCCCCCAACTTGGCGGCGGCGACGAAGCCCACCGCAGGATCGCGTCGATCGTTGAAAGGCTGGTTCCGTCCGATATCGCCAGTCTCGCGCCCGGCAAGGTGCAACTCACCGTGCTGCTGAACGAGAATGGCGGCATCATTGACGACCTGATGATCGGCCGCCCGGACCGCGATGATCAGCAAGGCACACTCTACATCGTCGTGAACGCCGGTACGAAAGAGAACGACTTCGCCCTGATCGAAAAGGCGGCCGGCGCGGAAGCGGAACTCAGGCGGGCGGATGATCGGGCGCTTGTGGCCATCCAGGGACCAGAGGCCGAAGCGGTGATCGCTGGAATCCTGCCCGACGCTGTGCCGCTCACCTTCATGACATTCCGCGAGATCAAGACGACCGCCTTCGGCAATGTCATCGCCACCCGCTGCGGCTACACCGGCGAAGATGGATTCGAGATCCTCGTTCCCGCCGAGCACGGCGAGGCTTTCGCCAACCGCCTGCTCGAAGATCCTCGCGTCAAACCCATCGGCCTCGGCGCCCGCGACTCGCTCCGGCTCGAAGGCGGGATGTGCCTCTATGGCCATGACATCGACATCTCCAAGACGCCCGTCGCCGCCTCCCTGGCGTGGATGATCTCCAAGGCCAGGCGCGAACGCGGCGACTTTCCTGGCGCCACCCGTATCCTGCGCGAACTGAAGGAAGGCGTGCCATCGAGGCGCGTCGGGATCAGGCCGCTGGGCCGCGCGCCGGCGCGCGAGGGGACGGAAATTCAGAACACCGACGGCGAAACCATCGGCGTCGTCACGTCGGGCGGCTTCGGTCCGACGGTGAACGGGCCGGTCGCGCAAGGCTATGTCGACACGACCTACGCCAAGGCCGGCACGCCGCTGAAACTGATCGTACGTGGCAAGGCGCTGGAGGCGGAAGTCGCCACGCTGCCGTTCGTGCCTGCGAAGTACAAACGCTAGAGGGGAATTGAGATGACCACGTATTACACCAGTGAGCACGAGTGGATCAGTGTCGACGGCGACGTCGGCACAGTGGGCATCACGAAGTTTGCCGCCGAGAAGCTCGGTGATGTCGTGTTCGTCGAACTGCCGGATGTGGGCAAGTCGGTGAAGAAGGAAGCCGATATGGCCGTCGTTGAGTCGGTGAAGGCCGCCTCGGATGTCTACGCACCTGTCACCGGCGAAGTCACTGCCGCCAACGCGGCGATTGTGGACGAGCCTGCCAAGGTGAACGAGGACCCGGAAGGCGGCGGCTGGTTCGTGAAGATCAAGCTCGCCGACAAGGGCCAGCTCACCGGCCTGATGGACAAGGCCGCCTACGACGCCTTCTGCGCCAGCCAGTGAGCCGTTGATGCACGCGCCTGCGCACTTCCGTATCGACGACACAGCCGAGTTGGCCGCCTTCATCGAGGCGCGCCATTTCGCAACGCTTGTGGTTTCCGGCGAAGCGGGTCCGCTTGCGGCGCACATTCCGATGATCCTGAAGCGGGACGCTGATGGTAAGCCCGCAACACTCGAAGGCCATGTCGCGCGCAACAATCCGCTCGCAATTGCGGCCGCGCGCGGCGCACAGGCCTTGGCGATCTTCACCGGTCCGGACGCTTATGTGACGCCCTCGCTCTACCTCTCCAAGCGCGAGCACGGTAAAGTGGTGCCGACATGGAACTACATGGCCGTCCACGTCACTGGCGCAGGCGCGACCTTCGATGATGCCCACGCGTTACATCAGCAGGTGAGCCAGATGACTGATGCAATGGAACAGCCGACGGCGGCTCCATGGAAAGTCACTGACGCGCCGGACGACTACATCGCGAAGATGCTGAACGCCATCGTCGGCGTACGTCTGACGATCGCGACGATCGAAGGCATCGCCAAGCTTTCTCAGAACCGGCCGGAAGGCGACCGCGCCGGGGTCCTCAACGGTTTTACCCATTCCAACGATCACGCCGCGCGGCAACTCGCGGCAGAGATGACGAAGAAGGTATTGTGATGCGCTACCTCCCCCTCACCGCAGACGACCGCGCGGCCATGCTGAAGGCCATCGGTGCGAAGTCGGTAGACGATTTCTATGGCGACGTTCCTGCCGCGGCGCGTCTCAAGGGTCCCGTCCCGAACCTGCCCAACCACCAGGGCGAGCTCGAGGTCGAGCGGCACATGACCAAGTTGTCGAGAAAGAACCGCGCAGCTAGCGACGGTCCATTCTTCGTCGGCTGCGGCGCCTACAAGCATCACATCCCCGCCAGCGTGGACCACATCATCCAGCGCTCCGAATTCCTCACCACCTACACGCCCTACCAGCCCGAGATAGCGCAGGGCACGCTGCAGGCGATGTTCGAGTTCCAGACGCAGGTGGCGGCGTTGACAGGCATGGAGGTGGCGAACGCCTCGATGTACGATGGCTCTACCGCCTGCGCCGAGGCCGCCGTGATGGCCTGCCGCGTGACGAAGCGGAACACCGTCATCATGTCCGGCGGCCTGCATCCGCACTATGCGGACACGACACGCACGCTGTGCGAAGCTGCGGGGATCAAAGTTATCCAGCTCGATCCCGCCGTAGATGGCGAACTCGAACTTGCCAAAGCGGTAACGGACGAAGCCGCCTGCGTCATCGGCCAGTCGCCCAACGTCTTCGGCACGTTGACGGACTTGTCGCCTGTCGCCGACGCCGCGCATGCCAGGGGCGCACTGCTCGTCACCGTGTTCACCGAAGTTGTCTCGCTAGGGCTCGTGAAGACACCCGGCGAGATGGGGGCCGACATCGCGGTTGGCGAAGGCCAGTCGATCGGCGTTCCGCTCGGCTTCGGCGGACCGTATGTCGGTCTCTTCACATGTAAGTCGAAATTCATGCGGCAAATGCCCGGCCGCCTCTGCGGTGAAACGGTGGATGCAGACGGCAAGCGCGGATTCGTGCTGACGCTGTCCACGCGCGAGCAGCATATTCGGAGAGACAAGGCGACGAGCAACATCTGCACCAACAGCGGCCTCTGCATGCTCGCATTCACCGCGCACATGACACTGCTGGGCGACAAGGGCCTGACGCAGCTCGCCACGCTGAACCATGAGGCGGCCTGCGACCTCGCGGATGCGCTCGCGGCAGTGAAGGGCGTGACGGTGCTCACACAACGCTACTTCAACGAGATCGCCTTCTCGACGCCGAAGCCGGCCGACGAGGTTCTTGCCGCACTCGAGAAGCAGGACGTCATCGGCGGTGTCCGCGTCTCACGGCTCTTCCCGGGAGCGGGGATGGACAATGTGATCATTGCGGCAGCGACGGAATGCGCGACCGCTCAAGACATCAAGGCTTATGCCGCCGCTCTGGCGAAGGTGCTGTAATGACCATGAACTCAACCGGCCGTCCCACCTCCATCAGCGCCGCCGATAGCGCAGGAACGCGAACGACAGTATCTGGCTCCAAGGGCCTGCTGCAGGCCGAGGGCCTGATCTTCGAGATCGGCTCGACCGAGAAGTCCGGCGTCGATCTTGCCACGCCAAAGGGTGTGAAGAGCCGCCTTGGCGGCGTCACACGCGGAGCGCAGACAGGTCTGCCCGGCCTCACTGAGCCGGAAGCCGTGCGCCATTACGTGCGCCTCAGCCAGAAAAACTATGCCATCGATCTAGGGCTTTTCCCGCTCGGCTCGTGCACCATGAAGCATAATCCGAGGCTGAACGAAAAAGTCGCCCGCCTGCCCGGCTTCGCCGACGTTCACCCGATGCAGCCGCAATCGACCGTGCAGGGTGCGCTCGAAGTGATCGAGGAACTGGCCGACTGGCTGATGAAGCTCACCAACATGCCCGCCGTTGCAATGAGCCCGAAAGCCGGCGCGCATGGCGAGCTTGCCGGCATGCTGGCGATCCGCGCCGCGCTCATCGCGCGGGGCGAAGGCGAGACGCGCAAGCGCGTGCTGGTGCCTGTGTCCGCCCACGGCACCAACCCCGCCACCGCCGCGCAGTGCGGCTTTATCATCGACGAGATCAACGCCGCCGACGATGGCCGCGTGGACCTGGAAGACCTGAAATCCAAGCTGGTCGACTCGTCTGACGTCGCCGGCATCATGCTGACCAACCCGAACACGTGCGGACTGTTCGAACGCGATATCAGGACGATCGCCGACCTGATCCACGCGGCTGGCGGCTACTTCTACTGCGACGGCGCCAACTTCAACGCCATTGTTGGTCGCGTCCGGCCCGGCGACCTCGGCGTCGACGCCATGCACATCAACCTGCACAAGACCTTCTCCACGCCGCATGGCGGAGGAGGCCCAGGCTCCGGCCCGACGGTTCTCTCGGAAGCCCTCGCACCATACGCACCGGTGCCCTTCATCGTGAAAACTGCCGAAGGCCTGCGCTTCGTTGAACACCACTCCGAGGCGCCGGAGTCGTTCGGCCGCATGTGCGCCTTCCATGGCCAGATGGGCATGTTCACCCGCGCCCTCGCCTACATTCTCAGCCACGGCGCCGACGGCCTGCGCCAGGTGGCCGAAGACGCCGTGCTCAACGCCAACTACATCCTCGCGCGCCTGAAGCCGCTGATGTCGCCGGCGTTCGAAGGGTATTGCATGCACGAGGCGCTGTTCTCGGACGGCTTCCTGAAGGATACGGGCGTCGAGACCATCGACATCGCCAAGGGCCTGATCGACGAGGGCTATCACCCGATGACGATGTATTTCCCGCTCGTCGTCCACGGCGCCATGCTGATCGAGCCGACCGAGACGGAATCGAAAGCCGAACTCGATCGCTTCTGTGACGCGCTCGCCTCGATCGCCCGCCGCGCGGTGCAGAAGGACCCGTCGCTGAAGACGGCGCCGCATCTCGCTCCCGCCCGCCGCCTTGACGAAACGCGCGCCGCCCGTAGCCCACGTCTGAAATGGACGCCGGAGCCGCCGACGCTGAAAGCGGCTGAATAGGTCAGGCCAGCCAGGTCAGTGTCCGCCCATGCGGATCGACATCGGCCAGCGTGGCTTCGCTGCGCTGGCCGTTCACCCACCGCGTGACGTGCAGCACATATCGCGCCGAACCGTGCGGTCCGCCGACGACGCTCTCGGGCTCGAAGCTTACGCGGGCGAGCTGCCTTGTTGTTGTCGTGCGGGCGCCCGCCCCCTCGAGCGCCGCGCCGATGGCCTCGCGTACGTCCGCTGGAGGGTATTGCAGGAAAACGGAGTGATAGACGATCGTCGTCCCGTTCGGCAGTTCGCCTGCCAGCTTCGACTGGATCCATGCAGCTGCATCTGCCTTCTCGACTTGCACGCCTTGCAGCTGGGCAAGAGCCAGCGCAGCGTCAAGACGCTCCAGCCGCGCCGTCTGGTCGGGCCAGATATAGGCGCGGAGCCGCAGTTGGTCGTGACTGCTCGACGGATAGAGTGGATTCTGGTCGCACGCCGCGCGTGAAGCAACGGAGATGTCACGCCAGCCAGGAACCGCTCCGGTGATCAGCGTCGGCATGAAGGGCCCTGCAATACGCTCCCTGCCCCACGGCGGATGCGCATAGGCGAAGCGGTCCCAGTTGATGTTCAGCCCTGCGCTCGCCCCGAGTTCGAGCATGTGAGAAGGCTGCGGCGCTTGCTCGGCCAGCCACAGGAAGCCGCAGGCAAGCCCGGTGGAGCGCGCCGTCTCGTTGGTTTGCGGCGGCGAGCGCATGAAGCCGCGCACCCATGCTTCGTCGCGGCGAAGGAAGGCTTCGGCAAGCGGCCAGACCGCGTCCATCGACCAGTCGACGCGCGCGTGCGGATACTCCGCGGTGAGCGCCGGATCGCGCGCCGTCAGCACGGCCGCATGCAACGCGCCGGCAAGTCGAAGCGACACGGCAGCTGTTCGCGGCGACCCCGGCCATCCGTCTGTGAGCTGCGCAACGATCCCGCCCGCGGCGATGTCGTCGGCCGCGCGCGCCAGCAAGTCGCGGGTGAAAGGCGAGCCGAATTCGCCGCAGAACCGCGATTGCAGCCGGAATTCCTCAAGCACCGAGACCATGTCGGAAGTTATGCTCTTATGCGTTCAGCTATGCCAGCCTGTTGCCTCGCACGCGCGTTAAATCGTAGCACCGCTTCATGCGCAGACCCCTGCAGCTTTCGCTGATGCTCGCAGGCGGCGGCGGCGCTTGGAATGGTTTGCTCCAAAACAAAGGCTGGACCGCTGCCATTGGCGGCATCGCCTTCCTCATAGGCGGCATTGTCCGTATCGCGGGCCCCACGCGCGACACTTACCGGGATAGTGGGAGGGACGTGGGTCACGATATGGGTCCGCCGCAGGACGGAGACTAGCTAGGGCGTCACGACCAAGCGCCCGATCACCTTGCCGGCGCGCAAATCGTTCAGCGCAGCGTTCACCTGGTCTAGCGGCCGCGTCGCCACCGGCACGTCCGGCGCGCCCTTGCTGTTCACGAGGTCCAGCAGTTCGGCGATCTCGTTCAGGCTGCCGACATAGCTGCCCTGAATCGTCAGAGCCTTCATCGGGAAGAACGGCGTTGGTACGACGACGTCGCCGCCATAGAGGCCGACGACAATCACCTTGCCGCCCTTGATCGTTGCATCGACGCCCAGCTTCACGGTTGGCCCCGCGCCGACGAAATCGATCACGGCCCACGCGCCGCCGCCCGTCGCCGTCCGCAACTGATCGACCACGTCCTTCGCTGCGCCATCGATGACGTGCGCTGCGCCAGCTTTCAGCGCCGCCTCGCGCTTAGCCGGATCGATATCGACGACAATCGCAGACTTGCCGCCCATCTTCTTGTGCAACGCCAGCGCCATCAGGCCGACGCCGCCGGCGCCGATCATCACCACCGGCTCGTCGGCCAGCGTGTCGCTGACCTTCTTCAGCGCGCCATAGGCAGTCACGCCCGAACACGCCAACGGCGCTGCGCGCTCGGGTGACAGGCCGCCAATGCCGAACAGGTAACGCGCGTGCGGCACGATCAGGTGCGTCGCGAACCCGCCGCCTCGGTGGATGCCCACGCTGCACGGCTTCACGCAAAGATTTTCCTCGCCGCGCCGGCAGACGACACACTGACCGCATCCCATCCATGGATGCACCAGCCGCACGTCGCCGACGCTGACCCCTGTGACGTCAGGCCCGGTAGCGACAACCTCGCCGACGTTTTCGTGGCCCATCGTCAGCGGAAGTTTCACGCCGCGATCCTGCAGCTTGAGCTTTTGCCCGCCGCCGATGTCGTAATAGCCGTCCCAGATATGCAGGTCGGAATGGCAGACGCCAGCCGCGATGACGCGCAGCACGATTTCCGAGCCCACGGGCGTAGGCGTCGCGCGCTCCGTTCGCTGCAATGGCGCGCCACATTCGCAGACATCGTAGCTGTGCATGAAGGTCTCCCGGGGCAGCGTCTCATGCGCTGGCTCGGACAGACTATCCTGCAGGCGAGCGACCGCAAGCGACCACTTCAGACGTGTTCAGCGACCAGCCATGTTGGCGAGCGCGTGCTCGATCTGCTTCGGCGGCGCCTCGCGGAGATCCTTGCCAACTTCGGCCCTGATTGCGGACTTGAGTCTCGCGGAATAGTCGCCGCGAATTGCCCCCAGAAACCGCGGCGAGGCGAACAGCACGATCCCGAGAGCGTCCTTGCCGCCCTTGTGCCGGCCAACCAGTTCGTCGAGGCGTGTTGCGAGGCGGGTGGCGAACCGGCGCTCGCCCTGTTCATGATAGTCGTGCCCGGCCAAGGCCGTTTTTCCGCCGGCGGGCTCGGCATAGTTGGCGCCTGCGCCACCGTCCTGCGTGAACGACTTGCTGTCGGCATCGTGGATTTCGAGCATTTCCAGCCTGACGGATCCATCATTGCTGGCATTTCGATAGACGACCGCGCCGCCGCCGTCGGCCGCGACGACCAGAGTTCCGTGTTCGACGATCATTGGAATACCTTCCGGCTGCGAGGCGGCCCCGCGCAGAGGCCGCACACATGCGCAGCCTAGAGTAACGCCGTCCGGTCAACTTGAGTTGCGTCAAGCGGGCCGCGCTCTGATCGGCGAACTTCCTTCAGAGCGTCTTGCGGGCCAGTTGGTCGACACGGCCCACCAGCGTCGGGATGCGATGCGCGCCATGCATCCGCTTCACGCCCGATACCGCCTCGCTAAGCGTGACACCGGCGCACGTCACCCAGAGCGGGCTCGTGCTGTCGCCGCGCGTGACCTGCTCCACCCACTGCTCGGCTCCAGCAAAGCGCGACTTGGCCACGCCGACAACGGCGGTACGTCCACGCAGCGCCTCGAACAGGTGCGCGCCGAGGCCCTTGCGACCGTCGGTATCGAGCCAGACATAACCGTCGATCACCAGGATACGCGGCCGCTCGGGCAGCATGGCCAGGACGGACATGATCAGCGGCAATTCGCGCCGGTGGAATTCGCCGGGGGCGTACTCTTCGGCGCGGCCTGCGCGATGCGTGAACTCCGCGATCGGCGCGGGCGACGTCCAGTCGTCCGCCGTCAGGCAAGCGGCCACCGAGGCTTCCCCCGCATATGCGGCATCAAGAATGGCGATCACGGGGCGGTTTTCTGCGGCAAGGCCAGCGCCGCGGGGGCAGCAAACCGGATCATGTCCTCACACTCCAACCGATTCCGGCCCCCCGGTTCCCACGAACATGCCCGACCCGTCCAGCGCCGCAAGGCCAGTCTGCAGCTCAGGAAATCTACAGCTATCGAGTCACCACCGCGTCCGCCTCGACCTCGACCAGCCAACCTGAATTGATCAGCGCACTGGTGCCGAGGAAAGACGTTGCGGGTTCGATATCCTTGAACACCTCGCCATGCGCCTCGCCGGCTTCCTTCCAGCGGCTCATGTCGGTCAGGAACACGCGCGTGCGCACCACGTCCTTGATGTCCGCGCCAGCCTGCACCAGCGCGCCCTCGATGATTTCGAGGCAGCGCATTGTCTGCGCCTTCACGTCGCCCGGGGCCGCCACGCCGCCATCCGGTGCGATCGGCGCGCAGCCTGAAACGAATACCATGTCGCCCACACGCACGGCGCGCGAGAAACCGAGCCCCAGCTTCGATCCGCTGGGGACTTTCATCATATCTCCGGCCATGATCAGGCCCGCTCGATCGCCATGGCGATTCCCTCGCCGCCGCCGATGCAGAGGGCGGCCATGCCGCGTTTCTTGCCCTTCTGCTCAAGCGCGTTGATCAGCGTCACCAGCACCCGCGCGCCCGAAGCGCCGATCGGGTGGCCTAGCGCGCAGGCCCCGCCATTCACATTTACCTTGTCATGGCTGATGCCGAGTTCTTTCATCGCGATCATCGGCACGACCGCGAACGCCTCGTTGATCTCCCAGAGATCGACATCAGACGCCTGCCAGCCGGCCTTTTCGAGCGCCTTCTTCATTGCGGGCACCGGGGCCGTCGTGAAATAGGCCGGCTCGTGGCTATGCGCGCCGCTCGCCACGATTGTCGCCAGCGGCTTCAGCCCGCGCTTCTTCGCTTCCGACGCGCGCATGAGAACCAGAGCGGCGGCGCCATCCGAAATGCCGGACGCGTTCGCCGCAGTCACCGTACCGTCCTTCGAGAAGGCGGGACGCAGGGTCGGAATCTTTTCCGGCATCGCCTGGCGCGGCAGTTCGTCCGTGTCGATCGTGACGTCGCCCTTCTTGCCCTTCACTACGACCGGCGTGATCTCGCGCTTGAAGCGGCCTTCCTTCGTGGCGCTCTGCGCGCGGCTCAGCGTCTCAAGCGCGTAGGCATCCTGCTGTTCGCGCGTGAACTGGTACTCCTTGGCGATCATGTCGGCATAGTTGCCCATCGCGCCGCCGCCGTAGGCGTCCTCGAGGCCATCCGTCGCCATATGATCGCGCAGGCTGGCCGCGCCATACTTGTGGCCCTTGCGAAGGTCAACGAGGTGCGGCGCGTTCGTCATGCTCTCCATGCCGCCCGCCACGACAACCGTCGCCTCACCGGCCAACAGCGCATTGCGGCCCATCACGGCCGCCTGCATGCCAGAGCCGCACATCTTGTTGACCGTCGTGGCTTCGGCGCCTTTCGGGAGGCCCGACTTGATGCCGGCCTGACGCGCGGGCGCCTGACCCTGTCCGGCAGGCAGGCAGTTACCCATATAGACCAGTTCGACGTCTTCTCCCTTGATCCCGGCCTCGGCGACGGCGCCCTTGATGGCCAAGGCGCCCAGCTCGTTGGCCGAAAAGCCGGCCAACTCGCCCAGCATCGCGCCCATTGGCGTGCGCGACATGCCGACGATGACCACGGGATCCGATGCGCTCATGGGGCAAATCCTTCCTGATGTTATGTGCGGCGCACAATCTTCCTCCGCCCCCGCCGCGTCAAGCTGCCGTCAGGGACGGTTTGGCGGCCCATCTGCGGAACGAGGTACGGCCCTGCCCGTTGGGCAACTGCAGCCCTCTTTCCCGGAGAATCGGATGACTGGCGTATCAATCGAACACAATGCGTGGGTCATGGTCGGCGATGGCGAAAAGGCGCTGTTCTTCCGCAACGAAGGCGACGCCACAAACCCCGACCTCCAGATCATCGAAGTGATGGAGCAAGACAACCCGCGTACCGGCGAACAGGGCACGGACCGCCCCGGCCGGACATACTCCTCCATGGGCACACACCGCAGCGCCATGCAGGAAACGAACTGGCACAAACTGGAGAAGCACCGCTTCGCCAAGCAGATCGCCGACGTGCTCTACACGGCGGCGCACCGTGGCGACTACGCGCAACTCGTGATTGCCGCCCCGCCCATGATCATGGGCGACCTGCGCAAGGCCATGCACAAGGAAGTCTCCGACAAGGTCGTCGCGGAAATTTCGAAAGACCTCACCAACATGCCGCCGCTGGAGATCGAGCGGAACATTATCGGAAAACCCGGGAAGGAGCTGAACTGATGTCGCGCGAGCAACACCACGCCGAAGACGTGCGCCCGATCGACTTCGAGATAGGGGGCGATGACGACATGCCAGGCATTTCGCAGGAGCTGACAACCGATGATATCGACGACGTCGCGTTCGATACGACCATAGGCGTCGCGGATCGCCGCGAGCAGTTGATGGGTCTGCTGGCCGAAATCCGCACTCGCCGTGCGAGCGACTACATGCGCGACATGTCCGGGATACTCGGGCAACTGGGGGATCGCATCGCGTTGCTGTCCAACCCACAGGAAAGCGAAAGCGTTCTGGAATCTACCGGGATGGATCCCGATAGCCGCAGCGACGACGATGACCCCGCCGACCACATCGACGACGATGATGGCGGCGCGCGTCTTTCAGACCTGAGCCGTCGTTCTATCTGATTTGGGAAACGTGTCGTGGACGCAGCAAATGGATAGGCCCATACTCCCACCACAAGCGGGAGCATGCATTTTGGCGGACAGCTTCATCACGGTTGAAACCACCGACCGGATCGCCACCGTGCGGTTTGATCGCGGCGACAAGGCGAACGCTCTGTCGATTGAAGCCTTGCGCCAGCTGACCGAGGTCGCGCGCCAGTTTCACGCCTGCCCCGACATTTCCGCCGTCATACTCACCGGCAACTCCCGCAACTTTTCGCTCGGCGCCGACCTCAAGGACCCTGCGCGCGCCGGCCAGCAGGACAAGGGATTGTCAGAGCGCCGTATTGCCCTCCGCGCCGGACCCGACATGTGCGAGGCGTGGGAGAAGATCGACGCCATCACCGTCATGGCGATCGAAGGCTGGTGCGTCGGCGGCGGCGCGGCCCTTGCGGTCGCATGCGACCTGCGCGTGATGGCGAAGTCGGCGCGCGTCTACATCCCGGAAGTCGCACGCGGCATGAACATGAGCTGGGGCTCGATCCCGCGCATCACAGCACTGGTCGGACCCGCACGCGCCAAGCGGCTCGCAGCCTTGTGCGAGAAGGTGGACGCTGACACCGCGCTGAACTGGGGCCTCGCCGACACCATCGCAGACGACGGTCAGGCCCTCACCCGCGCGATGGAATTTGCGGAAGCTGCCGCCGCCCTGCCGCCCACCGCGCTAAAGATGGTCAAGCGCGACGTGAACGTCGCCGCTCTCGCCCTGTCACAAGCGACGTCACACCGCGACCTTGAGGCCTTCGCGCTGATGCAGCACTCGGACGACTACGCGGAGGGCGTCGCATCTTTTCTCCAAGGCCGTGATCCGGAATTTACAGGCGACTGAGAGAACGTCTATTCAGTCCGGCTCTCCCCGCCCGCGTGCGCGGCGCCGCGCGCATCGTTCTCTCGTCCGCCGAGAAGGATGTTGTAGAGCCCGTAATTGCCCTCGTGGCAGGCATACTCGTACATGCCCTCGTCAAGCCGGTTCAACGCCGTCTCGCCGCGCCACACGCTGGTATAGGTCACCGGATCATCGATCTCGAACTGGTAGAGCATCTGTCCGTGCGAGATTCGCGTGAAACGCTCCGTGATCCTGCCCGTGGGGCTCAGCACCGTCCGGTCCTTGCGCTGTTCGGCATGCATGTTGCGCGTTTCTATCACCAGCGTATCGCCGTCCCAACGCGCGACAGGCTCACCCATCCACGCCTCGACGCCATTGACGCGATGCGCGGCATTGATGCGGGCGACGCGCACATCGTGCACCATCTCCACCACAAGCATCACATGCTCGGGCGTCTGCACGATCTTTGCGTTGTTGTTGTAGAGCCCCGATCGCAGCGGCGGTCCACCCGACATCAGCACGCACCGTTCGCCCAGCCCGCGCTCTTCCGGATTGTCATACCCATTGCCGATCGCGCGCGGACTTGAATCGCGCAGCCTCTTCCCCGCCTCGGTCAGCGCCGGTATCCTGCCGTCCTCCGGCCACACCACCCAGGACGAGCGCAGTTCGCCGCCAATCGACGTCACCCGCGATCCCGGGTCGGTATAGGCCACATCGTAATTGCCAACCGGCGGCAGGGGCTTGCCCTTCTCCGGCGCGCCCTCGTTCGGATCGACATAGTTCGCCTGCGTCTTCATGCGCTGGTTGAACAGCGTCCCGCCCTCGATCTCGTCCGCCTGCGTGCGCGAGATAACCAGCGGATAGCCCTTCGGCCGCTCCATCGGCGTCGCCGTGGCGGAGCTCCATACGCCTTGCAGGTCCGGCTTTCCCCCTGCGGTTCGCGGCGGCTGATACGCCGCCTGCGCCATCGCCGGCGCTGCGCACACCGCGAGCACCAGGGCGGCCAGCATCGCTCGAGACATCAGCGACATCGAGTTCCCTCCCACGATCCCTCACTCTGCTGGTGAGCGTATCGTCACGCGGAAACCTACCGCCGCATCGGTCATCCACGCAACACTGGCCGCAGAGCAGCGATCAGGCTCCTTGGGCCTTTCGTGCGCTGACCCTCCTGACAATGAAGTAGATCGCGCACAACACGACAACCACGCCTAGCCCCACCAGCACGATCTTCAGGACGTTGTCAGGATCGGCGATCCGCGACATCAGATCGCCCGCGACGCCATCGCCGCCGGCGACTTCGGCCGCGCCCACGGCGACGACAGCGGCGCCAGCGGCCGCTGCAGTTCCTGCAACCACCCCGGAATGTCCCGATCCTGCAGGTGACGCGGCAGAGCCAGCAGCAGGCGCTACGGATGCCGCGGCAGCCGGCGGCCCACGCCCGGTTTCCCTCAGCACGACGAGCGTTGCATCTTCCATCGCCGCGGGCGCCGGGCGAGCAGCGGGATCAAGATCAACATAGGCAATTTCCACCCGCTCTCCCGCCAGCAACGCATCGCGCACCTTCGGATACAGCGCCTCATATGCAGGGCGGCTGCCGGAAACATAGTGGAAGCCGTCCACCTTTGTCTTGCCCTGGCCAACAAGGAGGCAGCCCTGTGTGTCGTCATGGCTGTTGCCGACATGGATCAGGATGAACTCGAACCCCGGCACATCCGTGACGTTCAGCATGCCCTTGTGCCAATCGGGCCCGAACTTCGTCCGGTAGGTTTCCGTGTACTGAGCATGAAACCCGCCTTCGGTGCGCAGCTTGAGCTGGTAGACGCCGGCCGGAATGCGGGTCTCGCCCTTCACCTTCGGCCCGGCGCGATACTGGTCCTCCAGCGTCCAGCACTGGAAGCGGTCATCGATGTATAGCCGACCAAGCGTTGATTCATTGTCCGATTCAATGCGATCCACGCGCAACTGCATGTCGTCCTCCCCGAGCTGGAGCACAGCAGATCAGTCGCAGGCGACATGTTCAACCGCCCCGGTGCATATTGCGGCAATTGTCAGCGGCGCCGGTTCAACGCATCCCGCCGCAACGCCATCTGTGACCCCCGGCGCACGGCTGTGGCGGCAGCACCAGTGTGGTCGATCACCACGCCCGCCAGAGCGATGCATCCCGAAGAGGCGCGGCGCGTGCCTCTTCGATCTTCGCGATCCTTGCAACGTCGCACGGCGCTCCCGCAACGGGCCGCACCTCGTATGCCCTTGTCGCCCTCAGCCGCCACGGGGCGCCAGGATGGAACGCAAACCCGCGATGGCGGATTTCCAGCGGTTCGCACGCCTCCGTCAGCGTCACGAGGTAGTAATCCCGGTATTCATCCCGAGAGAGCACGTTCTGCTTGTCGATGACCCACGTCGCGTAGGTCGAGCCATCGCGCAGGCGCATCGTCTCCACGTTCCGGCCGTCGACCGCCGCAAGCTGCGTCTTCGTCTCGGGCTCTGCGCGTGCAGGCCCCGCGAGCGCAGCGCATGCGAGCGCTGCTGCGATGAACCGTTTCATGACTGCGTCCTTTCCCCGGACGTCAGGTTGCCCGGACGCGAGATGCTAACCGAAAAGCGAGCCGCACGCCGTTCCGCCGGCGCGATCAGTGGGCCGCGCTCACGGTGCTCGCGATGAACCCGCCGCCCAGCACGGTCCGCCCGTCCGGCGCCGCGTAGAGCACGCAGGCCTGCCCAGGCGCGACGCCTTCTTCGGCCACGTCGAATACAAATCCAGGCAGTCCATCCACCAGCGCCATCCGCCCCGGCACGGGGGCCCGCGTCGAGCGCACGCGCGCCAGCGCCCGCACGCCTGCAACGCACGCGTCCTGAAGCGAACCCTCGCCCAGCCAGTTGCTCTCGCCGATCGCCAGCGCAGATGTCAGCAGCGCCTCGCGCGGCCCCACGATCACGCGCCGGTTCGGTGCATCGATCTTCGTCACGAACAGAGGTTCGCCCGTCGCGACGCCCAGGCCGCGCCGTTGCCCGATCGTGTAGCGGATCACGCCGTCATGCTGGCCCATCACGCGGCCGTCCATGTGCACGATGTCGCCCGGCGCCGACGCGCCGGGGCGCAGCTTCATCACTATGTCCGCATACTTGCCCGCCGGGACGAAGCAGATGTCCTGGCTGTCCGGCTTTGCCGCCACCTGCAGACCCAGCGCCGACGCCGCCCGCCGGACATCCGGCTTCTTCATGCCGCCAAGCGGGAAGCGCAGGAAGTCCAGCTGATCGCGCGTCGTCGCAAACAGGAAATAGCTCTGGTCGCGATCGGGATCGGCGGCGCGCGACAGTTCAGCCCGCCCCGCCTCGTCCAGTGTGCGCCGGATGTAGTGCCCCGTCGCCATCGCATCAGCGCCAAGATCGCGCGCGGTCGCCAGAAGGTCAGAAAACTTCACGGTCTGGTTGCAGCGAACGCACGGAATCGGCGTCGAGCCCTTGAGATATGTGTCCGCGAAGTCTTCCATGACCTGCTCGCGGAAGCGGCTTTCATAATCGAGCACGTAGTGCGGAATGCCCAAGGCTTCCGCCACGCGCCGCGCATCGTGGATGTCCTGCCCCGCACAGCACGCGCCCTGCTTCTTCAGTGCCGCGCCGTGATCGTAGAGCTGCAGCGTGACGCCGACGACGCCGTACCCAGCATACTTCAGCAGGGCCGCCACAACGGATGAATCAACGCCCCCCGACATTGCGGCCACGACGCGGATTTCGCTCCGCGGGCGCGGATCGCCGGGGAACAGGTCGAGGTCCGCCCCAGTCAGGTCGACGCTGGCAAGTTTCGAGAAATCGCAAAGCCCGTCCGCGACCGGAAAGTCGGTATCGACAGAGGCAATGGGCCCGCCGCGCGGCCCGATCAGGGTAGCCATTCTTGGGTCTCCAGCGGGTTCAAGGCCCGCAGCAAACTGATGTTGCGGCGGTTTCTACATGAAAGTCGGGGCGAAAGACAGGCCGTCAGTCCGCCCCTTCGCATAGGCTTTTCCCGGCGCTAGCCTCATCCAATGACCCAGCCGCCTTCCCCTCACCACTTCCAGACCACCCAGCCGCGCGAGCTTCTTGGCTGCGTCGAACACGCGGCCGAGCTCGCCTCGAAGGCAGTCGAGGATCATGGCGCGTGGCGCTGGCTTGTCATTGCCATCACGCTGGGGGTGCAGAACGCCTGCCTCTGCGCGCTCGATCATGGCGACGAGTACGGCACCAAGGCCATGACCCGCACAGACGCGCGTGAAGTGAAACGCTGGACGACCAACGGGCGGCGCGGGCCCGAGCCGTTTGCGATCCGCGAACCCCGCATTGTATCGCCGCTGGAATTGCTGCGACGCGCGGGTGACCCTTATTTCCTGCGCCCGCCTTATCAGCTGCCGCTCAACCGCCGGATTACCGAGGGCTTCGACGATCTTGTCGACCTACGCAACACCTTCCTGCACTTCAGCGAGGATGGCTGGACGATCGACCTGCGCGAAATTCCGCCGCTGATCCTGATCGCCTGCGATGTCGTGCGACACCTCGCCGTCACCCAGCCGATCTATCTCAGGCACGCCGGCCCTCGTCACCGCGAACGTGTCGCCGCCGCGCTTGATGCGATCGAAGCCGCGATGCACGAATATCCTGACATGCCATCGCCAACGGAAAACTGACGAGCTCATGCTTGGATGCGCTTATGCCTGCGTAAGCGGAGATCGTGATCCCTACCTCGTCGTCGCCGCTTCAACCGGCGGCTTGGCGCCCGCTGCCGCGACGCGCCAGACCGCGTTTCCGACATCGTCTGCCACAAGGAGCGATCCGTCCTTGCCGATCTCGACGCCAACCGGTCGTCCAAATGCGATCTGCTTCTGTTCGTCGATAAAGCCGGTCAGCACGTCGATCGGCTGGCCCATCGGTTTGCCGCTCGAGAATGGAACGAAGATAACCTTGTAGCCGGAATACGGATCGCGATTCCACGAGCCGTGCTGGCCGATGAAGGCTCCGCTGGCGAACTGTTCGCCCAGCCTGGCGCCGTCCGCAAAGGTGAGCCCGAGCGAGGCGGTGTGCGCGCCGAGCGCATAGTCCGGTGCGATGGCCTTCGCCACCATGTCCGGTCGCTCCGGCTTCACGCGGGTGTCGACGGTCTGGCCGAAGTAGCTCCACGGCCAGCCGTAGAAGCCGCCGTCCTTCACCGATGTCATGTAATCAGGCACGAGGTTATGCCCAAGTTCGTCGCGCTCGTTGACCGCCGTCCACAGCGCGCCGCTCGTCGGCTCCCAGTCCATGCCGTTCGGATTGCGCAGGCCGGTCGCGAACAGGCGCTTTTCGCCGCTCGCCACGTCGATCTCCCAGATCGCAGCGCGGCCTTCTTCCTTCTCGATCCCGTTCTCCGCGATGTTGGAATTGGAGCCGACAGTCGCATAGAGCTTCTTGCCGTCCTTCGAGGCGATGAGCGCCTTGGTCCAGTGATGGTTCAACGGACCCGCCGGGAGGTCGGTCAACTGCGTTGGTGCTCCGGCGCCCTGGGTCGCCCCCTCTGTGTAAGACACGCTCACGACTGCATCAGTGTTTGCGATGTAAAGCCGGCCGCCCGCGAGCGCCATTCCGAAGGGCGAGTTGAGACCTGTCAGGAAAGCGGTTTTTGTTTCAGCGACCCCATCGCCGTCGGCGTCGCGCAGCAGGGAAATTCGGTTTGCCGTCGGGGTCACGGCTCCAGCCTTTTTCATCGCCTCTGTCTGGAAATAACCAATGATGCCCTGACCCGATTCAGGACGCTCGGGCGCATTCGTCTCCGCGACGAGAACATCGCCATTTGGCAGAACATGAAGCCAGCGCGGGTGATCCAGCCCGGTCGCGAATGCTGTCACCTTCAGGCCTGCCGCGGGGGTAGGCGTCTGCCCCGGAGCCCAGCGCTTGGCTTCGGCAAGCTTCACGGCTGGGAAGAGCGACGTCTTCGGCGCCTCAAGTTGCGGATTGATCCCAATGCCTACAGACACAGGATTGTCCGCCTGCCCCGCGCAGGCCGACAGGGCAACTGCGAGCCCGCCGGCCCAAAGAATGAGAATACTGCGCAACGTCATGACGCACCTCCACGGAGCCCGATCCCACGATTGAAATGGATGCCATGCTGCCCGGTTCCTCGGGCAATTGTTAGCACGCGACTTCTCAACGTTGCCGTCCCATCGCCGTCAGCACTACCTCAGGATCCGCCCCCATGGCGCGCACGGTTTCTTCCCACCGCGCGAGCGCATCCCAATAGTAGTCGAAGATGCACGGGCAGCAACCACGATGACAGCAGGACGCGTCATCGGGCTTGTTCGGAGGCGCTGGATAGGCGGTGGTCATCGCCACCGCCTACCGCAACTTTCAGTCCCGGTAAAATCGCGCCGGCCGCCTCAGACTGGAGACCTGCGAGGTTATGCCAGCAAGCCTATTCGCAACGGAAGTGATCGGGGCTCTTGCCATCGCCCGTACCCGAATAAACCGCGACCTTCGGATAGGCACACAGCTTGCGTGAACCGCCGGCGGCAAAGCTTGCTGTCAATTCATCCGGCGCCGCCTTCGAGCTGACCCACTTGTCCAGCGCATCGAGATAGTCGACCCGGTCCGGTCCCGGCCCGCCTGCGCAATGGCCGACAGCGGGCAGCATGAACATCCGCACGTCGTTCTTCGCCGACGCATCCTTCGCGTAGACCCTATCGACATAGTTGATACTCATGTTTGGCGACAACGCCGAGTCCGACCAGCCATGATACATCAGCAGCTTGCCGCCTTTGCCGCGGAAGGCCGAGAGATCGGGGTTGGTCGGCGACAGCGTCATCTGCAGCAGCTTCATCTCCTTTGGCAGTTCGACGAGGTTCGTGCGCGAATGATCCCAGGTCGGATCGCCCTTCACGAAGTAGCGCATGAACTCACCCGAGAAGCCGTAGGCGAGGCTCGGCTGACCTGCGCCGACGCGATCCTTGCTGCCGATCAACCAGGTGCCCCAGTCGGCCTCGGTCTGCTCGCCGCCCCATGCGAAACCGACATGGAAGGGTTTGCCGTTCACCATTGGTCCTTTGACGATAGCATCGACGGCGGCGACTTGCGCGGGTGACAGACAGTTGGCTTTCGCACCGCTCTTGCACTGGATCGTCTTCGCCTCGAACGCGCACTTGCGCGGATCGCCGAGGATGCCGTCTTTCAGACCGTCCATCGCATCGCACTTGTCCATCACGGCCTTCGCCACCGTCTCACGAGCAACCTTGTCGATCAGCGGCGCATCCAGCTTTTTCGGATCGGGATACATTTTCTGTGTAACGGTGGAGAACGCTGCCGTGATGCCCTGGAAGTCGATCGCTGGCGCGCCTGCGATGATGCCGTCGAAATCTGTCGGATAGCGTTGCGCCATCTGTAGCGCCTGCCGTCCGCCATTCGAACAACCGGCGAAGTAGTTGCGCTCCGGCGCGCGGCCATAACGGGCCTGCACCATCGACTTCGATGTCGCCGCGACGCGGTGGATCGCTGCGTGCGCATAGTTGGCGATGCGCTCGTAGTCGCCCATCGCCCATGCCCCATCGATGCCGCGCCCGGGCGAGGAATGTCCGGTATCTGTTCCCGCGGTGGCATAGCCCTTCTGCAGCGCCTGCAGGCTCATCGCCTGGCTCTCGACACGGCCGGCGAAGCCGCCCTGCCCGCCCATCACGAACTTTCCGTTCCACGCCTCGGGCAGCCAGATAGAGAAATTGATCTCCTTGCCGATCACGCCATCGACCTTGCAGAGCGGAACGGGCGAGGTTGCGGGTGTCGCCGCGGTGATCTTCACGTCCGGCGCCTGGAAGCCTTTCAGCGACTCGCACGCCACTTGCGCCTCGGCGACGCCCATGCCCGCCAGCAAGGCCACCGCCACACCGCTTCTCAGTTTCTGGATCAAAGCAACCTCCCACGTTTCTGTGGGCGCACTCTGGCGCAACCGAAGCAGGACGCAAGCCGCAGCGCGGAATTCAATAACCTCCGGCGTAATTGCGCGGTCTACCGGATCGGGTGCCATGGACGCCGGAAGCCAGTCCCAGTTTGCGTCGGAGAACGCATGACTATCGACGAAGCGCGCAAGGAAGCGGACGCAACGCGAAATGCTGCACTGCCCAGCAGCGTTTTCGACCGCCGGCGACTGGTGGCTAGCGCCGCCGCCATTGCCGTCGGCGTGTCTACCGGGTGCGTTACAGGCGCAGGTTCAAGCAAGGATGCAACAATGACCAGAACACCCATCGAGATCGTAAAGGCCTTCAACGCGGCGATGGCGATCAAGGACTACGACGCCGCTCTCAAGTATGTTTCAGCGGATTGCGAGTATACGAACATTCCCATGTCCAGCGTGCGTGGGCCTGAAGGCATGCGCAGCGTGCTTGAGCCGTTCTTTGCGCCCACGCTTGAGAACCAGCTGATCGTCATTCGCGAAGCAGCTGTCGGCCCGCTCGTGTTCCTCGAACGGCTGGATCGGCATCGCCTTGCGACGGGCTGGGTCGAACTTCCCGTCACCGGCGTGTACGAAGTGCATGACGGCCTGATCACCGTCTATCGCGACTATTTCGACCTTGCCACCATACGCAGCAAGTGGCCGACCTAGTCGAGCACGTTCAGCAGCGACAGGCCGCGCAGAACGTTGAACACGCTGGATGATGCCTCGTACGCGAACTGCGCCTGGTTAAGCCTGACGGCGACTTCGGCGAGATCGACGTTCACGATGCCGCCGATCGCTTCGTCGAGCGCATTGAGGCGCGAGGTCAGGCGGGCGGAGGAGGAGTCGACCTCCTGCCCCAGCCGGCCATTCTCCGCCTGCGCGCTCAGCACGCGGTTGAAGGCCGCATTTAGCGATGTCAGCTCGCTCTGGATGGCTGCCTGCTGCACCGGCGTGAGATCGCCGCCGAACGGGCCGTCGGGACCTTCATCCATTTCGGCAAGCCGCTTGATCGACGCCATCGCCAGCGAAATCACATCGTCGGCCACGACCCCGCCGGCGACATTGCGACCCTCCTCGACACGCATCTGCTGCGGCTCGGCGCCTTCCTCCATGATGTCGGACAGCGGATTGGCCGCGAGGTCGCTGAGGGAAGCGGCGGTGACCGGCGCGCGGTCGTTCATCACACCGCCGAACAGGTAGCGTCCGCCGAGATTGGTGTTCATCGCGTCCTTCACCACGGCGAAGGCTTCCTCGAGTTGCGAACGAACGCCTTCGCCGCTTTCGAGTCCGAGATTCTGGAACAGCTCCTGCTTCAGCTTGTTCACCGCCTCAGCCGCGCGGCCAAGGGCGACGTCCTGGATTTGGAGGCGTGTCGCCATCTCGCGCGTCGTCGCCTCGAACCCTTTCAGACGGCCGACAAGCCGCTCGGCCGAGACCAGCGTCTGCGCCTCGCGGCCATAGCCCTTGAGATCAGTGGCTCGCGTCTGCGCCGAACTCTGGCGCGCGGCTTCAACCAGTTCCTGCTGGGCGCGCCCGATGTCGCCGAGCGAGGCCATGGGGATCATTGCGGAGGAGATGCGTGTCATGTTCTATCTCGCTCAGACCATGTTCAGGACGATGTCGTACAGATCACGCGCCGCCGTGATCATGCGCGATGCGGCGGCGTAGGCCTGCTGGTAGGTCGTCATCTTGACCAGTTCCTCGTCGAGGTTGACGCCTTCCTCGCTCATCCGCCGTTCGCGCACTTCCTGGCGAACGGACTCGGCGGCAGCACGGGCCGCATCGACCGCCTCTGCCCGCACGCCGGCATGGCCCGCCAGGCGCGCCGCGTAGTCCATGATCGACGTCACCTGCCCGGTCAGCGTGCCTGCCGTCGCGAAGGCCTGCGGCCGCGTCCCCGATGCCTCAATCGCCAGCGCGCCGCGTCCATCGCCAGGCGACAGCACGCGCGTGCCGGCAGCAGCGCCAGCGAGATCGGCGGAAGCGCTGCCGAGTCTCTGTGGATCGGTCTGGATGTCCGCGCGTATGCCGAGGCTGCGCGACCGTTCGGCCGGCAGCGCCTCGCCGAACCCGAAGATGTCGGACATCGAAAGGTTGGTGTCACCGCGGCTGGTGGAATCATCGATTACATCGATACGGCCGACAGTGCTGCCTGTCGCAACCAGGGTCATCCTGCCGTTCGCATCGAACGACGTCTGGCCATAGCCAGCGATCGCTGCATCGACGTCCGCCCGTAGCGAGGCAACCGTCGTTCCGGCGCCGATCGTGAATGCGACGCGGCGGGCGATTGCGCCATCATGGTCACGGATCGCGAAGGTCACTGTCTCGCCCGCGTCGAACCCGTGCAGGTCGGCGCCGGACAGGCCTGTCGCATAGGATAGCGGCGCACCGTGCGAGACCAGGTCGTTGAGACCGAAGGCGTGGGAGAAGCCGCGGCCGCCGCGCATCGCCGGATTGGCCGGATCGTTGGCGATCACGACACCGGTTCCGCCGAGGTCGGCAGAGATCGATAGCGCGCCACCGCTGAAGCTTGCCGATCCGTCGCCGCCAAGCGCTGCGTCAAGGGCCGTCTGGAAGTCACCGATGGAGTTGGCGAAGGTGGTGATGTTTGCCTGGTCATCCAGGATCTCGCCCGCGTTGAAGTCGACACGCAGGTTCCGCACCACCAGCCCGTCCGTATCGACGATCGCGATACTGGTCACGCCGGTGAAGTTCAGCCGGTCGGTTGCGACGAGGCCCGTATTGCGGCCTGTCAGCGCACTCGGCGCCGGGACGGCGCTGGCCTGGTTGTGAGCAGCGTTCAGCGTTTCGGCCGCACCCGCAGCGAATTCACCGAATGCGAGTTGCAGGTCCACCAACTCCTTGTCGCGCGCGCGGAGGAGGCCATTCAGTTCGCCGCCGTTGATATGGGCATCGAGCGGTATCTCGGCGGTGGATCGCGGCGACATCATCACGACGCCCGGATAGGGCTCGTTTCCGGCGTTTGAGTCGAGGCCAAGGATCGCCGCGTCGATGTCGACCAGCAGGAGGCCGTCCGTCGTCCGGATCTCAACGCCGCCAAGCGAGCGCTCCTGCGTGCGGATGTCGATAATCTCGGACAGGCGATCCAGCATGCGCGCCTGCTCTGTCTCCGCTTCGGAGGCGGACAGGCCGGCAATCGTGGAGCGCTGGATGGAGGTGTTGAGCCGGGCAATCCCGGTCATAAGCGAGTTGGCTTCCTCGATCGAGGCGAGTGCACGCGAATGCGACTCGTCACGCAAGGCGGTGATCTCGGCGGATGTGCGCTCCAGCTGCGACAGCATCGTCTGCAGGTCGGACAGCGCAGCCGACCGGCGCAGCGCCGACGCGGGATCGACCGCCAGCGCGCCAAAGCTGCTGAACACAGGGTCGAGCGTCGCGAACACGGTCGAGGGATCGGACGGATCGCCCAGCAGGCCCTGCGCGCGATCCATGAACTGCGACAGGACGTCGGCTGCGGCGACATCTGCCGCGCCGCGCATTTCTGCGGCCGCGAGATACTTGTTTGCGACGCGGACGATGTCGACCTCGACGCCGCCCAGGCCGCCCAAGGAGCCACGCGAGTTGAAGTGCACGTCGAGGCGCGAATAGCCCTCGGTGTTGACGTTGGCGACATTGGTCGACGTGGCTTTGAGCGCCTGCTGGTTTGCAGCCAGTGCGGAAAGTCCGGTTCCCATGATGGTCGAAATCGACAAGACCTGTTCTCCGTCACCGGAAGCCCTGCAGATCTTGCCGGGTAGGCGTGATCTGCCGGGCCGCCTCAGCGACCAGACTGGTCCGGCATCGTTCCATCATCCTGAATACGTTCGCGAAAATCATGCGACGGGAGCTTCTGCCCCGAACGCTCCGGCGAGCTGGCCGCAACGTTGCCGTTAACCACGCAAGTTGCGGGCCACCCGTGGCTTGGCGCGCCGCGCTGGCGCCGGCAGCAGTTTGTGCCGCTCCTGCCGGGCAAGTTCTGCCGTGCAACGCAGCGACTCTTGCCGGGCCGGGCGGTCTGCGGCCCGGCGCGTTAACCAGCCAAACCCTCATTCGTGAGGGCTTTTCAATGCAAACATTAATGGCTCGCCGGTTGCAGACCTTTCGCTGACCTGTGTCCGAATTCCCGGGCAAGGCCGTAGACGTCGTGGTCAGCGTTTGTCGATTGCAGCCGCCCTCGTGATGCCGATCAACCCGCCCGCGCCGAGCGAGATGCGGTCGACCGCGTCTGACGGCGACAACGCATTCGCTTCGCTGCTCGAAGCCACAGTGGGCGGCGCGGAGACGCCGGCTGCGGCTGCAATAATCCAGACCTATTCAACCGTCGCGCCGGCCGTGCAGCTGCAAACCCTTGCTTCCACCGGCACGGAGGGTGCCGAACTCACGGGCCTGATCGCGCCAGCCAGCGCGAGCGGCACGACAGACGCATCCGCCGCAATCGCGCCACCCGCAGCGGCGGCTGCAGCGCCCACGCAGGTCGACGGCGCTGTAGCCACACTGATCGTTTCAGACGGATTGGCTTCAGCGCCTGCCGCGGTCACACCGCAGCAGTCGGTAGCGGTCGTCAGCGTCGTAGACCCGACAATCGCTCCGCCCGATGACGCGACCGACGCCGACATTGAGACTGACGTTTCGGACGCTGGCGTCGAAGGCGCCGGCGAAGCCACCCCGGCTTCAGCTGCTGTGGTCCCTGCAACGCAAGCGGGCGTGCTCGCTGTGTTGCCGGCCGCACCTGCCCAGGTCTCGCAGGTCGCAGCTGACGCGAGCAACGCAGGACCGCAGCCTGCTGTCGCATCGCCGGATATCGACCCAGCTTCGGAGGCCGCTCCGGCTGATACGGCAGAGCCCCCCCCCGCCAACCCGGGTGGCCGCGCCTCAACCGCACAAACACCGAACCAGCCAGCTGCAGCCGCCGCTGCGGCGCAGGCGAGCACCGCCGCCCCTACGGATACAACGGCCGCGAAGCCGGACTTCGCCGCTATGCTTGCGTCCCAATCTGCGCAAGGCGCGGACGCTCCGGCGCAAACCACCAGCTCGACCAGCGAAACAGCGCGCACCATGCCGACGCCGGCCGCCCTGCAGGCAGCGCCGGCTGCGACGGTCCAGGTCTACAACCGCATCATCGAACGCGCCGACGGCCGCGCCCAGCGTTTCGAGATCCGCCTTGATCCGGCCGAACTCGGACGCGTGGATGTTCGCATTGAGATCGGTGCTGACCGCAAGGTCCACGCCGTCCTCGCTGCGCATGACAGCGCGGCCCTGTCCGATCTCATGCGCGGCCAGCGCGCGCTTGAGCGCGCACTTGCCGACGCGGGCATTGATCTCGCCGACAATGGCGTGCGCTTCGAACTTGCGCGCGACAATGGCAGCGGCAGCGCCAGCCAGCAGCGCGACACGAATGGGCGCCCGGCGCAGGCCGATGTCTGGCGCCGGTTCGACGCCATGACCATGCCGGTGACCGAAGATACCGCGGCCGCCGTGCGGCCAAGCTGGCGCCCGCAGCGACTTGATCTCGTGGCCTGAAGGAATATCGCATGACCAACGCCATCTCCTTCGTACCCACCCCCGCCACGAACGCTGGCGCAGGCGCGGCCGCCTCGCAGGCCTCGCTGGCGGACAATTTCGACACCTTCCTCACCATCCTGACGGCGCAGATCCAGAACCAGGATCCGCTGGAGCCGATGGACTCCTCGAAGTTCACCGACCAGCTGGTGCAGTTCTCCGGCGTCGAACAGCAGATCAAATCCAACAAGCAACTCGAGCAGTTGCTGGTCGCGACCACGTCCAATGCCGGCGCGGCCCTCTCCGGCTATCTTGGGCAGCAGGCAGAGATCGATACGGCTGGCGCGCAATTCACAGGCGAACCAATTAACTGGCGCTACGACCTTCCCTCCGACGCCGCGAAAACGACGATCACCGTCACGGACGCATCGGGCCGCGTACTCTATTCCAAGTCCGGCGAACTGGCCGCCGGCACGCATGAATTTGAGTGGGACGGCAAGCTCAACAACGGCAAGACCGCCGATGAAGGCCAGCCCTACTGGATCAGCGTGATCGCAGAGGATGCGAACGCCAAGTCAATCACGCCGGCGCATTCGCTGGTCACCACCATCACCGGCGTCGACCTCACCTATGGCGAGCCTGCGCTTACCACGCCGGCCGGCGTCTACGCCTACGCCGACATCAAGCGGCTAATGCGCCAGTAGCGCCAAGGCCCACGACCTGGACTGCGGCGCAGAAGCGCGCCGATCGAGGCTGCAAAGCAGCCGACCCAACCCGCAAACGAACAGGGCCCCTGGGCCCACTGGGAGCTTCGACCATGAGCATCAATTCCGCCATGCTTGCCGGCGCCGCCGGCATGCGCGCCAACGCCAGCGCACTGGCGTCGATCTCCGACAACATCGCGAACGTGAACACGGTCGGCTTCAAGCGCCTGCGGACGGATTTTACGTCGCTGCTCAGCTCGCAGAATCGCCAGACGACCTACGCCGCGGGAGGTGTCATGTCGCGCTCCAACCCGTTGATGAACGAGCAGGGCTCCACCACCGCGTCCTCGGTGTCGACGCACCTTGCCGTCTCAGGTAACGGCATGTTCGTCGTGCGCGGCCGCAGCGAAGACGCAACCAGCCGCGATCCCTACTATTACACGCGCGCTGGCCAATTCACGCCCGATGCGGATGGGTATCTCCAGAACGCCGCCGGTTACTACCTGCTCGGCTGGCCGGTCGACTCGTCGGGCGCGGTCAACGCGAATCCGACTGATCTGAACGCACTTGAGTCCGTTCGCGTCTCAGGCATTGCCGGCGGCGCCGAGGCAACGGCGCGCCTCTCCCTGTCCGCCAACCTGCAATCTTCACAGGCGGTATCTGCTGCGGCGGCGACGTATGACGCGACCGATACAGCGAACAACATGGCCTCGGGCGCGGTCACGCCTGACTTCCAGATTCCGATCCAGATGTATGACAGCCAGGGCGGCCTACACACCCTCACCTTCTCTTTCCTCAAGCAGGGCCCGAACACCTGGTTCGCCGAAGTCCATCTGCCGCCCGGCCAGGTCGTCGATGGCGCGCCCTTCGTGGATGGCCAACTCGCCACGGGCCTTGTGAGCTTCACCACGTTCGGGCAGCTCGACACGGCCAACTCGACGCTGCCGCTTTCGGTGACGATCGGCGAGACTGGCGCTGGTGGATCTGAGTGGGGTCCGGCCCTTGGTCTGGCAACGCAGACGATCTCGCTCGACATGGGCGGACCGGGCGCGCCTGGCGGCCTCACAAACTATGACTCTCCGTCAGTGCTTGGCACGTCGCAGATCGATGGCACGCCCTTCGGTTCGCTGGCGTCGGTAGATGTGGACGACGACGGGTTCGTCACCGCCATCTTCACAAACGGCCTGACGCGCCGGATCTACCAGATCCCGCTGGCGACCTTCGGCAACACCAACGGCCTCATCTCGGACCAAGGCGGCATATACCGCCTGGGACCGGACACTGGCGCGCTGTCGATGCGTGGCGCGGGCGTTGGCGGCGCGGGCAACATCAAGTCGCGCGCGCTCGAATCCTCGACGGTCGATCTGGCCGAGGAGTTCTCCAACCTCATCATGACGCAGCGCGCCTATTCGGCATCTTCCAAGATCATCACGACAGCTGACGAGATGCTGGACGAACTGATCAGGCTGAAGCGCTGAGCACTCTGGAGGATAATCGTCCGTAGACGGCGGATTGCGATGCGGGTCGCTGTCCTGCCGCCACAGAGAGATCGTCGCAAACGTAACTAACGTCCTTAACAGGTGCTCCAATTTTGCAGAGTGTTTCCACGAAACCGCGCGGTTGGCCTGAGCGTGACCTTAAACGCCAGTGCGTAAGGTCGGGTCAGGACTGAAGCAGCATATGGAGTCAACCATGCTGAGCCAAACCGCTCACGGCGCGGCCGTCGTGGGACCCGACGGACGTCACATCACGCTCTCCGACCTCCCCTCACCGGGGATCCAGCGGTGGGTTACCCGCCGCAAGGCGGAAGTTGTCGCGGCTGTCCATGGGGGACTGCTTACGGCCGAAGACGCCTGCGACCGATACGCCCTCACAAAAGAGGAGTTCGCCGGTTGGGAACGCCTCTATCAACGTCACGGCGTGAAGGGCCTGCGCACCACACGTCTGCAGAACTACCGCTAGACCAGACAAGGCGCCGCTCCGGGGCTTTCGGGGAGGGGCGGCGCGCCTGCGTTTCTTAAGGTTTCGCTAACCACTTCGGTCGCGAGTCTTAACACGCCATTTACCACGCACTGGGAATTTCCTGCCTAGTCGCAAATCGCGGCGCAGGCAGTTTTCCGGGCGGGCATGGCGGACATCAAACCAGAAGATCCCAAGGGACTGATCGGCCAGCTGGCCCGATCCGGCCGCATGCGCATTGCAGCGGCGCTCGTCGTCGTCGCCCTTGTGGGCGGCGGGCTGGGCGTCATCATGCTGCAGGGCGGCGAAGGCGGGAAGAAGCTCCTTTTCTCCGGTCTTGATCTCGAGGAAGCCGCCGAAATCAGCGGCAAGCTCGACACCGCCGGCGTCGCCTATTCGCTCGAGGGCGGTGGTTCGGCCATTTTCGTCGACGCTGCCAAGGTCGAAGACGCCCGGATGATGCTGTCCGAGCAGGGCCTGCCCACCAGGGGCTCGGTCGGCTGGGAGATTTTCGACAAGTCCGACGCGCTGGGCGAGACCCAGTTCGTTCTCAACATCAAGAAATTGCGGGCCATGGAGGGCGAGCTGGAACGCTCGATCGGCTCCTATGACATGGTCCAGTCGGCCAAGGTCCACCTGTCGATCCCGGACCGGCCCCTGTTCCAGCAGAACAGCGAAAAGCCCAAGGCGGCGGTGGTCATCAAGCTTACCGGCAACCAGATGCCAGGCGAAAAAGTCCGCGCCATTCGCAACCTGATCGCATCCCAGGTGCCGGGCCTTTCCGTCGACGCAGTCACCGTCACCAGCACGGACGGCCGCCTCCTGGCGGCTGCATCGGACGACTCCGGCTCTGCGATTGGCGGCGGCACGAATGCCGACGAACGGCAGTTTTCCATGGAGGAAAGCTACCGCAAGAAGGTTCTCGACGTGATCGAGAACATCGCCGGCCCCGGCGCCGCAAAGGTGACGGTCTCGGTCGAGGCCGACTTCAACCGCGTCACCCAGAGCTCCGAGAGCTTTAATCCCGACAGCCGCGTGGTGCGTTCGGAAACGACGGTGGAGGATAGCTCCTCGAGTTCCGACCTCGCGCCGGGCGACGAGACGACAGTTGCGAACAATGTGCCCACGGGCGCGGCCCCCGCCGCCACGCCGCTTCCGACCAGTCAGTCGCAGACCAACCGTACCGAAGCCACGATCAACTACGAGATGGACAAGACCGTCCGCACCGAAGTGATCGAAGGCGGCGCGATCAAGCGGCTGTCCGTCGCGGTTGCACTGGATCAGGTGCGCGTACCTGGCGCCGAGGGCGCACCCGCGACCTGGCAGGACCGTTCGCCCGAAGAGATCGCGCGCATCACGGCGCTCGTGAAATCAGCTGTCCTGTTCAACGAGCAACGCGGCGACGTGGTGACGGTGGAAAGCACCGCCTTTGCCCGGCCTGATACGTCAATGGAGGGTGCAGCGGCGCCCGGACCGTTCGATCTCGACAAGTTCGACCTTGTCCGGATCGGCGAAATCCTCGCCCTCGCCCTGACGGCGCTGGCGCTGGTCTTCTTCGTCCTGCGCCCGCTGATCTCGGGACTGTTCGCGAAGCCAGATACAGACAATCTGCCGCCGGAAATCCAGGCGCTCAAAGGCGCCAAGCGCACAAAAGCGATTGCGGCTCACCAGGCTCAGCAGGTTATCCTGATGCAGCAGCGTGGAAACGATAGCGAAACGACGGTCCACCAGAGCAACGCGCTGCCGCAAGGCAACACGGTGAACTTCGAGCTTTCGACGCCTGACCGTCTCGACGCCGGCATTGATGTGGCGCGCATCTCCGGGCAGGTAAAGGCGTCGTCAATCAAGAAAATCTCGGAAGTCGTCGCCAGCCACCCGGATGAGTCGATTGCGATCATCCGGTCGTGGCTTGCTGAAGAATCTTCGGGTCGCGCAGCATGAGCAAGAGCGCCGCCCTTCAGAAACAACAGGCGTCCGACGCTGCCGAGGACGCCGCACCGCCCTCGCAGCAACAGCGCGAAGACGTCAGCGCCGAAACAAACCGCCGCATCGTCGAGACGATCAGCGTCGTCGCGGGCCTGCACGGCTCGGAGAAGGCGGCGATCCTGCTGCTCGCTCTGGGTGAAGAGGCAAAGCCCGTCTGGGACAGGCTGGACGATGACGAGCTGCGCGAGATTTCCTCGGCGATGTCGAACCTTGGCCCGGTAAGGGCCGAGACGGTCGAATACCTGATCAAGGACTTCGTGAACCGCTTATCTGGGTCCGGCGCCGTGACCGGCTCCTACGAACAGACGCATCGCCTTCTGCTTCAGTTCCTCCCGCGCGAGAAGGTCGACTCGCTGATGGAAGAGCTGCGCGGCCCTGCCGGCCGCACGATGTGGGACAAGCTTGCCAATGTGAACGAGCAGGTACTCGCGAACTACCTGAAGAACGAGTACCCGCAGACCGTTTCGGTCATCCTGTCGAAGATCAAGACCGAGCACTCGGCGCGCGTCCTTACCGCCCTGCCCCCGGAATTCGCGCTGGAAGTCATCCAGCGGATGCTGCGCATGGAGCCGGTGCAGCGCGATATCCTGGAGAAGATCGAATCCACGCTGCGCAACGAGTTCATGACCAACCTGGCGCGCACGTCGAAGCGCGACAGCCACGAACAGATGGCGTCGATCTTCAACAATTTCGACCGCCAGACCGAAGGGCGGTTCATGTCGCTGCTCGAGGACAAGAACAAGGACGCGGCCGACAAGATCCGCTCGCTGATGTTCGTGTTCGAGGATCTCTCGAAGCTCGATCCGGGCGGCGTGCAGACGCTGCTGCGCAACATCGACAAGAACAAGCTCGGCCTCGCGCTCAAGGGCGCCAATGACGAGATGCGCAACCTGTTCATGTCGAACATGTCGGAACGCGCAGCCAAGCTGATGCGCGACGAGATGGCGGCGATGGGCCCGGTCAAGCTCAAGGACGTCGAAGGCGCGCAGCAGGAAATGGTTGTCGTCGCCAAGGCGCTGGCCGACCGCGGCGAGATCATGCTCGCCGAGAGCGGCGGCCAGGACGAGTTGATTTATTGATGACCCAAACCTCCCCCTTCCTTTTCGCCACCGAATTCAGCGCCGACGGTGAGGTGATGTCCGGGCCGGACCGCAAGTATTTCTCGCGCGACGAAGCCGACCAGCTGGCCGCGAAGGCGCGCGCCGAGGGCGAGGCGCGTGCGAAGCAGGCGACAGAAGCAAAAGCCTTTGCCTCCGTCGATCGCATTGTCGTGACGCTGGCGCCGGTCGCCGCCCAGCTTTCGGCCGTCGCGGAACAGCTTCGCGCGGAAGCTGCCGAACTCGCCATGATCGCCGCCAAGCGCATCGCCGGCGCGGCGCTCGACCGACAGGGCGAGGAAATGGCCGCGGCCGCCATCGAGGACGTTCTCCGCCAGCTCAAGCTTAACCCGGCAATTACCGTAGCCATCACGCCGGACTCGATCCCCGCGGTCGAGCGACGCCTCGAGCAGCTGCGCGCCAAAGGCGTTGGCGGCAGCGTCTCGTTCGCGCCTGATCCAAAAGCCAAGCCCGGCGACTGGCGTGTCGAATGGGCCGACGGCGCAACCGGATTCAGCCGCGACTCCGTCGAAGCGGCCATCGACGCCATCATCTCTTCCCGCCTGCAGGACCCTGTGGCCCCGCAGCTCGACCTGTTTGCCGCCGCGTAGGACATCATGAGCACCAATGACCTGAACTTGCCTGATCTCGCCAAAAGCGGAGGCGTCGCCACCCCACGCAAGGCCAGCACGCAGTCTGCAGATGCACTCGATGCGCGCGACAAGATCGCGGCGGACCTCAAGCCTGTCTTCGACGTGCCGGTCTCGGTCCAGGCCGTCATCGGCCGCACGACGATCGAGGTCTCGAAGCTTCTCGAACTCACCGAGGGCTCGGTGCTGGAACTCGATCGCCGCGTCGGCGAAGCCATCGACATTTATGTGAACTCCCGCCTGGTCGCCCGCGGGGAAGTGGTCGTCGTCGACGACCGGCTGGGCGTGACCATGACGGAAATCATCAAGAACTCGGACTCCTAGAGGAAAACCCATGCGTGTCCTGATTATCGGAAATCTCGCGGGACAACTTTCCGCCGCCACCAAGATCGCCTTCGACAAAGGCGCAAAGGTCCTGCACGCGCACGACGCCGCGACAGCGATGGAGCTGCTGCGCACGGGCCGCGGCGCCGACATCGTCATGATCGACGTCCATGAGGACATCAGGTCGCTCGTCAACGCGATGAAGCAGGAGCGCATCGTCGCCCCCGTCGTCGCCTGCGGCATCGGCGCAACCCCCGACACGGCCGCCAACGCCATCCGCGCCGGCGCGCGCGAGTTCATCCCGCTGCCGCCCGATCCGGAACTGATCGCGGCGGTTCTCGCAGCCGTCGCCGACGATGATCGTCCGCTTATCGCTCAGGACACGGCGATGATCGAGATCAAGCAACTGGCCGACCAGATTGCGCCGTCGGATGCATCCGTGCTGATCACAGGCGAGAGCGGCGTCGGCAAGGAAGTCATGGCGCGCTACCTGCACAAGCGTTCGCGCCGTTCGGAAAAGCCGTTCATCTCCGTCAACTGCGCCGCCATTCCGGAGAACCTGCTCGAGAGCGAGCTGTTCGGCCACGAGAAGGGCGCGTTCACCGGCGCCGTGGCGCGTCGCATCGGCAAGTTCGAGGAGGCTGACGGCGGCACGCTGCTGCTCGACGAGATATCGGAAATGGATATTCGGCTTCAAGCCAAGCTGCTGCGCGCCATCCAGGAGCGCGAGATCGACCGTGTCGGCGGATCGAAGCCGGTGCCGGTCAACATCCGCATCATCGCGACGTCGAACCGCATCCTGCAGGAAGCCGTGATCCGCGGCGAGTTCCGGAAGGATCTGCTCTACCGGCTCAACGTGATGAACCTTCACATCCCGCCGCTGCGCGAGCGGCCGAACGACCTGTCCGCCCTCGCCGACTATTTCGTCGAGAAGTATGCGACCGCCAACGGTTTCGTCCGAACGCTGTCGGATGCAGCGCGGGAGCGGATCCATTGCGCGTCCTGGCTCGGCAATGTTCGCGAGCTCGAGAACGCCATGCATCGCGCAGTGATCCTGGCGCGCACGAGCGAAATTTCTGTCGACGACCTGCGTACGCCGGATGGCCGCCCTGTTCAGGGCAATGCGCTGGACGCAACGGCGGAGCGCGCGGTGAACGCCGCCGAGATCGCCATTCGCGAAGCGACCATCCGCGTCGGCCAGACGGTCGCCGAAGTCGAGCAGGACCTGATCCTGCAGACGCTCGACCACTGCCTCGGCAATCGCACGCACGCCGCCAACATTCTCGGCATTTCGATCCGCACGCTGCGCAACAAGCTGCGCGCATATCAGGACGCGGGCATTGAGGTCGCAGCGCCTGGCGAAGTCCGGGCGGCTGGCTGATCAACATGGCTCAGGCTGCGACCCTCGGTAACGAACCCTTTGACCTGAACGCTTTCACCAAGCTGTTCGCGCGCGGCGAGTATGCGCTCGGCCTTGGCGTGATGGCGCTGGTGATGATGCTCATCATCCCCATCCCGCCATTCCTGCTGGACTTCTTGCTGGCGATTTCGATCACACTGTCGGTCCTCATCCTGATGACGGCGCTGCTGATCAAGAAGCCGCTTGAGTTCTCGGCCTTCCCGACCGTGCTGTTGCTGGCGACGCTGCTGCGGCTGGCTCTCAACATTGCGACCACCCGTCTTATCCTCGCCCATGGCCATGAGGGCCCCGAGGCGGCCGGCAGCATCATCCAGGTCTTCGGCGGCTTCGTGATGGGCGGCAATTTCGTGATCGGCGTGGTGGTGTTCATCATCCTGATCATCGTGAACTTCATCGTCGTGACCAAAGGTTCAGGCCGGATCGCGGAAGTCGCGGCGCGGTTCACGCTGGACGCAATGCCCGGCAAGCAGATGGCGATCGATGCGGACCTCTCGGCCGGCATGATCAACGAGGACGAGGCGCGCAAGCGCCGCAAGGAACTCGAGGGCGAGAGCAATTTCTTCGGCGCGATGGACGGCGCCTCGAAATTCGTTCGCGGCGATGCGATGGCCGGCATCCTGATCACCTTCATCAACATCATCGGCGGCATGATCATCGGCGTTGCCCAGGAAGGCATCTCCTTCGAGCAGGCCGCCAATTCCTACACCCTCCTGACCGTTGGCGACGGCATCGTCTCGCAGATCCCTGCCCTGATCGTCTCGATCGCAGCCGGCATGCTCGTCTCCAAGGCGGGCGTCGAGGGCGCGGCCGACAAGGCGATCGGCGTCCAGCTGTTCACCAACCCGCAGGGTCTCGCCATGGCTGCGTTGATGGCAGCCTTTGCCGGACTTCTGCCCGGCATGCCGATCATCCCGTTCTTCGCCCTCGCCGGCGCGGCGGGCTATGGCGCCTACCGCGGCTTCCAGAAGCAGCGCGAACAGGAAGCGACGGAGGTTGCTGAAACGGTTGCGGCGCAGCGCGCCAAACCCATTCAAGAACCGCCTATCCAGGATTCTCTGGCTGTCGATGAAATCAAGATCGAGCTGGGCTTCGGCCTGCTTGGCTTCATCAACGAGACTTCAGGCAGGAAGCTCACCGACCAGGTCAAGGCTGTCCGCCGGCAGGTGGCGTCGGAGTTTGGCTTTGTCGTGCCGCAGGTTCGCATCATCGACAATCTGGAGCTTGGCTCGGAAGACTATCGGATCCTTATCAAGGAAGTTGTCGCAGGCCGCGGCAAGCTGCGCCCGCAATTCCATCTGGCGATGGATGCTTCGGGAAGCGCGCCGCCGATACCGGGCGAGCGGATCAACGAGCCGGTGTTTGGCCTGCCCGCGGTGTGGATCGACGACTCGATGAAGGAGAATGCGACGCTGCAGGGATATACTGTGGTGGATGCGGCAACCGTGCTGACCACGCACTTCACCGAGCTGGTGAAGGAGAACATGGCGGAGCTGTTGTCGTTCGGGTCGGTGAAGCAGCTGATCGAGGACCTGCCGAAGCCGCAATCCTCGCTGATCAACGACATCACGCCGCAGCAGATCACGGTGTCGGGCATCCAGCGCATCCTGCAGAATCTTCTGCGCGAGCGCATTTCCATCCGCGACTTCGGGACCATCCTCGAAGCGATTGCGGAGGCCACATCGGCGTCCACCGACCTTCTCTCGGTCACCGAGCATGTGCGCACGAGGCTCTCGCGCCAGCTGTGCAATGCCCATCTTGATGCGTCGGGCGCCTTGCCGATCGTGGCGCTGTCGCCGAACTGGGAGCAGGCCTTTGCCGAGTCCCTCGTCGGCGTCGGCGCGGACCGGCAGCTGGCGCTGGAGCCGTCGCGCCTGCACCAGTTCGTCGCCGACCTGCGCAATGCCTTCGAGCGCGCGAGCCAGACGGGCGACTCGCCTGTCCTGCTCACCTCGGCCGGCGTGCGGCCGTATGTGCGGTCTCTGGTGGAGCGGTTCAGGCCGCAGACCATCGTGATGTCGCAGAACGAAATCCACCCCAAGGCGCGGCTGCGTTCAGCCGGCGCCGTGTAGAGGACCCCCAACATGAAGATGAAGATGTTCGTGGGCCGGAGCGAGGAGGAAGCTCTCGCAATGGCCCGGGCCGAGATGGGTCCGGATGCGGTGATCCTTTCCACGCGCGAGCGGGAAGACGATGGCATGTTCGAAGTGCGCGCGGCGATCGAGCGCAATTTCGGACAGAAGTTCGCAGCGCCGAAGTTTGCAGAAGTGCGACCGGTGTTCGACGAGACACGCAGCCTGCTCTCGTCCACCCTGCGCTGGCATGGCGCGCCGGACGGCTTTGTCCATATGGTGTCGGAAGCGGGCAGCCGCATGGGCGCCGGGATGGAATCGCACGCGGCGCTGGCCGCGGGCATCGAGGGCGTGCTGACGTTCAATCCGCTGAATCCGCAGCCGGCGAAGTCGCTGATGCTGGTGGGGCCGCATGGGTCGGGGAAGACGACGGCGTCGGCGAAGATTGCGCGCTTCCTGTCCGACAAGAAGCATCCGATCGAGCCGGTGGCCGCCGACTTCGATGCGTCGGGACAAACGGCGCGGCTGGCGGCCTTAACCCTTAAGGTTTCGGTAACCAGTGCACTCAGCCCTGACCACTTAATGCGGCTGGTGCGCGATGCGGACGATCGCGGGCAGCGCCTGGTGATCGATTGCCCGTCCTTCAATCCGACCGACGAAGCGGACATTAAGCGCTGCAGCGACTTGATTTCGCACATGAATGTCGAGCCGATCCTCGTGATCGGGGCGGACGGACATCCGATGGAGATCGAGGACAACGCGCGCGCGTTTGCGCAGGCCGGATGTCAGCGTGCCATCCTTACCCGGATCGATGCGGTTCGACGTCGCGGGGGAGCAATCGCAGCAATTTCTTCGGCGCGGTTAAGCATCGCTTCACTTGGAATGACGTCTAATGCCACCTGCGGGCTGGTCCCTGCTTCGTCGGAACGGATTGCGCGGTTGTTCATGACTGCCGCGCAGTTTGCGGAAGCGGACCAGCTCAAGGGAGCCGCGTGATGATGAACTTCGGTTCGAAAAAGTCGGAAGGGAAAGGTCACCATCGCTCGCGCGTGGCGCCTGCTTCCGTCATCGCGGTCGCTTCGGGCAAGGGCGGGGTCGGAAAGACCTGGCTGTCCACCACGCTTGCCGCATGCTTCGCGAAAATGGGTCGCCGGACGCTTCTGGTCGACGGCGACCTTGGTCTTGCAAACGTCGACGTGCAGCTTGGTATCGCGCCGGAGACTGACCTTGCCGCGGTGATCGCGGGCTGGGTCGAGCTTGAGGACGCGGTCTGCAAGGTCAATGGCGGCGCAGGCTCTGAAATCGGATTTGACGTGCTGCCGGGCCGTTCGGGCTCGGGCGCGCTGGCCGGACTGCCGGCGGAAGAGGCCTCGCGCCTTGCCGCTTCGCTGACGGCGCTGGCGCTGCAGTACGACACGGTGCTCGTCGATCTCGGCGCAGGAATCGAGGACAATGTGATGCGGCTTGCCCGCGCGTGCGACCGTTGCGTGGTCGTCGCAAACGACGAGCCGACCTCGATGACCGACGCGTACGCCTTCATCAAGGTGCTGCGCGGGTATGCGCCCAGCGTGCAGCCGTGGATCGCCATCAACATGGCCGACACGCGCGTTGCAGGCCGCCGCACCTATGAGGCGCTGGCGCGCGCATCGCAGACCTTCCTCGGCTTCCGTCCGCCGCTTGCAGGCATCGTGTTGCGCGACCTGAAAGTGCGCGAGGCGATCCGCCAGCAGAAGACAATCGTGAGCATCGACCCGCAGGCGCAGGCCGCGCTCGACGCACAGCAGATCGCGGAGGCGCTCATCCGCGGCGGCGCAGAAGGCATCGAGGCAAAGTCAGCCTGATTTTCGCGTAGCGTACCTCCCCTTACTGTCCTCCCCGTTTGCGCGGGGAGGACCTTGTTGCGCTCTATCCCGAGAACCGCTCGCGGTATTCGAGGATGGTGAGAAGGTAGGGGTGTTCGATCCGCGCAGTCTCGAGCTTGTCGTCCGCCGCGATGATGTCGACAAGCTGGCGATGCAGGCGCAGGCAGCGCTCGGCGACAGCCAGCCGCTTCTGCGCTTCGGCAAGATTGCCGCGTCGTACACCACGCGCGAAGTGCTCCATGGCCTGGCCGAACTCGTCGGAGGATTCGTGCTTCAGGTCTTTCGTCATTGGATTCATTGTCAGTCCTTGTGATGTGTGAGGGTCGGCGCCTCGCGGCAAACACAGGCGCGCATTCAGGCCGGCGTGAACCGCCTGTGATGCTGTCGGTCTGGGTCTCCGAATAGATGGAGGGCCCGGGGACGCGGGATGCCCCGCGTGGTTGGCGTCTCCGCTGGTGGCGGAGCTACCGGCAGAAAAAGGTTTGCGGATCCCGCGTCCCCGGCAGTGTGTCGTGCGGCAGCGCGCGCACGGCGGCCCTGTTTCATACGCCTCGCGCCATCAAGCTGCCGGCGTGCGGGCCGGTCTGTTCAGGACCAGTCCCCGTAGGCAATCAGCGTCTTGTGAACGCAGAGGCTTTTCACCCTCGCCTGCATCCATCCCGCGCCGCTGAACAGTGATCAGCCGCCCTCCATGCGGAATGGATGAGCAGAGTATCTCACAGGTCTGGATGTGGGGGACCCAGAGATCTGAAAGCGGCCGAACTGATCCGTGCAAGTTGTTGAGATCGTTCGGGGCGACGGCGAGAACGTGTGTTCAAAACCGGCTGGATCTGGCGACGACCGGGAGATCGAGCGGCAATCAAGAGACCGAAAACAGCCGCCGACAACGTTTCAGGCGACGTCCGGCACTCGCCAAACTCGGACTGTGGCGACTTGCGGCAACAAACCAATTGTGCAGATTTGCGACCTCAGATGAGGCCGCAGTGGTTCGGTTGCGTCGCTACTGACAATGGGCTCGTCGTTATGTTGAGAAGAGTTGCTCAGGTCGGGCTGGTCCTCCTGCTGCTCGTCGGAGCGGCCCTTGGCGGAATGCTCGCAAGCGATTTTTTCACAAGGCCAAAGCTGCCGACTTACGCTGGCTCGGCGACTGAGCCCGGGTCAATAGTCTCTGCGGAGCATGTTGGTTCCTATCCGCCGTTCGTGTTCAGCATGTTGCTCTCGGCTGCAGGTGTCGAACAACCGATAGCCATATCTGAACGTCCACATCTTTATCGCGTAAGCTATTGGTCACGCCTCGCTGATCAACCGATCAAGCTATCCGGACTGGTCGCCATCCCTGAGACGAAGTCGCCGCGTGGCGTTGTTGTTTGGCTGCACGGCACCAACGACGACAGAGCCGCATCGGTCTCCGCTCCTAATTTGAATGAAGGTGTCGCGCTATCAGGGGCGTTCGCTGGGGGAGGATACATCTACGTTGCCCCTGATCTGCCAGGGCTCGGTATATCCACGCGGGCGCAGACCTACCTGCACAATCCCAGTACCATCGATGCGACGCTCGATCTTCTTCGTGCTGCTGAAACACTTTCCTCGGACGCCGGCAGGCCCTGGCCAAACGAATTGTATGTTGCCGGGTTCTCGCAGGGCGGGCACGCAGCAGCGGCCGTGTCGCGGGAATTGGAACGGCTGGATCGGCCAAGCTGGCAGTTACGCGCCGCCGCAGGCATCGCGGGCGCATACGATCTTCGCAACATCACCTTTCCCTTCGCCCTAAAGGGCAAATCGATCGGTCATGCAGTTTATCTGACGCTGGTGGCGCGGTCATATGCGGACACATACGGGCATCCTGTACAAAGCCTGCTCACAACCGAGGCTACTCAGATCTCGGACGAATTTGTTCTTGGCAAAGATGTAAATGCTGCGCGCATGCGGCTTCCGAATGATCCTCGCCGGATCTTCCAGTCCGATTTCTTGGCGTCGTACGATGCTGGCCAGTCTCATTGGTTCCTGGAGGCCATGCACGACAACAGCATCACATCTTGGGCCCCGCGATCCCCTTATCGCGCTTACTACGGCGAGGCTGACCAGGACGTGCCTCCTGAAGACTCAGTCACTTTTGTCAGGCGCGCTCGGGAATTGGGGGGTAACGCCACCGCAATCCCCGTCGGCGCCGTTGATCATTTTGGTTCGGTGTTGCGTGCAGTCCCGCAGATTCGGCAATGGTTCGATGAAATGTCGAGCGCTGGCGCCGCTAGAAAATGAAAACCCAGTTCAGGCTGCACTGTCTACTTAGGGCCCTCTCCTCCGAGCCCGCCACTTTGTTACCGACGGCAGACCCGCTCGCCAGCTGCCGTTCGCTGCTTCCCTGAAGGTCAGGCGGGACGTCGCCAAACTCGATCAGATGAACCAGCCCCTGCGCCAGCGCTTCGATGGTGTTCTGCGCACACGCCGCTGAACCCGTGCAGAGTCGCATAGGCCCACTGTCGCGTCCGACGGGCGGACGATCTGCGGACGACAGGCACAGTGGACCGGCGGCGCGAGCTGTGCGCAAATTGTCCCAAGCTACGACGGGACAG
>JBBAUA010000009.1:72901-82648 GCA_040398465.1 Hyphomonadaceae bacterium | reverse complement strand
AACACCTTCTGGGTGCGCACGCGCGGGCTGTTGGCCAGGAAGTGATGAGGCGAGTCACCCTCGAGCGAGCGCACCTCGCGCAGCTCAGCCGAAAGTTGCGCGCGCCGGCCCGAACGATCATCGCCCGGTTCCGCCAGATTGCGTTCGACGCGCGCCCTCAGCCGGAATTCCACCTCCGCATGCGGTGCATGAAACGCCACTTCCACCACAGTATTGCCGAAGAAGTCGGTGCGGGCCGAACGCTCGTCCGGCGCCGGCGTGATGTCGAGCAGCGAGGTGATCGCGCGCTGCCCGTCGAGGTTCGCGGGCGTCATGTAGAGCACATGCCGGCCGCCCGCCGCAGGCGCCGTGTACTTGTAGTGGATGCGCAGGCCGATGTCGTAGAGCATGACTATCTCAGATACGCCTTGGTCAGCAGGTCCGACACCAAGCCCAACTCACCACGAATGGCCACCAGCGCATCCGTGTCCAGCGATTCCGGCGTCTTCACCGCGACATCAGCGTGCAGCTTCATGATCGCCCGCGACAGCTGGGACATCTGTCCCTGCTCACGCGCGCCGGGCAGCACGGCTACATGCTCGCGCAACTCCGACAGCTGGTAGTGGATCGAGCGCGGATTATCGGCATCGCAACCGAGCAGGTCCACCACGGTCGCGCGGCTGCTCGCCACGGCGTAAAGCCTGCGGTGCGTGAGCACGCTGTCGCCAACCTCCACCGCAAAGTCGAACGCGCCTTCGGGCGCCGCATCGTCTGCGAACCAGGCGAGCATCCCCGCCAGCATGCCCGCGCGCTCAAGAGACCGACCCAGCGACAGGAAACGCCAGCCCTCGAAGCGGTACATGTTGTCGTGAACGAGGCCCGAGAAGCCAGTTATCTGTCGCAGCAGCAGCCCGAGCGACCGCGCCGTTGCGTAGCCGGGCGCAATGTTCGACAGTTCGAGTCGCGCGCTCTCCGCCAGTTCGTTCAACGCCGTCCATCCATCCATCGAGAAGCGGTCGCGCACCTGGCTTGCGCTCGACGTCGCCGCGGCAATCGCCGTGCGCAGATCCTTGGTGACTTTTCGCGCCGGATCCGCGCCGAAGAATCCGGGATATCCAGTCGCATGTTTCAGCAGCGGCGTGTCCGCATGGCCGCTTTCAGCAAGGCGCACATGCCAGGCGCGAAGCAGGCGGATCAGGCCCTCGGCGCGCTCCACATAGCGCCCCATCCAGAACAGGTTGTCGGCGGCTCGGCTTGGCAACGCGCTCTGATGCAGGCGTCGGTAGGGCGCCGCCTGCGAAGGAAGCATCGTCTCGTTTCGGACGGGTTGGTCGGACACCACCCACACGTCGGCGACAGACCCGCCACGCTGCATCGCGATCGCGGTTGCATCCTGCGACTTTCCGATGCGCGCATAGCCGCCCGGCATCACGCGCCATCCGCGCGGCGTCCGCGCCAGGAACACGCGCAGGCTCATCGGCCGCGGCGCGAGCAGGCCGTCGCTGAGAACCGGCGCGGTCGACAGCGTCACGGCTTCCTGCCCCACCAGCATCGGCCCGCGCGCATCCAGCATATCCGATACGCCGACCTTCTGCGCCTGCAGGGTCGCGCCGAGCGAGGTCTTGTCCTCGCTGTCGAACAGCATGCGGGTCGACAACGCCTCGCCGATCATCATCCGGTCGGCGTGCGCGCGCACATGCGCACGTTCCGATTCCTGTCCGCACCACCATGTCGCGATGTTCGGAAGTTTCAGCGGCTCATCAAGCAGCGCTCGCGCCAGTTTCGGCATGAAGGCCAGCAGCGCGCGCATCTCAAGTATCCCGGAGCCAAGCGCATTGACCATCGCCAGATTCCCGCGCCGGATCGTGTCCACGATCCCCGGCACGCCGAGCCGTGACTGTTCGTTCAGCTCAAGCGGATCGGAATACGACGCATCGATCCTGCGCCACAACACGCTCACCGGCTCCAGCCCCGCAATCGTGCGCACCATCAGCTGCCCGTTCCGAACGGTCAGGTCCTCGCCCTCAAGCAGCATGAAGCCCAGATAGCGCGCGATATAGGCGTGCTCGAAATAGGTGTCGTTCAGCAGTCCCGGCGTCAGGATGCCGACGCGGCTCTCCATGTCGCCGCGCAGATCGTTCATCGTGTCGCGGAAGGCGCGGAAGAAACCCGCAAGCCGCTGCACATTGTGTTCGGCATAGTAGTCGGGAAACACGCGCGTCGTCGCCACGCGGTTCTCAAGCGCGAAGCCGGCTCCCGACGGCGCCTGCACCCGATCGCCCAGCACCCACCACTGGCCATCCGGTCCACGACCGATCTCGAACGCCATGAACTGGAGGAACTGTCCCGACCGTGGACGTACGCCGACCAGCGGACGCAGCCATTCCGGCGACATGCCGATCAGGGACGCGGGCAGGTGGCCCTCGGTGACCAGTCGCTGTTCGCCATAGAGGTCCGCTGCAATCAGCTCCAGCAATCCCGCGCGCTGGATAAGCCCGTCGGAAATCGTCTTCCACTCGCTCTCGTGAATCATCACGGGCAGGTGGCTCAGCGGCCAGGCGCGCTCCGTCGACTCCTCACCATACTGGCGAAAGAATACGCCCGCATCGCGCAGGTACTGATCGCCCTGATCGATGCGCCGCGCGAGCTCTTCCGGCTTCATCTTCGAAAGGTAGTCGATGAACGGTCGCCACACCGGGCGTACATTGCCGGCAGCGTCGACAAGCTCGTCCGCCACGCCGGGCAGCGGCCTGTAGCCCGCGAGCAAGCGCGACGCGGAATTAGCATTGGGTTGTGTTGCCGCCGACACCTTTGTCCCCGGAGCCTCCCCGCTTCAGCAACCCTTGTGGGGAGGTGCGGCAGGGAAGGCAACGCCTTGTTTGCGATCAGCCTTCACACCCCCGGCGCCCGCCTCAGATCGAGCGTATGCGGGAATTCCGGATGCGGCGTCTCGACGCCCAGCTGATAGCCGCCCGTCGTGTGCCCATGCCCCTCGAATCGCGCGAGGCGCCGCGCCTCCGCCTCGTTGCCGTTGACCGGGAAGGTGTCATAGCTGCGCCCGCCCGGATGGGCGACATGATAGACGCACCCGCCAATCGCCCGTCCCGTCCAGTCGTCGAAGATGTCGAACACCAGCGGCACGTTGGTCGGCAGGACAGGGTGCAGCGACAGCGGCGGCTTCCACGCCTTGTAGCGTACGCCCGCCACCGCCTCGCCATTGCCGGTGTGCGCCAGCGGCGCAGGCCTGCGATTGACGGCCACGCGATAGCGCTCCGTATTCGCCGCCGTCAGCTTGACCTGCACGCGCTCGGCGGATGAATCCGCATAGCGCACCGTCCCGCCGATCGCGCCGGTCTCACCAAGCACATGCCACGGCTCCAGCGCCTGCCGAACCTCCAGCTTCACGCCCTCGACCTCGATCTCCCCGCAGAACGGGAAGCGGAATTCAAGCTGCGCCTCGAACCATTCCGGCCGCAGGTCGAAGCCATGCGCCGAGAGATCACGCAGCAGGTCGAGGAAATCCTGCCACACAAAATGCGGCAGCATGAACCGGTCATGCAGCGTCGTTCCCCACCGCACGAGATTGCCCGTGATCGGGGACTGCCACAGCCGCGCGATGATCGCCCGCACCAGAACTTGCTGGGCCAGCGACATGCGCGCATCTGGCGGCATCTCGAAGCCGCGGAATTCCACCAGCCCTAGACGCCCCGTCGGCCCATCCGGCGAGAACAGCTTGTCGATACAGATTTCCGTGCGGTGCGTGTTACCCGACACATCGACCAGCAGATTGCGCAACAGCCGGTCCACCAGCCATGGCGGCGTGTACTGCCCGCCAGGACCACCGCCGGGGGAATGGATCTGCGACAGCGCAATCTCGAGCTCATAGAGCGAGTCGTGCCGCGCCTCGTCGATCCGCGGCGCCTGGCTCGTTGGCCCGATGAACATGCCGGAGAACAGGTAGGACAGCGAAGGCCGCTTCTGCCACAACAGCAGCAGGCTCTTCAGCACATCCGGCCGGCGCAGGAAGGGCGAGTCCATCGGCGTCGCGCCGCCGACCACCACATGGTTGCCGCCGCCCGTGCCCGTGTGCCGCCCGTCAATCATGAACTTGTCGCAGCCGAGCCGGCACTGTCGCGCCTCGTCATACAGCGTCTGCGTATTCTCCACGCATTCGCGCCAGCTCGCCGCCGGATGCACGTTGACCTCGATCACGCCTGGATCAGGCGTCACCCGCATCACATTCATCCGGGGATCATGCGGCGGCGCATAACCTTCGATGTGCACCGGGATGCCAAGCGCCTTCGCCGCCGCTTCCGCCGCCGCGACGAGTTCAAGATAGTCCTCGATCCGCTCCACCGGCGGCATGAACACGCACAGCCGTCCGCCGCGCGCCTCAACCGACATCGCAGTCCGCACAGAGCCCGCAACTTCCGAGAACGACTGCTCCTGAACCTGCTGCCGTCCGCCCTCGCTCGCCGTGAACTGCGCTCGCGCCTGTTCCGGCGCAGCATAGTCCGGCAAAGGTCCGCGCTCTTCACTCGGGTCAGCTGGGATCACATGCGGATACTGCGCAGGCGGAATCCACGTCAGCGATTCCAGCGGCAGCCGATAGCCCACCGGACTGTCACCCGGCGCAAGAAACATATGCCCCCGCCGCAGCTTCCACTTCTCCGATTTCCAACGTCCCCTGGTGGCGACACGACCGGGCGGCGGCGCAGCGCCCTTCTTCGGCGAACCCTTGCCGACTTTCTGTTTTGTCGTCGCCTTCGCCTGCCAGCGCTGGATCGGCAGCACGTACCCGCTTGGCTCGGTCAGCCCGCGCTCGAAGACACGCGCGATGCGGTTGCGCTCTTCCGGGTCCTTCAGCTTGGAATTGTCCGGCGTCACATTCTCCGGAAGATTGCCCTCCTTGAGAATCCAGTTCGCCGGATCCTCATAGGCCGGGATCACCATCTCCGCGCCGACGCCCAGCTCCTCCGCCATCACCTTCAGCAGCTGTTCCGCCTCGACCTTCGTCGCCTTGCCGGCGCCGTTCTCCCCCGCGACCAGCTCCGGATCATGCCAGATCGGCTTCCCGTCGCGCCTCCAGTAAAGCGAGAACGTCCAGCGCGGCAGCGTCTCTCCGGGATACCATTTGCCCTGCCCATAGTGCAGGAACCCGCCGGGCGCGAAGCGATCGCGCAGGCGCTGGATCAGCTGGTCCGCCAGCTTGCGCTTGGTCGGGCCATCCGCGCCTGTATTCCACTCGTCGCCTTCGAAATCATCGATCGAGACAAACGTAGGTTCTCCACCCATCGTCAGCCGCACGTCGCCCGCCTTCAGCGCGGCATCCACCTTCTCGCCAAGCGCATCAAGCGCCGCCCATGATTCATCCGAGAACGGCCTGGTGATGCGCGGATGCTCGGCCACGCGCTTCACCGTCATCGCAAAGTCGAACGTGACGTTCGCCTGGCCCGTATAGCCGCCCGAGATCGGCGCAGCGTTCGAATAGTGCGGCGTCGCCGACAGCGGAATGTGGCTCTCGCCCGTCAGCAGGCCCGATGTCGGATCAAGCCCGATCCAGCCCGCGCCCGGCAGATAGACCTCGCACCACGCATGCAGGTCGGTGAAATCCACGCTCGTCCCCGGCGGCCCGTCGAGCGCCACGAGATCCGGCTTCAGCTGGATCAGATAGCCCGACACGAACCGCGCCGCGAACCCCAGCTGGCGCAACGCATTCACCAGCAGCCAGCTCGAATCCCGGCACGAGCCCGACGCCTTTTCGAACGTCTCCTCCGGCGCCTGCACGCCGGGCTCCATGCGGATCAGGTAGTTGATCTCGCGCGCCACCCGTGCATTCAGGTTCACGATGAAGTCGACTGTGCGGATCTTCTCGCGCGATTCCGTCGACAGGAATTTCTGAAGGAGCGGCCCCAGCGGCTCAAGCTTCCGGTAGATCGCCAGATCATCCACCAGCTCCGGCGGATACTCGAAAGGATAGTTTTCCGCGCTCGGTTCCACGAAGAAGTCGAACGGATTGTAGACCGTCATGTCGGCGACGAGATCGACCTCGATCTTCAGCTCGCGCACCGGCTCGGGAAACACATACCGCGCCAGCCAGTTGCCGTAGGGGTCCTGCTGGTAGTTCACGAAATGCTTGTCGGGGCTTACCTTCAGCGAATGCGAGATCACCCGCGTCCGCGAATGCGGGGCAGGGCGCAGCCTGATGATCTGCGGTCCCATCACGACCGGCTGGTCGTATTTGTAGTGGGTGAGGTGGTAGATTGCGGCCTTGATCGACATGGGCCGCAGCGTTCCACAAACCGCGCGCCGGGGCCAGCACTAGTCGGGCCGCCTGGGGGTTCTGCACAAAGTCCGGGCGCCTGCCGCTTGCCCCAACTTGGCCTCCGCCCGCCGCATGCTACCCTCCCGCCCAGGGAGAAACATATGAGCCAGCCCAGCCTCGTGCGCGGCGTCACGGAACCCGCGCTACTCGAACACACGATCGGCGACGCCCTCCTGCGCGCCGCCCGGACGTGGCCCGCGCAGGAAGCCCTCGTTTCGGTCCATCAGGGCATCCGCTGGACCTACCAGCAATTCTCCGACGCCGTTGACCGCCTCGCCGCCGGCTTTCTGGCGCTCGACCTCCAGCCCGGCGACCGCGTCGGCGTCTGGGCCCCCAACTGCGCCGAGTGGACGCTGGTCCAGTTCGCCACCGCCCGCGTCGGCCTCATCCAGGTCAACATCAATCCTGCCTATCGCCTGTCCGAGGTCGAATACACGCTCAACAAGGTCGGCGTGAAGGCGCTGGTCTGCGCCGAAAGCTTCAAGACCTCGCACTATGTCGCGATGATCAACGAACTCGCGCCCGAGATCGCGGCATCGCAGCCCGGCCATCTCCGCGCAAAGCGCATGCCCGCCCTGCGCCACGTCATCCAGATCGGCGGGGCCCCGGCGCCCGGCTGGCGCGCCTTCGCCGACATTGCAGGTCTGGCGACCGACGCGCATGTCAACCAGATGGGAGCCATAGCCCCGAAGCTCGACCGCAACGAGGCGATCAACATCCAGTTCACCTCCGGCACCACAGGCCTGCCGAAGGGCGCGACGCTTTCCCACCGCAACATCCTTAACAACGCCTTTTTCGTGGGCGAGGGGATGGGCCTCAAGCCCGGCGACCGTCTGCTGATCCCGGTGCCGCTCTATCACTGCTTCGGCATGGTGATGGGCAATCTCGCCTGCGTCGTTCACGGCGCCACGATGGTCTACGCCTCCGAAGGCTATGAGCCGCTGGCGGTCCTCAAGACGGTAGAGGCCGAGCGCTGCACCGGCCTCCACGGCGTACCCACCATGTTCATCGCCGAACTTGAACACCCCGACTTCGACACGTTCGACCTGTCATCCCTCCGCACCGGCGTCATGGCAGGCTCGCCCTGCCCGATCGAGGTGATGAAGAAAGTCATCGACCGCATGAACATGCATCAGGTCGGGATCGGCTACGGCATGACCGAAACCAGCCCCGTCTCCTTCCAGACCGCGATGGACGATCCGCTGGACCGCCGCGTCTCCACCGTTGGCCGCGTGCAACCGCACCTCGAAGTGAAGATTGTCGACGAAGAGGGCGCAACCGTCCCGCGCGGCCAGCCCGGCGAACTCTGCACGCGCGGCTATTCCGTCATGATCGGCTACTGGGACGATCCGGAAAAAACCGCGGAAGCCATCGATCCGGAAGGCTGGATGCACACCGGCGACCTCGCCACCATCGACGAGGAGGGCTATTGCAACATCGTAGGCCGCATCAAGGACATGGTCATCCGCGGCGGCGAGAACGTCTTCCCACGCGAGATCGAGGAATACCTCTTCCGCCATCCCAAGATCGAGGACGTGCAGGTCATCGGCGTGCCCGACCCGAAATACGGCGAGGAAATCTGCGCCTGGATCAAGCTCCGCGCCGGCGAGATCTCATCGCGCGAAGAAATCGCCGCCTTCTGCAAGGGCCAGATCGCCCACTACAAGATCCCCCGCTATGTGAAATTCGTGGACTCCTTCCCGATGACCGTCACCGGCAAGATCCAGAAATTCGAGATGCGCAAGGCGATGATCGCCGAACTCGGCCTCGCGGAAGCAAAGACGGCCTGAACGTCGTCTACCGGCCGGCCGGCGCGACCTCGTCGCGCGCGCGTTCGAACTCGCTGACGCCTGCCTGCCCCTGCTTGTCGATTGCAGCCCATTCTTCCCTTGTTCGGCAGATACGCTCGGTCACGTTCGAGCCTGTCATCGCGATGCGCTTGCAGACCTTGTCGGCCCCAGCCGACGCTGCCGCTTTGTCGTTGGATACCGGCGTGGCGCAGGCCGAGAGCAATCCGGCAACGAGGATAACGGCAAGGCGCATGTCTCGGCTCCAGTCCAGCGCAACAACGATCAGGTCAGACAGCTGAGTCGCTAGGGGCCCGGCGGGCTGTTGTGCAACGTGGCGGAATTCATTTCCTCTGCCGTCAGCGTGGCATCGGCGGGCAACGGACATCCAGGTCCGGGAAGGGCGAACGCCGGGTTCGTTACGAACCTCTCATCCGTCAGCGACTCCAGAAAGGCCACCAGCGCCGCCACCTCGCCATCGATCACCGTCTGCCCCAGCCGCGGATCATCCCCGCCGCCCGCAAAGTGATGCCGCACCGCGCCCTCAAGTCTCGCCACCTCGCCATCGTGCATATACGGCGCCGACAGCGCCACATTACGCAGTCCCGGCGTACGAAACTTTCCGGCGTCCTCAGGCTTCTGCGTGATGCGCATCAGCCCCGCATCCTTGCCGTCAGCGGGCAAAGACAGCCGATGAAACGCCTCCTGCGGCTTGCGCCCGCCAAGCGCCGCATCGGTGAAATGCGGCCCCGCATGACAGCTCGCGCACTGCTTTTCTTCGAACAGCGCCGCGCCTCGCTTCGCCTCGTCCGAAATCGCCGACACATCCCCACGCCGCCAGCGATCATACGGCGCATCGAGCGACACCAGCGAGCGCTGGAACGCCGCTAGCGCCATCGTGATCGTGTCCATGTCGATCTTGCCCCCGCGCTCGGGAAACGCCGCCCGGAACATCTGCGGATAGCACGCCTGGTCGCCCAGCCGCTGCGCCAGCGCGCCTTCGGGCTTGCCGCCAAATCCCATCTCCACCGGCACGAACCCTTCGATCGGGATCAGCGCCTGATGCTCCAGCGTATCCACATGCGGCCCGCCCCAGGTCAGCGAGGTCATCCACGCGAGATTTGCCAGCGTCTGGATATTCCGCTCGCCCGGCGTTCCGTCAAATCCGGCCCGCGTCTTGTTCGGATCGGTAAAGCCGCGCTTCTGCTCATGGCATGTCGCGCAGCTCATCGTGCCGTCCCACGACAGGTCGCCATCATAGAACAGCCGCCGCCCCAGCTCGATCTTGATCGGCGTCGGCGGATTGTCAGCCGGGAAGGGCGCCGCCATGTCCGCCGCCGGCCACGGCTCCATCGCCGGCGCCACCGGTTGCGCGCAGGCGCTCGCAAGAAGCGCCACGCACATCGCAGTCAAGCCACTCAACAGGACCGGGCGCACGCACGTCTCTCCACAAGTCATACAGCCCGTATACCCGTCCGGCGCCGGAACGGAATGCAAGCCGGTGTGATCTTTGGAGCTTACGCAGATTTCTTTGAGCGCCGTGAAACTACTTCCGGGTTCCGGTGTTCTTGTCCTGTCACGGCGGCCTCCCATCCGTCCCCCCCCGACCCCAAGAGGCGGCCGTGGCAACAAGTCAAGCGGGCGGCGCCAGACCAG
>JBBAUA010000009.1:62429-72801 GCA_040398465.1 Hyphomonadaceae bacterium | reverse complement strand
CGCGGCTCGAACGGCGGCTCGCCCTCGAAATTCCAGCTGGGTTCGCTCACGCGTGCTGCACCCAGCCATGATAGTCATTGTCGCGCAGCCCGCCGCGATCGAGATACGCCTCCTTCACGCGCGACAGCGCATCCGCGGGCAGGGCGTTCCGCGCCGCCTTCACATCGATGCCGTAAAGCTTTGCCGCATTCAGCCCGAAAATCTTCGCGCGATCCTCGTCAGTTATCTTGGCATAGCCATGCTTCTCGCAAAGCTCGTCCGAAATCTGGAACCGCTTGAACGCGTCGATCCCCCATTGCGGTGATCCCCACCACAGGCAGTCTGTCCCCCACACCACATGGTCCGCGCCATAGGTCTTGATGTTGAGCCCCATGCCATGCATCGCCATGACAGGGTCCTGGATCGCCAGCGTGTTGAAGAACGATCCCACCTCCGGATAGACGTTGTTGATCTGCGGGTTCTTCCGTTTGATATCCATCAGCACCTTGTGCCACAGGAAATCGCCCGTCTCCGGATTGTACTCGTTCATCGCCTTCCAGTCCGGCCCATCCGACGCGCCATGCTTCAGGGCAGAGTGGTAGACCACGAAGTTGAAGTCCGGATTGCGCAGCGCCGCCTTCTCGATGTCCTTCGGATTGGCGAGGTGGCCAAGCGTGCGCGACTGGTAGGAATAGCCCTTGTGCACCGAGAGCAGCTTCATCCCGCGCTTGCGTGATTCCTCGATGAACCACTGCGCATTGTCATCATCGAGCTGGAAGCCATTCCCCGTCCGCGCCGGGTCCGTGTGGCAATACCACTTCCACGAATTGATCTTGTAGACATTCAGCTCGCGCTCCATCTGCTCGAGCGTTGCAGCCTTGTCGATCGAGTTGGTCGCCGTGTTCCAGTAATGGTTCGGCGCCAGATTTCCCTGGCAAAGCGCCCGCTGCGATCCCGCCATCGCGTTCAGCTCATTGCGCGACTTCGCCATCAGCCAGCTCGGCAGGATCGCCCCGCGCGGCGTGCGCTCGGCATCCACCAGCACGCGCCCATCCGGCGCCCGCTGCTCTTCCTTGCCCGGCACGCCCGAGATCACCACCATCGCCGTCTCGGAATCGAGGAACATCTCCTTGGTGAAGGTGCGGAAGGAGTATGACTCCACATCGTCCTTCAGGCTGAAGCCCATGTTCCGCGCCGTCTCCGAGTTCCGGAAGCTCAACGCGATCCCGTTCGAATAGTGCGCCTGCACGTCGATAACGAAGAACTTGCCCTTCTGGCCATTGGCCTTGACCGTCTCGGTCTCGCGCGGCTCGAACTGCTCGTCTTCGCCCACCTCGAACGCATCCTGCCCATAGACGCAGTTGGACGCGAGAAACGCCGTCGCCAGCCCCATCGACGAGGCCATGTAGCCCCTCCGGCTCATGCCGATCTTCTTCGCGTTGCGTGTCCCCCATTCCATGATGAGACTTTCAACCTGCTTCTGCTTTTCCGTCTGCGGCCGCGGGATAAACTCCTCGTTCGACACCACCTGCGTCGGAATGGGCGAGTCCACGCCCATCATCCGGTCGCGCTCACCCTTGCGAATCCACATGGCGTTCTCCCGTGCTGGCGCATCCTGCTGTGCGCCAGTCTGTCGTTGTTTTGCGCATAGTCTGCACACTTTCGCACGCAAGGGAATTGCCGCTGAGCCGCCATTGCCGATGAAGTGAATTGGCGTGTTTGCGCGGCCTGTTCTAAGCCCTCTATGGCAACGGCGATGCATCATTGCGCTCTGCGCACAGGTCGCTCTATTCATATTCGTCAGAAGGTGAGCGATTGTGCTCGCGAAGCTGAAGGCGACGCAATGCTCCGTGCCGTCCTGGGACTTTTCTTGCTAGCGGTATCGGCCATGCCTGCTGCCGCGCAGGGCTACTCGGAGGGGGAGGCCGGTCGTATCCGCGCTGCCACGGAGCGGTTCGTGGTCATCGCTCCGGTCGACGGAAGGACGGGCGCCAATCTCACACACGAGGTCAAGCCCATCAGCAGCAGCAAGACGCTGCCTGCGGTCTATCTCGACCCCGACTTCTGCGCAGCCGCGATCCGCTCCGCAGGTAAATCGGACGTTACGGTCGGCGTTCCCAACAGCGGTGCGGACGCAATTCTTGCCACGCATGGCGAAGTCGCGTGGTTAGCCGAAGAATCGGATGTGTTCGGAGCAAAGGTATCCTTTCCCGCGAACAATGGCGGCCAGCAGGTCACCGTCGATGTTGGCGGTCGCGCCGTCGTTCCATTCTACGTCAGCCGGAGTGAAGCTGAAGAGACTCAGGAGCTTGCCCAGAAGGCGCTGGGCGGATCTGCTTCGGTAACGCTGGAGTCCTATCCGCTTGACGGTCTGATCCAGCAGATCGCCTCGGGTGGCATGCCGAACGCCTACCTCGTATCTCCCGCCGGAATGTTCGCCTGGGTCGACGCGTATGGGCGCGGCGCCCGCCTCATCGGCAAGGACTGGCAAGGCGACGGGAATTGAGATCGCGGGAGGCCGACATGAAGAGCGTAACGGTCATCGACCACCCGCTGGTCCAGCACAAGCTCACGCTGATGCGCGACCGCACCACGTCCACTGCGGGCTTCCGCACGCTGTTGCGCGAGATCGCGCATCTGCTCTGCTACGAAGTCACCCGCGACATCGAACTCGAAACCACCGACATCGAAACCCCGATGGGCCCGATGACCGCGCCGATCATCAAGGGCAAGAAGCTGGTCTTCGCGTCCATCCTCCGCGCCGGCAACGGCCTGCTCGACGGCATGCTTGATCTCGTCCCCGCCGCCCGCGTCGCCCATATCGGCATGTATCGCGACCACGACACGCTCGAACCCGTCGAATACTATTTCAAGGCGCCGGGCGAACTCGAGAACCGCCTCGTCATCGCCGTCGATCCCATGCTCGCCACCGGCAACTCCGCCATCGCCGCGATGGAGCGCCTCAAGCAACGCGGCGCCAACCGCATCCGTTTTCTCTGCTTGCTCGCCGCCCCCGAAGGCATCGGCAAATTCACCGCCGCCCACCCCGACATCCCGATCTACACCGCCGCCATCGACAGCCACCTCAACGACAAGGGCTACATCGTGCCGGGTCTTGGCGACGCAGGCGACAGGATGTTCGGAACGAAGTAATGACTGCCGCATGACCACCGAACCGTTCTGGAAAACCAAGAAACTGCACGAGATGTCCGACCCGGAGTGGGAATCGCTCTGCGATGGCTGTGGAAAGTGCTGCCTGGTGAAACTCGAGGACGAGACCACGGGCGACCTCTACATCACGAAGCTCCATTGCAAGCTGTTCGACAACAAGTCCTGCCAGTGCAAGGACTACCCCAACCGCAAGCAGTTCGTGCCCGTGTGCGTGAAGCTCACGCCCGAAGTCGTCTCCACCGTCGATTGGCTGCCGCAGACCTGCGCCTACCGCCTCGTCCACGAAGGGAAGGATCTCTACGACTGGCACCACCTCGTCAGCGGTGACCGCGAAACCATCCACCGCGAGAACTATTCCTGCCGCAACAAGACGGTCACAGAGGAAGGTGTCGATGACGAAGACGCGTTCGACTACGTCATCGACTGGTTCCACGGCCCGCCCAAACGGCGGAAGCTGCGGCGAAGCTAGCCGCTACTGCTGCCCGCCCGGCGCCGTCGGGACCGGAAATCCCCGATCCCGCAGCAGCGCATCCGGCGTCGCATCGCGCCCACGGAAAGCGCGATAGGCCTCGCCCGGGTCAACCGCGTTGCGCACGGTGAAAAGGTTGGCGACCATCTTTTGCGCCAGCTCCTTGTCGTAGAAGCCGCCCGGCGCCCCGACGAACGCCTCAGCCGCATCCGCCGTCAGCACCTCGGCCCAGAGATAGCCGTAGTATCCGGCCGCATACCCCTCGCTCGAAAAGACATGCCCGAACTGAGGCGAGCGGTGCCGCATCGGAATCTCCTTCGGCATGCCGAGCTTGGCCAGCTCCTCCTTCTCGAAGGCGCGCGGATCGAGGTCGGCCGGATCGACCGTGTGATAGCGCATGTCCATGATGGCGGAGCCCAGAAACTCCACTGTCTGGAATCCCTGGTTGAACGTCGCCGCCTTGTTGATCTTGTCGATCAGCTCTTTCGGCATCGGCTCGCTCGTCTGGTAGTGACGGAAATACTTGTTCACCACCTGGTCCGTCAGCAGCCAGCGCTCCAGAAGTTGCGAGTGGAATTCGGTGTAATCACGCACGCCTCCGTTCAGTCCCGGATACTCGACGGTCGACGACAGCCCGTGCAGCGCATGTCCGAATTCGTGGAAGAACGTCTCCGCATCGTCAAACGAGATCAGCAACGGTTCACCCGGCGCCGGCTTCACGAAGTTCGAGTTGTTCGAAGACAGCGTCGTCACCGGCCCGTCGAACGTCGAATGCGACCGATAGCTCGACGCCCAGGCGCCCGATCGTTTTCCCTGCCGCGCATACGGATCAAGATACCAGTAACCGACATGCTTGCCCGACGCCTTGTCGGTCACCTCCCAGACACCCACATCCGCATGGAAGACAGGGATCGATCCAGCGGCAACCGGCGCAAATCCGAACCCGAACAGTTCTCCGGCAACATAGAACATCGCCTCGCGCAGCTGGTCGAGTTGCAGATACGGCTTCAGCTGCTCGCCATCGAGATCGTATTTCGCCTTGCGCACCTTCTCCGCATAGAAGCGATAATCCCACGGCTCGATGGTGATCTTCGCGCCTTCGCTGGCGGCTAGCGCCTGCATGTCCGCGATCTCTTCCTTTGCGCGCACGACTGCTGGCCGCCAGACAGCTTCCATCAGCGCAGTCGCCGCCGCCGGGTCCGGCGCCATGTTGTCCTGCAGCTGCCAGTCCGCGTAAGTCTTGTAGCCAAGCAGCCCGACGCGTTCGTGCCGCAGCTTCAGGATCTGTGCGATCACCGCGTTATTGTCATTCGCATCGCCATTGTCGCCGCGCGAATAATAGTTGCGCCACACCTGCTCGCGCAGCTTGCGCTCGGTGGAGTAGGTAAGAAATGGGTCCATCGACGAACGCGTGTTGGTCACAGCATACATGCCCGGCTTGCCGAGATCGGCAGCCGTCGCCTTCGCCGATGCGACATAGCTCGCGGGCAGGCCGCCGATCTGCGCAGGCGTGAGATACGTAACCCAGCCTTCCTCATCCGCCAGCAGGTTGTTCGAGAATTTCGTTTGGAGCTCGGCGAGCTCCTTGTTGATCGCCGCATAACGATCGCGCTTCTCGGCCGTCAGCTCGGCGCCGTTCAGCTGGAAGCGGTCATGGACCAGTTTCAGCAACCGTGCCTGATGCGGAGTGAGTTTCAGGTTTGCCTGATCGTCATGCAGCGCCTTGATGCGCGCAAACAGCGCCGCATTCTGCGTGATCTTGCTCTGGTACTCAGAGAGCTTCGGCGCCATCTCGCCTTGCACGGCGCGGAATTCCGGCGTCGAAAGATTCGACGACCAGATGCCGTAGTAAGTCATCGCCCGGTCGAGCGCCTCGCCCGCGCGCTCCATCGCGACGATGGTGTTCTCGAACGAAGCCTTCGCGGGGTTGTTCGCGATCGCATCGATCTCGGCAAGGTGCGCCGCCATTCCCGCTTCCATCGCGGGTTTCAGCTGGGCGAGGTCCATCTTGTCGAAGGCCGGCTGTCCGCCATGTTCGCCCGCCCATTCCGCCAGCAGCGGATTGCTTGTCAGCTGCGCCGTCGTCGCCTCGTCATAGGTCGCGGCCGGCACAGTCATCGGGTCCTCCGCCGGTCCGCAGGCGGCGAGAAGCGCGATGGCGCTCAGGGACGAAAGAAGCAGGCGGCGCATGGAAACCCTCCGAAATCCGAAGGGCAGACCTTACCCACAAAGGGCATGTTGGCCAGACCAACTCATCCGATTGTGCGCCGATGATGAAACGTCAGTCCGCGATCGACCGCTGGCTCTCATAGGCCAGCCGGGCCATGTCGCCGAACCGCAGCTCCATCGCGCGGATCAGGTTGTCCAGCGCCTCGCGCTCCGGATTCCGGCCGCCGTCGAACAGGTTCAGCGGATCGCGCGGCGGGACGTCGGCATGCGCAGAGGCCAGCGGCATCCCGCCACCGACATCCAGAAGGTGCGCTTCTCCGCTGGCGCGCCCGTCCTTGTCGAACTCGCCCTGCAGCCAGGCAAACGTGTCGCCGAACCAGCCCTGTGGGGGCGCATAAATCTTCTGGCCGTCGTGGGTCGAATAAAGGATCACCTGATTGTATCCCGACTTCATCGCGGCTTGCCGCGCCACCATCGCACAGTTCGCGCCGCCCTCGATCTTCGGCAGCCCGCCGCCGAGCATGTCGCCCGGCTGCATCGGCGCAAGCGCATCGACCAGTCCGCCCATTCGCCCAGCCATGTGCGTCCAGGCGGCCTGTTCGCCGGACCGGATATGCACGAAGCCATCAGGGGACACCCGCGCATAGGCGATGCGCAGCGGGAAGCTGACCAACGGCGCAGCGAAGGCAGCTGGGGTAGCCAAAGCGGCGCCAAGGCCGGCCAGGCCGAGGCGCAGCGCCCCGCGTCGTGAGAGCGAAACCTGACGGATATCCATGCGGCCCAAGGTCTGGCGCGTTGGTTTCCGCCTCATTAACTTCCAGCGTGTTCCTAATCCGTTCGAGACTTGCGACCCCAGACTTGTGACAATGACGGAATGGTTCAGATGATTCGAATCCTCGGCATCGACCCCGGGCTCCGCCACACCGGCTGGGGCGTCATCACGCTCGACGGTCCGCGCCTCGGCTGGATCGCCCACGGCGTGATCAATCCCGATCCTCACGCCGATATGGCCGACCGGCTCGCCATCCTCTGCGCCGAGCTGCGCGTCGTGATCGCAGCCCACACGCCTGACGAGGCCGCGGTCGAGGAGACGTTCGTCAACGTCAACCCGAAGTCGACGCTCTTGCTCGGCCAGGCCCGCGGCGCCGCGATGGCGACGCTCGCCGGGGCCGGCCTCAAGGTCCACGAGTTCGCGACGCGGAAAGTGAAGCAGGCGATCGTCGGCACAGGCGCGGCGGACAAGGCGCAGGTCGCCTTCATGGTTCGCCGCCTGCTGCCGAAGGCGGGCGATGTCGCAGCTGACGCAGCCGACGCTCTCGCCGTCGCCATCTGCGGCGCGCATCATCGCCCCGTCGCCGGAGAGAGGCGACACGCATGATCGGCCGCCTTAGAGGAACGATCGCCGCCATCGGCGAAGGGCAGGCGCTGATCGACGTGCAGGGCGTCGGCTATCTCGTCCACGCCGGCTCGCGCTCTCTCGCGAGACTGTCGGTCGGCGAGGTTGCAGAACTCCATGTCGAAACCCAGATGTCGGAAAGCGCCATCCGACTCTTCGCCTTCGTCAGCGGAGAAGAGCGCGCCTGGTTCTCCCGCCTCCAGTCCGCGCCCGGCGTTGGCGCCAAGACGGCGCTCGCCATTCTCGACACGCTGACGACAGCGCAGCTGATGGACGCCATCGCGCTCAACGACACGGCCGCCATCTCGCGCGCCAACGGCGTCGGCAAGAAACTCGCCGAACGTATCGTCACCGAGTTCAAGGGCAAGCCGCCGCCAATTGGCCTGTTCGCCCCCGGCCTCGCCCTCGCCGCTGCAGCGACCGCTCAGCCGCTCTCCGGCGCGCGCGCCGCCGCCGTCTCCGCGCTGGTCAATCTCGGTTACTCGCAGACCGACGCTGGCCGCGTCGTCGCGCAGGCGGCACGGGAGGTTGGTGAGGATGCAACCGAGTCCACGCTGATCCGCGCAGCCCTGAAAGCGTTGGCGCCGACCGCGTGAGGCCTACAGCACCTCCGCCCCCGCATGAAGCACGAGGCCGACCAACCCGCCGATGATCGTCCCGTTGAGACGAATATACTGCAGGTCGCGCCCGACATTGATCTCCAGCTTGTCGACAATGGTCTGCGAGTCCCACTTCCGTATCGTCTCCGACACCAGCCGCGCAACGTCCTCGCCATGCCGCGCCGCAAGCTGCACCAACAGTCCGCGCAACCGCACATTCAGCGCCTCGCGCACATGCTTCTCGCGCAGCAATCCGGCGCCCATATTTGTCAGCGCGTTCTGCATCCACGCCCGCAGGCGTCCGTCGGGACTCGCGCAGTCGCGTCGGAGCGCCGCCTTGAACTCAACCCAGCCAGCTTCGACGGCGCCCGCAACCGACGGATGCTTCGCCGCATCCTGCAGCCACGACCCGACCCGCGCCTGCAACTCCGGATCGCGCCGTAGATCGTCGGCAAACTCCGCTACCATCTGGTTGAGCTGCTCGCGCACCGGATGGTCGCGGTTGGACGCCACCTCGTGCAGAAGATCGCTCACTGCATCGATGACGGTGTCCGCCACTTTCTTGTCGGCGCTGACAAACCGCATCAGCCATCCAGACCGTCCGCGAATGCGATCGCGGATCATGTCCTGATTGCTTTCCAGCAGACGATAGCCCTGCTTCAGCAGTGCATCGAGGATGGCCTGGTGCCTACCCTGTTCCGCGAGCGCCTCAAGCACCGACCCGAAGGCCGGCGCAACGCTCGCGCCCTCGGCAGCCTCTGCCGCCTGTTCGCGCAGGAACGCCGCCACCGTTTCGTCATCCAGTGCATCCAGCAGGGCAGGCACAGCAGACACGAGCCCGCCCGCCAACGCTGTCGATTGCGTCGGCTCGGCCAGCCATGTTCCCAGCGCTTCTGAAAGATCCTTGTCCTTCACCCGCTCGGCCACCAGCTCCGGCTTCAGGAAGTTGTCGGCGATGAAACGCCCCACCGCCTCCGCGATCCGATCCTGGTTCTTCGGGATCACAGCCGTGTGCGGGATCGGAATGCCCAGCGGATGCCGGAAGATCGCGGTCACGGCAAACCAGTCTGCGAGTCCCCCCACCATCGCCGCCTCAGCGAAGGCGCGCAGGAATCGCCAATGAATGTCCCAGTCCTGGCCCGGCGGCTCCCACATGTGCGAGAACACGAACAGCGCCATGATGGCGAGCAGCATGCCGTTGGCCAGCCGCCGCATGCCCACGAAGCGCCGGTATCCCTGCGCGGATACATCGACGGCGGCGGCGTCCCCAGACCTTTTGTCCCCTGAGCTTGTATCAGGGGTCATCGTGTCGCGGGACAGGTCGAAGGTGCAGGCTTCATGGACCGTGATATAGCCCGATCCGCGTCAGAGGCGCGATACTGATCAGGGCGACGGGGCGTAAGCGATGAATCTCGCAGAAATTATCGGCGCTGTCGCCGCGCTGCTCACGACGGCCGCTTTTGTTCCGCAGGCCTTCAAGGTCCTTCGCACCCGCGAAACAGCAGCAATTTCGCTCACGATGTATGCGTTGTTCACGGCGGGCGTGGCGCTCTGGCTCGCTTATGGGATCATCACGGTGCAGTGGTCGATCACGATCGCCAACGCGATCACGCTTGCGCTCGCGGCGCTCATCCTGGGGGTCAAGCTACGAAGCCTGAAGCGAGGGCCGCAAACCTGATCTGTCCCGACGGTGATCTGGCAGTGTCCGGGCGCCAATCTCCTTGAGCCGCCGCCCGCGTCCGCTTCTGAAGAAGACCCGAGGGAGAATCACATGCGCCGACTGAAACCGCTGATCGCCTTGCTCGCCTTCCTCTGGGCCGCGCCGCCCTCATTCGCCCAACCCGGCCCCGGGCCGGGAGGCGGCCCCCCGCTGCCGCTACCTCCGATCACCTCTGCCATGACCGACGCCGAGATTGCGACCGGCCTCGGCGCGTGGCTGGACGACATCGCCCTCCGCGATGGCTTCAGCGGCGTCGTCCTGGTCGCACGCGAGGGCAGGGAGGTGTTCAGCGCCGCGCACGGCCTTGCCAATCGCGACTCCAGGGCAGCAGTCACGCCTGCCACCACCTTCAACTTCGGCTCCATCGGCAAGGCGATCACGCACGTCGCCATCATGCAGCTCGTCGAAGCGGGCAAGCTTAAGCTCACGGACACGGTCGGCCAGTGGTTGCCCGACTATCCGCAGCCGCAAACGCGGTCGGCGACAATCGACCAAATTCTCGGCCATCGTGGCGGCGTCGCCGACTTCGTGGGCCCCGCCTTTATGGACATGCCCAAGGCCAGCCTCACGTCAAACGCCGTCTATTTCGGCCTCGTCGCGTCCAGGCCCCCGGTTTTTGCGCCGGGTGAGCGCGAACAGTACTGCAATGGATGCTACGTGGTGCTGGGAGAGATCATCGCGCGCGCATCCGGCGCGACCTACGAGCAGTACGTCGGCAACAACGTATTCGCCAGGGCCGGCATGGCCACAGCCAGCTTCACGCCGCCGCCTGCCGGCGCCATCCCCTATGGGACGCCGCGGCCCGGCTCGCCGCTCGTGGACGTTTCATCCTGGCATGGACTGGCAGGCAATGCTTCCGGCGGCAGTCA
>JBBAUA010000009.1:59276-62329 GCA_040398465.1 Hyphomonadaceae bacterium | reverse complement strand
CAATGCTTCCGGCGGCAGTCACGCCGCCGCCCGGGACCTGCTGGCCCTCGACGCCGCCCTTCGTGCCGGACGGCTGGCCGGCGACGGCAGCGCCGCCGTCCTCCGCGCAGATCCAGCGGTCGCCGATTGGTCACGAAGCCGCATCAGCTTTGCCGGGGGAGCGCCCGGCGTAAACGCACTGATGTCCGGCGGGCATGGCTGGACGATCATTGTCCTTGCGAATCTCGAACCCCCAGCCGCCGAACGTATCGGCCGCGCGATCGACACGGCGCTCCTTGGGCCAGCGAAAAGTCGAAACTGATTTCATCTTTAACCGGCCGTTGTTCCGCAACTGTTCCATTCATCCCCGAACTGGTGCAGAAGGCAAACATGGCCAGAGACGCCGAAATCACCAATCCCGAACGCCAGCCCGGCGAGACGGTCGACCGCGCCCTGCGGCCAACCGCCTTTGACGATTTCACCGGCCAGCAGGCGGCCAAGGCCAACCTGAAAGTCTTCGTCTCCGCCGCTCGCAATCGCGGTGATGCGCTCGACCACGTCCTGCTGTCCGGCCCGCCTGGCCTTGGCAAGACGACACTGGCGCAGATCCTCTCCCGCGAGATGGGCGTCGGCTTCCGCGCCACGTCCGGCCCCGTGATCGCCAAGGCGGGCGACCTTGCGGCTCTGCTCACCAATCTCGAGCCGCGCGATGTGCTCTTCATCGACGAGATCCACCGCCTGCCGGCGCACGTTGAGGAAATCCTCTATCCCGCAATGGAGGATCACACGCTCGATCTCATCATCGGCGAAGGTCCCTCGGCACGCTCGGTGAAGATCGACCTGCCGCCCTTCACTCTGGTTGGCGCCACCACCCGCGCGGGACTCCTGTCGACGCCCTTGCGCGATCGCTTCGGCATCCCGATCCGCCTCGAGTTCTACACACGCGAAGAGCTCGGCTCGATCATCCGGCGGGCAGGGCTTAAGGTCGGCGCCGACATCACGCAGGATGGCGCAGAGGAAATCGCCGGCCGCTCGCGCGGAACGCCCCGCATTGCCATCCGCCTGCTGCGCCGGGTCCGCGACTTCTGCGAAGCAGATGGCGTCAGGATCGATCGCGCAGGCGCAGCAAAATCGCTGGCGCGGCTCGAAGTCGACGAGGACGGCCTCGACGCGCTCGACCGCCGCTACCTCCAGGCGCTGGTGAAAACCTACAGCGGCGGCCCGGTTGGAGCAGACACGCTGGCCGCGGCGCTGTCTGAAGCGCGCGACGCCATCGAGGAAGTGATCGAGCCCTACCTCATGCAGCAGGGCTTCGTCGCCCGTACCCCGCGCGGCCGCGTCGCCACGCCAAAAGCCTGGGACCGCGTCGGCCTCAAGGCGCCAGCGAGCTTCCAGCAACCGCTGTTCGAGGATGACAGCGACACGCCCTGACGCCCGAGCGTCGGCCTCCTGCGCCCAGCCGCGCTTTCGAGGCGCTCGGCGGCGATGTAACAGCCCAGTTCACTGCAACTCAGGTGCTGTCCGACGAGATCGATGCGTTCTCGCTCAACGGTACGGTGCTTACGCCGGCGGTCGACGGCCTCGGCTTCGCCAATTACTCACGTGATGGCGACCTCGTATCCGAGTGGCGCGGCAATGCTTCGCTGAACTATAACATCGGCGAGCACAACATTCGCTACGTGACACGCTACATCCAGGGCGTGAAGGACGACCGCTTCCTCGGCACGGCGAACGAGCAAATCGACGACTTCATCACGCAGAACCTGTACTACCAGTACACCCTGCCGTGGGACGAAGATTTCGTGCTCAGTCTTTCGGTCGAAAACCTGACCGACGAGGATCCGCCATTCACCGTGCAGCAGTACAGCTACGATCCCTTCATCGGGAACGCGCTGGGCCGCACCTACGAGATCGGTATCCGCAAGACGTTCTAGAAAGCAACGTACTGCATGGCCCTGGATGGGAAAAGCATCCGGGGCCATGTCGTTCAGAGCCGCGCGTGTAGGCACGCCTCACGAGCCCTTGCTTGACGCGTCAGCTCCCATGGCTATGGCTGTCGCGACAACAGGCCCCGGGAGGACGAAATGATCCACGCGCGCGCGATCGCAGCTTTCATGCTGGCTGGCTTGCTGCCCGGCTGCATCATGGTCCACGCCCGCACGATTGATGAGCCAGTCGCGAGCGCCGCGCCCGTCGTTGCTGCCCCGCCTGCGCCCGCCCCAGCGCCAGTTGCTGCCCCCACCGGTCCCGCGCCGCTGCAGGTCGCGAACCCGACCTACGTCACCATCCCGATGGAGATCACGGTCAACAAGCCGGTGAAGGATGTCTGGGCCCGCATCGGCAAGTATTGCGACATCGCCGAATGGTTCCAGATCGCGACGGGCTGCGAGATCACCTCCGGCAAGGATGGCGAAGTCGGCGCCGTGCGCACGGTCGGCGCCGAAATCCTCGTCGCGAAGACCGAATACTCCTACGCCTACACCCAGCCGGTGCGCGAAGGCCGCCCCTACAATCTCTACCATGGCAATCTCGAAGCCCGCGCGATCGACGCGAAGACGACGAAGCTGCTCTACACGCTGGTCTACGATCTTTCGCTCGTCGCAGGCGACGATGCTGCCAAGGCCGCAGACGTCGAGCGCCGCCGCACCGCGTTCAACCGCGCCCTCGGCAACATGAAGATCCTCGCAGAAGGCGGCGCGCTCCCGCCGCCTGCGCCGCGCAACTAGGACAAGGCGCTACTGCTTCGGCGCCGACCGCTCCTTGAGCGTCCGCTCGAAATCGCCTTCGAGTTTCGTGATCAGCGCCAGGAACGCGCCCGGCTCGATGAAGGGGTTCAGGGCTTGTCGGTTCGCCGCAGCCTTCGCCGCCTTCTCGCGCAGCTGGAAGAATTCCGGATGCGGGGCGAGGGGGATGTCGACCTTCATCTCCTTCGTCTTCGTGAAGGTCTTCCGGTAGTCCTCGACAATGCCTTCATACTGCAGGGGCGGCGTAATGCGGTTGGCCGCAACCGTCGCCGAGCAGAACACCATCGCCTCATACCACTTGCCCTGGTCGCCCAGCGTCGCGCCCCACGA
>JBBAUA010000009.1:42725-59176 GCA_040398465.1 Hyphomonadaceae bacterium | reverse complement strand
TCGAGCAGGATGTGTCCCTCCGGCGTCGTGAACAGGAAAGCCGACAACCCCTCTGTCCCCACATACCAGACATTGTCGATGACGTGGAAAGGCTCGGCCGGCTTGCTCCAGTTGGACTGCGCCAGGGCTGGCCCGCCCGTCAGCGCCATAGCCGTGGCGGCAAGCGTGGCCTTCATCCAGCGTCCCATGCGATGCTCCCGCGAATCCTGTTGCGTCTCTTGTGGAAGCGCAGACTATCAGGCCAGAGCGTGGGCTGGCGAGCCTGCGCAGCAGACATCCGAGGGAAGCGTCAATGCCCGCAAACAGACAGTTCGTGATCGACCACCTGCCCACCGGAAAGCTCACCCCCGACGTCTTCAAGGCCGCGGAAAGCGTCATTCCGAGCCCGGGCGATGGCGAGGTGCTGGTGCGCACGCGCTACATCTCCCTCGACGCCGCCAACCGCGCGTGGATGTGGGGCGCGACCTACCGCGCCGCCATCAAGGCCGGCGATGTGATGGCCGGCGGCGGCATGGCCGAGGTGATCGAAAGCAAGGCTCCGGGTTTCGCCGCTGGCGACCTCGTCTGGGGCGACACGGGCTGGCAGGACTACGCCGTGCTCAAGGGCAAGCACGTCACGAAGCTCGGCAAGGCGCCGGCGGGCGAGCCGATCACCTATCTCATGAGCATCTATGGCGTTGCTGGTCTCACCGCCTATTTCGGTCTGCTCGAATGCGGACAGCCGAAAGCAGGCGAGACGGTCGTCGTCTCCGCCGCCGCCGGATCAGTCGGCTCGATCGTCGGGCAGATCGCGAAGATCAAGGGTTGCCGTACGGTGGGCATCGCGGGAGGGGCGGCCAAGTGCGAGCTGCTGACGCGCGAACTCGGCTTCGACGCCGCCGTCGACTACAAGGCCGAAAGCTTTTCGAAAGCGATGCGCGCCGCCGTGCCCCAGGGCATCGACGTCTATTTCGACAATGTCGGCGGCAACGTTCTCGAAGCCTGCCTCTTCAACATGAACAACAATGGCCGCATCGCGTGCTGCGGCGCAGTCTCGCAATACGACAGCCCGCAGGCGCATGGCCCCCGCGGCGTGCCCGGCTTGATCGTCACCAAGCGCCTCACCATGCGCGGCTTCATCGTGATGGATTTCGAGGAGCAGAATGCAAAGGCGCTGGCTGAGCTCTCAGGCTGGGTCGCCTCCGGCCAGCTGAAAGTCCGCGAGGACATCATCGACGGCTTCGACAACCTGCCCAACGCTCTGATCGGCCTGCTCGCCGGCGACAATGTCGGCAAGCGGATGGTGAAGGTCGCTTGAGCCAAAAAACAAACGGCGGCCCAGTCGGGCCGCCGCGTGTCATACCGAAAACAAACAATCTACGGGCTCTGGGTCAGCGTCAGTCCCCCGACACCTCCGGCACATAGTCCCTGCGGGTCATTCGCTCAGCGGATCACTGAAACTCACGCGGGCGGAAAAAGACATCGGTGGCCTACGTGGGCCGCCGACAACAGAAATCCCCGCCTTCGACGCGGACTACGGCCGCCAGTTCAGCGTGAGGCCCACTGTGCTGTACTCGAACAGGTCCTTGGTGCGCTTCATGTCGGTCCCGGTCGGATCGACGATGATGAATGGGTTGCCCGCCGTCGCCGAGCCGGGGCCGGCTGAAACCGGATAATCGCCGTCATCAAGTTCCGTCCAGATGTACTCGAGTCCCATCGACCAGCCGGATCCAACCAGCCAGACGTCGCCCAGCTTCACCTCATAGCCGAGCCCGATCTGGTAGCCGTCGATCTCGCTGTCTTCCGACGGCGTGAAGGTGTTCACCGTGTTGGTGGTGGTGAACGACTGGTCCATGTCGCCCCACGCCATACCTGCGGTTGCATACAAGAGCCCGGCCTTGCCGGCCCATCCGCCGCGCGCACGCAACGATGTCAGTGCATTGAGATCGCGCGTAAACGTATAGGACGACGCAGGCGTCGACGAGAACGCTGTGACGTCGTCGCCAAGGTTCACCGCACCATAGTCCGCCACTGCGCCGACAACCCAGTTACCAAACTGCAGGTCGTAGCCCGCGCGCACCGACAGCTTGATGCTGCCATCGCCGGTGCGGCATCCAGCCGCCGCGGTAGGCCCCATGGCTGCGCCGTTGCAGAAGCCGGGCGAGAATGCGTTGGCGCCGCCGCTCGTGCGCACCGTGTCGTCGAACACGCCGTCGCGGTCGGTGTCGAACACCACGATCTCGTCGTCCGACTTGAACGAATAGCCGAAGCCGACGCCAAGATATGGGCCGCTCCAGTCGGAGTTCTGAGCGACTGCGGCGGGTGAAAGCGCGGCGCCGGCGCCGACGAAAAGGGAAGCAACGAAAAGCGTGCGCATCATGGGCGTGACTCCGAACGTCCCGGAGATTAGCCATCACGCGTAAACGAAACGCCCAACGCAACGATTAAATCAGACACCTGGCGCGTTAAGCGCGCCAAGAAATAAAAGCGGCGACGCCTTCGCGCCGCCGCTTCTGGTCAGTTAGCAGCGTCTTGCCGATCAGGTCGGCTGTGGTTCCGGCTCTCCGCCAAAGCCTTCGCGGGGCGGCTTCTTCTTGATAACCGGCACAGCCGAGGTCGGGCCTGACGGCGTGTCATCCGGGCGATCCGGGCGGTTGCCCTTGAACAGCTCGCTCACTTCATCGCCGCTCAGCGTCTCATACTCCATCAGCGCCGCCGCGAGCTGGTCGAGCAGGTGACGGTTGTCCGTCAGCACCTGCCGCGCCTTCTTCTCGCCGTCCGTCACGATGCGGCGCACTTCCTGGTCGATCATGCGGGCCGTCTCGCTCGAGACATTCTGGCGTTGCGTGACCGAGTGACCCAGGAACACTTCCTGCTCGTTGGGCGAGTAGCGCAGCGGGCCGAGCAGCTCGCTCATGCCCCATTCGGTCACCATGCTGCGCGCGATGCTCGTCGCCTGCGTGATGTCGCTTGATGCGCCCGTGTTGAGGTGCTCCTCGCCATAGACCAGCTGTTCGGCGATACGTCCGCCGAACGCCATGGCGATCTTCGCCTCGGCCCAGGTCTTGGTGTAGCTCAGCCGGTCCGCCTCAGGCAGCGACCAGGTCACGCCCAGCGCACGGCCGCGCGGAATGATTGTCACCTTGTGCAGGGGATCGTTGCCGACCACCAGCATGTTGACGATGGCGTGCCCCGCTTCGTGGACAGCGGTGGCTTCCTTTTCCTTCTGCGTCATCACCATGGACTTGCGCTCAGGTCCCATCATGACCTTGTCCTTGGCGTCCTCGAACTCGCGCATCCCGACCGAACGCTTGCCACGGCGGGCTGCAAGCAGAGCCGCCTCGTTGACGAGGTTGGCGAGATCGGCGCCGGAGAAGCCCGGCGTGCCGCGCGCGATCGTTTTCGGCTCGACGTCTTTCGACAGCGGCACGTTGCGCATGTGGACCTTCAGGATCTTCTCGCGTCCGACGATGTCCGGATTGCCCACGGTGACCTGACGGTCGAAACGACCGGGGCGCAGCAGGGCAGGGTCGAGCACGTCGGGGCGGTTGGTCGCTGCGATGATGATGATGCCTTCATTTGCCTCGAACCCGTCCATCTCGACCAGCAGCTGGTTCAGCGTCTGTTCGCGCTCGTCATTGCCGCCGCCGAGGCCGGCGCCGCGATGACGGCCGACGGCGTCGATCTCGTCGATGAAGATGATGCAGGGCGCGTTCTTCTTCGCCTGCTCGAACATGTCGCGCACGCGGCTCGCGCCGACGCCCACGAACATCTCGACGAAGTCGGAGCCCGAGATGGTGAAGAACGGAACGTTGGCTTCGCCCGCGACCGCACGCGCGATCAGGGTTTTACCCGTACCCGGCGGGCCGACCAGCAGCGCGCCTTTCGGAATCTTGCCGCCGAGGCGCTGGAACTTGGTCGGGTCCTTCAGGAAGTCGACGATCTCCTCGAGTTCTTCCTTGGCCTCGTCCACGCCAGCAACGTCATCGAACGTCACGCGGCCATGTTTTTCCGTCAGTAGCCGCGCCTTTGACTTGCCGAAGCTCATCGCTCGTCCGCCGCCGCCCTGCATCTGGCGCATCAGGAAGAACCAGAGGCCGACGATGAAGAGGAGGGGCAGGGCCGAGATGAAGTAGCTGAGGATGGTGCCGCCGGACTCGGCGTCTTCAACCTTCACATTGACGCCCTTGGTCTGTAGCCGGCTGGCGAAGTCGAGTTCCATCTCGCGGAACACGGCGACCTGGCGCTGGCCATTCACGACGCTGGACACCTTGTTGCCCTTGATCGTGGCGTCCTTGATCTGCCCGGAGTCGACCTGCCGCTGGAACTCGGAATAGGTGATCTCGGTTGCGCCTGCAGTGCCGGATGACGTGGTCATCACGGTGACCAGCGCGATCAGCAGGAACAAGACGACGCCCAGGAGCGCCATGTTGCGCATATTCATTCGCACAGCCTTTTCGTGCGGGGATACGGATACCCGAAGATAGGGGGCATATTGTCGGAAAACGAGTGCATATCGGTTAAGCCAACGTCACAAACCTGCGTCTTTTTGCATGATTTTCCGCCAGGACCGGCTCAGACCGCCAGAACCCGTAGATCGGGCACGGTCAACAGCGCCTCCGCCCGGTCCCATTCAGGGGCTTTGCCGCTTTCCGCCGCCCGTGCGCCGCGGCGCGCCGGGGCCCGCCCGAAGCACAGGAACGCGTCGTTTCGAACACGAATCCTGGCCCCCGCCAGCGTTACGCCACGCGCAAGCTGGGGGTCGTCCGCCGCGATCCGGCCCAGCAGCCTGTCCAGCGCATCGCGCCGCGCCGCGCGCTCGCCCCCGCCCGCCGCCATCACCATGGCCTCGATGAACCGGGTCCAAGCTTCCGCGCCTGTCGTCGCCCGTGTCTCCAGTGCGATGCCCATGTCGCCGGAAGGGCCGCTCGCCAGCGATCGCCCGAACAACGACAACGCCTCGCTCGCGACCGACGCCCTCAGCCGCATCAGCCCGTCCATCACGTTCAGCGTCTGCGCGCGCGCCGTTGGGCTCATCCTCGCCAGCAGCTTGCGCATCCGCACGCGCTCGAACCGCGTCGCGTCGTTCGAAGGGTCGTCCACCCAGCCAACGCCGCGCGACGTCAGTTCTTCGCGAAGTTCGTCCCGCCCGAAAGCAAGCAGCGGACGGATCAGCGGCATCAGCCGCCCTTCCGGCCAGACCGGCGAGACGCTGTTCGGCATCGGCCCCGCCAGCCCGTGCCACCCCGACCCCTGCCGCGCGCGCATCAGGAAAGTTTCCAGCCTGTCGTCGCGCGTGTGGCCGAGCGCGATCTGAGCAACGCCAAGCCGCCTCGCCCAGCCGGCTAGCAAGGCATGCCGCGCCCGCCGCGCTTCTTCCTGGCTGACTGGCTGACCCAGCGCATTGGTCGCCACGCGTTCCCAACGAACCACATCGTGCTGGACTCCAAGCGTCTCGCAGAAGCGCCCCACGAGACGCGACTCATCCTTTGCTTCCGGGCGCAAGCCATGATCGATCGTGATTGCGCGTAGCGAGAAGCCCGCCGCGTCGCGGTACGCCGCCGCCAACATCAGAAGCGCCATGGAGTCGGAGCCGCCCGAAACAGCGACGCCCACGCTGGAGCCTGCAGGAACAAGGCATCCGAGCGCCGCGATCGCTCGCTGCGCCAGCGGCGAAAGTCCTGCCCGGCTACTTTTTGTTGAGGATTTCACGCTCGTAGATTTCGACCAGCTGACGCCAGATGTCGAGCGTGTCCTCGAGATTGTCGCCGGTCACGCCTGCATCGAGGTTCAGGTCCATCACCAGCTTCACCTGCGTCGCGTCATAGGTGATGCGCACATAGCGCCAGCGGATGTTGAAGGCGTTCACTGCCTCCGGCGTCAGTGTCGCCGGCCGCGCAGCTTGCGACACGAACTGTACCGAGTTGCAGTACTGGCCGCCCTCGCATTCGTAGAACTGGATCAGGTATTCCGACGTCGAGAACCGCCCGGCAATCACGGGATCGCCGCGCGTGTCCGCGCGTAATTCGACGCGATAGCCCGTGCGCTCCATGAAGCGCGCCATGCCGGCGGGATCGGACGCATCGAAGATGCCGCTGCGCACGCGCTCGGCCGATGGCGGCTGTGCAAGGGCGACGCCTGCAACAAGCGTCGCAGCCGCCAACGTTGCCGGGAGGATTCGGATCAGGCGCACGTCATGTCTCCCCGAATCAGGATTTGCTTCGGCATAGCCCCGGACATCCAAATCAAGAACTGCCGTGTTGCCGCGCCGGGCTCAGGACGGGATCCGCGTCACACGCACTTGGCGTATTGACGCTCCTGCGCCGCCATCTGCTTGGCGACGGCGGACGCCTTCGGGAACTGCTTGCTCATCAGGTCCAGCGTCCGGCACGCCTCCGTGGTCTTGTCCATCAACCGCATCGCCCGCGCCAGCTTCACCAGGCCGGTCGGCGCATTCGCGGACGTCGGGTACTCCTTGATCAGCTTGCCATAAGCAGCAGCCGCCTCCGGATAATTGTCCTGGTAGAGCAGGGACTCGCCCAGATAGTACTGGGCGTCAGACGCCTTCTTGCCCTTCGGATACTTTGTCAGCAGCAGGCCGAACGCCTCCTCGGCGCCGGGAAAGTTGCCGCCGATCAGCATGGCGTGGGATTCTGTGAACAGCCCCTCCTCGTCCTGCGGCAAGGCAGCCGTGTCGATCGCGGCAGGCGCCGGCGCCGCTGCAAGCTGGTTCGGCGATGCTGCGCCCGGCGCCCTGAGGCTGCCGGATGTGGATCTGCCCGGCTGCGCCTCGCCGTTGACGATTTCCTCCAGCGTCTCGACCCGGTCCTTGAGGAGCTGCAATTCGGCCTCGGCGCGCCGGCGTCCGGCATCGGCCTGGTCGGCGACGCGGCGTGCATCGCCGAGCTGGGCGCCCAGCGACTCGGCCTGGCTCACAGCCTTGCGCAGGTCGCCTTCGAGCGCCTCAAGCCGCAGCCGCAGCTGTTCGACGGCCGGATCCGGACCCGCCACATAGGGGGTCGAGCTGAACACCTGCGCATCAGCCCGCGGCGCGAGGCCGACAAGCGTGAACGCGGCAGCCGCACAGGCCACCGTCCAGATCACCGGCCTGAGCCAGGATGTTGGCGCTGCTTGAGATTTCATGGTTAGGGCGATTGAACGTGGCCGGCTGGCCGATGGCGCAAAGGCGCGTGAGGCGGACGGCGAGGGCATGGAACGTGAGTGTCTCATGTCCTGAAAGTATTCGCCGCCCGGGCCGAAATTATGGCGGACCCGGGCGGCGAACTGTACTTCAGGTCTAGCTGATCGCTTCGACGATGACGTTTGTGTAGGAGTTCCGGTTGCGCGCCCACGCGGCCTCGTCGCGGCCCATGTCCAGCGGCTTGTCCTTGCCGAACGAGATCGTCTGGATGCGGCTTTCCGAGATGCCTTGGGCGACAAGGAACGACTTCACCGACTGCGCACGGCGCTCGCCGAGCGCGATGTTGTAGTCGCGCGTGCCGCGCTCGTCGGCGTGACCTTGCACTTCCACGCGAGTCGACGGGAACTGCTTCAGCCAGGCGATCTGCGACGCCAGCGAACGCTGGTCGTCCGAATCGAGATTGTAGGCGTCGTAGTCGAAATACACGCGGTCCGTGGCCTTGACAGCGAAATCAGCCTTCGAGCCGGCCGAAGGACCGGTCGGGACCGGCGGCGTAACGCGCGGCGGCTGAGCCGGCGGCTGGACCGGGGGCGTCACCGTCGTGGTGTTCGAAGCGCTCGGCGTGGGCGGCGGCTCCGGAGGAGGATTCGAGGCGCAAGCCGCGAGGGCGATCGTCGCTGTGGCGAGCAGTGACAGGCTGAGTGTCCGCATAGTCTTTAGTCTCCTTGTTCCCGGCGCGCCCCCCAAGAAGGCGCATATCCAATCCCCCGGTATTACCTGCGAATTGCAATACAATTGCAAGTCCGGGAAGCGTTTAGAAGCTGCGAAGCTCCAATATACTTGAGCTGTTTTTGTGACAAAGGCGAGGCGTCATTGCAATATAGTAATGTCAACTTCGCAACGATTTTTGATGACTGGGGTTTTCTGTCGCCACACGAGCTACATAGGTCCCGTTCGGCTACGGGCTACTGCATCTTCAGCACCGGCCCCCACGTCGGATTTGTGGCGTCGCGAGGTGTGGGCAGGCGGCGCTCGTTGCGGCCTGTCAGGTCGATGCTGTGGATCTTCGGCCCCGCCGCTCGTGAAGCTGTCCGTTCGAAGGCAATCACCCGTCCGTTCGGCGACCAGGTCGGGCTCTCGTCCTGATAACCATCGGTCAGGATGCGCATGCCGCTGCCATCCTTCTGGATGACGCCGACCACAAACTGGCCGCCGCCCTGACGCGAGAAGGCGATCCAGTCTCCGCGGGGGGACCAGACCGGGTCGGTGAAGCTGTAGCCAGCCTCGCCGAAGGTGATCCTGCACGCCTCACCCGATCCGCCACGCGGGCAGTTCATCCGCGACCCATCGGCGTTCATGATGTAAAGCTGTTTCGAGCCCCCACGATCGGACTGGAACACGATCTGCGTTCCATCCGGCGAAAACGATGGCGACACGTCAATCGAGGAGTCCGTGGTCAGGCGCGTCAGCCGCCGCGAGGCGAGGTCGATCTTGTAGATGTCCGTGTTGCCCCGCTCGGCGCGGTTGAACACGATCGACTTGCCATCCGGTGAGAAGCGCGCGGAGAAGTCGAGTTGGCCCGCGCCCTCCGCAAGCATTTCCTGCCGTCCGGTCGAGAGGTCGTAGAGATATGTCCGCAGCAAGGTCGCGCCGGGATAACGCGGATCAGGAATGTAGGCGCCGTACAGCACGACCTGGTCCGTCGGCGAGAAGCGCGGATTGATCACAGCAGCATAGTTCGACAGCAGGAATTCTGCGTTCGCGCCGTCCTGGTCCATGATGGCGAGGCGGCCCTTGTAAGGTTCATCGCCCGGCGTCTTTGACACGAACACCACGCGGCTGTCGAAATAGCCCGGGTCGCCGGTCAGTTGGGTGAAGATGTCATCGGCGACCTTGTGCGCGAGACGCCGCCAGTTGAGGGGTGTGGGAACTTCATAGCCCATCTCGTACTGCAGCTTCTGGCCATAGACGTCCCACAGCCGGAACTGCACGGTCATTGAATTATTGGTCGGGTTGACCACGACATTGCCAACGACCAGCGCCTGCGTTTCGAGACCCGCAACAGTCCAGTTGGCGAAGATCGGCTGCAGCGTGATGTCCAGATCCTTCTCAATGAAGGCCGTCTTGTCGAGCACGCGGAAGGGCGCGGAGGACCCGAGGTCGGCGCGCAGCACATTGGAAATGTCCTGCGCGATCTGCGCCGCGTTCGGGCCAGTGCCGTCGAAGTCAGGTACTGCGATGCGCAGCGGGATATACTGCTCGCCCACCACCTGCGCGCGAAGCTGCGCGTGCGCCGGCGATTGCGGCGCCACGGACACAAGCGCAAACGCGCTGAACGCGGCCATCGCCAGCTTGCTGAACAACGCGGTCATCCCCCCGGCAGTCTTTCTCTTGGTCATTGATCGGCTCCGATCTTGGGCAGGAATTCGAGGTCGATTGTCCTGGGCTCCGGCAGGCGGAAATAGGCTTCCGGAACGATCCACCCCTTCTGATTGCACATGCTGAGCGCGCGCTCGGCGTGCACGATGAACGTGTTGAGCGGCGGGTCGTTCGCTGGCTTGCGCGTCGGCGACACCAGCTCTGGCTGCATCGAAAACTTGCCATTGCGGCCAAAGGCGATGCGGAACGTCGCGCGCAGCCGCTTCGCGTCAGCCATGTCGCTGTGGTCGGCCCAGCAGCGGTTGTCCTTCAGCTGCGAGACAAGGATGTCGATGATCGTCGCGGTCATCTGCCGGCGATCGCCCACGCTCATCCGCGGCGCCTCGTTCGCAGCACTTGCAGGCGCGACATTGCTGTTGGATTTCGATGGTTTCGGCGCCTTCTCGATGCCGGCGAGAATGTCGTCCAGCTCGCTGCTCAGCGACTTCGACGGCGCGGGCGCCGCCTTCGGCGGATCCTTCTTGGGTTCCTGCTTCGGCTGCTCTTTCGGTTCGTCGAACGAGACGGCGTCCTCCTCGACAGGCGGCGGGGCAGGGGCAGGCGCTGCCTTGGATTCCTCTTCGAGCGAGGCTTCTTCCTCGGCCTTCTCCATCGCCGCAGCGATCTCAGTCAGGTTTGTCTCGTCCGACATGTCGACCAGTTCGATCGGCACATAGTGCTGCGTCATCACCGTCAGCGGCTCAGCCTGCGGCATCGACAACAGCGTTGCGATCACCACACCGCCATGCAGCAGGAAGGAGAAAAACGCAGACGGCAGGGACGCGATCGAAGCAGGGGGCAGCCTTGTCATCAGCGGGATCAGCCTCCCTGCATGATGCGCCGCGCCACATTCGGGTCCACGGGCAGGCCAACGTTTCTGAAGCCGGCTGTCTGCAACAGCGCGAGCACTTTCACGACCACCCCGTTCGCCACCATTTCATCGGCGCGTACATAGACGCGCTTCTCGATATTGTTTTCCGCCAGCGCCATAAGTTGCGGCGCAAGGTCCTTGAGCTCAACCGGCGTATCTTCCATCCCCAGATAGACGGCGCCGTCCTTGTCGATGGTCACCACCAGCGGCCGCTGGTTCTCTGTCGGCATCTGCTCTGCCGTCACCTTCGGCAGCGACACGGAAACGCCGGTCGCCAGCATCGGCGCCGTCACCATGAATACGACGAGCAGAACAAGCATCACGTCGACCATCGGTGTCACGTTGATGTCGGCCATAGGCCGCCGCCGTCCGCGCCTGCCTCCCGAACCTTTCATCAACATCGGCATGTCAGGCGTCCCGTCGTTCGTTGAGACGCTTGGACAAGCGCGCGGAAACTTCCTGCGCGAAATTCGTCATGCGGTCCGAGAAGGCCGAAACATCGGCTGAGAACTTGTTGTAGAAGATCAGCGCCGGAATGGCCGCGAAAAGGCCGAGCGCGGTGGCGAAGAGCGCTTCCGCGATGCCGGGCGCCACGACGGTCAGGTTGGTCTCGCCCTGCGCCGCAATGTTGCGGAACGAGTTCATGATCCCGATCACCGTGCCGAACAGGCCGATGAAGGGCGTAGATGACGCGATAATGGCGAGGGTCGAAAGGCCCGTCTCCATCCGCTGCGTCTCGCGGTTCACGGCGACGTCCATCATCTGCGTGGCGCGCTCGACGATTGCACGGTTCGTGTCGTCGCCCGCGGCCCCGCGGCGGCTTTCGCGCCACTCGCGCGCGCCTGCGGAAAACACCCGCGCCATCGCCTCGGCCGGCTTGTCGGTGATGCGGTCGGTGAGGTCATCCATGGGCTGGCCAGCCCAGAAGGCCTGCTCGAACTTCTTGGCGCGCGACTTGGCGCCCGAGATCGAGACGAACTTGTCGATCGCCACAGCCAGCGACCAGACCGAGGCCAGCGCCAGGATCGCCATGACCGCCTGCACGATCAGGTCCGCACGCAGGAACAGCGCAATGAGGGAGAAATCCTCGGTTGCTACGAGCGCTTCGGGCAAGGCTTCGGGCATTCAGTCCTCTCAAAACACGTCGGGCGCGGTAACAGGCTTATGGGGATGCCCCTTAACACAAGCCTTTAGAAGCGTTTCTGGTCACGAAATTAGGCGAGATGAAGGTCAATACCGGCGATTCCCCGGGGCTTCAGGGGCTATTCAGCGGGGGGCGTGCGTAGGGCGCCCAGTGCGCCAATTCCGCAACGGAAGGTTTACGCGCCCGCCCGTCCGCATGAATCGCAACCGCCACAACCTCCGCCTCGACCAGAAGCAGACCGTCGCGTTCAATTCGCTGCCGGAAAATCAGGCGCGGCCCCTTCATGCCGGCAAATGCGGTCCGCACCAGCAGGGAGTCGTGGATGCGGGCGGGCGCGCGATAGTCCATAACAACGCGCGTTACCGCGAAAATCCCGTGGTCGGGCTGGCCCGGCGGCACGCCCATCACCCGCAACATTTCGGATCGTCCACGCTCGCAATAGCGCAGGTAGGTCGCGTGATAGACCACGCCGGTGAAGTCCGTGTCTTCGTAATAGACCCGCACCGGCAGAAGGTGCTCGCGGTCAACGGTACGGCCGATCGAGGGCAGGTCGCTCATCAGTCCCCGATAGTGCAGTCACGTGACGGGCTCCACCCGGGTAACGAAATTTTGCCCCCTGATGCACTGCTGCATCACTGCCCGGAAAAAACCTGACGGCTCGGCGCCCGGGCGGCGTTGACCGGGCGTCGGGCAGAATCAGCTGGGCGAAAGCCGCCTGCGGAAAGCAGGCTAATGCCACTGGTCGGGGGCGTTGCGTTAAACGATCGTATCGAGGGCGGACGGGTGGTGCGCTGGCGCTGGCTTACGGCGCCGTTCTCGCTGCGCGGACTTTCAGGCTTCGCCCTCTGGGGCTTCGTCCTCCTATCCGTGCTGGCCACTGGACTTGGCTTCGCCGACTTGCGCGCTGCAGGCACGGACACCGGCGCACTCTCCATCCTCGAACTGGCCATCACCATCGCCCTTACGCTGTTCGTGGTCAGCGCCGTGGTCGTGGCGTTGCACAACATGGTCGAGCCCGGCCGCGCCTGGTGGACGCGCATCGTCGCCTTCGTGTTCTACCTCATCTTCGCGATCTGGAGCGCTGGCTTCGGCTACGGCTTCTTCGCCTCGATCGCCGTTGACCTCGGCATCGTCTTTCTCACCCGGATGCGGGTGGTAGGGCAGGGTGGCGGACGCAGCGGCCCGGCGCGCGGACTCGAAAAGCCAACACCGCCACGCCTCGCCAGCATCTTCGAGGAACGCTGAGCTCAGCCCTTCGGGAACATGTCGAAGTAGGGTGCAGCCTCTTCCAGAACGCGCGCGAAGGACGGACGTGCGATCAGCCGGTCGAGATAGCGCGCAGCGCCCGGATGGTCATCGCCGAACGGCGCCACCTGGTTGGCGTAGTAGAGCGCCGGCGCCGCCGCACAATCGGCCATGGTGAAGGTGAGGCCCGTGGCCCATCCGCCGGCGCCCATGTCGCGGTCCACCAGCGCGAGCGCGATCTCCAGCTCGCTGCGATATCGCGCGACGCCGAACGGATCCTTCTCGCCCTCCGGCCGGATCCGGTCACCGACGATCCGCTGCATTTTGTCATGCACATAGAGATCATAGAACCGGTCCGACAGCCGCACCCGCAGCGCAAGGTCCTTGTCCGCGGGCAGCAGCTTCGCCGCGGCCGGATGCTTCATCGCCAGATACTCGATGATGATGCTGGATTCCGGAAAAGCCTTGTTGGCTTCCTCATCGACCAGCACGGGGAACTTGCCCAGCGGCGTCATCCGCACGAAGCGCTCGCGCGCGTCGGGGTCCTGCAGGTCGACAATCTCCTGCTCGAACGGAATGCCGGTTTCGTAAAGCGCGATCAGCGCCTTCCAGCAGTATGACGACAGCGGATGCATGTAGAGACGCAAAGCCATCCGCTGGTCCTCCTGCCGGTACAGAATCCGCGCGAGTGCGAGTCCAGCCAACCGGCCATCTGCCGGAAATGGCTCTGCCGTCCGGATTGTGTGGGTTCATATGAAGCGATTGCAGCCGATGAGAAAGAGGGTGCTGGCGGGCCAAGCCAGTCTCATGCCATCCTGCGCGCTTCGAGAACGGGGATGATGGATGTTTCGGTCAACGCTTGTGGCGGCTGTCGTTATGGTCGCCGGTGTGCCTGCCCATGCGCAGACGAGTGATGAACTGACCAGCGCTGCCTGGTCCTGCCGGATGACATCACTGCTCGATGAGCCGGGGATGGATGCAAATCTTGCCTTCAATGCCGACGGTTCGCTGGAGGGATGGTTCTACGTCGAAGTCCCCGATAGCGGCGACGTCATCAGCCTCGAATTTTCAATCCTGGGTAGCTGGTCGCTCGATGGAGCCGTCATCAGCAGCGCCGTCGCGGAGTCTGAGGTCCTCGCCGGCGCCAACAACGGCGAGGCATTCTCGCCCGAAGAGCTGGCCCAGATGGCCGACGGCATGGGGGATGCGCTTTCATCCTTCTCCGGCGAAAGCACGATCGCCTATATCAGCCCGCACGCCATGGTGCTCGACGAACTGGAGGCTTCGATCAGCTGCTGGCGCTAGCTACTCCGTAGCAGGAGCGGGCAGGGACGGGGCCACCGCATGGTGCGCGGCTTTGCGCCGCGCTGTATCCGGCGCCGACCAGGTCCAACCCTGTTCAGCGATCGGCGCTCCTTACGCGTCCGGCTTCACGCGCCCCTCACACCGCCGCACATCCGGCGCTTCGAGAATGCCGAAGCCGCAAGCTTCCTTTGCAGCCCACTCGCCTGACCAGACAAGCCCGTCATCGCAGACCCCGACGCCAAGACCTGCGCGTTTCCCCTCGGCGAACTCACCGCGATAGCCGGCCGCGACAGAATGACCGCGCGCAAAAGTCATCACGCCGTCGCCATGCGGTCGCCCATGCCGCGTCTCGCCCGAATAGAGCGTGCCGCTCCAAGCAATCACGTCCGGAAACGACGCTGCGGACTCCGCGGCTCGCGCCGCAGTCCGGCGTCGATTGCAGGATCCCAGAACAGGTAAAGCCGCTTCTGCCCGGCAATCGAATCCCCTTACTGCGGGGACACCGCCACGCCGCTTGCGCCCACGGAAGCGACTTGCACGCGGCTGCGCCAGCGATGCCAGATCAGGAAGATGCGCGGCCCGTCGACGAGATAGCGCTTCCACAGCCGCCCCGGCTCTGCCGCCAGACGATACAACCACTCAAGCCTCTGCGTGCGTATCCATTGCGGCGCGCGCGCCGTCATGCCCGTCAGGAATTCCAGCGCCGCGCCACAGCACACCGCAACGCCCGTGCAATCCCCCGCCAGCCGCGCCTCATGCGCGATCAACTCCTGCTGCGGCGAGCCCACGGCGAGAAAGACAAACGGCGCCGGGTTCTCGCGGATGAACTGCACACATGCCGCGCGCGCTGCAGGATCATCATGCAATGCCGCCGGCGCATCGAACCAGCGAATCTCAAGGTTGGCGAACTTCTGGCGCAGGCGGTCGACCAGCTTCTGCGTGCCCCCGATCACCACCACCGGATCGTTAGTGCCGATGTGCTTACGGAACAATTGCTCGACAATGTCTGCGCCCGGAGCTGCGGGCAGGTCGAGATAGGATGCGTTCGCGAAGGCTTCGAGGATGCGGCTATCACACAGGTTCAGCCAGGCGTCATCATAGAGCCGCATGAGTCGTGGTTCGCGGTCGACGCGCACCATGTGATCGACATTCGGCGTCGACACATAAGCGAACGGCCCGAGCTTGCGGGCGCGCGTCGCGATCCGACGCGCCGCCTCGTCCGCATTCAGCGTGTCGAATTCCATGTCGAGGAAGAAAGTACGACGCATGCGGATGGCTCCACATGCAGGCTAGGGAAACAGGGTTGAGGAAGAGTTTCGTCTGCCGAACAAAATTTCTTAGAATTCGTTTACGTCCTGTTGGGCCGCCTCGCGTCCAACGCCGTATTTCCGCAGCAGCCCGCGCATCTGGTGATAGCTGAGCCCGAGATGCTCGGCCGCCTTCTTCTGGTGTCCGCGGCATTTCTCCAGCGCCGCTTCGATCATCCGCTTCTCGAGCTCGGCGACGATCGCGTTGAAATCCACCGGGCCGTCAGACTTGTGGGGCGCAACGGAAATCGTCTCCACCACGACAGCCGCCTGCTGCGGCGGAGGCGGGGGGACGGGCGGCGGGCCCGACAAATCCTTCGCGGGCCGCCAAGGCGAGTTGAACGGATCGAGCAGGTCCACCGTCAGTGTCACCGGCCCCAGCGGCGCCCCATTGGCCTGCGCCGCCATCGTGCGAAACGTCGCCCGCTCGGCCGCATTCCTCAGTTCACGGACATTCCCTGGCCAGCCATAGCCGCACATCGCCTCCAGCGCCGTGCGCGACCAGCCCGGGAAGTCGCCCTCCAGCTCGCGTGCAATCCGCTGCCCGAAATGCTCGGCCAGCAGGATGATGTCCTCCGGCCGCGCCCGCAGCGGCGCGAGCGTGATCACGTCGAAGGCGAGGCGATCCAGCAAGTCAGGCCGGAACCGTCCCTCCGCCGCGCGCGCGGGAAGATCGACATTGGTCGCAGCAACGATCCGCACATCGGTGGTGATCGTGTCTTCGCCGCCCAGCCGCTGGAACTGACCGTACTCGACCACGCGCAGCAGCTTTTCCTGCACCTGCATCGAGGACGTCGCGATCTCGTCGAGGAACAGCGTGCCGCCATCGGCCTGCTCGAACCGACCCTGCCGGCGCTTGGTCGCCCCGGTGAACGCGCCCGCCTCGTGCCCGAACAACTCGCTGTCCAGCAGGTCTTCCGAAAGCGCGCCGCAATTCACCTTCACGAACGGCTTGTCCCAGCGCGGAGAGAGATAGTGCAGCCGCTCGGCAATCAGCTCCTTGCCCGTCCCGCGCTCCCCAATCACCAGGATCGGACGCTC
>JBBAUA010000009.1:19881-42625 GCA_040398465.1 Hyphomonadaceae bacterium | reverse complement strand
CGGCAATCAGCTCCTTGCCCGTCCCGCGCTCCCCAATCACCAGGATCGGACGCTCCACCAGCGCCGCCAGCGACACGCGCTCCAGGCTCTCGAGCCAGGTCGCGGATTGTCCGATCAGCTCGGGAGGTGAAGGTGCAGCCATGTGGTGAGATTTACCACCACTTAGCCTAATTCGCCAACAGCAGAGTGGCGGTTCTTACCAGATTTCCGACTTATGCACACCCGGAAACTTAAAAAAGCTAACAAATACAGAGTATCCGATGGTTACCAGAAAACTGGCACGTTGGTTGCAATCAAGTCTTCATGCCGGGGTCACACCGGCGACCACAGGAGCTAAAGATGCGCTACTCCGACCACCGCGATCCCTACGAGAAGCCCAGCCCACTGGGACGGTTTGGAAGCTGGATGGGACGGAGACCGTTCGAAAGCTGGGGCTTCTTTATCGCCGGCTTCCTGATCGCGCGCATCCTCTTCTGACCTCCCCAACCACCTCTTCATCGGCACAAGACCACCAACACCAAGAAGACCATCCCCCGAGAAGGTTCTACGAAAGGTTCTGATATGGGCGTTTTCTCCCGTCTTTCCGACATCATCAACTCGAACATCAACGCGATGCTCGACAAGGCGGAGGATCCCGAGAAGATCGCCCGCCTGATCATCCAGGAAATGGAAGACTGCCTCGTCGAGGTCCGCTCCGCCGCGGCCCGCTCGATGGCGGACAAGAAGGAATACGAGCGCGACATCTCGCAGCTGGAACAGACCCGTCTCGACTGGTCGTCCAAGGCCGAGCTCGCCGTGGAAAAGGGGCGTGAAGACCTCGCCCGCGGCGCACTTTCCGCCAAGCAGCGCGCCGAACGCGAGATCGACGGCCGCCGCCAGGCCCTGAAGGCGATCGAGGAAGTCTCGGTTCGCCGCCAGGACGACCTCGAGAAGCTGCAAGCGAAACTCGACGAAGCGAAGACGAAACATCGCGCGCTCGTCGTCCGCCGCGAAGCCGCCGAACAACGCATCGCGATGCGCTCGCGCATCGAGGTCAACAAGGTCGACGAGGCGATGCGCCGCTACGGCCAGATCGAACGCAAGGTCGACGAGATGGAAGCCTATGCCGATCTCATCAACGTCGGCGACCGCTCGCTCGAAGCGCAGTTCCAGGAACTGGCCGCCGAAGAGTCGATCGAGAAGGAACTCGCAGAGATCAAGCGTCGCCGCGGCGGCGCCCCGTCTCCCGCTCCGTCTCCCGCTACGGCGCCGGTGCGCCGCAAGACCGCCGAAGGTGAGGGCGCGTAATGGCTTCGGAAGCGATCTTTGGGATGAGCCTTGGCCTTGTCGCCATCGTCAGCATCTTCGTCGTGTTGCCGTGGATGATCCTCCACTACATTTCGAAGAACCGCTCTTCTCGGAACCTAACCGAGGATGACGAAAGGATGCTCGAGGACCTCTGGCGCTCCGCCCGCACGATGGAGCGCCGCATCGAGACCCTCGAGCGCCTGCTCGAACCTGACGCTGCTCCGATCCGCCCGCGCCCGACACAATCCACCCGTGGGGACATCAACTGATGCGTGACGATTTCACCTCCTCTCCGAACCCGAAGCGGATCTACCGCTCCCGTGACAAGATCATCGCCGGCGTCTGCGGCGGCATTGCCGACCGGATGGGCTGGGACCCGACGATCACGCGCATCGGCGCCGCAATCCTTCTCTTCACTGGCGTCGGCTTCATCATCCCGGTCTATGTGGTTGTCTGGGCGATCACGCCCGTGCAGCCCTACCGGCCCCGCAATCTCTCGCCCGACGAGGAACGCTTCTGGACCTCGGTCTCCGACCGTCCCCGCGAGACCTTCTCGAACATACGCTACAAGTTCAAGGACATGGATGATCGCCTCGCCCGGATGGAGCGCGCCGTGACCTCCGAGGAATGGAAACTCAAGCGCGAATTCCGCGACCTCGAAGGCAGATAGAATTCCCACGGCGTGGCGGCTCACAGATCCTCCCAGGCAGGCCGCCGCGCCGAAAGACGAACCAAGACAGAGCCCCGTACACAACAGAGGGACACCATGGCTCGCGATTTTCGGATCACCCCGCTCCACGTCAGACTGGTCTGCGCCGCAGCCCTGCTCGTGACGGGATTTGTCGCCCTTGCTATCGCTACACGGTCGGGCGCCGTCCATCTCGACGCCGGTGAAATGACGCTGGTTTTCGGCGGCGGCGAACGTGGTCTCACCTTCGACGTCGCCTCGCGGGGCTGCCCGCCCGATTGCGACTTCGGCATCAACTGGCGTCCGTCGCTGACGCTCACAGGAACGGGGTTGTAGATGGAAGGCGTGATTGCAGTCGCCGCTCCCTTCGTGATGGTGGTCGCCATCGTCTGGCTTGTCCAGAACGGCAAGAACAAGCGCGCCGAAATGGCGTCCGGCGGCTCGCGCGAAGACCAGGCCATAGTCGGCCAGATGCAGCATCAGATCGACAGGCTGACCGATCGCGTCGCCGTCCTCGAACGTCTCGTCACTGACGACGACCGTCGCCTCTCGCGCGAGATCGACAATCTCCGCGACCGCGGCCGTCCTCCGGTCTGATCTCAACCACGGCAGGCAAGGGAGTATGTTCATGCAGAAAGACGCCACGCCGGCCCCCGCCCCAGCAACGTCGGGTGACCACAAGCACGCGGACCGGAAGCCGCTGCGCTTCCTGGATGTAGATCCGCCACGCCCCGCACCGCTCGGCCGCCTGCGTACCGAGGACGAGGCGCGCCTCGCCGCCGAAATCGAAAAACTGCGTTAGGGGTCCAAGGAGCAAGCCGTGGAAAACATTCCGGACATCGCATTCATTATCGGCGGACTGGTCATCATCGTTGCGGTCATCGGCTTCGTCTCGATCAAGGAAGAGAAGATCAAGGCGCAGGCCAAGGGCGCTGTCGAAGGGCAGGAGCAGATCAACGCAGCAACAGCCGCCGAGATTGCGCGCCTGCGCGCCCGCCTTGAGGTGGTCGAGCGCCTCGTTACCGACGACGACCGCAAGCTGGCGCGCGACATCGCCCAGTTGCGGACCGAGCAGGTGAACGCCACCTAGTTATTATGCGACAGGGGATCAGCACATGCATGACCATGAATGCGGTGGACAGAACAAGAGCCGCGACGCCTGGCGCTTCGAGCGTCAGGCCAAACGCGCCGCCTGGCGCGCCCGCTGGGCGGCCCGCCGCGCGGGACAGGGCGACTGGAGCCATCTCAAGGATCCGAAATTCTGGGGGCTCGACGCCGAAAGCATGAAGCAGTGGGGCCTCAACTCGGACTGGGGCATGCACGGCCACCAGGCCGGACCCAATCACAACGAGGTCGAGCAGCTGAAGGCGCAGGTTGCCGAAATGGAGACGACCATCGGTTCGATGCAGGAGCGTATCGCGGTGCTCGAGCGGTTGATCCTCGATTTCGACAAGGAAGCGCGGGAATCCCGCCTCGCTGCGGAGATCGAGAAGCTCCGTGACCGGCCAGAGGGGGGCAAGTGATGGAAACGATCGTCATATCGATTGTCGTGGGCATCGCCGTGATCATGGCGGCATCCGTGCAGATCATCCGCATGGGGCTTGCCCATGAGGAGAAAAGGCTGGCGCTGAAGGCGGGTGTGGGCGACGCGGCCCGCCTCGAACAGATCGTGGCCGCCAACACCACCGAGATGGCCAAGCTTCGCCAGCGCGTCGAAGTGCTTGAACGCCTTGCGACGGATGACGAGCGCCGCCTTTCGCACGAGATTGCGAGCCTTCAGGGTGGACGGACGCCGGTATGATGAACAGACCGGTTGTGTTTCAGGCAAGATTTGGTGGCCGGCTCGCTGGCGACATCGAGCGACTTCGCTCGGAACAGAGGGTCTAGAAGATGGACAATGCAGGCGTTCTGATTCCACTCCTAGGCATTACGTGTGGCCTCGTCGCCATCATCAGCAGCGCATACCTGAAGTCGCAGAAAATGAAGCTCGACATGGCGCAGGCCAATCGCGCCTCGTCTGCCTCCGAAGCTGAGATGATGAGCGAACTCCAGCGTCTGAAGGATCGCGTCGCCGTGCTCGAACGGCTCGCCACCGACGGCGACAGGAAGCTTGCCGGCGAGATCGATCGCCTCCGCGATGACCGGAGGGTCTAGGGATGTTCGATCTCGATCTCTTTGAATTCATCATAGCGATATTGCTGATCGGCTCCGTCGCCGGCATCGTCCAGCAGGGCATCAAGCTGGAGCGCGACAAGATCCGCGCCGGCCGCCGCGAGTCCGAAGGCGAGGCTGCCCAGCTCGGCGGCATTGTCTCCGACCTTCACAAGGATGTCGCCCGTCTCAAGGACCGCGTCCGTGTTCTCGAAAAGCTCGTCACCGATGACGATCGTCGCCTGGCGCACGAGATCAACCGCCTGCGACGCGAGGAGGCCGGCCCGCGCGCGGGCGCTTGAACTACAGTTTCCCGCGCCGCATCGCGCGGGCTCGGAATCGACCGGGGTCAAGGCATTCGGCGACGCTGGCCTCCACCGGCCAAGGCTCACCGAACGTCTCTGATGCGACTTTCTCGGCAAGCAGTGGCCCCCAAAGAAAGCCACGTGAGCCGAGGCCGCCGATAAGGCGGTGACGCTCTGAAGGCGCCGGAGTGCCGTCCGGCGCCTTTTCCTTGCCTGGCGCCGCCCCCGCAAACGGCAGCCGATCCTGCGTCGTCGCGCGAATGCTCGCGCGCGCTTCCGTAGCGCCGGCGCTCGCATCGGGCCGCAACCGCGCCAGCACCTCGAGATTGTGTGCGCTCGCCGCCTCACTCACCCGCGGCTCACCATCCGCCGCATCAAATGTCGCGCCGAACAAGATCTGCCCGAACGCCTCCACGGCGTACCCGCCATCCGCAACAGCCCTCGCCGCGCCATCCGCCGCAAGCCAATCCACCTGACCCAACCGCCCCTCAATTGCTGGCGAGTCCGCGCCAGCAATTTCCGAGACACCCAATCCCGCACACACAACAATCAGGTCCGCATCGACTTCCGCCAGCGATGCGACACGCGCGCCAAACCTGACCACCGCGCCGGCCATCAGCTGCAATAGCGCAACCCCAGGCTTCACCGCCACAGCGCCGACATGCCGAAGCCCCGCGCCCTCCGCTTGCAGCAGCGTGTCGTCCAGCGGCGGATCCGCCATCAGCTTCGCAAACCGCGCCACCTCCCGCTCGCCACGGGGGAAGTGCACCGCTTCCAGCACCTGCACGGCATCGGCGCCCAGCTCGGAATAGAGCCGCCGCGCATAAAGCCACGCCTCCAGCAGCGCCCGCGCCGCCGGCCCATCGGCTGCATCCAGCCGCGGCATCACCAGCGCAATCGGATTGCCGCTCGCGCCAGAACCCAACTGCTCGCCCTGCTCGTACACGGTCACCGCACATCCGCGCCGGACAAACGCCCGCGCCGCGCACGCTCCCGCAATTCCGCCGCCGATGATCGCCACGCGCTTTGGCCCCGCCGCACGCGGAGCACCCGCCGCAACCAGCCGCGCCTCAAGCCGCTCCTTCTTCCGCCCATGCCCCGCAGCCTTGGCGACCTCGAAGCCCACGGCCTGCAGGTTCCGCCGCACATCCCCTGCCACCGTGTAGGTCGCCGCCCGTGCGCCCGGCGCAGACATGCGTGCAACATGCCTCAGCACCTCCGCCGACCACATCTCCGGGTTCTTCGCCGGCGCGAAGCCATCGAGAAACCACGCATCGCATTGCGCCCGCGCCTCTGCGACAGCCGCCGCGATCTCATCGACATACAGCGTCATCGTAACGCCATCGCCCAGCACGATGCGCTGCACGCCACGCGCCCGCTCCGGCCACTTGTCCCGCAACACCGCCGACAGCTCCGCCAGTTCCGGCCATGCCGCATGCACGCGCGCCGCTGCTTCACGCGGCATCAGCAGCCCCTCGAACGAGATCACATCCAGCCGCGCCGTCGTGCTCGGCCGATGCGCGCGCCAGAGCTCCCACAGCGCCAGCAGGTTCAGCCCCGTCCCGAACCCCAGCTCGCCGACAACGAATTGCTCCCGCCCAACCCACGCCTCAGGCAGCCCGCACCCGCCCAGAAACACCACGCGCTTTTCATCGAGCCCCTCACCCGAGAAATACACATCGCCATGCCCGCGCGCGAACGGCAGAGCCCCATGAATTTCAAGGGGAGTGAATTCCAGATCGGGCAGGGGCGGCAGGCGCGGCATCAGACCTTCGGGCGCGTCGCCGTCACCATGTAGTTGACGCCCGTATCGCGCGTCAGGCTCCACTTGCCGGTCAGCGGCGAGAACGAGACGCCCACCGTCTCCAGCATCTCGAGCCCCGCACCGGTCAGCGCCGCGCGCGCCTCTTCCGGCGTCACGAACTTGTTCCAGTCATGCGTCCCCACCGGCAGCCAGCGCAACACATGCTCCGCCCCCACCACGGCCAGCGCAAACGCCTTCGCCGTCCGGTTCAGTGTCGCCATCACCATCATGCCCCCGGGCGCCAGCAACGCCGCGCAGTCGGCCAGGAACCGCGCCGGGTCCTGCACGTGCTCCACCACTTCCAGCGACAGCACGATGTCGAACTTCGGCTCTCCTGCGGCGACCAGCCCCTCTACCGTTCCAACGCGATAGTCCACGTCCACATGCACAGCGTCCGCATGCACCATCGCCGCCTTGATGTTCTTGTCGCCGGCATCGATCCCCACAGCGTGCGCGCCCAGACGCGCCATAGGTTCGGTCACCAGCCCGCCGCCGCATCCCGCGTCCAGCAGGCGCAAGCCCGCCAGCGGCCGCTTCGCATCGGCGTCCAGCCCGAAATGCTTCGCCGCCATCTCGCGAATGTACGTCAGCCGCACCGGGTTGAACTTGTGCAGCGGCGCGAACTTGCCCGTCGGCGACCACCAGTCGGCCGCCATCGCGCGGAACTTCTCGATCTCCGCCGGATCGACGCTTGGCGATTCCGGAATGCTCTCGTCGCGTGTGAGTGTCTTGCCCATGACTGCTATCTGGACCCGCGAAGCCGCGCCCGCAACGTCCCCTGGCGGCCAGGCCAGGCAAAATTCACCGTGAGGCAAGGCAGTGCGCCGGTTAGGGACAAGGCTCCCGGGCAGGGGAGATTTCTTCCGCAAACGGGCCTATGGCAATCTGCGCATTGCCCTCCGCCGCGTGTGCCCTTAGACACCCTGCCGTCATCCGCCCCCGCCCGGGGGAAGGGCAAGGGACGTAGCCGGTCATGAATCGCCTGGTGCTGAAATTCGGCGGAACCTCGGTCGCCAATCTCGAGCGCATCGCGCACGTGGCGGACATCGTCGCCGCGCGCCGCGCCGAAACCCGCGCGATCGCCGTGGTCGTGTCCGCCATGTCGGGCACGACCAACCAGCTGGTCGAATGGTCCCGCGGCGCTGCCGGACCCGATCTGCACGGAACCGACTTCGACGATGAATACGATGTCGTCGTCGCCTCGGGCGAACAGGTCACCGCGGGCCTTCTTGCCTTGGCCCTGCGCAAGAAAGGCCTCAAGGCCCGCTCCTGGCTCGGCTGGCAACTGAAACTGAAAACCGACGAAGCCCACGGCAAGGCCCGCATCACCGGTTGCGACAATCCCGAATTCATCCGCTCGGTCGATAGCGGCGAGATCGCCGTCGTCGCCGGCTTCCAGGGCGTCGACGATCACGGCCGCGTCTCGACGCTCGGCCGTGGCGGCTCGGACACCTCGGCCGTCGCTGTCGCCGCCGCCCTAAAGGCTTCGCTCTGCGACATCTACACCGACGTCGACGGCGTCTACACCACCGACCCCCGCATCACGCCGAAGGCCCGCCGCATTGAGAAGATTTCCTACGAGGAAATGCTGGAGCTGGCCTCCCTCGGCGCCAAGGTGCTGCAGACGCGCTCGGTCGAGCTTGCAATGAACCATCGCGTTCCCGTGCGCGTGCTCTCCTCCTTCGAGGGCGCCGTGCCAAAACCCAATACCGGAACGCTTGTGTGCGATGAGGAACAGATCGTGGAAAAGCAGGTTGTCAGCGGCGTCGCCTATTCGCGTGACGAAGCCAAGTTCAGCATCATCGGCGTCGAAGACCATCCTGGCGTCGCCGCCAACATCTTCGGTGCGCTCGCAGACGCGGGCGTCAACGTCGACATGATCGTGCAGGCCTCGGCCAAGACCGAAGGCCGCCAGAACATCGTCTTTACGTGCCCTGACCGCGACGCCGCCCACGCCAAGTCCGTCCTCGAAAGCCTCAACGGCAATGTCGGCTTCGAGAACCTCTCGGTTGACCGCAACGTCGCCAAGGTCTCGGTGATCGGCGTCGGCATGCGCTCCCACGCCGGCGTCGCGAAGACGATGTTCCAGGCCCTGTCCGCCAAGGGCATCAACATCCAGGTCATCTCGACATCCGAGATCAAGATCTCCGTCCTGATCGATGCCAGCTACACCGAACTGGCCGTACGCGCGCTGCACACGGCGTATGGGCTGGACGCGGAGTAGGGCAGGCAGCCCTCCTTCGTCCTTCGAGCCGCCGCTTCGCGGCTCGTCAGGATGAGGACTTCGAGGGTTCCGGCGTTTGTTGAGGCCTAATCCTGAGGAGGCCGAAGGCCGTCTCGAAGGACGAGGGCGTGCTCACAGACGTTTTCCCTGTGCGCCGGCTGTTTTTTCAACCCCGCCACAAAAACATACCGGAAAGCCCCCTCAGTAAATCCACGCACAATGACGTCCGCCCCATTCTCCGCTAAAGCTCGTTCACAACCCCAACCGGAGACACCGTGACAGACCGCGGCAGGCCAGGAGAGAAGGGACCTTCATCGCCCCGCCCGCCTGCGGGCGGCGGCGGCGCGAAGCTTCTCCTGTCGCGCCTGCGCGCCCTCATGGCGAACCAGGCGCAGGACCCGAAGCGCCTCGAACGCGTCGTCGAACTCATCGCCAACACCATGGTGGCCGATGTCTGCTCGATCTACCTGCGGTCCGAGGACGAAAGCCTGCTGCTGATGGCGACTCAGGGCCTGCGCCCGGAAGCCGTTGGCCGCACCCGCATGAAGGAAAACGAAGGCCTCGTCGGCCTCGTTTCCTCGACCGCCCGTCCGCTCCGCCTGACCGACGCCTTCTCCCACCCGCGCTTCTCCTACCGTCCGGAAACAGGTGAAGACCCGTTTCACTCCTTCCTCGGCGTGCCGATCTTGCGCGGCGGCCGCGTCCTCGGCGTCGTCGTCGTCCAGAACCGCACCGAGCGCGCCTATGACGACGAGGAGGCCGAAGCCCTCCAGACAGTCGCCATGGTGCTGGCTGAACTCGTCGCCTCCGCCGCGGACACGCTCAGCGCCGGCCTCCGCCAGACCCGCCCCGTGGAACTCCGCGGCCGCGCCATGAATGAAGGCCTCGCCTCAGGCGTCGTGCATCTCTACGACCCCGTCGTCCCGCCCGCCCGCCTGTTCGCCGCCGACCCGGAACTCGAGGAGCGCCGCCTCAACGACGCGCTCGAGGCCCTCCGCAACTCGATCGACGCCATGCTCACCCGCGCAGGCCCCGTGCTGTTCGGCGAAAGCCGCGACGTGCTCGAAACCTACCGCCTCTTCGCGCATGACCCGAGCTGGGAGGCCCGCCTCGTCGAAGCCGTCCGCACCGGTCTTTCAGCCGAAGCCGCCGTCGACCGCGTGCGCCGCGAACACCGCGCCCGCCTCGAAAACGCCCGCGACGGCTTCCTGCGCGAACGCCTGCACGATCTCGAAGACCTCGAAAACCGCCTGCTGCGCCAGCTGAACGGCGATGACGGCGGCGGCCGCGTCGCCCCGCGTGGCGCCATTCTGGTCGCCAGCCGGATCGGCCCGGCCGAACTACTCGAATATCGCGACGCACATCTTGCCGGCATTGCCCTGGAAGAAGCCGGCGCCGGCTCCCACGCCGCCATTGTCGCCCGCGCCATGGGTGTTCCCGCCGTCGGCGGCCTGACAGGCCTCGTCACACGGGCCGAAGACGGCGACCTGATGATCATCGACGGCGAGGGCGGGGTGGTCCACATCCGGCCCGAAGCCGAAATGATGTCCAGCTTCCAGGCCCGCGTCGCCATATCGGAGCAGACGCAGGCCGAACTGTCCCGCCTGCGCGACGAGCCCGCGACCACCACCGATGGCGTCGAAATCGACCTCTACATCAACGCCGGGCTCTCGTTCGACCTCGACCATCTCGACGCTGTCGGCGCCAAGGGCGTCGGCCTGTTCCGCACCGAGTTCCAGTTCATGGCGTCCGAAACGATGCCTGGCCTCGACGAACAGTCGCAATTCTACAAATCCGTCATCGACCGGGCAGGCGACCGCCCCGTCACCTTCCGCACCATCGACCTCGGCGGCGACAAGATCGCCCCTTTCATGGGCCGCCGCGAGCGCGAGGAGAATCCCGCTCTCGGCTGGCGCGCCCTGCGCATGGCGCTCGACCACCCCTTCTTCTTCCGTCGCCAGCTCCGCGCCCTGATCCGCGCCTCCCGCGGCAAGACCCTGCGCCTGATGTTCCCGATGGTCGCAACCGTCGAGGAGTTCGAGGCCGCGCGCCGTCTTCTCGACAGCGAAATGGAGTGGGCGGTGAAGTTCGGCCGCGACCTTCCCAACCGCCTGCAGGTCGGCGCGATGGTTGAAACACCCTCGCTTGCCTTCTCGATCGACCAGCTCAAGGGCAAGGCCGACTTTCTATCGGTCGGAACCAACGACCTGATGCAATTCTTTTTCGCCGCAGACCGCGATAACGCCCGTCTCGCAGGCCGTTACGACCTTTTGAGCCGTCCCGCCATGCGCCTCATGCTGCGCATGCGCCAGCGCGCCGACGAGGCGTCCCTGCCCATCACCGTTTGCGGCGAAGCCGCCGGCCGCCCCCTCGAAGCCCTCGCCCTGATCGCGCTTGGGTACCGCAAGCTCTCGATGCAGGCCTCCCGCATCGCGCCGGTCAAACTCCTGGTCCGCTCGGTCGACATGACCGCGCTGGCGCGGGACGTGCAAGCCGTCCTCGACGGTCCAGCGCCCTCGATACGTAACGCAATGTTAAGTGTCGCAGCAGGGCTTGGGCTGAAGATTTAGGTTGTAGCGGTATCGGCACCCTCTTACCTTGATAATGACTTGTTAGGGTGGTGGGCGTTAATCGGGTTAGGCTTGTCTTCAGTAATCGCCTTCCCGTTTCGGACAGACATATGAGCGGCGTGGCCAAGGACGACACCAACCCCAGTTCGCCTCCGGATGAGACGGTTCCCGTGACGAGCGAAACAGACACGGGCACGGCAGCCGCCGAGACCGTGGCTTCCGCACAACCCAAGGATGACGAGCCGCGCGCCCGCCGCGCCGCGCCTCACCTGCGTGTTGTCAGCGACAACGAGATCGAATTCGCCGCCCAGGCCGCTGCCGCCCACACCCGAATTGGCGACGCCATTCGCGCCGCGCGCGAGAATTCGGGTTTCACGCTGGAGCAGGTCTCCCGCGAAACCCGCGTCCACCTCAGCCACCTCCGCGCTATCGAGGACATGACGCCGGGCCTGCTCGGCGCGCCCGTTTACGCGAAAGGCTACATCAAGTCCTACGCGCGCTTCCTCGGCATGGACGAGCAGGCCACGCTCGACCGTTACCTGTCCGAATGCGCCGCCATCCTGAAGGACCCGGAAAAACTCGAAATCGCCTCGCCGGCCTCCTCCAGCGCGCGCAAGCTGCCGGTCGCGGTGCCCATGCTTGGCATTCTGATGATCGCCCTTGTCGCCGGCGGCGCCGTCGTGCTCCTCAACAGTGGCGAGAAGACCCCGGCCGTCACCGCCGAAACCTCGCCCGCCGTCACTGGCGTCGGCCCGATCGCCCAGCCCGTCGCGCCGCAACTCCGCATAATCGCGCTGAAGCGCTCGATGCTGGAAGTGCGCTCGGCCAAGGGCGACAAGTACGTCCACCGCTACTACAACCCCGGCGAGTTCTTCGTCGTCCGCGTCGGCGCAGGCTTCACAGTCTCCGCCGAAGATGGCGCAGCCTTCGAATGGCGCCTCGGCGACCAGTCGCTTGGCCTGCTGCAGGAAACCGGCGGCCCTGTCTTCTCGCAGAGCGTCGACCAGGCGGCCCAGCGCCCACCGATCGTGATCGCCCCGCCGGTCATCGAGCCCGTTGCCTCGGATACGGATGCCAACGTCCTCGCAATCCCCGGCCAGCCGGCGACCGGCGCAAGCCCCGCTCCGGCTCCTGCCAAGCCCCGTCCCCGTCCGGCGAAGCCGCCCGCGACCGCAAACGCGACAACATCTGCGCCGCCGGCCGCCACCACCCCTGCGCCGGTCCAGCCCCCCGTCCGCGACCCGGCGCTGGACGCCTATCCGGATCAGGTCGCCCCGGCCCAGTAGCGGGCCCGATCCGCGCACCCGTCTTTACGGGCAGGCGCAAAAGGCCCAAATGTCGCCAATCGGCTGATCGGGCAAATGCATGAGCCACGACATCAATCACATCCGCCCCTGGCGCACCATCGTGCGGCGAAAGTCGCGCCAGATCCGCGTCGGCGACGTCCTCGTCGGCGGCGACGCCCCCATCTCCGTCCAGTCGATGACCAACACGCCGACCTCGGACGCCAAGGCCACGATCGAACAGATCCGCGGCCTCGAGGAAGCTGGCGCCGACATCGTCCGCGTCTCGTGCCCTGACGAAGAGTCCACCGCCGCGATGCCGGAAATCTGCCGCGCCGCGAAAGTGCCGATCGTCGCCGACATCCACTTCCACTACAAACGCGGCATCGAGGCCGCCAAGGCCGGCGCCGCCTGCCTTCGCATCAACCCGGGCAATATCGGCAACGCCTCGCGGGTGAGGGAAGTCATCCAGGCCGCCAAGGACCATGGCTGCTCCATGCGCATCGGCGTCAATGGCGGAAGCCTCGAACGCCATCTCCTGGAAAAGTACGGCGAGCCCTGTCCCGAAGCGATGGTTGAAAGCGCGCTCGATCACGCGCGCATCCTCGATGACAACGACTTCCATGAGTACAAGATTTCGGTGAAGGCCTCCGACCCGTTCCTCACGGTCGCCGCCTACCACCAGCTCGCCGACGCCACTGACGCGCCACTGCACCTGGGCGTCACCGAAGCCGGCGGCCTGCGCACCGGCACCGTAAAATCCGCCATCGGCATCGGCTCGATGTTGTGGGCCGGCATCGGCGACACCATCCGCGTCTCGCTCTCCGCCGAACCCGTGGAAGAGATCAGGGCCGGCTACGAGATCCTGAAATCGCTCGGCCTGCGTACGCGCGGCGTGAACATCATTTCCTGCCCCAGCTGCGCCCGTCAGGGCTTCGACGTCATCCGCACCGTGGAGACGCTGGAAAAGCGCCTCGCCCACATCCAGGAACCAATCTCGCTCTCCATCATCGGCTGCGTCGTCAACGGCCCGGGCGAGGCAACGATGACCGACCTCGGCTTCACCGGCGGCGGCAAGGACGCCGGCATGATGTACGTCTCCGGCAAGCCCGACCACAAAGTAACCAACGCCGAAATGGTCGACAAGATCGTGGCCCAGGTCGAGGCGAGGGCGGCCATCCTGCGCGCCGCCAAGGAAGCCGCAGCGCAAGCGGCGGAGTAATCTCTGGCCCCCCGGGGCAACCGGCAGCCGAGACGAAGCCTCGATCCCAGTCTCCGACGACCGCCCTTGCACCCTAATCCCCCATCGCGCACTCTGCCAGCACACACACGCGGGGCCAACCTCATGTCATCCATCCATCGCCCGCTCATCGCGCTTCTGGCCCTGTGCGCGACCGGCCCCGCCGCCCTCGCACAGACACAAACCTCCGCCCCCGAAACCGGCGCGAGTTTCCAATGCCAGGACGGCAGCAAGATGGTCCTCAACTTCGCCGAGGCGGCCAACGGCATCGACGCCGTGATCTGGCTCCACGGCGCCAGCTACCGCCTCCCGAACCAGCCCCCGCGCCAGGGCCCGGTCCAGATTGTCTGGAGCGATGGCGAACACTCCCTGACGTGGAGCCCCGGCGTCCAGCTGATGTGGATGGCCAGCGACACCCACCTCATGTGCGGCCGCGGCGGCCACAAGCACTGACGCTGGATCCGGCGCTTTCGCGCCCAACTCCATTATTCCAACGCGATCGTCGCGAGGCCTCATTCTGAGGAGAACGCAAAGCGGCCGTCTCGCAGGATGAGGCCTGGCTCACAAACCGCGCGCGCCTACCAGATCAACACCCGCTTCGCCGGCGCCAGGTAGTTCGGATCGCTCTCCTTCACGCCGAACGCCCGATACCAGCTCTCCATGTTCCGCACCGGACCGATCGTGCGGAAGTAAGCCGGCGAGTGCGAGTCCGTCGCGATCAGCACGCGCAGCGCTTCGTCGCGCACCAGACCGCGCCACACCTGCGCCCAGCCGAGGAAGAAGCGCTGGTCGCCCGAGAAGCCGTCGAGAACGGGCGCTTGCTTGCCATCAAGCGACAGCTGGTAAGCCGCATACGCCACCTGCAGCCCGCCATTGTCGCCGATATTCTCGCCCAGCGTGAAACGCCCGTTCACGTTGAGACCGGGCAGCGCCTCGAATGCGGAATACTGCTCCGCCAGCATATCCGTCAGGCCCTTGAACCGCGCCACGTCATCCGGCCCCCACCAGTCGCGCAGCACGCCCATACCGTCGGACTTCGCGCCCTGATCGTCGAAGCCGTGACCCATCTCGTGCCCGATCACCGCGCCAATGCCGCCATAGTTCACGGCCGGATCAGCGTTGGGATCGAAGAATGGCGCCTGCAGGATCGCGGCCGGGAAGGTGATCTCGTTGAAAACCGAATTGTACGACGCATTCACCGTCTGTGGTGTCATTCCCCACTCGGTGCGATCGGTCTTCTGGCCCAGCCGCACCAGCCGCCGCTTCGCCTCGAATTCCGCCGCCCGCTGTGCATTGCCGAACGCATCACCCTTGGTGATCGTCATCGCAGAATAGTCGCGCCATTTATCGGGATAACCGATCTTCGGCTTGAACAGCGCCAGCTTCTCGAGCGCGCGCTCCTTCGTGTCCGCACTCATCCACGACAGCGCCTTGATGCGCTGCGCATACGCCACGCGCATGTTCTCGACGAGGTCGAGCATCTTGGCCTTCGAGTCAGCCGGGAAATGCTTCGCCGCGTAGATCTTGCCGACAGCCTCGCCCATCGCACCGTTCAGCGCCGCGATCGCCCGCTTGTCGCGCGCGCGCTGTTCCGGCTGCCCGTTCAGCGTCTTGCCGTAGAACGCAAACGCCTCGTCATCGAACGCTTTTGGCAACACTTCCGCATAGCGCCGCAGCGAGTGATACGTCGCATACGCCTTCAGCGTCTCGAGCGGCGTCTCCGACCAGATCTTCGCCAGCGGCCCGATCGCATCCGGCGTCCGCACGATCGCCCGATCCGCCGCGCCGACGAGGCTGGCCTCGAATGCTGCATCCCACGGATAGGCCGCCGCCATCGCCTTCAGCTCGGCGCGCGTCTTTGGATTGTACGTCTTGTCGCGCTCGCGCAGCTGCTCCGGCAGCCAGTGCTTCTCCGCGATCTTCAGCTCGAGACCGAGGATCGCCTCTGCCTTCGCATCCGCCCCCGCAACGCCCGCGAGCGACAGCATCCTCGCGATATGCGCCTTGTAGGCCGCGATCTGTTCAGGCTTCGCGGTCTTGCCCACATAGAAGGTGCGGTTCGGCATGCCGAGCCCGCCATGGTTCACCGACAGCACATAGATGTCCGGATTCTTCTGGTCGGGCGCCACGCCCCAGCCGATCGGCGAGGGGACCGGCGATCCCGGCCGCGCCGCGAGCACGGCCAGCGCCGCAGCATCCTTCGCGCCATTGATCTCCGCCAGCAGCGGCTGGACCGGCGCGAGGCCTTTCGCCTCGACCGCCGCCGTGTCCACGAACGACGCATAGAAATCCGCGATCCGCTGCTCGTCCGTGCCTTGCGCGCCACCCCTTGCGGTCGTCTCCGCCACCAGCGCGATCACATGGACGTCTGCCTGCTCGCGGAGCTCATCGAACGCGCCCCAGCGCGTGCGGTCGCCCGGGATCCTGGTCGTCGCCTGCCATGTGCCGCCCGCATATTTCGCAAAGTCCACGCCGGGCGAGACCGAACGATCCATGCCCGCGATATCAAAACCCCACGCGCCGATCCTCGGCTTCGGGGCCGTCACAGCCACAGCAGGCGCTGCCGGCGCTGCCGGCGCCTGCGCCACCGTCATTGCCGTATCGACGACGGGCGCTGCTGCTGTCCCGCACGCCGCAACGAACGCAATGCTTGCAACGCCAAGCAGGAATGTCCGACGAACCATTATGTCCTCGCTGAGAAGCTGACGGCGCCGCACGAGCGGCGGCAAGACGAACGCTGATGCTAGGGGCGGCCCCGTTCAAGGGCAACTCCGCCCCCTAGGCGTCCGTGCTAGACTTTCTCGCTGATCCTGATCGCCAGCCTGCATCCCGTCCGGATGATCGCCGACAGCAGAGGATAGGCCGGCGCTTCCGCTGCGCCCTCGGAAGCGGCGAGCTCCTTGTGGGAGACTTCCTCCTCCTGGAACTTCGCCATCGTCTCGGCCAGTTCCTGGTCGCCCGCCTCGCGCAGCTCGACGACCTGGTCGCCATAGTGCTCCTCGATCACCGTCTCGACCGCCTCAGTGCACGCATGCGCGGCCTTCTCACCGAGCAAGGCCGTACCCACGCCAAGGGCAAAGCCAGCCGCATTCCACACCGGCGACATCGCCGTCGGCCGCACGCTTCCCGCGCTCAGCATGCGATCGAACGCGTCAAGATGCTCCTGCTCCTGCGCCGCCATCTCCTTGAGCTGGCCGACAATGCGCTCCTTGCCATGCTGCCGCTCGAACACGGCAAGCTGGCCCTTGTAGATCGCAACCGCGCCATACTCGCCGGCATGGTCGACCCGCAGGATTTCCTCACGGCGATGGCGGCTCATGCTCATGGCTGCACCATTTCGTTCGCCGTATCCGTATGCATCGGCGGTTGGCTGGCCGAATACAGGCTCAATGCCGCGAGCACCATCGACCACACCGCATTCAGCCCAGCCATCGAAAGACCCCACGGCTGGTCCGGAACACGCCACAGCGCCTCCTTGCACGAGGGGATCGCCTGCGGACGGTTCAGCAGCTCGCTCAGCGGCACATCCTCGGGCAGGGCGCCAGCGCTGATCGCCGTGCAGCCCGCAGGCCCCGGCGCAAGATCCCACTCGAACAGCGCATGCCACGCCGCGATCACGAAACCTGTCATGAATGTGAGGGCAAGCAGGATCGAGAACGTCGTCATCAGCCGCGGCCCGGCCCCGCGCCATTTCAGCGCGATCGCCACCAGCGCAATCGGTCCGGCCGCGAAATAAGCGTAACGCTGCCACCAGCACATCTGACAAGGCGCCTGGTTCAGGACCATCTCGAAGAAATAGGCCACGCCTAGCGTCGCCGCTGACGCCAGCAGGGCGACCAGCGGCCACCGGATCCGGTCAAACGGCAGCCTGTTCATGGGAAGACGTTATCCGGGGCGGACAAGGCGACAATGCGACGAAAGGGCTGGCCGCGAATTGACCTTACGTTGACATGCCGCCGTTATCTTGCCGCCTTCGCAGGGTTATTTCCCCTCCTGCATGTGCTAAGCGCGCAAATCGAACTTAACCACTGAATCGCGGACACCCGGCCACTCATGACCGACGCCACCACGATCTCTCCTGCTGCCCCGCACACGCCGCAGGCGAAGGGCCCGCTTGGGGCCATGTACAACTGGGTCATGCGCCTTGCCGCCGGCCGGCACGCCGAGCCTGCGCTCTTCACGGTGTCTTTCACAGAGAGCTCGTTCTTCCCGATCCCGCCTGACGTGATGCTCGCCCCCATGTGCTTCGCCCGGCCCGAACGCTGGGTCCGCTACGCCGTGGGCTGCACGATTGCGTCCGTCTTCGGAGCATTGCTGGGCTACGCGATTGGCTTCTACCTGTGGGAAGCCGTGGGCTCGCAGATCATCGGCTTCTTCGGCTATGGCGGCAAGGAAGAGGAACTGCGCCTCGCCTACGCCACGGCCGGCGTCTGGATCATCTTCCTGAAGGGCGTCACGCCGATCCCGTTCAAGCTGGTCACAATCGTCTCCGGCGCCATGGCGTTCAACCTGCCGATCTTCGTGGCCGCCTGCCTCGTCACCCGCGGCATCCGGTTCTTCCTGGTTGCATGGCTGTTCCAGAAGTTCGGCCCGACGCTCGCCCCGATCATCGAGAAGCGCGTCGGCCTGTTCATGCTTCTTTTCCTGGCTGTCCTCGTCGGCGGCTTCGCCGTCGCCGCCCTGCTTCACTAGGATTGCGGAAAATTCCATCGAAGTTTCTGCAATCCGTGAACCGGATCTTTGCGATCGTTGTGCGAAAACCGGGTTGAGCCGGTGGATGGTCCGCCTGCTCGCTGTCAGTACCGGGTCGCATCCATGGCCACGCTCCGCCGTATCCAGACCGCCTCCATGCGCGTTGCGCCGCACTGGTTCCTGTGCGTCTTCCTCGGCGCGTTCGTGGCGTTGCAGCTGGCAAGCCCGTCAGCCCTGATCCTCTGACACCGGCTGGCCAAGCCCCCATCATTGCGCTAATCAGTCCGCCCCGCGCGGGAGTGGCGGAATTGGCAGACGCAGTGGACTCAAAATCCACCGTCCTAACGGATTTGTGGGTTCGACCCCCACCTCCCGTACCAGCGCCAATGCGTTGACGTTGGGCAGGCGCCCACCCTAAATCCACGGCAATCGCGGAGCCGTGTGTCTTGATGAAAAAGCTTCTGGTCACGGGCGGCGCCGGCTTCATCGGATCCGAGGTCTGCCGGCAGGTGATCGCCCAGACCGGCTGGTCGCTGGTGAACCTCGACAAGCTCACCTACGCTGGCAACCTCCAGTCGCTCGCGATGATCGCGTCCGATCCGCGCTACGAATTCGTAAAGGGCGATATCGGCGACCGCCCGCTGATCGATGCTCTCCTCGCCCGCGTCCAGCCCGACGCGATCATGCACCTTGCCGCTGAATCACATGTCGACCGCTCGATCACTGGCTCGGCAAGCTTCATCCAGACCAACATCGTCGGCACGCACGCGCTGCTCGAGTCCGCCCTCGGCTACTGGAAAACGCTCCCGCCGGAGAAGAAGGACAAGTTCCGCTTCCTCGCCGTGTCGACGGACGAGGTCTATGGCTCACTCGGTCCGACGGGCTGTTTCAGCGAGACCACCGCCTTCGATCCGCGCTCGCCCTATTCGGCGAGCAAGGCCGCGTCCGACCATCTCGTCAGCGCCTGGGGCCACACCTATGGCCTGCCGATCGTCATCTCAAACTGCTCGAACAATTACGGCCCCTACCATTTCCCGGAAAAGCTCATCCCGCTGATGATCATCAACGCGATGAACGACAAACCGCTGCCGGTCTATGGCGATGGCTCGAACATCCGCGACTGGCTATTCGTCGAAGACCACGCACGCGCCCTGCGCACGCTGGTCGAGCATGGCCGCCCCGGCGAGACCTACTGCATCGGCGGCCGCGCCGAGCGCACCAATCTCAACGTCGTCACCGCCCTCTGCGGCCTGTTCGACCCAATCAAGTCGCGTCCCGCCGGCGAGACGGCCAAACGCCTTATCACCTTCGTTCAGGACCGCCCCGGCCACGACAAGCGCTACGCCATCGACAGCGCAAAGATCGAATCTGAATTCAGCTGGAAACCCTCCGTCACCTTCGAGGATGGCCTCCGCCGCACCGTCGACTGGTACCTCACCAACCGCGACTGGTGGGAGCCGATCACCACGGGCGTTTACGCGGGCGACCGGCTGGGGCTACTGCGAGCATAGTTCGTCAATGCTCGTTTGCGTGAAGTGTTATTCGTCGCAAAAGCGTGTCGGCCCCTGCACCGCCGCAGCTTAACGCGCGCCTGCGCCCCGCAACGCTCGCGGTCTCGAAGCGGCCGTTGCCCGTCTAAGACAAGCCGACGGTCTAATTTCCGATCACTACGCTGATGCTGGCGGGCGGCCTAGAAGCTCAATCCCTGAACGCAATCATCGAGACTTTCGTGTCTGCGCCCGTCTCGGGGTTCGCGAACACGATCTCAGCGAGCCCGCCTGCATCTGGAGCTTCTTCCATCAGGCGCGCGACTTCGGCGTCGTCTGCGGCATAGCGGTGCTCGTTGCCAAGAACCAGTTGTTCAGGCGCGCGCGTCGCTGTGACGAGGATGGCGCCGAGGCTGACGGCCGCGAGAAGGAAGGCGTTCATGGCTGGATCCCTGTGTCCGGGAACTAACCCATGGCAGGCCAGGACGTTCCCGCACTAACCAGCGGCAAGCAGGTCCCGCGCGGCGCGTTCGCCCGCCGCCACCGCCCCATCCATGGTTCCCATCGCGGACATGGCCGTCTGCTCGCCAGCGAACACCAGCCGCCCGTCGAGTTCCACGCGCGCTGCAATTTCCGGATAACGCGTGTACTGCCCCGTCAGACAGGTCGCCCGGCTTCCCCGCGTGTGCGGATGGTTCGCCCAGAACAGGCTCGTCCGCACTTTCGGCGTCAACGACTGCGCCACTTCCGGCGACAGGACTGACAGCCCCGCCTGCAGCCGCGCCAGCGCCTGTGCTTCCTCGCCCCTCGCGGCCTCGCCCGCGAAGCAGTTGGTCAACACCGCGCCATCTCCCGCCTGGCCCACGCTCGACTCCCACAGCGTCTGGAAGCCACGATCCGAGATTGTCCTGCCATGCGCCGGCCGCGCATCCGCGCCCACGATAAGCTTGGCGGTCGCGCCGTGGCCGAGTTCGTTGATCACCATCATCTTGTCCGCCGGCAGCGCGAGTCCGCCCAGCCCCCTGATCTCGCGCAGCCGCGTGAAGGGCATGGCCATCACGACATGGGCAAACGTCCGTTCGAACGGCGAGCCGTCGGCCGTGCGGAAACTCAGCTTCAGACCGCCCTCGCTGCGCGCGATCGCCGCCAGCTGATGCCGCTTGTGAATTGCGACGCGCTGCACCAGCGGCTCGCCCGACAGGCGCCGCTCGAGCGCGTCCGGCAAGCTCGACGATCCACCCGCAATCCGCAGCGCTCCGTCACGCTTGCCGAACAGCGCAAACGGCCTGGCCGTGTCCGTTCCGACGAGATCCACGAAGTTGAGCGAGGATTGCTCACGTATGGCGACGCCAAACGCCGCGTGCCACGCCAACGCCAGCAGGTCGATCACCCAAGGCTCGGTCGATTCCGCGAGGCTCTCGAGATAGTCCGACAGCGGCAGGTCATCGAGCTGTCTTGCCCGCTCCGTCCATCCGCCCGCCGCATCCAGCAGCGCTGCCTGGTCCGCCGCCACGCGCAGGGCGATCGCTAGGAATGGTCCGGTGGGTCCCGCGGGATCAAGCAGGTCAGCATCGCCCCACTGGAATCCGCCAACATCGTAGAGCGTAGGCTTGGCGCCCTGCGGCGCCATCGGCTCGACCCGCACGCCAAGCTCGCCGCACACGCGCAGTAGCGCCGCATCACCACTGTCGACGAACTCGCCGCCCAGCTCGCAGAACTGTCCCTCGGGCGTAAAGTCGCGCAGCGTGTACATCCGCCCGCCCAGCCGTCCGCTCGATTCGAACACGTCCACCGTCGCGCCTGCGCTCGCCAGCCGCCACGCCGCCACCAGGCCCGACGCGCCGCCGCCGACGATCGCCACCGAACCCGCTTCCCCGTTCAGTTCAGGACCTGCCTGCGGCGTGCAGGCCGCCGTCGCCAGCATGGCAAGCATCGCCCGGCGGCTCAGAGCACGCGGGCCCGCCACGCCAAGGTGCGCCCGCGCCGCGCGCAAGCGTCCGTCGATCCAGCTGAGCAGCTGTGTCCGCGCCATCCGGCTCCCCGTTGTCCTGCCCGATGTAAGGCTTGCTCCGGTCCCGGAGACAAGACACCGCAAGCCACCACCCGAGACAGGCCGGACACAAACAAAAAGGGCCGCGCGGCGTGTGCCGGCGGCCCTTCTCGTCATTGAGCGGGGCTCGAGCCCCTGGAATTACTTCCGTCAGCTTGGCCGACGACCGGAGGTTGCTCCGAACGACAGACTGACCGACAGGGCTCCGCCCCGGCTCATAGTGACTGACATTGGATCACCTCCTTTCGCAAAGTTGACGATGGGGATGAGAATGGGGGCCATCCGCCACGTGCGCAAGGGTAAACCAGCCCCAAGCGCAGTTCAGCCCGCGCGCACAACCCTTACGGGCAGTTCCGTCCGCACATCGACCAGCACGATCCGGCCATCCACGCGCGCATAGAACTGGCCCGTGGGCGCGGCCGGCAGCGCCAGCGTTGCAGGGTCATGGATAACCAGCGCAGACGTCGCCGACACGCGGCGCACCGGCACGCCCATGTCAGGCAGAGGCCGCGGCCCGGCGGGCACATCGGCTGTGGGATCGGTCGGCTGAACCGGCAAGATGCTCGTCACCAGCTCCGACGTCCTGTCAACCAGCACGAAGCGCCCATCGACGCGCGCATAAAACTGTCCCGACGGGGCAGGCGGCAGGATGAAGCTCTCCTGCGATGTCACTACCGCCGTCGATGTCGCCGGCACGCGCCTGTTCAGCAGCGCGGCCTCCGCCAGCATCCGCTCGCGCGCCACCGCCTGCCGATCCTGCTCCGCCTTTTGCAGCAGGCGTTCGCGCTCGCGCCGATAATCCATGTCGCGCATCGCCTGCCCGGCGGCGGAGACTCCCGAGCCCGGCAGGCTGTTCAGGTCACGCTCGCGCTGACGGGCAGACTCAAGCCGGTCAACCTGGCGCTGCTCTTCCATCTGGAACTGGCGGTCGAGCGCATCAAAGCGCGGCAGCGTGTCCAGCTG
>JBBAUA010000009.1:15878-19781 GCA_040398465.1 Hyphomonadaceae bacterium | reverse complement strand
ACGCTGATCCGTCCTGTCGATTTGCCGAGCCAGAGCCCGGCCGAAGTCTTGCTCGTGAAGGCGAGCGCGCCCGGCTTCAGCCGCTGTACCTTGTGCCTGAAGCCCTCCACATCGAACGCCTCGCGCGCGATCTTCGCATCGACGCCCCAGCTCGTCTTGCAGAAATCCGTCAGCCCCACGCCGAGGTCCAGCAGCAGCGGATACTCATGCGGTGCAAACAGGCGCGGCGTGACCCCCGTCTCATGCAACGCGCGCCAGAACCGATTGCCCGGGTGCGCATAGTAGGCGCCAACCGCCGCCGACATCGGCCCCGCCGCCGTGCCCACGAACCAGATGCGCAAATTCGGCGCGAGACGGTCCGGCAGGATATGGGCCGCCGCCGAAGCCCTGCGCGACATCAGTTGGTTTCGCCCATGCTTCCGCCCCGCCGCACATTGTCCGGCAGTGTGGCCAACTGTTCCGGCGTCAGCTCCTCCAGCGGCACGAGATAGGTGTGGATTGCAAACACCGTGGCCGTTTCCGTAAGCCGCTTCAGCGACTGTCGTTCTACCCGCACCCACACGGGAGCCGCGGGATCAAATGGCCGCCGCTCATGCTCCAGCCTTGGCTGGTGCAACTCCGGATCATTGTAGCAGAGCACATTCGCGCGCCACACGGCGTTGCCCTGCTGCAGGACATCCATCACGCGATTGACGCGTTTTGCGATGCCATCGTCGTAGCGATCCACCGGCTCATGAATCCGCAGCATGTTGCGCCCAATCTTCTGGTGCAGCGACCAGCTCGCCGGAAAGCACAGCACCGCGGATGTCAGCACATGGCCATCGCCGGTCTGCCCCAGGATCAGGAAATCCTCCTGCGCCAACCTCGCCGCCGCGATGATCGCTGAGTCCTCGCGCGCCGGATCTATCACCATTCCATCCGGCCGCTTGATCCCGTCCTCAACGCGCGCAAACCCCGGCAGCGCCAGCACCGCCGCGATCACCTGATCCAGCAGCACCGCCTCGGCCTCCACCGGTCCGGCCGCGCGCATGACAACCTCATCGCGCCGCTCTTCCAGCAACCGGTCGCGATACGCCATCTGCCCCGCATAGGCGTCATCCACGCGAAGCCAGTCGCCCTCGGCCACGGGCTGCAGACCGGGCAGGCGCGCAGCCAGGGCGTCCATCCACGGCGCGACGGGCAGGGTGTTCTGCCAGATGGCGATGTTCGTGCTCACGCTGGGCACATTCCGCGAAGGCGGAATCTAGTCAACGCTCTAGAACCGCTTGAACGCCTTCGGCGCTTGCGTCGCGCTGGCCTTCGCCACCAGCTTGCCGTCCGGATCGAACAGCTCCGCTTCGATGAAGCAGGTGGACTTGCCCCATTTTAGGATCTTCGCCTCCGCGCTCGCCTTACCGACGAACAGCGGCCGCAGGTAGGAGATCTTCATCTCCAGCGTCGGCGCATTCATGGTCACGTTGGAAGCGATGATCGCCGCCGTGCTCATCGCCTCGTCCAGCATCGCCGCGATGAAGCCGCCCTGGATCGCGCCTGTCGGATTTGCAAAGTCCTGACGCGCCTCGAATTCAAATCGCGAGATCATGCTGGCCTGATCCACGCCGACCAGCCGCGTGCCCAGCGTCTCGGTGCAGGGCGGCCGCTTCTTCGAGTTCTGGAAGCGCGCAAGCATCTCCGCATCGGTCAGCCGAGGTGGGTCCGGCGCGTCGGTGCTGCTCACGGGATCGCGCTTCTATTTGCGGCGGAAGGCGTCGAGCGAAACGATGGTCGCGTCAGGCGCGGCAGTAGCCGCGGCAGGCGCCGGTGCGCCCGCGGACGACGCACGCTTGGGCGGGATAATCGCCGGCACGCTCATGTCGGCCCGCGTATCCAGCGGTTCCATCTGGACGCCGAAATTGGTCGAGGGATCGAAGAACCGTGTCACCGCGCCGAACGGCACGCGCAGCAGCTGCGGCGCGCCGCCAAACCGAAGCATGATCTCGAACAGGTCGTCCTGCACGGCGAACTTGTCGTACTGATGCTGGATGACGATCGTCATCTCCTCGGGGAACTTGTCCTTCAGCCAGTCTTCCATCTGCACGCCCTGCTGGTGCGTGCGGAAGGTGACGTAGAAATGATGGTCGCCAGGCAGCTGTACCATCGCTGCGGCCTTGTCCATCGCCGCGCGCACAATCCCGCGATACGCCGCCTGGGTCAGGGCATGATAGCCGATGTGATCCTTGCCGGATCCCGGTGACCGCTCCAACTAAACCTCCATCTTCTGAGCATCAGGGCTATGCCCTGATCAGCGCCCGGTAAATTAGCTTCAAGTGCTAGGCGAGCCCGCGCCCTTCGCCTCGTTCTGAGAGAACGATAACGCGCATCAGCCATGCACGGGCAGGACTCAAGCGCAACATTTGATTTCTCCACAGGCCGAACCGGCATACCTTCCTCAGCATGACACGCACGCCCAAGCCTTACAGGTCACGCAAGATCGGCGACCGCGACCTTTCGCCCGAGACACTCATGATGGGGTATGGCTACTCGCCTCATCTGTCCGAGGGCGCGCTGAAGCCGCCGCTGTTCCAGACATCCACCTTCGTCTTCGGCAGTGCAGAAGAGGGCAAGGCCTCGTTCGAACTCGCCTACGGCCTGCGCGAGAAGAATCGCGGCGAAGAGATGCATCTCATCTACTCGCGTATCAACAATCCCAATCTCGAAGTGCTGGAAGATCGGCTCGCCGTCTGGGATGCGGCGGAAAAGGCGCTCGCCTTCGCCTCCGGCATGGCCGCGATCTCCACAACGCTGATGACCTTCCTGCGCCCCGGCGACACATTCGTGTTCTCCGAACCCGTCTATGGCGGCACCGAATTCCTCGTGCACACCATCCTGCCCCAGTTTGGGGTGCACGGCGTGGGCTTCATGGCCGAAGCCGGCGCCGATGGCTTTCGCGAAGCAGCAAAAACTGCTGCAGCGCAGGCAGCGCAGTCAGGCGGCAAGGTCGGCGTTATCTATATCGAGACGCCCGCCAACCCCACCAACGGCCTCGTCGACATCGCGCTCGCCCGCGAGATCTCGGAAAGCCTGAAAGGCCCCGCAGGCCGCCCGCCCGTGATTGTCGACAATACCTTTCTCGGCCCAATCTGGCAGCAACCGCTGAGGCTTGGCGCAGACATCTGCGTCACCTCGCTTACCAAGTATGTTGGCGGACATTCCGATCTCATCGCCGGTTCCGCCTCGGGCGACGCCAGCTGGATCGGCCGGGTCGCTGTCTTCCGCACCATCTTGGGGACGATGACGGATCCGCACACCGCGTGGCTGCTGCTGCGCTCGCTCGAAACGCTGAAGGTCCGCATGGACGCCGCCGAACTCGGCGCCCGAAAGGTCGCCGCCTACCTGCGCGACCATCCGCGCGTGAAGTCGGTCTGGTATCTGCCCTTCCTGCCGGAGAACCATCCCGACCGCGCGCTGTTCGAAAAACAGTGTGTCACGGCCGGCTCCACGTTCTCCTTCGAGATCGTGGGCGGCGAGAAGGAAGCCTTCGCCTTCCTCGACAAGCTGCAGGTCATCAAGCTGGCCGTCAGTCTTGGCGGTACGGAGACGCTCGCGTCCCATCCTGCGGCGATGACGCACTCGGATGTGCCGCCCGAAGCGCGCCTGCGCCTCGGCATCACCGAATCCCTCGTCCGCCTCTCCATCGGCGTCGAGAACCCGGATGACCTTATCGCAGACATTGAGCAGGCGCTCGGTCAGTCGTAGCGCGGACTGCCTGGCGTCCCCGCCTCAGCAGGTGACTGGCACAGCCCCCTGAGCGCCCTGGCGCGGCGCCGATCCAGCAGGCTCCTGCGCAGCCGTTGCCGTCTTGCGCGGGATCGCCGGCAGCTTCTGCGGCGGCGGCGTGAACGGGCCCCTGACATTCATGATTCC
>JBBAUA010000009.1:13330-15778 GCA_040398465.1 Hyphomonadaceae bacterium | reverse complement strand
GCGGAGCCTCATGCGTCTTGACGAAGAACCGAGTTGCGCTGCCGGCCAGCCGGCGGCGCACCCGCGGTGTCAGCAACTCGCGGCACGGGCTCGCAATCATCTGCCGCACCGGTCCATCACCATAGCGATAGGTCGTGAAGCCGGGAATTTCGGACGGAAGAATCTTGAACGGCTCCGGCCACGTCCTTGCCGCATAGAGGCTGGCAGTCGCATAGCCCCAGTTCAGGTGGATCGTGTCGCTGAGGATGGCGGAGCCGTAGCGGGGGTAGGTCGCCACATATACAAGCATTGCAACCCCTTCGAAGACGGCGCCCCCGTGCTTCAGGGATAATCTTCAGTCCAAGTTCAAAGACCTCAGGGCGGAAACAAGTTCTGTTCGCCTTAGTTGCGAACGTTGCACCCGCGTCTCCTTTTCGTGACGGTCGAGCGGGCAATAAAGGCGCCCGTTCCCAGGCTGGATGCGCGTCACGCGAGATGGCGATCCTCGACGGGCGCCGGAACGCATGATAACCGCCGCGAATGCCAGTTACGCTGACCACGCCGGAGTTCATCCCGCAGACGGTCATCCCTCCCGAAAAGCCCCTGCCGCTCATCCGGGGGCTCCTTCAGACGATCGTCAATCCGCTGCATGTCTGGCCGCGGGCGATGTACGAGAACCCATATCATGGCGTGAAATGGATCGGCCGCACCTTCCACTATTTCCGCAAGCCGGAGCACATGAAGGCAGTCTTCCTCGACCACGCCGACATCTTCCGCAAATCGCAGTTCCAGAAGAAGCTCGTCGGCCCCGCGCTCGGCGATGGCCTGCTCACCTCGGAAGGCGATCATTGGAAGTTCCAGCGCCGCGCGGCCTCGCCCGCCTTCCGCATCGACGCCCTGCGCGCCCTCGTACCCGCCTTCTCGACTTCCGCCGAAGCCACCATCGAACGCATCCGCAAGATGCCAGCCGGCCAGGCTATCGACATGCAGTCCGAGATGCAGCACGCGACGCTCGACGTGATCGTCGAGACCATCCTCGGCGGCGCCGATCCCAACTTCGGTTATTCCCGCATCGCCGGAACTGTCGAGGACTACATGCTGGTGATGGGCAAGCCGGATGTGCTCGACCTGTTCGGGACTCCAAACTGGGTGCCGCGTCCGTGGGGCGGGAAGGGCAGGCGCGCCGCCGCCGCCCTGCGCACCGCCGCGACCAACGCCATCGCGCGCCGTCGCGCCTCGGGCGAGACGCGCAACGACCTGCTCGGCCTGCTGCTTGACGCGCGCGATCCGGAAACCGGCCGCGGCTTCTCCGATGTCGAACTATGCGACAATGTCGTCACCTTCATCGGCGCCGGCCACGAGACCACCGCGCTGACGCTCGCCTTCACGATGTATCTGATCGCGAACACGCCCGATGTTCAGGAGCGCCTCTTCCGCGAAGTGCGCGATGTCTGCGGCGACAGACCGATCGACGTGGCCATGGTGGAAGACCTTGTCTACCACGAGCAGGTCGTCAAGGAATCGATGCGCCTCTATCCGCCGGCCTCGCTGATCGATCGCGTCGCCACGCAGGACGTCGATATCGGCGACGTGCAGGTCAAGAAGGGCGACTTCGCCTTCAACCTCATCTACGTCATGCACCGCCACCAGACGCTCTGGGAAAACCCATCACGTTTCGATCCCGAACGGTTCTCGCCGGAGAACGCAAAGCGGATCCATCGCTTCCAGTACATGCCCTTCGGCGCCGGCCCTCGTATCTGCATCGGAATGAAGTTCGCCTACATGGAGGCCGTCGCCATCCTTGCGACACTTGTCCGCAGCTTGCGCTTCCTGCCGAATGCCGCGCACAAGGTAGAACCGAACATCCGCATCACACTGCGTCCCGAAGGAGGCATGCCGCTGTTCGTGGAGGCCAGATAAGCGCTTCCCACCGGAGTAGTCGTCGTGTCGTCGCTTGCCCGCATCCCAGCCCCGAAGGACATGATGGGGTACGTGCAGGACCTGCTCTGGTCGTCCGGCGAGCTCGGCCGTTGCATATGTCGCCGCGGCTGGACCAAGCCCGAAGTCTGGGCGCTCGCCCCTGCCGACACGCCTGAAGCGCAGATCCTCACCGACACCGCCAGCCGCATCGCCCAGACCGACGACGCCAACGAATGGCTCGACGCCTGGATCATCGCGCAGAGCAAGACCACGCCGCAGCTATGCCTTGTCGCCCATGATCCGCTTGCGCCCCCGGTCGACGCCGACCAGGACATCTTCGACAGCCCCGGCCGCTGGGACACGCGCGGCGGCGAGAGCTATCTCGTCCTCCCGAAAACCGCCCTCACGCCAGGCGTCGTCAAGAGCGCCACCCGCCTGATGATCGGCGACCAGTACGTCCTGATCATCATCGAAGCCGACTGGCCCTTCGGCGAAGCCCGCACCCTCGACAGCCTCGCCTACAGCGTCCGCCACGTGATCGTGCCCATC
>JBBAUA010000009.1:0-13230 GCA_040398465.1 Hyphomonadaceae bacterium | reverse complement strand
CCTGACCAGACAGCCTGTGCGGTGCGTTTCATCGTGAAGCCTCCATGTTACCCAACGCAACATAGGTCGCCGCCGCAGGGGGAGGGAGAAGTCGAACGACAACGCCCGAAAACAAGTGGGGCGGCTTCTGTTGCCAGGCGCCGCCCCGAGCCCCGCCTTAGCTTGCTAGAGCTAAGGACTTAGGTTTGGAAAACACCAGCTGCTTACGCAGCGAGGCGCATTTCCGGAGCAAAGTTGTCATTGGCAACTATTGCGTAAAAGGCTTCTATCGGGGCCAAAGCGGGCAAAGTCTTCGCCTTTACACATCCGTCGATCCTGTGTCGGCCCCAGACAGTCCGGCCAATGCCCGGAGAGAAATCTGGTGGAGCCGCCGGGCACTGCCCCCGGGTCCGGTCTGCTTATTGCGCGAGGGTTTATCGCCATAGTCTTCTTGCGAAGACAGGACGAATATAGGCGCTAATTCCTTAACCGCAAACAACTGATCGCCGGGGCGTTCAGCGCCGCATCAGCCCGACATCGACGCCCATCACGGTCAGCAACATCGCGCCCGCGGCAAGCAGCAGGAAGACGGCCAGCGCGATCCGGAATATCCATTGAACGATGTACATCCGCGCGAGGCTCCGCTTCAGACTTAGACCGCCCGAAGCACAGACAAACGCAAGCGGCCGGGATTCAGTGCCGCGTGATGCAGAAGGCGCTCAGCCTGTTGCCGTCGAGATCGCGGAAGCTGGCCGCGTAGAACCCCCCACGCTCGCAAGGCTCAGCCTCAGGCGCGCCCCCCTGTTCGATCGCTAGCTCGTACAGCCGCTGCACCTGTTCCGGGTCCGCCGCCTCCAGCGCCACCGCCGCCGCTAAGCCAGGCTTGTCTCCGTTCGCCACGACGCTGATGCTGGCAGGCCCGCCCGGAATCCCCCAGGCGACGCAATCCGCGTCCTCCATGGAGCGCCGCGCGCCTAGCTCGCGCGCAAGCCGGTCGTAAAACTTCACGGCTCGCCCCAGATCCCGCGTATCCAGCGTCACATATCCGTCCATCGCGCGCCTCCGCTCTCGAATCGAACCTGTCGACCGTGAGAACATAAATAGAACGTTCCTGCTATGTTCGCAAGTGCCCCTCAGCACCCCCATGGCGTCCCGTCATCGAACCCGGGTAGATAGAGCCCAGTCCGGGGAGGGACACTCATGAAGAAGCTCATCGCGGAATTCATCGGTACGGCCACGTTGGTTTTCTTCGGCTGCGGCTCCGCCGTGCTCGCGGGCGGCGAGGTCGGCCAGCTTGGCATCTCCTTCGCCTTCGGCCTCGCCATCGTCGCCATGGCCTATGGCATCGGCCCCATCTCGGGCTGCCATGTGAACCCCGCCGTGTCCTTCGGCGCCTTCCTGGCCGGCCGCATGAGCGCAGGCGAAATGGTTCAATACTGGGTGGCGCAATTTCTTGGCGCGCTCGCCGGCGCGGGCGTCCTCTATGTCATCGCCACAGGCAACCCGCTCTTCGTGATGCCGGAATGGGGCCTCGGCTCCAATGGCTTTGGCGAGGGCTATCTCGGCAGTTACGAACTCACCGCCGCCTTCATCTTCGAGGTCGTTGCGACTTTCCTGTTCCTCGTTGTCATCCTCGGGGTCACGCAGAAGGGCTCGCCCGCCATGCTCGCGGGTCTCGCGATCGGATCGACGCTCGTCGTGATTCACATCGTCGGCATCCAGGTCACCGGCGTGTCGGTGAACCCCGCGCGCTCCTTTGGCCCCGCCGTCTTCGCGCAGGGTATCGCGCTGCAGCAACTCTGGCTCTTCATCGTTGCGCCGCTGGTCGGAGCAGGCCTCGCAGGCCTGCTCTTCCGCGTCAAACTGCTCGAAGCCGACACGCCCGCAGAAGACACATCGAAGTAACATAGCAGGCCGCGCACGACGCCTGGCGCTGGCCATCTCGCATCCGCACAACCGGAACCTCCGTCGTCGCAACGACGGAGGCTGATCTGCATCGTCGGCTCACCTCATCAACTCCGAAACAAGAAACCCCCGCCGCGCCGTTCAATTGCCCGAAAGCCGCCCCATATGAGCGCGCAGGAAACACTCAGCGCTGGCGGGCGTTTCTCGAAGCTTATCGTTGCAGGCATGCGAGTGTTGACGGAGTTCCATATGATCGAGACAGGCAAGCCCAGCGAAGCCCGCCGCCCATCCGCGTGGAACCGCGACGAGTACACGCTCATCGAACGCCTTGTGGCGCGTCAGGGCCTCAGCCGCGACGAGGCCGTCCGGACAGTCGGCGACTATCGAAAAGGCAAGCGCGTCGAGATCGATCCCGCGCTGATGGAAGGCCTGGACTCGATCTGAGGCGCGACGACGTTCCCGATCTGCGGTAAGCGCGCCCCAGAAGACAGGGAGCCTTAATGCCGATCCAGCGCCTCAACCCGCCGACGCTCTCGAAGCCGACCGGCTATTCGCACGCCACGCTCGTGACAGCGGGACGACAGGTCCACGTCTCGGGACAGGTCGCCCTCAACGCCTCCGGCGAGATCGTCGGCAAGGGCGACATCACTGCGCAGACCGAGCAGGTCTACCAGAATCTCAAGGCCGCCCTGTCCGCCGCCGGGGCAGACATGCGGCATGTGTTCAAGCTGGTCACCTATGTCGTCGATCTGACGCCCGCCCGCGCGGCAGAGATCCGTAAGGTGCGTCTCGCGCATATGACCGAAGGCGACTACCCCGCCTCGACCATGGTCGGCACGACTGCGCTTGTGCACCCAGACTTCCTGATCGAGGTGGAGGCGATCGCGTTGCTCGACTAGTCCTTCCGCGGCTCCCGCCACATCGCTTCCAGAGGCGGCCCGCCCGGCCCCGCCGCGAGCACCTTCATCCGCTCAAATCCGTGCGCGCGATAGAAGCCCGTATTCGCCGGGTTCGAGTTCTCGAGATAGCAGGGCAGGCCGTCGCGATCCGCTGCCGCCAGCACTGGCGCCAGCAGCCGCTTGCCCAGCCCCTTGCCGCGCGCCGCCTTCCGCGTGCCGATGGTAAACAGGTAAAGATGCGGCGCTGATGGATGCTCGCGCGCCATCGTCTCCGCCGCCGTCATCCCGCGCTTCGCCGCGCCCTTCGTCCCCTTGCGCATGCTGGCCGAGACAAGCCCCAGCATTGCCAGAGCGCCCGGCTCGCGATTGGCCGACGAATGGCTCCACATCGTCGCCCCCTCATCGCCACTGACATGACAGAACCCGCGCTTCAGGTAGACGCTCCGCGCCAGCGCCCCGAACACATCCGCCATCGGTCCGGTGTTTCCGAAGATCCAGAGATTCACCGGATCCTCAGCAAAAGCCTCCGCCGTAATCGCACCCAACTGGCGCCAGTCTCGCCGCGAGGCGGCGCGCATGCCGTCCGGTAGCGTGATCATTGGTAAATCCTGCATGCCGCAGTTCCCCTGTCGCCATTCCCCGCCAGCATCTCCCAAGTCGTTCTCGGGCCTGACCCGAGAACTTTTCTTCGCTGGCGAGCCTTCTGCGCTACCGGGCCGAGAAAGATTCTCGGGTCAAGCCCGAGAATGGTTTCTATCTGGCGGCCAGGGCGCACGCTCGCTCTTGAACCCGTCCCGCACTATCAAAGCACGACCAGGAGGACGAACCGATGCGCGAACCCTTCCCCGAATTCACCGCCGCCGAACTGGCCGAAGTGCTCAGCATGAACCGCCGCCTGCGTTGGGCGCCGCGCTTCAAGGCGCCGACTCCCCTCGGCCGCATGATGATCCAGACCATGCTCGGCGCGCAGTCCATCGTGCCGATCGGCACGCGCGGCCTCAGCGTCTCCACTCGCCGCGTCACGCACAAGGGACACACAATCGCCCTGCGCATTCTCCGCCCGCGGACCCTGCCGCCGCGCGCCGTCTACATCGACTACCATGGCGGCGGCTGGTCGATCGGCACGGCGTCGATGGATGACGCCGTCAACGCCGCCATCGTGCGCGAAGGCATCGCTGTCGTCAGTGTCGACTACACCACGCTCCCCGACATCACCTTCGAAAACCAGATCGCGCAATGCCACGCCGCCGCAGACTGGGTGTTCGAGAACGCTGACGCCGAATTCGGCGCGCACGATCTCTTCATCGGCGGCGAGTCCGCCGGCGCGCACCTTGCTGCCTGCGCCATGCTTCGCCTGCGCGACATACGCCGCGACTTCGCCCGACTGCGTGGCGCAGTCCTCTTCTACGGTCCTTATGATCTTTCTGCGACGCCCAGTGTCCGCGCCGCCGGCCCCGACACGCTCGTGCTCGACGGACCCGCCATGGTCCCCGGCATCGCGCGGCTTCTGCCCGACAGAGACGAAGAGGGCAGGCGCAAGCCCGACGTCTCGCCGCTCTACGCAGATCTCGCCCGCCTGCCGCCCGCACTCTTCCTCGTCGGCACAATTGATCCGCTGGTCGACGATAGCCGCCTCATGGCCGAACGCTGGCAAGCGAAAAACGGAAACGCCCGCCTCATCCTCGTCCCCGAAAGCCCCCACGCCTTCAACCGCCTCCCCACCCGCGCCGCCTCCCGCACGAATGCATGGGTCCGCGCCTGGCTCGACCGCCGGCTCGCAGCAACGCAAGCGAAGGCGGCGGAGTAGGGCGGCCGTCGAGGCTTATTCCCCCGCGCCTTGGTCGTCATAAGCCCCGCCTACAAAAGTTCTCCACAGGCCGCCGCGCCCGCGCCGCCTTGTCAACGCCAGCGCCCGCCCCCAAAAGTTTGGCCGACCGCCACCGGAATCGACTCATGCGCCAGTACCTCGACCTGCTCCAGGACATCCTCGACAACGGCGTCGATCGCGGCGACCGCACCGGCACCGGTACGCGCGGCGTCTTCGGCCGCCAGATGCGCTTCGACCTGAGCCAGGGCTTCCCCATGCTCACGACGAAGAAGCTTCACCTCCGCTCCATCATCGTCGAGCTGCTCTGGTTCCTGCGCGGCGAGACCAATGTGAAATGGCTGCAGGAGCGCGGCGTCAGCATCTGGGATGAATGGGCCGATCCCGATGGTGAACTCGGCCCCGTCTACGGCAAGCAATGGCGCTCATGGGCGGCCCCTGACGGCCGCACCATCGACCAGATCGCATGGGTGAAGAACGAGATCATCCAGAACCCGAACTCGCGTCGCCTCGTCGTCTCCGCGTGGAATCCGGCCGACGTCGACCGCATGGCGCTGCCGCCCTGCCACTGCCTGTTCCAGTTCTTCGTCGCGAACGGAAAACTGTCCTGCCAGCTCTACCAGCGCTCGGCCGACGTCTTCCTCGGCGTGCCGTTCAACATCGCGTCCTACGCGCTGCTCACCATCCTGATGGCGAAGGCGACTAAGCTCGAGCCCGGCGAGTTCGTGCACAGCTTCGGCGATGTGCACCTCTACGCGAATCATTTCGAGCAGGCGCGCCTCCAGCTGCAGCGCCAGCCCAAGCTCCTGCCGGGCCTGGAACTCAATCCATCTAAATCCGACCTGTTCGGGTGGGATTACGAAGATTTCACATTAACGAATTACGTGTCGGACGCTCACATCAAGGCGCCCGTCGCCGTCTGAGCTGCAAGGCGGATGTTTGCGGACGCAACAAGCCAGTTACCGTACAGTCCAATGGATTCAAGGCGTTTCGCTAACGGACCAAATTTTCGTTGCCGCAGTGCCCAAGCGCCGTGCTCAAGTCGCTCCAATGTCCCGGTGCGCAACGTTAACCAACACGCCCCAAGCTGACTGAAACCTAATCCATCAACATCTTGTGCTTTTGCCGGGGTCGTAACAAACACAGGGGCCGCCCGGACTTTAGTCTCCCGAGGCGGGTGTGATCCGTCGGAGGGATCTATCCAATGTCGTTCAAACTGATTGTTGCTGCTGCGGTTGCGACCGCTGCTCTCGTTGCCTGCGCTCCGGCTGCCGAAACTCCGGCCGCTGAAGCCCCCGCCGCCGCTCCGGCTGCTGACGCGATGGCCGCTCCGGCTGCCGACGCGATGGCCGCCCCGGCTGCTGACCCGATGGCGGCTCCGGCTGCCGACGCGATGGCTGCTCCGGCTGCTGACCCGGCTGCTGCTCCGGCTGCTCCGGCTCCGGCTGCTCCGGCTCCGCACTAAGCCCTTGCCGGCTTAGGACGTAAACAAGACTCGCAAGAGTCGCGAAAGGGCGGTCCTGTAGGACCGCCTTTTTTGTTGTCCGCAAGCTCCGCCTAAGCCGCCGCCGGATCGACCTCGCCGCGCCGCTCACGCTGGCGGACCATCCACGACACCACAACCGCTCCCACCATCTTGCCGAGAATGAACAGCACCCAGTTCGGCAGGTTGAACAGGTCGCCCGGCTGCGCCGTTCCGGCCATCGCCTGCGCGAGGTCCGCGCCATAGAGAAACACTGTGGTGTCGATCGGGGCCGCCAGCGCACTCGACAGCAGGATGCGCGTCGACAGCCGGTACTTGGTGAACGTGAACAGCAGCCAGTCCACCGTCTCGGAAACCGCAAACGCAAGGCCCGACGCGATCGCGATCACCGGCCAGGAATAGTAGAATGACCAACCGATCGCGAGGGCCATCAGCACCAGCACGCGATGCCCCATCTCGCGCTGCACGAAATCGCGGATCACGAAGACCATGCCGGTCGCAATGGTTAGAGGATTGACCAGGATCGTGTGCGCGGTGCCGAACAGCCAGCCAAGCTCGTTCGTCGCGTCGATGCCGCTGACCTTCCCGAAACTCCAGTTCAGGAAGGGGATCAGCGCGACATAGACATACGCCCATGCGCGCCCTCTCAGTCGCCAGATCAGCAAGCCCGTCGCAACCAGCCCGGCGAGGACAAAGGGCAGGTGCGCCGGATCGCGCGAGGCGACGATCGACACGAACTCGTTCCAGACAACATCCATGCCTGACTAGACTCCCGCCACTTGCGCCTGTCGCCAAAGGCGGTTCACTGCGCATCCGTCGCGCCCCGACTTCAGAGCTAAGTCATTACAGAGTTCCCCGTGCCATCGTCCACCTTTCCCGTAACAGCCGATTCAATCGGCGTCCGCATCGTCGCCGCCATAGGCAGGCGAGGGGAGCTCGGCCGCGACAATCGCCTGCTTTTCCGGCTGAAGGCCGACATGGCGAACTACAGGCGCATCACGGCAAAGACCCCGCTGGTGATGGGGCGCAAGACCTGGGAAAGCCTGCCGAAGCGTCCGCTCCCGGGCCGCCCCAACATCATCGCAACGCGCAATCTCGATTTCCTCGCCCCCGGCGCCTTCGTCTATTCCAGCCTGCCGCCCGCGCTCGCCGCCGCCCGCGCCATGGCGTCCGCATCCGGCGTTCCCGAGGTCTCCATCATCGGCGGCGCAGCCATTTATGAGGCAGGCCTCGCGCTCGCGACCCACATGACACTCACAGAAGTCGACGCCGAAGCCGAGGCTACGGTCTTCTTCCCCCCGTTCGACCGTTCGCTCTGGCGCGAAACATCCTCCGTCCACGTCCCATCCGACGCCGACAACGAAGCGAACTTCGCGATCCGCGAGTTCGAGCGGCAGTAGCCGGCCTTCGCCGCGCACCCCGGCTTCGCTCAGCGCCAAGTTTCGGGGAAAGTGGTTGTTCGCGTTTGGGGGAAACTCCATGGTGAGCAGCGGCCGAAGGGAGCACCCGTCGAACCACGAGGGAGTGCTCAGATGCGCCCGCGGCCCGCCCCACCTCGCACCAAACCCGACACGCGCACAAAAACACCTCAGCACGCCCGCGCGTCTGAGAACGCGCCCTCATGCCCATTCCCCGCGCCGCCAACGCAGTCTAGTTTCCCCGCGATTACGGAGACTTTCATGCGTGCCCGCCTGGCGCTCATTTCCCTCACTGCGATCGCGGCCTGCTCGACCTTCGGGCCGGCCATGGTCCCGCCAGTCGCCACACTCAGCCCCTCGGCGCAGACGAGTGCGGAATCCCTGCTGGCGATCAACGCGCTCTGTTCGGCTGAGGCCCTCGGCGCGGACAAGATCGCGCCCGACATCAAGCTGGCCGAGGGCATGGGCACGGGCGGCTTCAAGGTCGACACAAACGTGCCGGCTGCACAGGAATGGTTCGACTACGGTCTCGCGCTCAGCCACGCCTTCTACCACCAGGATGTGAAGGCCGCGATGAAGCGCGCGGTCGAACTGGACCCTGCCTGCTCAATGTGCTCATGGGGCGAGGCATGGGCGCTCGGGCCGACGCTCAACTACGGCATCAAGGACGACGAGCGTAAGCTCGCGCTCGCCGCCGCCCTTCGCGCACAGTCGCTGGTGAAGCCGGGCGATGAACTCGCGCGCCGCCTCGCCGATGCGATGGTCGCACGTTATGCCGAACCGAAGCCTGTCGCCGAGACAAAGGCCGTCGCCAACAAGTCCGGCGAAGCCGACGCCAGCGCGGCAGGCGAGGGGACGGAGCCGGCCTTCGCCCAGGCCCTCAGGCAGATCGCCGCCGATTACCCGCAACACGTCGAGCTCACCGTGCTCGCAGCCCACAGCCTGATGATGGCCGGTCCGCGCGGCGAGAAGTCCGACGAACTCACCACCGCGCTGACGCTGCTGGAGAAGGTGCTGGAGGATCATCCCGACGACACCGGAGCGATCCATTACTACATCCACGCCACCGAGTTCGACGAACGCGCCGAAGACGCGCTGCCCTACGCGAAACGCCTCGGCGATCTTGCCCCCATGGCCAGCCACCTCGTCCACATGCCGGCGCACACCTTTTTCCGCGCAGGCCTCTATCAGGAAGCCGCCGTCGTGAACGCGCAGGCGATCTCGACCGACGCCACATGGGTCGCCGGCGGCGGCGACCCGCGCCCGCCCATGCTGAACGACTTCCCGATGCCGATGTACTACTCCCACAATCTCGCCTTCGGCCTCGCCGGCGCGATGATGTCGGGCGATGGCGAGCTTGCCCTGCGCTATGCCGAACACGCGGCCAGGGCGTATCCGGAATCAGGCGCGAAGAAGCGCTTTGATCCGACGCCGCGAACCTTCGTCGCCCTCGCGCGCTACGCGCCCGACCGGATGCTCGCGCTCCCGGTCAGCAAGCGCGACGAGCCCGAGTTCCGCGCTTACCAGGCTTATGGCCGCGGCGAGGCGCTGCTCCAGAAAGGCGACGCCGCCGGCGCGCGCATCGAACTCGGAAAGCTGCGCAACGCCGCAGGCGATGATCCCGAATACAGGATCGCGCAGGCCGTGCTCGAAGGCCGCCTCGCCATGGCCGAAGGCAACGCCCGCGCCGCCATGGCCCGCTTCAGCAAGGGCGCCGCCCTGCAGGAGGAGGAGTTCGGAACCTTCATGGACCCGCCGGCCTGGTGGTATCCCGTCCGCCGCTCGCTGGCCGCCGCCCACCTCAAGGCCGGCGACTACATGAAGGCCGAATCGGAGGCCCTCGCTTCCCTCAAGACCTGGAAGCACGACCCTCTCGCCCTCTGGGTCCTTGGCAAGGCGCAGGCAGGGCAGGGGCGCGTTGAAGACGCTGCGGCAACTCTGGCGCGCGCACGCACCCTCTGGCGCGGCGACTTCGCCAGCATCACGGCCGAGGTCATCTGATCGTCATTGCCGCGCTGCGGAAACCGGGGGTCGTAGGGAAAACCTCTCCCTTTACGTTCACGGAACTGAAAATATTTCTGGCGTGGTACGTTTAGGAAATGCGCTGCGGCGCAATAGAGTTGGCCTAGACAGTATCAAGTTTTTAGGGTTCCTTTTCAGGGCATTGCACAAATGACGCAGCGTACATCACGTCAATTCACGCGCGCGTGAGTTCTTCCCCTAGCGACATTCCGCGTGCGGCATATCTTGCTGCGATGCACGCTGATACCGCAACCGGCTGCCCTTTACGTAACTACCCCCTGCCGTTACGGCGCCGTTGACGAAAACTTGGGGCCCCTCTCTGATCACACCTGCGCGAGCCCCGGGGATACGGAGGCGAAGCGCAGGCGTCACACAGAAACCTAAGGGACGCTTCGGGAGGATCGCTGCCAGGGAGGACGCGTCGCATGGCGCATATCAATCGTATTTCACTTGTGAGCTTGCTCGCGCTTGGACTGGCAATGCCAGCCATGGCGCAGAACACGGAGACGGGCCCGCAAACCGCGCCCCAACCGGCTGAGGACCAAGATGACCGGGGTCGCGACGTCGTCGTCGTTACCGCCTTCAAGCGCGAAGAAACGGTCCAGGACATCGCGGTGGCCGTCACCGCCATCACGTCCGAACTGCGCGACGAGATCGGCCTGACCACGGTTCAGGACTACACCAACTTCGCACCGGGCCTCAGCTACTCGACCGCCAACGACCGCCTCGGCATGCGCGGCGTCACCCGCACGTCAAACAACTTCGGCATCCGGTCCGGCATCTCGAACTATGTCGACGGCGTCTACTTCTCGTCCGCCATCCCGGCGAGCCGCGAAGCGATCTTCGTCGATCGCGTCGAGGTCGTCCGCGGTCCGCAGGGCACGCTCTATGGTCGCGACTCGATCGGAGGCGCGCTCAACGTCATCACCAAGCGCCCGACCGAAGAATTCGAAGGTCAGTTCAACCTCGGCGCTGGCGACTACGAGAACCTGAAGGCAGAAGCGACCATTTCTGGCCCGATCACGGATTGGCTGCGCTACCGCGTAGGGGCGTCACGCAACTTCCAGGGCGAGGGCTACCTCACCAACGTCGCAACCGGCGACACCGAAGCCGGCCGCAGGAACGACACCTATATCGAAGCACAGCTCGAAGCGGACATTGGTGACCGGATCGACTTGTGGCTTAGGCAGGGCTCACTGTCATGGAACCGCGTAGGCGCTCCAGGCGGACGTACAGCCGCGGGCGGCTCCGAGCCTTACGATACGCGCCTGTTTGGTGCTCCCGGTGGGGCCAACATCAACAGCTTCTTTGGCTTGAGCCCCGTAGCGCAGAACGTCGTGATGACGGGCAACCAGAGGACGAACCCGAACGCGGGACAAAGCGAACAGAGACTGTTCAACGCCGACTTCCAGCAGTTCACAGACCTCTATCCCACATCGGAAACGGCGATCGAGGCGGTCTATCACGCCGACAATTTCGACGTTAAATACCTGGGCGGGTATGTCTGGTATCACTACAACCTGCAGATCGATAACGATGGCGGCCCGGTCCAGAGCTTCAGCCTTCCGTTTGCGCTGCCAGGGCCGGTCACGCCGGCAGGCACGCGGCTTTCGACCGACCGCCGCACCGACTACAATGAAAACCGCGCGTGGTTCTCGAACGAGATCAACATCATCTCGACTGACGAGGGGCCCCTGCAATGGGTTGTCGGCGCCTATGCCTACCAGGAAAACTACAGCCAGCCGATCTACGTCGAGTCATTCCCGTCCATCAAGGGTACCGGTCCGACGTCGCCAATTTTGCTTTTTCCGTCTTTTGCGCCCGCAGTCCAGGACCTTCCGAGGAATGGTCGCAGTGACTATTCGGGTGGACCGTTGGGCGGCGATCTCTGGTACTTCTCGAACAACAAGGGCAACAACAACGCCTATGGTGCCTTTGTGCACACCGATTACGCGATCAACGACCAGTTGACGTTGACGGCCGGTATCCGCTGGTCGACTGACATAATGGATGCGGTGGACCAAACTCGCTTCATCTCGCACTACGCCCTTGGCTTTCCGCGCGTCGATGGCACCAGCGCATTCTTTGGTGGGCCCGACCCAGCTACGCGAACTTCAGCTACTGGTTCAAACCCGTGCGGCTCGGCTGGCCAGGGCGTCATCAACACCAACGAGACCCCTGCCAATGGTGCGGCGGCCCAGTGTCCGACTGGGCGGTCTCCCGATCTGAGCCGCTACGGCATTTACGTGAATCCGGTCACTGGCAACGCGACGCGTCAACTGGAAGCGTCGTGGGAAGAGGTGACCGGCGTGCTTGGTCTCGACTGGACGCCAGACGACGACACACTTGTCTACGGCAAATACAATCGCGGCTACAAGCCGGGCGGCTTGGGCTGCGCTGATACAAACTGCAACCTCACGGCCACGCCGTATACCGACAAGGAACTGGTCGACGCTTTCGAGCTTGGCTTCAAGCGCGAGTGGTCAGACTGGAATCTCACCACGAACGCGACCCTGTTCTACTACGACTATCAAGGCTACCAGGTGTCGAACACGATCGTGCCGGAGCCGGACTCAAACGGCTTCAGGCCGCCTAACTATGTGGCCTACGTGAACCTGCCGGAAGTATCGACGACGGGATTCGAACTCGAAACCATCTGGTATCCGACGGACAATCTGCGCTTCCTGTTCAACTACGGCTATACCAATCCGGAGATCGGCAACTCACAAGCGCTGGTCAACGGGCTGGATCCGTGGGCCCGTGACCCGGGCGCAAACCCGGTCAGTGCCGCGCCGCCGCCGGGTCCCAACCCGGCCCAGCGTGGTCAGAACCTCAGCGGCAACATCCTGCCCTTCAGCCCCAAGAACAAGATCGCGCTCAACGGCACGTACACCTGGGACTTCGAGGACGGTTCTACGCTCGATGCTTCGGCCAGCTATTTCTGGCAGGACATCGCCTACAGCAACATCTTCAACATGTGGGCAACGAAGATGCCGCAATGGGATCAGGTCGATGCCCGCCTGAGCTGGACCAGCTCGGACGGCGTGTTCACGGTGATTGGTTTCGTTCGGAACCTCATGGACGAGCTCCAGTACGATAGTCGCGGTGGCGGTCGCCGTGTGGCCAACGGGACGCGCGATGTTGCCGGCCTTGCGATGTGCGGATCGACGCCGGCCACCAGCATCAACTTCTCCAACGGCACCGGCTTCCTGCCGGAGGACTGCCTGACGATCGCGGATACATACCGCCCGCCCCGCACTATCGGCGCGGAACTGCAGATCCGGTTCTAGTCCATTCACTTTCCCAATGGCGGTGCTCCCGCGATTGGACCTTGCGCCGACCCCCTCCCGGGGTCGGCGCCTTTTATTTCGGGACCTGAGTTCGCATATCAGCCTCGGTCGCTCGTCCGTTGATCTCTGCCTTGCGCCGCTTCCACTCCGCCTCCATCGCCTTGCGCCACTTCACGCGCAGGCTTGAAGGACGCTCGGGGAAGCGCTCGTCCAGCACAGTCGCTGACAGCACGCGATCGGACCTGAACGACCGGAAGTCTTTCCGCGCCTCACACCACGCGCAGATGATCCGCGTCGTCTCATAGTAGCCCAGGAGAATTGGCCAGATCACGCGCTTGCTCGCCCGGCCTTCCACGTCGCGATAATCCAGCAGCATCTTGCGCGAGCCATTGATCGCGCCGCGCACCAT
>JBBAUA010000008.1:0-84718 GCA_040398465.1 Hyphomonadaceae bacterium | reverse complement strand
ATCTCCTTCACCGCCTCCAGCGCCATGCGCGCGCCGATCATTCCCGTCAGCGGCCCGATCACGCCAACCATCGCGCACGTCTCTTCCGTCTCGGGCATGTCGGAGACGAGACAGCGATAGCAGGGCAGGCGCTCGCCAGCCGGCTTGCCCTTCGTCAGTCCCGACCTGAACACCGAGACCTGCGCGCTCCAGCGTCCAACCGCGCCTGACACCAGCGCAACACCCGCCCGATGACACGCCGCATTCACATCAAACCGCGTCGCGAAACTGTCCGACCCGTCGACGACAAGATCGGCGCCCGCGATCAGCGCATCTGCATTCGCCGCATCGAGTCGCAGTTGTTCGCCGCGAATCGCCACATCCGGATTCAGCGCACCGAGACGCTCACGCGCGGCCTCGGTCTTCGCCCGCCCCACATCCGCCGTCGCAAACAGCACCTGCCGCTGCAGGTTCGACAGCGACACCGTGTCATCATCAATGATCGTCAGCGACCCGACCCCGGCAGCCGCCAGATACATCGCCGCAGGCCCGCCCAGCGCGCCCGCACCGATCATCACCACATGCGACAGAAGCAGCCTCTGCTGCCCCGGTCCGCCGACCTCCCGCAGCATGATGTGCCGGGCGTAGCGTTCCAGCTGCGAGGGGGTTAGACTCATGACGCGCAATCCCAATCAGCAGACAAGTCGGGAGCAGAAATCATGAGCCTCCCAGCAATTCAACGCCGGAGTTGCGCAGGTTGACCGCCGAGCCCACATCCAACGTCTACCAGCCGCTGATCGACGAGATCATCGCCGGCCGCCGCAACATCTTCCTCACCGGCCGCGCCGGCACCGGCAAGACCACGCTGCTGCGCCAGCTGATCTTCAACTCGCTGGAGAAGGCGATCGTTCTCGCTCCAACCGGCCTCGCCGCAGTGAATGTCGGCGGCCAGACCATCCACTCCTTCTTCAACTTCCCGCCGCGCCTCCTCGACATGGGGGACACCAAGAAGATCCGGAACCAGCGCGTGGTGAAGGCGATCGAGACCATGGTGATCGACGAGGTCTCCATGGTGCGCGCCGACATGATGCAGGCGATCGACAACTCCCTTCGTCTGAATCGAGGTAACCGCCAGCCCTTCGGCGGCGTCCGCATGATCCTCTCGGGCGACCTCCACCAGCTCCCGCCCGTGGTCGGCAGCGATGTCGAACATATCCTGGAAGAAAGCTATGGCGGCGCCTGGTTCTTCAAGGCGCCTGGCTTCCAGGCAGGCCAGTTCCGCCTCGCCGCCCTGAAACGAATTTTCCGTCAGGAAGACGAGTCCTTCATCCGCATCCTCAACGGCCTCCGCAATGCGCGCCTCGCGCCGGAAGATGTCGAGATCCTGCGCACGCGTGTCTCAACTCGCTCTCCGGCGGATGCAAGCCAGACCCATGTTGTCCTTACACCGAACAACAACGCCGCCTGGCGCATCAACCAGTTGCGCCTCGCAGAACTCGATGGACCAGCCCGCAACTACACCGCATCGCTCGAGGGCAATTTCGAACCCAAGGCCTTCCCGACCGAGGAAGTGCTCGAACTGAAAGCCGGTGCGCGCGTCATGATGATCCGCAACGATCCGTCGGGCCGATGGGTGAACGGCTCGCTCGGCGTGGTGCAGGGGCTCGGCGAGTCCGACGCCTATGTGAAGATCGCCGGCGAGACGCATCGCGTCAGCCAGCAGGCATGGGAAAAATTCCGCTACGAGTTTGATGCCGCCTCAAAGTCCGTCTCGCGCTCCGTCGTCGGCTCGTTCAAGCAACTACCGCTGCGCCTCGCCTACGCCACCACGATCCACAAGAGCCAGGGCATGACGCTCGACAAGGTCTATATCGACTTCGACCGCGGCATGTTCGCCCACGGCCAGGCCTATGTCGCCTTCTCCCGCTGCCGCTCGCTCGAGGGTCTCGAACTCTCCCGCGAACTCCGCCCCCGCGACATCATCATCGACCGCTCGGCCTTCGATTTCGGTGGTCTCACGCCTGTCAGCGACACCGAACACTTCCTGCTCGCCGACATGGCGAAGCCGGAGCTGGAGCTGAAAGGCTAGTCAGCCGCCTCGCAGGGCGACGTTCGTTCAGCCCGCTTCAAGGGCCCGATCACGATGGACCGGTATCCCTGCGGCCACTGATCCGACGCAACCGCATTATCGCGAACTGGGCAGGTGGGAATGCGCATGTCGCCAGTGCGCGCCTCGTAGACAAATGCATGATCGAGCCCGTTGTTGAACTCGATCACCGCGCCTATCTCCCGCGCAACGGTCAGCGACACGGCGACCTCGCCGGGATTGCGCGGCATGGGCGCAAGCCGGTTCCTGTCCGTCGATTTGACGATGCGGATCTTTCCATCTGAAGTCGGCGCAAAGATCACCGTGCGATCCGGAACCATCTCAAAGCTCTCGACGATGGCGCCGGCAACAAGCGGCGCAGGTTCTTGCCGGGCATGAGCTGCTGCAGGCAGGATCGCACTCGCGAGTAGCATGACGGCGGCGAACTTCATGCTTGCAGGCTGTCGGAAAAGCCCCTCCCCGGCAAGCAGCCGCGCTGCTATCGCCCGGTCGATCCGAACCCGCCGGAACCACGCTGCGTCTCGTCAAGCGTTGTGACAACACTCAGCTCGGCGCGCGTCACCGGAGCAATCACCATCTGTGCGATCCGCTCGCCGCGCTTGATGACGAAGGGCTCCTGGCCGAGATTGATCAGGATCACCTTCACCTCGCCGCGATAGTCCGCATCGATCGTGCCCGGCGTGTTGAGGCAGGTGACGCCATGCTTGGCCGCCAGCCCCGAGCGCGGACGCACCTGCGCCTCGTGCCCTGCCGGCAGCGCGATGGTGAGCCCCGTCGGAATCATCGCCCGTTCACCAGGCTGCAGCGTCGCCGGCGCTTCGTCAGCAACCGCCGCGCGAAGATCCATCCCGGCCGCATCCGCCGTCTCGTAGGCGGGCAGGGCAAGCCCCTCGAAATGCGGGAGGGGAACGACGCGGATGGTGACAGTCATTGGGTGGCTCCTCGAGGCGCCATCACTAGCGCGGATGACCCGGTCGGGCGAGCGCTGCTCAGGGGCCGTCCACAGAGGATCAGGCCTCGACGTCCGCCGCAAACCGCAGCTCGCGCCGCGGGCGCACCGTATTCGTCACGTCCATGTAGGTCGGGTGCCGCTTGTAGGCATGCAGCGCCTCGATGTCGGGAAACTCCGCATAGACCACGATATCGATCTCGTTGGCGAACAGGTCGGCCTTGCGATTGGGGGTGACCTCGAAAACCGTCGAGCCCGGAATTGTACCGAGCCGCTTCAGATGCGCGGTGATCTCCGCCGCCTCGCGCGGGTCCTTCAGCGTGAAGAAGACGATGTGCCGGATCATGGGGGACACCTAGGAGGAGAACCGTTCCGGGGCCATTCCGGATGGCTGCGCTATTCCGCCGCGCTCGTCCGGGAATCGTCGAAAGTCGCTGCGATCCGCTCGGCAAGCTTCATCGCGACTTCCGCCTTGCCCATGCGCGGCCAGCGCTCCGTCCCTGCCCTGGTCACCAGCAGAACTTCATTGTCCGCCCCGCCCATCACGTCGCCCGAGACATCGTTGGCGACGATCCAGTCGCAGCCCTTGCGGGCGAGCTTGCCCCGCGCGTGGCGTTCGACATCGCTCGTCTCGGCCGCAAACCCGATCACGAGACGCGGACGATCCTTCCGCTTGGCCCCGATCGACTTGAGGATGTCCGGATTCTCGACCAGCTGAAGCGCGACCTTGTCCTCGGCTCCGCCCTTCAGCTTGAGCTTGCCCTGCGCCCGCGTCGCCGGGCGCCAGTCAGCGACCGCAGCGACGCCGATGAAGATGTCCGCCGGCAGGTTCGCCCTCACTGCGTCCTGCATCTCGACAGCCGTCTCGACACGCAACGCCGTCACGCCATCGGGGATCGCCAGCTGCGTTGGCCCTGTGACAAGCCGCACGTCGGCGCCGAGCCGGGCGAGCGCGTCGGCAATCGCATAACCCTGCTTGCCCGACGAATGATTGGAAATGAAACGCACTGGGTCCAGCGGCTCACGCGTCGGACCTGCAGTGACGATGGCGCGAAAGCCCGCAAGCGGTCCGTGCCCCTTCGGGCCCGCCAGCATGCGACGAACTTCCTTCGCGATGCGATCAGGCTCGGGCAACCGTCCGGCGCCAAACTCACCGCACGCCATCGGCCCGACATCCGGCTCCATCACCGTCACGCCGTCAGCGCGAAGCTGCGCGACATTGCGCTTGGTGGCGGCGTGCGCCCACATCCGCACATTCATGGCGGGAACCATCAGCACCGGCTTGTCGGTCGCGAGCAGGGCGGTGGACGCTAGATCGTTGGCGAGTCCGTTCGCAGCCTTGGCCATCAGGTCCGCCGTCGCCGGGCACACCACGACGAGATCGGCCGAACGCGACAGCTCGATATGCCCCATCTCGGCTTCGTCGGTGAGATTGAACAGCTCCTGATAGACCTTGTCGCCCGACAGCGATCCAAGCGACAGCGGCGTCACGAATTCCGCGCCCGCCTTCGTCAGGATCACACGCGCGCCAATGCCCTCGCGCGCCAGCAGCCGGATCAGCTCCAGCGACTTGTAGGCCGCGATGCCGCCGCCGACGATCAGTAGGATGCGCTTGCCGTCCAGGACGCGTCTCCGGGAATTATCCTGAATAGATAGAGAAAATTGGTCAGGATTGCACCAAGCCGATTGGCGCCATTGCGCCGGGTGCGGCAAGAACTGGGTAAGGAGTTGGCCTCCGGCCCGCTGCCGCCCTATTTTCAGGGTCATGAGCAAGGCTTTCACCAAGGAGACTGACGCGGACGACAGCGTGGAATTGCCCGAACGGGAGATTTCGGCGCTTCCGAACCTCGTCAGCCAGCGTGGCCTTGCGCTGATCGAGGCGGAAATCGAACGCCACAGCGCCGCCAACGCAGCCGCCCTTGCCACTGACGACAGGGAGGCCGCCGCACGCGCCACTCGCGAACTGCGCTACTGGACCGCCCGCCGCAACAGCGCGCAGGTGCAGCCCGAGCCGGTCGGCTCCGCCGAGGTACAGTTCGGCTCGGCGGTGACCATCCTGCGCGAGGATGGCCGCCGCCAGTCCTTCCGCATCGTGGGCGAAGACGAAGCCGACCCCGCGAAGGGGCTGCTCGCATGGGCGTCTCCGCTCGCGCGCGAGCTGATCGGCAAAGTCATCGGCGAGGAGATCGAGGCCGGTGCGACCGAAGCGAAGATCGTGGCGATCTCGGCCTAACCCTGATTGCTCACCATGCCCGCAAGGAATTCCTGAGCTGCCGGGCTCTCACCGGTCACTTCGCCCGGCACATCATCGCAGAACTCCACCCAGCTGACCTTCGCCTCGAGCCCGTACTGAATCTCGATCCCCGCCAGTTCCGGATCATCCATCGAGCCGACCGTGACGTAGATGCGCGCCTCCGGCGTGTCGTAGGCGAAGGTCAGCGGCGTGCCGCAGTCCCGGCAGAAGCCGCGCTTCGCAAGGTTGGAGGAGGCGAACAGCGCAGGCTTCGCGCGCGTCCATTCCAGGTTCGCCCTGGAACAGCCCGCCAGCGCCGCAAACAGTCCACCCGTCGCCTTCTGGCACATCCGGCAGTGGCACACATGCGGCTTCTCGGCCCGCGCCACATGCATCGCATACCGCACAGCCCCGCACTGGCATCCGCCTGTGATGGTCATGATTCCCGTCCTACGAGGCCGCCGGGGCTTCCAGCCCGACCGCACGCAACCCCCAAGGATTCAACGAACAGGTAAAGGTTCGGGAATAATGGTAAAGCAGTGCGGGACGTCCGCGCCACCGGGAAATCGGGCGCGCAACTGACGATCCCGGTTGGCGCGGGCAGAAGCCTGTGCTTGGCATGGCTCTGGAAGGGACTTCAGCCATGCTGTTTCGTGGCAAGCCAAAACCGGCGACCCTGATCCACACGCTCGTCGGGGCGTGGCGGGCCGAAACGCTTTCCGGGGACGTGACGGGCGAGATCCTCGCCTGGTTCCACGAGGACGGATCGTATCTCACCCGCAACCAGATGGAGATACGCGGCGTCGCGGCCCAGCCTGTCACCCAGACCGGCCGCTATCGCATCGAGCCGCTCGACCGCACGCGGTTCAAGCTGTTTACCATCGACGAAAACGGCCAGCCGCTGTCCTCGACGGTCCGGACCTTCATCGACAACGACACGATGATCAACGAGGTCGGGCGAATCACGTTCAGGCGGATCGATCCGGAGGATCGCCTCGCGCCCTGACTGCGCGCCCTGACTGTTCGCACCGGGGGGCGCACGCTCTGACCTGGGGTTACGAGGCCGGGCAGGCCGTTTGGCGCGCCGGCGATGTTGCAGCAGTGCGGTTGCGTCCGGTCTTGGCCACAACAGCCGGGGCGGATGCGGCTGACCGCTTCGATTGCAATGGCCCCCCGGATCGAGCCGCCCGACTTTTTTCTCGCGGGGGCGCGGAATCCACGCATGATCGCAAAGACAGGAGCGCGCGGAATGAATGAGGGTGTGGTCACCGTTTTCGGGCGTCGCGACTCCTCGGCTGTCGCGCGCGTGATGTGGACAATCGGGGAACTGGGTCTTCCGTTTGAAAGACTTGATCGCGGCGGCGCATTCGGCGGACTGGACGATCCAGACTATCGTGCGCTGAATCCCGCAGGACGCATCCCGGCGCTTCGCTTGCCGACCGGTGCAACGCTCTGGGAGTCGAATGCGATCATCCGTTACCTGACATGCACGCATACGCCCAACCTGCTCTGGTTTGAAGATGCGCTCACGCGTGCCGAGGCCGAAGCATGGATGGACTGGTCTTCCTCCCTTGGCGGCGCGGTCGGGCGGATCAGATCGGCCTATCGAGCGGTCGGCGCAACAGTAGAAACCTGTCGTCCGGTTGTGCGCGCCGAAGCTGACGTGATCGCAGTTCTCGAGCGCCGGCTCGCGGACAGATCATTCCTGATGGGCGAATCCCTGTCGATGGCGGATCTGTCCCTCGGCGTCATCGGGCATCGCCTCGGACGTGTTCCGGCAGCCCTTGGCCTACCTGCGACGCCGGGGATCTCACGATGGCTGAAGGCCCTCGGCCTGCGCCCGGCCTTCAAACGGCACGTCATCGAGGCAGTGACGGTCGGCATCCAGCAGGTCGGCGGATCAGGCGCGGGGTAAGCGCATCAGTTTGACTGCGCAGGCGGCGCCAGGGACAGGCTCGGCGATCAGTACGACCCGGCCCAAGCCTCATAATTTTCGTTGGCGCGGTCCATCCCGGCTCGTGTACATGACGTCGTCGATCGCAGACCAGATGCTGCGCGGAGGAATGTCCATGACCCCACGCAAGATGCGCCGGCTCTCGTTTGCGCTCGCATTCTTCGCCAGCGCCGCGCTGGCCGCCTGCGCCGGCATGGGAAGCGGGACCTTCGCGCCCGACACGGCCGCAACCGCCAGCGGCCCGGTGAGCGCCGTGCCGCGCGACGCGATGAAATCCTATTTCGCCATTCCCTATGCCGCCCCGCCGCTGGGCGACCTTCGCTGGCGCGCGCCGCAGCCGGCCGCCAGCTGGAGCGCGCCACTCGCCAACACGACATCTGCTGCGTCCTGCCTGCAGACCGGCGAGAAGGACAATCCCTTCCGCGTCAACGGCGACAGCGAGGATTGCCTCTATCTCGACGTGCACGCGCCCACCGGCGCCGGCCCGTTCCCGGTGATGGTGTGGATCCATGGCGGCGCGTTCAACACGGGCGCTGCTTCCGTCTTTGCCGATCCGACACCGCTCGTCTCCAAGGGCGTCATCGTTGTCGGCATCAATTATCGCCTCGGCGCCATGGGGTTCCTGGGCCATCCGGCTCTGCGCGATGCGGACGGCAGCGTCGGCAATTACGGCATCATGGACCAGCAGGCCGCCCTGCGCTGGGTGCAGGCCAACATCGCGCAGTTCGGCGGCGACCCGAAGAACGTCACCATTTTCGGCGAGAGCGCCGGCGGCTTCAGCGTGATGACGCACCTCGCATCCCCGCTGTCAGCGGGCCTGTTCAACAAGGCGATCATCCAGAGCGGCGCCTATGGCGTCAGCAGCCAGCTCACGCAGGCCGAGCTTGAAAAGAAGAGCGTCGCCATCGCCGAGAAGGTGATCCTGACGGCCAGCAACCTGCCGGGCTGTCCGGTCGATGCGGTCACGGCCGCCTGCCTCCGCGGGCTGTCGGATGCGCTCGTCCGCAACCAGCTTGCCACAGCCTTCGCGGCCAACATCAGCAACCCCGTGCCCTCCGTCGATGGGAAGGTGCTGCCCGCCACGATCAAGGACACGTTTGCCGCCGGTCGCAACAACAAGGTCCCGGTGATCAACGGCTCCAACCAGGACGAGTTCGCACTGTTCTTCGCGATGACCGAACTCGCCGCCCGCACCAGGGCCTCGCCACCCAATCTCGATCCCACCGACAAGCGCTACCTGATGAAGGCCGCAGCCTACCCGATGACGGTCAATGCGCTCGCCGCCGGGGGAGGCCTCGGCGTCTCCGGGTCCCAGCTCAGCGCGACGGCGTATCCCCTCGCCAGCTACGGAACAGATACGGACCTTCAGGCCAGCCTTGCGGCGACCGCGCTCGGAACCGACGCCACGTTCTCGTGCAACGGCTTCAACGTCTCCTCCCGCATCAAGGCGCAGGGCTCGCCCACATGGATGTACGAATTCCGTGACCAGACCGCGATCCCGATCATCGGCATCATCGACGGCAAGTACCCGCTCAGCCTCGAGCAGGGCGCGGCGCACGCCGCCGAACTCCCCTACGTCTTCAAGTTGCACGACATGCAGAACGCCGAGCGCACAGCGTTGCAGACCACCATGTCGCACTACTGGGTCAACTTCGCGCGCTCCGGAAATCCCAACGGAAATGGCGTCCCGGAATGGGTTGATTTCGCATCCGGCGCCGTCCAGAAGCTCGACGTAGCGTCAGGCGGCGGCGTCGCGGCCATGCCGTCGTGGAAGTTCGCCGCCCAGCACAAGTGCGACGGTGTCTGGAAGGGGCTGACGTTCTAGTTCGAGGCGCACAGCCGGCCCTCCCAATCCGCCACGACATCGACTATCTAGAGCCCAACCCCGTGTTCCGGCCGCACATGGTCCGGCCAGATTTCGACCAGGAGAATCCCATGCGCGACTACCTGAAATTCTACATCAACGGCGAGTGGGTCGACCCGGTGACCCCGCGCACGCTGGAAGTCCAGAACCCGGCCACCGAGGAAAGCTACGCCCGCATCTCGCTCGGCTCCAAGGCGGACGTCGACAAGGCGGTCGCCGCCGCCAAGGCCGCGTTCCCGGCCTTCGCCGCGACCACGAAGGAATACCGCGCCGACCTGCTCGACAAGATCATCGCGATTTACGGCAAGCGCCTCGCCGATATGGCGACAGCCGTCTCCGAGGAAATGGGCGCGCCAATGTGGCTGTCGCAGGCAGCCCAGGCCCCGTCTGGTCTTGGCCACCTGATGCAGGCCGCCGCCTACCTCCGCACCTTCGAGTTCGAAGAGCGTCGCGGCAAGCACCTGATCCGCAAAGAGCCGATCGGCGTCTGCGGTTTCATCACGCCGTGGAACTGGCCGCAGAACCAGATCGCCTGCAAGGTCGCTCCCGCCATCGCCGCCGGCTGCACCATGGTGCTGAAGCCGTCCGAGATCGCGCCGATCGACGCCATCATCTTCGCCGAGATCATGCATGAAGCGGGCGTGCCGAAAGGCGTGTTCAACCTCGTCAATGGCGATGGACCTGGCGTTGGCGCAGCGCTCTCGGCTCACCCGGATGTCGACATGATGTCGTTCACCGGCTCCACCCGCGCCGGCGTGCTGGTCGCGCAGGCTGCTGCCCCTACGGTCAAGCGCGTCGCGCAGGAACTCGGCGGCAAGTCGGCCAACATCGTGCTCGACGACGCTGACCTCACCAAGGCTGTGAAATCCGGCGTCATGCAGATGATGACCAACACCGGCCAGAGCTGCAACGCGCCCTCGCGCATGTTCGTGCCGCGCGCCAAGAACGAGGAAGCCAAGGCGATCGCCAAGGCGACGGCAGAGGCGGTGAAGGTGCAGGACCCGGCGACCGCAGAGAAGGGCGCTATCGGCCCCGTCGTCTCCGAAGCCCAGTGGAACAAGATCCAGGGCCTCATCAAGAAAGGTATCGAAGAAGGCGCCACCCTCGTCACCGGCGGCCTCGGCCGTCCCGACGGTCTCAACCGCGGCTACTATGTGAAGCCCACCGTGTTCGCCGACGTGCGCAACGACATGACGATAGCCGTCGAGGAAATCTTCGGGCCGGTGCTTTGCATCCTGCCGTACGACACCGAAGAGCAGGCGATCGCCATGGCCAATGACACGGTCTATGGCCTCTCCGGCTACGTCCAGGGCGAACAGGAACACGCGCAGAAAGTCGCACGCCAGCTGCGCACCGGCATGGTGCACGTCAACGGCGCCGGCTCCGACCAGACCATGCCCTTCGGCGGCTTCAAGCAGTCGGGCAATGGCCGCGAGTGGGGCGTGGAAGGCATCCACGAATTCCTCGAGACCAAGTCGGTCTTCGGCTTCGCAACCGCTTAACCCTCGGCAAGCTGAAATCGTTCGAAAACAGGCCGGTCCGCTGCACGCGGGCCGGCCTGCTCATTTGCCGTTCAGGTTTGCCTTCCTATCTGAAAGGGTGTGGAATTGCGCCTCAGGAGGCCGCCGATGCTCAGAAAAACCCTTGCCGTCGCCATGGTTGCAGCTGTGACCGGCCTTGCCGCCTGTTCGGCTGGCCCCACGCCCTATCAGCCAGCTGCAGGCTACGATCGCGGCTACTCGGAACAGAAGATTGAATCGGAACGCTACCGTATCTCGTTCAAGGGCAATTCGCTCACGGGCCGCGAGACCGTCGAGAACTATCTTCTCTACCGCGCGGCCGAACTGACCCTGCAGTCCGGCTACGACACCTTCACCATCGTCAGCCGCGACACCGACAAGGACCGCGATATCCGGCGCACCGGCGGCTACTCCCGGTTTTCCTACATGTACTTCTCCCCGCGCTGGGGCTGGGTGCATGCCTGGGACCCGTTCATGTCCTCGCCTGCGCGCTATGACGAGGTGACGCGCTACGAGGCGTTCGCCGAGATCGTCATGAGCCGCGGACCGAAGGGCGGCGACGCCAATGCGTTCGACGCACGGCAAGTGTCAGAGAATCTGTCCGCCTCGATCCAGCGGCCTGTCTCATAACTGTCGCAGTCGCGTAAACGACCCCGCAACCCCGCTTGCATACAATGCCGGGCATGACGCCGGCGGTTTCGATCATCATCCCGACCTTCCGCAGGCCCGCGAGCGCCGTCGCGGCGGCCCGGTCAGCGCTCGCCCAGACCTGTAGCGCCGCCTTCGAGATCGTGCTCGTCGACAACGACCCAGCGGGGTCAGCCATGATGCCCCTGCGCGCGCTCACCGATCCACGCATCACCGTCGTGCATGAACCGAGCGCGGGCGTCGCCAACGCGCGCAATGCCGGCCTGCGCCTTGCGCGTGGCGACCTGATCGCCTTCCTCGACGATGACGAGATCGCGCCGCCATCCTGGCTTGGCGCGTTGCTGCGCGTGCAGAAACACAGCGGCGCCGATGTCGTGTTCGGCCCCGTGCGCACAAAACTGTCCGAGCCCCCGAGCGATCATCGCGACTACTTCGAGGCGTTCTTCGCACGCGATGCGCACCACGCCGAAGGCGCGATCCGAACCTACTACGGATGCGGCTGCAGCCTGATGCGCCGCGCCGCCCTGCCATCGCCCGAGCCCTTCTCGGCGAGCCGCAACGAGATCGGGGGCGAGGACGATCTCCTGTTCCAGGCGATGGAAGCCAATGGCGCAACCTTCGCCTGGGCGCCGGAGGCTTGGGTCTGGGAAACGCCCGAGTCGTCGCGCGTCACGCTGGCCTACACGCTGCGCCGCGCCTTCGCCTACGGGCAGGGCCCCGCGACAAAGGCCTGGACGGGGCCAAGCCGTAACGTCCCCGCCGTTGCGTTCTGGATGGCGGTGGGCGCGGCCCAGATGATGGTCTATGGCGCAGCCGCGTTCGGCAGCTACATCGCCAGGACGAGAAGGCGCGCGTTCGCTTACCGGAAATTCGTCGAGGGCGTCGGCAAGCTGATGTGGTTCCCCTTCATCAAGCTGCGCCTCTACGGCGCCGCCAGGCTGCCGAAGTCCAGGCCCGCAACCGCCTGATCACCCGCACTCCGCGCCGGCGCAGGCGTCTGTCTCGATCTCTACCGTCGCATGGCCGATGCCGTGCACTTCGCTCAGACGCGCCTTGATGCGCGCGATCACGTCCGGCCCAGCGGCAGTTTCCCTGATGCGGGCGTGCAGCGTCATCATCGAGCGGCGCCCGTCGAGGGACCACAGGTGAGCGTGGTGGATGTCGGTCACACCATCGACATGGTGGGCCAGGTCGTGGATGACGTGATCCAGGTCAACGCCTGCGGGCGCCCCCTCCAGAAGGATATGTGCGCTTTGTGCGGTCACGCTCCAGGCGGAGCGCAGGATGATGAGCGCAACGAGCACTGACAGGATCGGGTCCGCCGGCGTCCAGCCCGTTGTCATGATGATGACTGCCGCGACGATCGCCGCGACCGAGCCCAGCAGGTCGCCCGCGACGTGGAGCAGGGCGCCGCGCACGTTTAGGTTGTCGCGATCCGCGCCGTGAAGCACGGCGAAGGATGCGAGATTGACGACAAGTCCGCCGACCGCGATCCACAGCATCAGGCCAGACGTTACCGGATGCGGATCGTTCAGCCGCACGACCGCCTCGTAGACGATCCAGGCTGCGACCAGGAACAGCGCCATGCCGTTGACGAAGGCGGCGAGTACCGGGAAGCGCCTGAAGCCAAAGGTGCGCTGCAGCGTCGCCGGGCGCCGCGCCATGCGGAACCCGATCCACGCCAGCGCGAGCGCGCCGAAGTCCGACAGCATGTGCCCGGCGTCCGCAAGCAGGGCGAGCGACCCCGAGACGATTCCGCCGCCGAACTCGACGACCATGAACCCGCCGGTCAGCAGCGCCGCAATGCCGATGCGCGAGGCGTTATGCTCGTCGCCGCCATGGTGATGATCGTGGGCGTGGTCATGATCATGGTCGTGCGCATGGGAATGCGCGTGCTTGTGCGCCGGGGCGCCGAGGGCGTGATCGTGAGCCATGCCTTCCCCTAGGCAGGGCCGGGTTCAAAATCAAATGAATCCAGCGGCATGTTACAGGGGCTGGAACACTGTCACGCCGGCCGGGCGAGGTTGGTCGCGTTGATCATCGCCAGGGCGATCTCCTGCTCGCCCGACACGATAACGTCGGCGCCAAAGGTGCGGAGATGTTCGATTTCGGCGTCGCTGTGCGATCGGGCGAAGATCCGGATACCCGGATTGAGCTGGCGTGCGATCTCGACGATGCGGCCCGCCTCGAACCCATCGGGGACCGTGACATAGATCAGCTGCGCCGATTCGACGGCCGCGGCCTTCAGGACATCGATCGAGACTGCGTTGCCGGCGATTGCCGGCACACCTTCACTGTGGAGCCGCTCGACCACATCCTGCTGATCCTCGATCACCGAGTATTCGACGCGCGCCTGGCGCAGCGCGAGCGAGATGCGCGAGCCGACCCGGCCATGGCCCACGATGATGGCGCGGCCGTAACGCCCCGGCTTTAGCGGCTCCGGTTCGGCCGCCCCAGCCTTGGGAACGAATCTGTCGGCCACCAGGAAGACAAGGGGGTTCAGCACAATGGAGAGGATGGCGGCGCCAAGGATCAGGTCGCGGCCTTCCTCCGGCAGCATGCCAAGACCAACGCCGAGCCCAGCCAGGATGATGGAGAATTCGCCGATCTGCGCGAGGCTCGCCGCAATCAGCGCCGAGGAATCTCGCGGCTGCTTGAACATGCTCATGATCAGCACCGCAGCGACCGACTTGCCGATGACGACAATCGCCAGCGCGCCGAGCAGCGGCCACGGATCACGCACCAGCGTCATCGGGTCGAACAGCATGCCAACGGAGACGAAGAACAGCACAGCGAACGCATCGCGCAGCGGCAGCGTCTCGTTGGCGGCCTGCTGCGAGAGCTCGCTCTCGCCCATGATCATGCCGGCGAAGAACGCGCCGAGCGCGAAGGAGACGCCAAAGAGCTCCGATGCGCCAAGGGCCACGCCCAGCGCAATCGCCAGAACGGCCAGCCGGAACAGTTCCCGCGAGCCAAGATGGACGACGCGCTGCAGGATCCACGGGATCAGCCGCTTGCCCACCACCAGCATGAGGACGATGAACGCGCCCACCTTGCCCAGCGTCAGCAGCAACGCCCAGCCGATCTCCTGAACCTGCGCCCAGCCGAAGCCGCCCGCCGCCTCCGACATCTGGTCGCGGATGCCCGCCCAGGTCGGCAGCAGCACAAGGGCCAGCACCATCGCGAGGTCCTCGACGATCAGCCAGCCGACCGCGATCTTGCCCTTCTCGGTCTGCACGACGCGCCGTTCCTGCAGCGCTCGCAGCAGCACGACAGTGGAGGCGACGGAGAGGGCGAGGCCGAACACGATGCCGGCCTCGAGCGTCCAGTCCATCAGGTAGCCCATGCCGACGCCCAGCAGGGTCGCGACGGCGATCTGCGCAAGCGCGCCGGGCAGGGCGATGGCGCGCACGGACAGAAGATCGTCCAGCGAGAAATGAAGCCCCACCCCGAACATCAGCAGGATCACGCCGATTTCGGCCAGTTCGCTCGCGAGGTCCGCGTCCCCAACGAAGCCGGGCGTGAAAGGCCCGATCACGACGCCCGCAATGAGATAGCCAACCAGCGGCGACAGCCGCAGACGGGTCGCAATCATCCCGAACACGAAGGCAAAGCCCAGGCCGACGGTCAAAAGGGAGATCAGCGGTGTCCCGTGGGGCATCGTGCGGGGGGTTCCTCTCGCGGATGGATTGTCAGTTCTCAGATAGGTCGGAGCATTGCGGAGCGTATACCGCGACGCCATGAAATTCCCGGTGATGCGGCATTCACGCGCCCATGTTGCTGAGAGGACCCAGCGACGGCTAAGGTTCGACAATGAGGTACGATGCAATCCTGGTGGGCGATGCGGGTGGGACGAATGTCCGCTTTGCTCTGGCGCATGCCGATAACGGGCGCGTCAGCGTTTCGGACATCTGGAAGCGTCCCGGCGCCACGTTTCCGTCATTCGAAGCTGCGCTCGATGCCTACCTCTCGCAAGCAAGGCCTGAGCTGACAGGCGCGGCATTCGGATTTGCCGGCGTCGTGGAGCAGGACCGCGTCGAGCTTCTCAATCGCGGCTGGACGGTCGATCTCGCAGCGGTCCGATCAAGGCTAGGTCTGTCGCGCATCGTCGCCGTCAACGACTTCTACGCCATGGCCCGCTCTGCGCCAGAACTCACGCCTGACCATTTGCGTCCGATCGCGCCCGGCCGTCCCGATCCGCGCGGATCGATCGCCATTGGCGGTCCGGGCACGGGTTTCGGCATCGGCGTGCTGAGATGGTCCGGGCACGGCTGGATCGTCGTCGGCGGTGAAGGCGGACACCAGGCCTTCAGTCCGCAGACTGACATCGAATGGAAACTGGCTGAACATCTGAGGAAGACCGAGGGCTATGTCTCGAACGAGTCCGTCACGGCCGGCGTCGGTTTCGCTGGCACGCGCGATGCCATGTATGCAGTGATGGGCGAGACGTCGAAGCCGCTCTCGCAGGCGGAGCTGATCGACGCGGCGAAGGCGGGGGATACCGTGCCGCTCGAATTCTGCCGCTTGCGCGCTCGCACGGTCATGACGGCGATGGGCAATCTGGCGCTGGTCGCCAACGCCACGGGCGGCGTCTTCATTGCTGGCGGGGTGTCACAGCACCTTGAACCGTGGCTGAGCGAGCGCGCCTCGCTCGACCGCTTCTACCAGCGTGGGGTGCGCTCTGGGCTGGTGGAACCAATCCCTATCAATCTCATCGTTTCGGAAGGCGCGCCGCTTACGGGCGCCGCCCATCTCTGGCTGGACGAGCAGGCGCGCGACTGGCTCTAGGCTATTTGCAGCCGCAGCCGCCGCCCTTGCCCCCGCCATGCCCCTTGCCGCCGCCGAACGAGATCGCGGTGGCGCTGGCATAGGCGAACGATACGGCCGAGGCCTGGGCGCGAGCAGATGAGCCGCCGATGACGATCACGCGGCTGCCGCCGCCCGAGCCGCCATTGATGTCGATGCCGACCCCGCCTGTACCAAAATCGGACGGCAGGGTGATCGGCGGCGGGCCGGATTTGATGGGCGTCGGCGGCAAGGCAACCGGAGGAGGCGAAGGCGGCGTCGGCGGCGGAATACGCAGCGGAGGCGGCGTTGGGGCGGAAATCGGCGGCCTGCGGTTGCGTCCGTCCGCAAAAGCCGGGCTCGCGGCGGAAAGAACGATCAGGCCGGCGGCCAGGAGGCTGAGCAGTTTCATCGCAATCTTCCAGACTTCTGTCGGGCGCGCGATGCAGCGCTCGTGCCGTCCCAATCGTTAAGGGCCAAACCCGTTCGAGCAATCCCGCTCAAGCGCCGCGATGGTTTCGATGGTGAATCAGAAATCGACCGCGAGGCCCTTCTTCTCCCAATCGCCATAGCGCGTCGGTTCCTCCCCCTCGCGGCGGCCATTGATCTCGGCGGGAATGTCGCGTGGAGCTGCGGCCTGGCGCCGCGCATCGGCTTCCTCGAGCGCGCGGATCGCCTCCGGGCTCAGCACTTTTCCGGGCGCTGCGCCGGGAATAGTCGCCACAAGCGCTGCGGATTCACCCTCGGAGTCGGATGCCTCAGGCGCGTCGTCTGATTGTCCGGTTTCATTTTTCATCGGAGCCACGTTCACCAATTTTTTCGGATTTGGAAAGAAAGCTTTTACCAAGATCACCAAACCTCCCCGTCGGAGGGACGACTTATCGCGTGAGAGAGCTTCCATGAGCTATTTCAAGGCCGCCGGACTGATGCTGTTGATCCACCTCGCCTTTGCGGGGCTGGGATGGTGGATCGCCGGACGAGACGGGGCGCTGATCGGCGCGCTGGTCGCCCTCGGCTTCCACCTCGTTGTCTTCTGGTACGCCGAGAAGATCGTGCTCAAACTCCACAATGCAAGGGAAGTGTCGTCCGACGACGCATCCCCGATGATCCGCGCCTTTGTCGCCGACTGCGACCGGCTGGCGATGAAGGCCAACATGCCGCGCCCCCGCACCTACATCATCGACGCCTTCCAGCCCAACGCGTTCGTGGCCGGCCGTGACACCAACCATGCCTCGATCGCGGTTACTGACGGCCTCCTCAAGACGCTGTCCCGCGCCGAGGTTTCGGCCGTCGTGGCGCACGAACTGGCGCATGTGAAGCGCGGCGACGCGCTGGCGATGGGCATCTGTTCGGCATTGTCTGTCGTGCTGACGACGATCTTCGGCTCGATCGCCTATCCGTTCGGCCAGCGCAAGCGCGTCTCCCGCGTTGTCTCGGGGCTCATCGCCCGCGTCGGCCAGAGCCACGCCCGCGAATATGCCGCCGACAAGCACGCCGGCGAGATCTGCGGCGCCCCGGTGAACCTCGCCAATGCGCTGCTGAAGCTCGAGCGGCACACGTCTTCGCTGCTGAACCCGCTTGCGGAGCGCTCGCCGGCGACGGCGCACGCCTTCGTCATCGACCCGCTCCAGGGCCCGCGCCGCACCACGTCGGCTTCGCATCCGCCCACCGAACGCCGCATCGCCCGCCTGCACCGCCAGGCCGCCGAGATGGAAGGCCGCGAATAGGCCTGCTCCTGGCTGTTACTCATGGAAAGCGCGCCTTAGAGGCGCGCTTTCTGCGTTCTGACTCAGCCAATCAGCGGGTAGACCGCTTCCTCGCTGTAATGGCTGCCCGCCCGCGTGGCGCGCGAGGCGTACATGCAGAAATGATCGACCAGAAATGCCGCTGTGCGGAATTCGGCGGCGTCGGAGAGGAAGTGCGCGACCTCGTCGTCGAGCGTCCCATTCAGGTAGGCGAGGGTGACGTGCGGCTTGTACTTGCGGCTCTCCGGCGCAAGGCCGGAATTGCGTATGGCGGTCTCGCAGGCCGTCACGAGCCGGGCGAGTTCCGAAGGCGCCGAGACGCCCGCCCAGAGCGCCGACGGCTCCCGGCCGCCAAAACTGCCGACGCCCGAGAGTGCGATTTCGAAGGGTGCAGCAATGATGCGGCCGAGTTCCGTGTCGATGTCGCGCGCGGCGGACTCATCCACCTCGCCGATGAAGCGAAGCGTCAGATGATACTGCTCAGCTGTACGCCAGGACGCGCCCGGCACATCAGCCTCCAGCGTCAGCAACCTGTCGGCGATGCCTTGTGGAATAGGGACGGCCAGGAAAAGGCGGAGGCTCATGCAGGGGCATTCTAGCTGCCCGCGGGTCTGCGCCAAGGGCCGTCGCAGGTTGCTGCAGAGCGTAACTTAGCTTACAGAACAGCGACTCGCTGAACCGCGCTGAAATCGACGGTTAGCGGCGCATTTACCGCGTTCACGGTCTCGCCAGCTGCATGCGAGCGAGCCCGGTTCTGCTTGCATTGCGCAGCCTGAAACCCCATTATTCTTTGGCAATGGCGGGATCCCGTCGCAATAGAGGGTTGAAACACAGACCATGGCTGACTTCCAATTTGCCCAAGCGCGCACAGGCGCGCAGACGGGCGACATGTCCAAGGACGCCGGCCTGCGCAAGTTCATGCTGGGCGTCTACAACAAGCTGTTCCTCGGCATCTTGCTGGCGGGCGCGCTCGCCTATGCGGCTGGTGCGGTTCCCGCCGTGTCGCAGCTCGTGTTCGGCACGCCGCTCGTTTACGTCGTGCAGTGGGGCCCGATCGCCCTGATGCTCGGCTCCATGTTCTTCATGAAGAATCCGTCGCCTCTGGCGACCGGCATCATGTACTGGGCCATCGTCGTTCTGATGGGCCTGGGCCTTGGCACCTGGGTCATGATGGCTGAGTCCGGCGTGTCTGCCGGCACGCGTGGCGGCATCGGCCTGACCACGACCTATGAAACGATCGCCAAGGCGTTCCTGATCACGGCCTCCGCCTTCGGCGCGCTGTCGCTGTTCGGCTACACGACCAAGCGTGATCTGTCAGGTATCGGCTCCTTCGCCATCATGGCGATGTGGGGCGTGCTGGCGATGTCGCTGCTGAACTTTATCCTGCCGCCGTCCTCGATGTTCGAATGGATCATCATGGGCGCCGTGTTCGCGCTCTCGGCTGTGCTGATCGCGGTTGAGACGCAGCAGCTGAAGGACGGTTACTATGCCTTCGGCGGCGACGCTCGCGGCCTTGCGGTGATGACGAACTGGGGTGCTCTGAACTTCTTCATCTCGTTCATCAACATGTTCCGCATCGTGCTGATGTTCCTGTCCTCGCGCGAATAGCGCCTGATACAGGCTGAAAACAGGAGGCCCCGGACGCAAGTCCGGGGCCTTTTTGTCTCGGGTTCCCAACAGCTGTGGATCGGCCCTTGTGGATGATCGGTGGATCAATCCACGACCTGGAGCCGCTTCCTGTCGAAGAAGGCGAGGACAGGGGCCAGCTCGTGTCCACGCTTGATGACCTGGCCCGTCGCGTTGGTGAGAACATACGCGCCCTGCTTGCGCGCGAGGTCCGGCCACTTCTCCAGCGTCCAGGTCGGCGCTTCGGCGGCGCGCTTGAACATGCAGAAGGCGGCGTGGTCCCGGAAGGCGCCGATCGCGTAGTCGCGGCACTCGCCCGCGGAGACCAGCTTGCCGTAGGTCCAGAGGATCTGATCGAGCTCGCGGCGGTCGAACCAGATGCTCTTTGCGCCGGCAGCTGATTGTGAGGAAAACCCGGTTTGGGTAGGATGAGTCATGCGAATTCCCGAGGCAGGTCAGCTCTGAATCAGACAGAGGTCAGAATGGCTTCAAACATTACGAAAGTTTCGCACAATAGGTGCATTTTAGGCTAGCCAAAGCGACCGTTACCGTACATGTTAACCGGGTCGGGCGGATGGTTAAGACGCCGACCTTGGACCCAACAGCCCCCCAGCCCCCCAGGGTTGCGACTGACGGTTCGCCCGACACCCTACCCCCAAAAATCAGAGTATCACCGCACACTGCGGACCCGTGCGCGCCGTCCAGCGGGTTTCCGCGGAATTCGTTGCTCGCGTTGGGCGATTTTTCATGCCGCCCTGCTCACTTGGCGGCGCCCGGGAATCACCCCGCGTGATAGCTCATTCCTCATGACCAAGGGCTCCCGCCTCGGCTTATGGATGTCATGGACGCGCTGAAGGTTTCCGCTCTTTGCAAGTCGTTCGGACGCCGGGAGGCCGTGCGCGGCGTGAGCTTCGCCGTATCGATAGGGCAGGCGGTGGCCTTCCTCGGACCCAACGGGGCGGGGAAGTCTACGACCTTGCGGATGATCGCAGGCTTTCACGAGCCGGATGCGGGCGATGCCGAAATCGGCGGAGCGTCGATCATCACGCGGCGCAGCGAGGCCCAACGATCGCTTGGTTATCTCGCGGAAGGCGCGCCGCTCTATCTCGACCTGTCAGTGAAGGCGTTCCTCGGATTCCTCGCCCGCACGCATGGACTGTCGGCGGCCGCGACGAAGGATGCGATCGCGCGCGTCGCGGTGGATGCGGGCATCGCGGAGGTGATGAGCTCACGCATCGAGACGCTGTCGAAGGGATACCGGCGTCGCGTCGCGCTGGCAGGCGCACTGGTACATGACCCGATGGTGCTCGTGCTGGACGAGCCGACAGATGGTCTCGACCCCAACCAGAAGGTCGCGATGCGAGCCTTGATCCGGCGCATGGCGGAGACCAAGGCTATCCTGATCTCGACGCACCAGCTCGACGAGGTGGAGGCGATGTGTTCGCGCGTCGTCCTGATCGATCGCGGGATCATCGTGACGGACACCACGCAGACAGAGCTGGCGGCGCGCACGCCGAGCGGCCGGCTGGATGACGCCTTTCATGCGCTGACGCGAACTGATCCCTCAGGCGGGGAGAAGGCGGCGTGAGCATCGATCTGGCGCAGTCGGCCCGGCAGTCGGCGAATGCGATTCGCGCCATCTATGTGCGCGAGCTGTCGGCCTACTTCCTGACGCCGCTCGCCTATGTGTTCATGGCGATCTTCCTCATCTCGCTGGGCGCCTTCACTTTCGAGGTCGGACGCTTCTTCGATACCAACCAGGCCGACCTCTCGCCCTTCTTCCTTTTCCACCCCTGGCTCTATCTCGTCTTTCTTCCCGCGATCGCGATGCGGTTGTGGGCGGATGAAGCGCGCGGCGGCACGCTGGAATTGCTGATGAGCCTGCCGGCGCCGGCCTGGGCGCTCGTCGTGGGCAAGTTCCTCGCCGCCTGGACGGTTGCAGGCGCAGCGCTCGCGCTGACGGCGCCGATGTGGATTTCGGTCAACTGGCTCGGCGCGCCAGACAACGCGGCGATCGCGCTCGGCTATCTGATGAGCTTCCTGATGGCGGGGGCCTACCTGTCGATCGCGTGCGCGCTCTCGGCTGCTGCGGGCAATCAGGTGGTTGCCTTCGTGATGTCGGTAGCGGTGGGTTTCCTGTTCACGGCGGCCGGTCTCCCTGTTGTGGGCGGCGCGCTTGGGCCGGGGATGGCGGACGCACTGGCGTCATTCTCGCTGCTCTCGCATTTCGAGGCCGCACAGCGCGGGGTGCTGGAGCTGCGCTCGCTGGTCTTCTATCTCGGCTTTATCGGCCTGTGGCTGACGCTGAACACGATCTGGGTCAGCGCGCGGAAGGGCGGGTGATGAAGCGCAGTCACTACGTCATCCTCGTAAGCCTCGCCGCAGTGCTGATCTTTGCGGGCCTGAATCTCGCGTCCTGGCGTTGGCTGGGCGGCGCGCGCGCGGATTTCACTGCGAACGGGCTCTACACGCTGTCGACATCGGCCAAGCGTGTCGTGCAGCGGCTGATCGAGCCGGTGGAAATCGAACTCGTCTATTCGCGTGTCCTCGGCGCGGATTTCCCGGCGATCCGCGCGCATGCGGATCGCGTGCGACAGCTGATGGCGGAGATCGCGGCGCAGAGCGAGGGCAAGGTGAAGCTGCGCGAGGTGGAGCCGGAAGCCTTCTCCGAGGAAGAGGATCGCGTCGCGGCGGCGGGGCTGTCGCCCGCGCCGACCAATGGCGGCGAGCCGCTCTATTTCGGAATCATCGGGCGCAACACGTCGGCCGACAACATCACGATCCCCTTCCTCGCGCCGGAACGCGATGCGCTGCTGGAATACGAGTTGGTGCGGCTGATCTCGCAGCTGGACGACCCAGCCCCGCCGAAGGTTGCAGTCCTGTCGTCGCTGCTGGCCTATCAGCTGCATCCGACAGAGCAGGGCTCGGCCTTCATGCTGCGCGAGGGCGCGCGGGCCTACGAGATCGTCATCGTCGAGGAAGGTTTCCGGGCGCTGCCGGACGATACGGATGTGCTCCTGATGGTGCATCCGCCTGCGATGGATGAATGGCAGAGCTATGTCATCGACCAGTTCCTTCTGAACAAGGGCGCCGCGCTGATCGCGATTGATCCGGTGTCGCGCGCGGCCATCGTCCAGCAGGACGGGGCGCCGGTGGCGTCCTCGCTTGGGCGGATTGCAAGGATGCTCGGCCTGACAGAGCAGCGGGAGGCGGTTGCGGACTCGACCATCGCGTTGCCGGTGAATGTGGATATTGGCGGCGGGCGGACGATGCAGGTGGGCCAACCACTTTTCCCCGGACCGCCTCCTGCACTGATGTCGCGTGACGATGTGATCACGGCTGACTTGTCGCGGCCGATCAATTTTGGCGCTCCGGGTAGGTTGACCGTGCGACCGCCGGCGGGCGTAACGTTCGAGCCGCTGGTGTCCACCAGCATCGAGGCCGCACTGTTGCCGGCCGAGATGGCGGCAAGCGATCCAGGACCGCGGCAGGTGCTAGAGGCGTATCAGCCGTCCGGCGCTCAGCAGGCGCTGGCGGGACGGCTGGCCGGTCCGTTGCGTTCGACGTTTGCAGGGCCGCCTGTCGTCGCAGATGAGGATGATCCGGTGCTGGCGGAGCTGCGGCGTCAGGAGATGGCGCGCCAGCCGCCCTTCGTGGCGGACTCGCAGCGCGATGCCCAGATCATCCTGGTCGCAGACAGCGACATGTTCGATGACAGTTTTTTCGTGCATCCGCAATCAGGCCAGCCGCTCGCCGACAATGCGGCCTTCGTTCTGAACGCCCTCGACAATCTAGGCGGCGATCCCGCGCTGACGGAGCTGCGCTCGCGAGCCCCAGCCGCTCGGCCGATGGCGCGTGTGGATGAGCTTCGCGAGGCGGCGAAGACCCGCCTGTTCGCGGAGCAGGAACGGCTTGAGACGCTGCTGAAGGCTGCTGAAGCGCGCATTGGCGAGCTGGAGGCGCGGCGTGCGGGCGGGGCGGCCTCGGCGCCCGAGGAACTGGCCGAGATCAACGAATACCGCGTGCAGGCCGCAGAGATCCGCGGGCAGCTGCGCGGCGTGGAGCGTGAATTCCGGCGCGACATCGATGCGCTGGAAAGCCAGCTGGTGTTTCTCAATGTGTGGCTGCCGCCGATCCTTGTGGGTCTCGCCGGCATCGGCGTGTTCTTCTGGCGCGGTCGCAGGCGTGGAGGCGCGGCATGAGCCTGGCGCGAGCGAAGTTGAGGCGGCGCTCTCTCCTGATTGCGGGCGGCCTCGCTGCTGCGTCGGTGCTTCTGGGCGCGCTGGCATGGATGCCCGCGGGCGCCGACCTGCAGCGGTCCGAGGTCGGCAAGCGTGTGCTGCCGGCCTTCGCCGAAAAGCAATCGCTGGTCCAGCTGATCATGGTGACAACGCAGGAGGAGAGCTATCACCTCGTGCGCAATGATGATGGCTGGGTGCTGTCGGAGAAGGGCTCATATCCTGTCACGGACGCCAGGATCCAGGAGCTGACTGAGGCGCTGTCAAACATCACCTATGCGGAGCCGATGACGCGCGACGAACGCAAGTTCGACCGCATCGGGCTCGGCGATCCAGCTACGGGCGGCACGGGCGCGCTACTGGAAGTTGGTGACGGGAAGGGCAACAGCTTCGCCAGGCTGCTGGTCGGGTATCGCGATGGGCGATCCTATGTGCGCAAGCCGGATGATCTTCAGGCATGGGCCGCCACGGGCGCCGTGATGCCGCCGCTGCAGCGGGGCGCGGCATGGGTTGATCTCCGCGTGCTTGAGGTTTCGGCGGACCAGGTCGCCGGGGTCGACATACGACCGGGACAGGGTCCGGCCTACCGGCTTGTGGCGGCGCCCGGCGGCGGGTTCGCGCTTGCCCCGCCCCACGACCGGCTGCAGGTGCTCGCGGCGCTAGGTCCCTCGCTCACGGCGGAGGCGCTGGTCCGGTTCGCGCCGACCGATGTGGCGCCGGCGCTGGACGTCGCAACAGGTGCTCCTGTCGCAGAGCACATCACGCGGCTTTCCTCTGGCGTTGTCGTCGTCGTGCGCAGCTGGCGGAAGGATGAGCGAGGCTGGGTGACAGTCAGTGCGGCTGTAGCGGAGGGCGCCAGCGCTGAAGCGGCCGCGCTGGCGGGCGATATCAACGCGCGGGCGGCGCCATGGGCATTTGCATTGAGTGAGCTGGATTGGGGAACGTTCTCGACGCCCCTGGATGCAGTCGCCGGGTAGCGGCGCTACTTCTTCTGTACCGCGCCGATGACCATGCCCTCGGCGCCGTTCTTCTGGACCATCACGACGCAGGCGGAGGGGCACTTCACTGGGAAACGCTGTGCGCCCCCCTTCCATTCGCCGACCTGCTCGTACTTGGTGACGAGATTCCAGTAGGACATCGGCTTGCCCTTGTTCGCGCCGCCGCCGGGCGTGACGTTGGTGACGCCGGGGCGGTAGTGGACAACGATGACGCCAGCCGACGTGGCATCGGCCGGCATTGTGCCGGAGACCGCCACAAGGTCGTTGTCGAAGGCTACCGTAGCCGGATAGGGGCTGATGTCGCGGCGGCCGAAGGCCTCCCCGATATCCTTGATGTCGGTACCCGGACCATGCAGGCGTCCGGAATAGACGACCTGCGGCGTGTAGGGGCCGCGGTATTTCAGGACGCGATTGTAACGCTTCTGGCGCTCGGTGAACTCCTTCTTGGCGAAGGTGTCGTCCCAGCCGAGATAGTCCCAGATGCCGACCGGATAGGTGAGGGCGATCACGTCGGAGCGCTCGGCCAGTTTCGCGATGTTGGCGTTGGCGACGGGGCAGTTGCCGCAGCCCTGGCTGGAGAACAGTTCCATGACGACGGGGCGGGTGGCGTGCTCAGGCACATCCATGCCGCCGCGCTGCGCGAAAGCCGGCGCCGAGAGGGCGGCGAACGCAATGACCGCCGAAGCGAGACCTGAGAGCAATAATCTCATGCCGGTCCGTTATCTCGCAGCCGCACAATTGCGCGAATCAAGAGGCCGTGACCCCCCGATCACCTTCCGTCACAAACCGTTGGCCGATCATGAAGCCCTGGCAAGCTCGCGCAGCACATAGTGCAGGATGCCGCCATTCTTGAAGTAATCCAGCTCGTTTTCGGTATCGATCCGAACCTTTGCCTCGACAGATCGCTTGGCGCCGTCGGGATACACGATCTCGACACTAACCGTCTGACGCGGCAGCAGGGTGGCGATACCCGAAATGGTGATGACTTCCGCACCGGAAAGGTTCAGCCCGCGCCAGCTCTCACCCTCGGCGAACTGGAGCGGCAGCACGCCCATGCCGATCAGGTTCGAGCGGTGGATACGCTCGAAGCTTTCGGCGATCACGGCGCGGACGCCGAGGAGGCGGGTGCCCTTGGCGGCCCAGTCGCGCGAGGAGCCGGTGCCGTATTCCTTGCCCGCGAAGATCACCAGCTGGCGCCCTTCCGCGATGTATTGCATCGCGGCGTCGTAGATCGCCTTCTGGTCGCCTTCGGGGAATTTCTTCGTCACGCCGCCTTCGACGCCGGGGACGAGGTGGTTCTTGATGCGGATGTTTGCGAAGGTGCCGCGCATCATCACTTCATGGTTGCCGCGCCGCGCGCCGTAGGAGTTGAAATCGGTCACCGGAACCTGGTGCTCGCGCAGGTATTTGCCGGCCGGACCGCTGGACTGAATGTCGCCCGCCGGGGAGATGTGGTCGGTGGTGATCGAATCGCCGAAGAGCGCCAGGATCCGCGCGCCATCGATGTCGGTGATCGGTTCCGGCGTCATCGTCATGCCCTCGAAATAGGGCGGGTTCTGCACGTAGGTTGACGCCATCGGCCAGCCATAGGTGGCGCCGCCTTCGACCTTGATCTTCTGCCACTCCTCATCGCCCTTGAAGACGTCGGAATAGCGCGTGGCGAACATCTCGGCCGTCACGACAGCCCGGACGGTATCGGCAATTTCCTTCGTTGTGGGCCAGATCTCCGACAGGAAGACAGGCTCATTCTCATCATCATAGCCGATCGGGTCCTTGGTGATGTCGATGTTCATCGAACCGGCGAGGGCATAGGCGACGACCAGCGGCGGGGAGGCGAGGTAGTTCGCCCGCACGTCGGGGTTCACGCGACCTTCGAAATTGCGGTTGCCGGACAGCACTGATGTAGCGACGAGGTCGCCCTGCGCGATGGCGGCGGAGACGGCTTCGGGCAGCGGCCCTGAGTTGCCGATGCAGGTGGTGCAGCCATAGCCGACGAGGTTGAAGCCGAGATAGTTGAGGTCGTCCGTGAGGCCGGCCTTGTCGAGATAGTCGGTGACGACCTGCGAGCCCGGAGCGAGCGAGGTCTTGACCCACGGCTTGCTGGTGAGCTTGCGCCGGCGAGCGTTGCGGGCGAGCAGGCCCGCAGCGATCAGCACGTTCGGGTTTGACGTGTTGGTGCAGCTCGTGATCGCTGCAATGACGACGTCGCCATGGCCGATCGAATAATCCGAGCCTTCGACTTTTGCACGCGTATGGGCTTTGTCCAGGCGGCTGAATTCCTTGTCGAGCGCCACAGCGAAGCTGTCAGCGGCGTCGCGCAGGACGATCCGGTCCTGCGGGCGTTTCGGGCCTGCGATCGACGGCTCGACCCTGGAGAGGTCGAGTTCGAGCGTGTCGGTGAAGATCGGATCCTTCATGTCCGCGCGCCAGAAGCCCTGCGCCTTGGCATAGGCCTCGACGAGTTGAACCCGTTCAGCAAGACGACCCGTCGAGGACAGGAAGTTGATTGTCTCCTGGCTGATCGGGAAGAAGCCGCACGTGGCGCCGTATTCGGGCGCCATGTTGGCGATGGTCGCCTGATCTTCGAGGCTGAGGTTGTCGATGCCTGCGCCGTAGAATTCCACGAACTTGCCGACGACGCCGTGTCTGCGCAGCATCTGGGTGACGGTGAGGACGAGGTCGGTCGCGGTCGCGCCTTCCGGAAGCTTGCCGGTCAGCTTGAAGCCGATGACTTCCGGGATCAGCATGGAGACGGGCTGGCCGAGCATCGCGGCCTCGGCCTCGATGCCGCCGACGCCCCAGCCGAGCACGGCAAGGCCGTTGATCATGGTGGTGTGCGAGTCCGTGCCGACGCAGGTGTCCGGGAAGGCGACGATCTCGCCATCTTCCTCTTTGGTCCAAACGGTCTGCGCGAGGTATTCAAGGTTCACCTGGTGGCAGATGCCGGTGCCGGGCGGGACGACGCGGAAATTGTCGAACGCGCTCTGACCCCATTTCAGGAACTCGTAGCGCTCCATGTTGCGCTCGTATTCGCGCTTCACGTTCCGCGTTGCTGAATCCGCCTTGCCGAAATAGTCGACCATCACGGAGTGGTCGATCACGAGGTCGACGGGCACGAGCGGGTTGATGGCCTTGGGATCGGCGCCAAGCTTGGCGGCGGCGTCGCGCATGGCGGCGAGGTCGACCACGGCCGGGACGCCGGTGAAATCCTGCATCAGCACGCGAGCGGGGCGATAGGCGATCTCGACCTCGGCCGAGCCCTTGTCCTTGAGCCAGCCAGCGAAGGCCTTGATGTCGGCCTGGGTGACGGTCTTGCCGTCCTCGAAGCGGAGCAGGTTTTCCAGAAGCACCTTCAGGGAAACCGGCAGGCGGGATATGTCGCCAAGTCCGTTTTGCGCTGCAGCCTCAAGGCTGTAATAGGCGTACGTCTTGGCGCCCACGGTAAGGGTCTTGCGGGACTTGAAACTGTCGAGGGACGGCATGCTGGGGCGCCTTTCGGGGCATCGAAAAATCGACGTACGGGAGCCGGCGGCCCCCCGCTCTGGCGGCGTTCCTACAGGACGCCGTTATGGGAAGCAAATGCACCTGAAGGGGTAAAGGAATTGTCTGGCGCCAGCGCCTCATCATTGGCCCTCGAGGTCGAAAATCTTGCGGCTGCGCGCGGGCTGCGCGTGCTGTTCGAGGGGCTGAACCTGCGGGTTTCGTCGGGGGAATCGCTGGAGCTCCGAGGCGCCAACGGTTCGGGCAAGTCGACGCTTCTGCGTATTCTGGCGGGATTGACCCGTCCGCATGAGGGCAGGGTGCGTTATTCGGGCGCGGGCGCTGGCGATGAAGGTGACGCAGCGCGGCATTATCTGGGCCATCTCGACGCGGTGAAGCCCACCGAGACCGCGCTGGAGCAGGCGCGCTTCTGGGCGCGGTATTTCGGGAGGCCTCAGGACGTGGCTGACGCCGCCATCAAGCGGGTGGGGCTGGCGAATCGGAAAGCGGTGCCGGGCCGGGGCCTGTCAGCCGGACAGAAGCGCAGGCTGGCGCTTACCCGGCTGCTGATCGAACCGCGACCTGTGTGGCTGCTGGACGAGCCGACGGCCGCCCTCGACACCGAAGGTCGCGCGCTGGTCATGCAGCTGGTCGCTGAACACCGCGCCGGCGGCGGCATGGTGATCGCCGCGGTGCACGGCGAGGGGTTCGCCGATTCGCGCGTCATGGACCTGTCGGCGCTGAAGGCCGCCGCATGAGCGGCTCGTTTTCAGTCTTTTCGCGCGAGCTGAAGCTGGCCTGGTCGGGCGGGGGCGGGGCGGCGTTGCCGGTCGGTTTCTTTGCGGCGGCGGCGAGCATGACCCCGTTTGCGGTCGGTAACGAGATCGGCAACCTCCAGATTGCCGGACCGGGCGTGATGTGGATTGCGCTGGCGCTGGCCAGCCTGTTGCCGATGGAACGCCTGTTCCAGGCTGACCTCGAGGACGGCACGCTGGACGCCTATGCCGGATCGGGCGTCGGCATGGAGGGGATCGCGCTGGCCAAGACGCTGGCGCACTGGATCGCCACGGGCATTCCGCTGGCTCTCATCGCGCCGGTTCTCTGGATCATGCTGCAGGGGCCGCCGGACCAGGTTCTGTTCGTGATCGGCGCCGCGCTGGTGGGGTCGCTGGCGTTCTTCTTCTTCGGCTCGATCGGTGCGGCTCTGGCCGCCGGTCTGAGGCGGGGTGGGCTGGTCATCGCCCTGGTCACATTGCCACTTTACGTACCCACCATGATTTTTGGCGCCGCGGCGCTCTATGCAGCGGCCGGCGGCGGGGATTGGGGCCAGCCGGCCCTGCTGGCGGGCGCGGTTTCCCTGTTTGGCATCGCCACATCTCCCTTCGCGGCGGCAATGGCGCTCCGGATGGCGATTGACTAGATGTGTGCTGCCGCGGGCCCGATCCTGAGAATGTGAACCCCGGGCCGCGGGTGAGACGACTAGTGTAGCAGTGTATTCTGGAGTTTCTGGCGCATGGCCGTCCTCTCCTACCTGGCTAATCCGCACCGCTTCATGGCGGTGTCGAAGTGGTTCGCCTTGCCCTTCACCCTGCTCGGTATCGTGCTGATCCTGATCGGCGCCTGGCTCGGCCTGTTTGTCGTACCCGAGGATTTTCAGCAGGGCGACAGCGCGCGGATCATGTTCGTGCACGTGCCGGCGATGTGGCTGTCTCTGTTCGCCTACGCCTTCATGACAGGCGCCAGCATCGTGTCCTTCATCTGGCGTCACACGCTGGCCGACATCGCGGCGAAGTCGGCGGCCCCGATTGGCGCGGCCGTGACGGCGCTGGGGCTGATGACCGGCTCGATCTGGGGTTATCCGACCTGGGGCACATGGTGGGAGTGGGGCGACGCGCGGCTCGTGTCAGTGCTCGTGCTGTTCTTCATCTACCTCGGCTACATGGCGATCTGGCAGGCGATGGACACGCCCCAGAAGGCGGCGCGCGCGGCTGCGATCCTGTGCCTCGTCGGCGCGGTAAACCTGCCGATCATACAGTTCTCGGTGGAGTGGTTCTCGACCCTTCACCAGGTGAAGATGAAGGCGGCGGATGAATTCAAGTATCCGATGTATATCGTGGCGCTTGGCTATTTCGCGCTGTTCGGCGGCCTCACGCTGCTCAACATGCGGGCCGAGATCATGAACACGCGGGCAGAGATGCTGATGCAGCGCAGGCAGGCGGCGGAATAGCGCAATGTTCGATTACGGGAAGTACACGCCCTACGTGCTGACGTCCTACGGCATTGCCGCCGTGGTGATCACGGCGCTCATAGTCTGGTCGGTGGTGCGCCTCAGCAATGCGCGCCGGAAACTTGCAGAAGCAGAGAGGGATGACGCGCCATGAAACGCTGGTGGGCCCTTCTGCCGGTCGCGGTGTTTGCGGGCATCGTCATCGTTGCGTTCGTGCAGCTGTCGCGGCCAGCGCCGGCGCCCGCCTCCTTCATCTCGCCGCAGCGGCCGGCGCCACAGTTCGCGATTCCCGGGCTCGATGGCGGCGAGGTGAAGCTGGCCGATTTTGCGGGGCGGCCTGTGCTCGTGAACTTCTGGGCGACCTGGTGCGCGCCCTGCAAGTTGGAGCATCCGCTGCTGGTCGAGATGCGCGAACAGGGCGTCGAGATTGTCGGCGTGCTCTACAAGGATCCGAACGGACTGGATGGCGCGCGGCAGATCCTGGTGCAGGATGGCAATCCGTTCGCGGCAGTGGGACTCGACCCCTCCGGCGACCTGGGCATCGACATGGGCCTGTCGGGCGTGCCCGAAAGCTTCCTGATCGATGCGCAGGGGCGGATCATCAAGACCAAGCGGAACTATTTCGTCGATCAGGACGTGACCGAGTTCGTCGCCGCCTATCGCGCCGAAAAAGCGAAGCTGGCTGGCGCGGCCGGCGGCTAACGCTTCGCCCGGGCCTTCACGCGCTTCCTGGCGACGGGTGTCTTTGGACCGGCAGCCTTGTGGCGCATGGGTTTCGCAGGCGCCTCTTCCGACATCTTGCTCTCGGCGGCTTCAGCGAGTTCTGCGAGGATCGTCTGAAACGCGGCGCGCCGGGTCGCGGGCAGGGCGGCGAGCAGGTGCCGGTCAACATCCTTGATCGCAGGCAGCACGGCGTCGAGCCGGCGGCGACCCTCATTTGTAAGCCTGACGGATTTTGCGCGGCCATCGTCAGCGGATGCTGCGCGGGCGATCAGCCCCTTCTTTTCCATCCGGGCCATCATCTCGGCCAGCGTCGAACGGTCGACGCCCGTGGTGCGGACAAGGTCGGACTGGCTGGCGCCCTCCGCCTCGGCGATGGCGGCCAGGAGCACCGTCTGGCGCAAGGTGACGCCATCGTGCAGCTCGGACCGGGCGAAAAGCTCGGTCGCGAACTGTTCGGCGCGGCGGAGAAGGTGGGATGGAGACCGGCTCAGGCGGAACACCTCGCGTGGCGATGCCTTGCGGGGGGTGGCGCCAGTGGCGCTGGCGCGCCTTGTCTGCCGCTTCTGGACTTTACGCGTCGCCATGTCGTGCCTCGCTCCGGATGCGGAACATCAACTTTTCCTCGCCAGGCGTCACTGCCTAGAACATGAAACTAGGGCGAGCTGTTCGTCTATGCATATCCCTGCATTATGTTTCTGCTGTGAGCGAGGCTTCGGTGCCGATTTCTTTTTCAATGCAGACCCCTCCGGGCGATGAGCGCGTCCGCCGCGTATGCGATTCGTGCGGCTTCATCGACTATGTGAACCCACGCATCGTCGCCGGCGTGGTTGCGCACCGGGATGGACAGATATTGCTCTGTAAACGTGCAATCGAGCCCAGAATGGGTTTCTGGACGCTGCCCGCGGGTTTCATGGAACTCGGCGAGAGCGTGGAAGAGGGGGCCTGCCGCGAGGCCCGCGAGGAGGCCTGCGCAGAAGTCGAAGTGGAAGGCCTGCTGGGGGTCTATTCGATTCCGCGAATCGGGCAGGTGCAAATGTTCTTCCGTGCACGGCTGATCAATGAGCCGTCGGCTGGTCCCGAAAGCCTCGCGGTCGGGCTGTTCGGCTGGGATGCAATCCCGTGGAAGGAGCTGGCGTTTCCATCTGTCAAATGGGCGCTGGAGCATTATCGGGCGACCGAGGGCCACAGCAGCTTTGCGCCATTCGGCAATCCGTCCGGCAGCGATGCGCTGACGCGGTGAGGGATGCGATGACTGGCGCTGACGCCGAGTTGATCCTGGCGACGCTGGAAATTGTGGCCGAGCGGCGTGGCGATCCAACGCCGGATGTCTACGCAAGACTGTTCGCCGTCCATCCGGAGCTTGAGGCGCTGTTCCTGATGGATCGTGACGGCGGCGTGCGCGCCTCGATGATGCAGCAGGCGCTTGAGTGCATTGTCGACCATACTGGGGACAGGCTTGTCGCGCCGCAGATCATCGCTGCGTCCCGGATGCATCACGATGGCTACGGCGTGCCGGCGGCGCGGTTCGACGCATTCCTTGTGGCCATAAGGGATACGTTTCGCAGCATCGTGGGCGAGGCGTGGACGCCTGCGACCGACCTCGCCTGGGGCAGGATGCTGGGTGAGTTTGCTGCGTTCCGCTGATCAGGCGGGATCGCTGGCCTTCTTGTCGCCTGCGCCGTCGTCTTCCTCGATATTGTGCTTCATCAGGAAGGGCAGGTTGGCCACCATGAAGACGATCGCCAGCGGGATCGACAGGAAGAGCTTTGAGTTGGCCCAGAATTGCTCCGAGAAGTTCCGCCAGATCACTTCGTTGAGGATTGCGAGCACGACATAGAAACCGGCCCAGCGCAGGGCGAAAATCTTCCAGGCATGATCAGGCATGCTGAAGGCGTGCTCGAAGGCGGTCTTCCAGATGTTCCTGCCGATCGCGAGGCTGCCGAGAATCGTGCCGGCGAACAGCAGGTTGATAATGGTCGGCTTGATGAAGGCGAATGTCTTGTCCTGCAGGAACAGCGTGAGGCCGCCGAACACCATCACGACGGTTCCTGTGATGATCAGCATGGGCGGCAGCTTGCGGCCTTTCATCAGCGTCCAGCCGATGGCGGCGGCGACCGCAGCCATGAACACGCCCGTCGCCCAGAAGATCGCATTGTCCTTGCCGAACAGGGCGGGCCCCTCGGGGCCGTTCTGCAGCACGTTGAAGACGATCACGAAGGCGAGCACCGGACCGATGTCGGTCCAGATATTTCCAGTCCCTTTCGGGATGGATTTCTTCGTTTCATTCGGGGGCGTGTCGGTCATCGGGGTCACTTAGCGGCCATGGCCCTTCGCGGTCAAACGCTGCGCGCACGGCGCGAGGTAAATTGTTGCAGGGCGGAACGAGCCCCTGCCGCATCGAAAATGAGGGCTGCAAGCACATAGACAACGGCTCCCATGCCGGCTTTCAGCAGCAGTTCGGGCAGGCCGCCCGGCGCGGGCAGGAGGCGAACCGTAATCGCCATTGCGGCGCATGCCCCTGCGACCTTGAGGAAATCGGCCCACGGCCAGGCGAGGGGAACAAGGCGGCGGCTGGCAAGAGCGAGCAGGACCAATGCGAGGGTATAGCAGGCGACCGTCGAATAGACCGCGCCCATCAGGCCGATGCGTGGCAGCAGGATGGCGTTCAGCGCGATGTTGGCGATGACGGGGATGACCATGAGGCCGGCCCGCAGGGCGGTGCGCTTCGAGAGCTGGAAGGCTTCCGAGACATAGTGGAGCACGAAGCCGTTGATCAGTCCCGACAGGGCGATCCACGGCATGATGGCGGCTGCCTGCGCGCGCATCGCCTCGCCGATCATCACCTCTGACAGCGGCTGCGCGACCAGCGCGAGACCGGCGGCGGCGGGGGCTGCGATCAGCACCAGCGTTCGCGCAGCATGGGCGGAGGCTTCGCGGACGCCATGCGCGCCCTCGCGCTCCCATGCAGCCATCATCATCGGTCCGCCTGCGGCGCCGGCCCAGATGCAGAGCAGCCCGACTGACTTGTCGGCGAGGCCATAGCCAGCTGCATAGATGCCGACCGCTTCCGGTCCGAGGAAGAGCGCGATGAGGAAACGATCGCCGGCATCGAGCGCGATGTTGAGGGCCAGCGCAATGGCCACGGGAACGCCATAGGCGAGATAGGGTCGCACGCGCGCCGGCTCGAAACGTCCGCCACGGGATTCGCGCCAGAGCCTCCTGCCCTCGATGAAGGCGAGAAGCGCTAGGACGCTGGCGAGACCTGCGAAGGGCGCCGCGGGCCCGAGCCCTGTCTGCCAGGCGAGGCATGTGCCGAGAGCAAATGCGCCGAGATCCTGGATCATGCGCAGTGTCGAATAGCGGCTGACGCGATCGAGCGCGCGGTTCATCTCCTGCGCGGCGTTGACCAGCGGCGCAAGCGCCATCGTCGTCATCGCAACAGCGAGCGCCAGGCGCAACGCTGGATCGCTGGCGATGAGAACCGCGCCGGTCATCAGCGCAATTCCGATGGCGGCGGAGCAGGCAAGCAGGGCGAGAACCGTGCGGATGTGGTTGGGCAGTTCTCCGCGCGGCAGGGCGGCCCCGGCGAAGCGATACGCAGAGGCTTCGGCCCAGGTGACGGAGAGGGTGTAGATGATGCCCATCGTCGTGAGCGCCAGCGCGTAGAAGCCGTAGTCTGCCGGCGAGAGCAGGCGCGTCAGGGCGTAGACCGCGCCGACGCTGGCGAGACCGCCGGCAAGGCTTGCCGGAAAATAGCCAAAAAGGCGTCGCCAGATCATGTTGTCCCGCGTGGTCCTGTCTGGGGACCGTTTGTTCACCCCACTAAACCAGAATGCCGTTCATGAAGCGTTTCCGGACGGCTAACACTGGGGCCGCATTGACCCGCAGAAGCGCCATCCTCGGCGCAGGGGCGCTGGCTGCTTGCAACAATTCCTCGGCTGTCGCGCAGCGAACGGGGACTCATCCCCTGTGGCCCCTGGCCGGAACGCCCGTGCTGCGCGGCGCCGTGATTGCGCAGCGGCGGCGACGGATCGAGGTAGACGGGGCGACATTTGGCGGGGGCGGGCCGGTGCTGCCGGCCTATCGCCGCTCGGATTTCGACGGGCTCGCGAGGGCGGGCGCAAATCTGGTCGTGATGTCCTTCCCGGAATTCTGGACCGTGGGCGCGCCATGGAAGCGCGATGCGCAGATGGCGGATGTGCTGGGGCGCCAACTCGACGATGCGAAGGCGGCGGGCCTCTATGTGGTGCTCGCGATGCGCTCGGGGCCGGGGCGATCGGACTTCGTGTTTCATCGCGATGCGCAGGATACCTGGTTTCCGGCGCGGCTGATCGATGACTCGGTGTGGCGCGAGGAGGGTGCGCAAGCGGCGTGGGCCGCGATGTGCGAGGACGCCGCGAACCTCGTGAGGTCGCGCAGCGAGGTTGCAGGTCTCAACATCATGGTGGAGCCGGAACCCAATGTCGGCGGACTCAATCGCGAGGGCGGACGCCTGGGCGCGTGGACCCCCGAGGACTACACGGCGCAGTTAAGCGAGATTTCGGATTGGAAGCGGATTGCAGGAGACATTGCGCGGAAGGTGCGGGCTGCGGCGCGCGACCTGCCGATCCTGATCTCGCCGCCATCATTCGGACGAACTGAATTCCTGTCCGTCATGGGCGCGCCGCCTGTTAAAGGCGTGGTCTGGTGCGTGCACGATTACGAGCCACGCGCCTTCACACATCATCCCGAGGCGGCGGCCGGCCATACTGTATTCAGCGAGGGCGGAGAGCAGGCATTCGCGGCGCGGGTCGATCGCGTGCAGACAGGCGATGTTCCGGTGTTCCTCGGCGAGTTCGGCGCCTCGCGCTGGGCAAAAGGCGTGGACGACTATTACGCGGCGCGGATCGCTGCGTGCGAAGCGCGCGGGATCGGCTGGGCGGCATTCCGCTGGCCAACGCAGGATGCGGCCTACGAACAGTTGGACGACATGTTCAATGTGGCGATCGCCGGGCGCGACGATCGCCCCGCGCTGGACACGCTGCGGCCTGCCTGGGCGAAGAATGCGCAGCGGCCGGGTGGTATGCGGCTGCGAGGGCGCAGCTAGCTCACCTGAAGCAGGCAAAGACCGGCCGCGAGGATGATCGCCGCAAGGGTGCGACGCACGCCGAAGCCTTCACGCAGGAACCACCATCCCATGATAGCGGCGAAGACAACTGCAGTCTCGCGCATGGCGGACATGTAGGCGACGGGCGCGATTGAAAAGCCGTAGAGCGCCATCGAGAAAGACGTGAGCGAGCAGGCGCCCGCGCCGATGCCGGGCCAGAACGCTGCGCGAGCGCCCTCCATGAACTGTTCGCGACCTCGCGTTAGCAAGGCGATCAGGTTGATGCCGATCCAGTCCAGCAGGAAGAGCCAGACGATGAAGCTCCAGGGCGATGGACCGGAGCGCACGCCCTGCGCGTCGATGACATTGTAGATCGCAACGCACGCGCCGGTGGCCAGCGCCCAGAGCAGGGCCGAGTTGCGCACTTTGCGCGAGCCGCCGAAATTTCTCTCCGGCAGCGCGAAGATGACGGTCGCAAGGCTGGCGACAATGAGACCTGTCATGGCCAGCGGCGAGAGTTGCTCTCCCAGCACGATGGCGGCGGCGAGCGCGGTGAGCAGGGGCGCAGACCCGCGCATCACAGGGAAGACCAAGGAAAGGTCGCCACGCGAAAGGGCGCGCACAAGCGCGGTCTGGTAAAGCCAGTGCGCAGGCAGGGAGAGGGCGAGAATCATCCAGGTCTGCTGGCCGGGCAGCGGCACGAAGAAGGCTGCGGGCAGGACAAGCACGGCGGATGACAACGCCATCACGGCGCGCGCGCCAAGAATGTCCTTTGCCGCTTTCACGAAGGTGTTGGCGCCGGCAAGTGTGATCGCGGAGCCCATGCCGAGCACGAAGGCGAAAAGGGTGGGGTCCACCTAGCCGTCGAGTCCCACCAGCGCGCGCGCAAAGGCGTCAGCGCTGAAGGGGTGGAGGTCTTCGGCCCTTTCGCCGACGCCGACGAAGTGGATCGGGATGTCGTGCTGTTCAGCGATGGCGACGAGGACGCCGCCCTTGGCCGTGCCGTCGAGCTTGGTCATCACGAGGCCGGTGACGCCGGCGGTGTTGCGGAAGGCTTCGACCTGGCCCAGCGCGTTCTGGCCAACTGTTGCATCCAGGACAAGAAGCACATCGTGCGGCGCTGTTGGATCGATCTTGCGAATGGCGCGGACGACCTTGGCGAGTTCGTCCATCAGCTGTGTCTTGTTCTGCAGCCGGCCGGCGGTATCGATGAAGACGAGGTCGAGGTTTTCCCGTTGCGCCATCTCGACGGCCTCGTAGGCGAGCCCCGCCGCGTCTGCATTCTGCGGCTTCGACAGGAATCTTGCGCCGGCGCGGTCGGCCCAGACCCGCAGCTGTTCGACGGCTGCAGCGCGGAAGGTATCGCCCGCTGCGAGGAGAACAGTGGCGCCCTGTGCAGAGAGTTTCGCGGCGACCTTGCCGATGGTCGTGGTCTTGCCGGAGCCGTTGACGCCGACGAAGAGGACGATGCGCGGTCGCGGTCCGTCGCTGAAGTCGACGACCTTCTCGCGTGGCTTGAGGATCGCGGCGATCTCGCCTGCAAGCGCGGCCTTGATCTCCTCGCTCGAGACTTCGCGGTCGAAGCGGTCCTTCGAGAACGCCTTCGCGATCCGCGCAGCCACCTTGGCGCCCATGTCGGACGTGATCAGAAGTTCTTCGAGTTCGTCGAGCGCCTCGCGGTCGATCCTGCGTTTCGACAGCCCGGCAAGGCCCTCGGCGAGACGCGAGGATGAGCGCTTGAGACCCTCGTTGAGCTGTCGGAAGACGGATGCATCGCGGGCGGCGGCTTCCGCGGCGCGTTCGGCGGCGATGCGTTCAGCCGCCTTGCGGATTCCAAGCGGATCCTCGCCAAGGTCCGGCTCTGCAGCGACGGGCGCATTGCCGAACAGCTGCTGGTCGAGGCTGACGACCGGCTTGTCGAGCGGCGAGGCGGGTTTTTCGCCCGGCTTGAGCGGCTCGACAGGCGTCTCGCCGGTTTTCGGATCCGGCTGTTTTTTCTTGCCCCACCAGAGGATCATGCCGGTACGCCCACAAGTTCAGTCGCGGTGCGCGAGACAAGATTGAAGCGTGCAGGGCGGCCAGGTTCCGGAGACGCGCCATCGATCCTGACGGGTGCGAAGTTGCAGAGCCGTGCGCGCCCGCCCGCTTCGACCAGCGCCATCGCCGTCTGGCCAACATGCTGGCCGAGGCGAAGCGCAAGCCTTTCGCCGCCTTTCTGGCGCAGCAAGGCGGCGCGGGCCTTCACCACAGCGCGCGCGACTTGCGGCATCTTCGCGGCCGGTGTCTGCGGCCGAGGCGAGTAGGGAAAGACATGCAGGTAATCGATGCCGCACTCGTCCACGCTGGCGAGCGTGTTGGCGAACATCGCGTCCGTCTCCGTCGGGAAACCGGCGATGAGGTCTGCGCCAAAGGCCATGTCCGGCCGGGCGTCCCGCAAGCGGTGGCACAGGTTGATCGCGTCGGCGCGCGAATGGCGGCGCTTCATGCGCTTGAGGATCATGTCGTCGCCCGACTGGAAAGAGAGATGCAGGTGCGGCGCAATGCGTGGCTCGTTGGCGAGAAGGTCGAACAGCGCCTCGTCGATCTCGATGGCGTCGATCGAGGAGAGGCGTAGCTGCTCGAGATCGGGCACAAGCTTCAGGATGCGCGCGATGAGATTGCCGAGCTTCGGCGCATTGGGCAGGTCGGCGCCCCAGGACGTCAGATCGACGCCGGTGAGGACGATCTCGTAATGCCCGGTAGCGACAAGGCGCTTTACCTGATCGACGACTTCGCCGGCTGGAACCGAGCGCGAGTTTCCGCGGCCATAAGGGATGATGCAGAAAGTGCAGCGGTGATCGCACCCGGTCTGCACCTGCACGAAGGCGCGGGCGCGGCCATCGAGGCCATCGACAAGATGCGCCGCCGTCTCCCGCACCGACATGATGTCGTTGACCTGCACGCGGGGCGTGTCGGTGATGCCCATGCCGGCGAAGGTCTCCGCCTTCATCTTCTCGGCGTTGCCGATGACGCGCGTGACTTCCGGCATTTCAGCGAACGAAGCGGGATCGATCTGGGCGGCGCAGCCGGTGACGATGATGCTTGCGTCCGGCCGTTCGCGGCGCGCGCGCCGGATCGCCTGCCGTGCCTGGCGAACCGCCTCTGCAGTGACAGCACAGGTGTTGACGATCACCGCGTCTTCGACGCCCGCAGCCTGCGCGTGACCGCGCATGACCTCGGACTCATAAGCGTTCAGGCGGCATCCCAGTGTGAGGATGTCGACGGAAGATCTCGCGATTGCGGGGGCGCTTTCGGCCATGGCGGGGACATAGGCTGACCGACTGCGGTTGTCACGCCGTCAGGACCTGGGTGGAACCGGATAGTCGAGACCGCCCAGCTTGTTCAGCAGCTGCGCCAGCTGCAGCGCCTCTGCGTCGCCGATGCGCTTCATCGCCTCGTCCATGGCGGGTGCGTAGACAGTCCACATCCGCCTGCGCATCTCATAGCCCTCAGGCGTGAGCTCCAGCAGGTGGCCGCGCTTGTCTTCCGGGCAGGAGATGCGCTTGACGAGGCCCTCTTCTTCCATCCGGTCCACCAGCCGCGAGAGCTGGTAGGGCAGGATGAACAGCGGAATGGCGAGGTCCTTGGGCCGGGTTGGTTTGCCGGCGCGCTCGAGTTCCCAGAGCACGGTGTACCAGGTGATGTCGGGAAGCTTTGCCTTCTTGAGCGCCAGCCCCACTTCTTCACGGATGGACTGCGACACGCGGCCCAAGGCGATCCAGGCCCGCTGAAGGGGATCGGAAGGAATCCTCGAAGGTCCCTTTAGCTGCGTTTGTTGCGTTCGCAACAAAACCTCCTATGTTGCATATGCAACAAATGAGTGAGGCCAACCATTTTGCCAATGGCCGAACCGGAAATCCCTAGCCCCTCAGCTGGAAAGTGACACTGACATGACCCGTACAATCGCGACAATCGTTGGCTCGCTCCGGGCGAACTCAAATTCCGAACGCATCGCCAAGGCGATTGCGGCCGAAGCACCAAAGGATCTCCGCTTCGACATTGTTGCGATTGGAGATTTGCCGCTATTCAACCCCGACGTCGATGGGGAAACCCCGCCGGCCGCGTGGACGACCTTCCGCGCACGGATCAAATCTGCTGACGCCGTCCTGTTTGTTACTCCCGAGTACAATCGCTCGGTGCCCGGAGCGTTGAAGAACGCGATCGATGTCGGGTCGCGTCCCTACGGGCGGAGCGCCTTCGCCGGCAAGCCGGCGGCGGTGGTCTCGTCCTCGATCGGACCGATCTCGGGCTTCGGCGCGAATCATCACCTGCGCCAGTCGCTGGCCTTCCTCGACATGCCGACGCTGCAGCAGCCGGAAGTCTATCTGGGCGGCGTGAATGATGGCTGGTTCGGCGCGGATGGCCGCCTGACCAAGGACGACACGCGCGCCTTCATCGGCAAGTTCGCCCAGACATTCGCGGAGTGGATCGAGCGGACCGCACCGCGCGCCTAGATTTCAAGAGCCGCCAGGAGGCGGAGGTCAGACTGCGGGGCAGGCGATGCGCCGGCCCCGCATTTTTCTCAAGACGGCGTCCCCGCCGGAGCGCGCCGCAGGACATACGCCTCCTTCAGCAGCCCGTTGTCCTTCATGAAGGCCGCCATCGATTCGTAGGTCGCGGTGACGATCGTGCCGCCCTGGTCGTCGGTCTTGATGCGATCCTCAGCCAGGGGCGCAAGAAAGCGTTCGATCAGCGAGGTCTTCACCTTGGTGGGCCTGAAGTGCTGTTTGAGGTTCGCCTTGATCTGCACCATGTCGGTGGTTTCCCACGCCGCAGCAGCAATGATGTCGAGCATGAACTCTGTGCAGTTCTGATACTTGATGTCGTGCGGGTTCGAGACCAGCGAGTAGGGCTCGACGTGCAGCGCGCCATAGGACGCGCTGTCCATGATGGCGAGGATCCTGCGCTGCATTTCCGGCGTGGGCACGATCACGGCGACATCGTCGACTGCGCTTGGCGCCACGAAGTCGATCGGGAAGTCCTGGTGCAGGTAGGACTTGTCCATCGCCAGCGTCTTTCCGTCGCCGTGGTAGAGATTGTAGACGGCGTAGCCATTGATCACGCGCCCATCGTCGAGGCTGATCGGCACGAAGGTCCAGAACGCGCCGTGCGTGTACGAGATGCCGTCGGGCAGCATGTCGCGCGTCTCGCCGGTGCGGAAGACGATGGCGAGCCGCGCACCCTTGTCGGCGAGGTCTCGCTCGACCTGTTTGGAGAAGGCCGCGGCCTGCTCTGCGGTGAGGTACACGGCTGGTGCGCCGCGCGCGCTGAAGCCCGCGCCCCCGGCGGGCCTCGATCCGCCGGTGCTGGCGCATGCGGCGAGGCTGAGCGCCGCAATCGCGGCGACAAGAGAAGTGCGCATCACTGGGCCGGCGTGTAGGGCACGAGAGGAGCAGGCTGCGCTTCTCGCTGCCTCGGCCGGCCGACGACAACCTCGTCAGCGATCGTCAGCGGCGAGTTGGAAAAATCGACAACCGCTTTCGCAGCGGCGGTTGCATCGGCTGAGCCCTTGTTGAAGCCATTCGCGATCGCGTCCTGGCCTGAGGCGCGCGCGGCGATGCCGACCGCGCCAGAGGCGAGGGCGACGCCGCCGAGCGGAATCGAGACGACGCCGGAGCTCGCCTTGAGACCGCTCTCGCCGATGGCGCCGGCTGCGATGCTGGTCTGCCTGGATGCAGCCGAGGCGTTCTGCGAAAACTGAGCGTGGGCGGCAGGCGTGGCGGCCGTCAGAAGAACCGCAGTCAGAACCAGGCGCATTGGAATCCCTTTCGCTGATTGACAGTGTCTAGTTATCGGGGAAATCAGGCGCCAGTGGGGCGGATTACGTAGCTGTAATGGGCGTTCTCGCGCGGCCGCGCTGACGTCGTTAGGTCAACCGGTCGGAATTTTTCCGCTGGCCGTCGTCGTCGCCGTCTTCCTCGTCTTCGAGCACGTGTTCGCGGCGCGCTTCCTCAAGATGCCGGGTGCCCGGGTCACTGAATCCGAAGCCGGTGAGTATGTCGCCGCCGCTGCTCTTCGATTTCACCTTGCGCCAGTAGATCCAGCCGCGCGCCTCCATCCAGAGAAAGAGACGGTCAAGCGCGAACAGCGCGATGGCTGCGCCGCCAGTCCAGAGTGCGATGTCGAGCATGCGGCGCCTCCCACCCGATGAGATGGGAGGCGCAAGCAGCCGTGGCTAGGCTTTCGTGCCGAGCGGCAGTTTTGCGTAGGTCTTGCCGGTCGCTGCAAGAAGCGCATTGGCGACAGCGGGGCCGATCGGCGGCACGCCGGGCTCGCCCACGCCTGACGGCGGCTCGGTCGACGGCACGATATAGACCTCGACCTTCGGCATCTGGCTCATGCGCAGCACGTTGTAGTCGAAGAAGTTCGACTGTACCGGCGCGCCGTCCTTCAGCGTCAGCGCCTCGCCAAGGATGGACGACAGGCCATAGCCGATGCCGCCTTCCATCTGCGCGCGCACGATGTCCGGGTTGATGACGATGCCGCAGTCGACGGCGCAGACGACGCGATCGACGTGGAACGTGCCGTCAGCTGCAACCGAGATTTCCGCAACTTCCGCCACATAGGACGAGAAGGAGTGGTGGACGGCGACGCCGCGGAATTTTCCGGCGGGAAGCGGCGTGTTCCATCCAGCTTTTTCCGCCGCGAGGTTCAGCACGCCGAGCAGGCGAGGATGGCTGGCGAGCAGTTCGCGGCGGTACTCCACGGGATCCTTGCCCAGCTTCTTCGCGACGACGTCGAAGAAGTGCTCCTTGGCGTAGGCCGTGTGAGTGTGGCCCACAGAGCGCCACCAGAGAACGCTGGTCGGCTGTTTCACCAGGTGCACATCCACCGAGATATTGGGGATGGCGTAGGCGATGTCGTGGCCGCCCTCGATTGAGGAAGTGTCGACCTGGCCGGGAACGGCAAAGGGCGTGCCCTCCATGATCGACTGGATCGCCGTGCGGTCGCCCCAGGCTTCCAGCTTGCCGCCATCGATGCGGGCGGTCATGCGGTGAACCGTCATCGGGCGATACTTGCCCGAGCGGATGTCATCCTCACGCGTCCACATCAGGCGGACGGGGGCCTTGCCGTTGACGGCCTTGGCGATCTGCGCAGCTTCGGAAACGAGGTCCGCATCAGGCGTCCCGCGGCGGCCAAACGAGCCGCCGGCAAGGTGCGTGACGATCGTCACCTGTTCCGGCGTGAGGCCGAGGACGGCGCAGGCCGCGGCCCGGTCTCCCGTCGGCATCTGCGAACCGGAATGGATCACGGCGCTTGCGCCCGGCTTGTATTCGACGACGCAGTTCAGCGGTTCCATCGGCGCGTGGACGAGGAACGGGAAGTCGAAGTCGGCGGTGATGACTTCGCCTGCACCCTGCAGGGCGGCGGCGCCTTTGCCTTCCTTGCGCGCTTCGTGGCCGGCTTTCGCGAGCGTCTTGCGATAGTCGGCGAAGATGGCTTCGGAGGACCGCGTTTCGGCGGCGCTGTCGTCCCAGGTCACTTTCAGGGCTTCGCGGCCTTTTTTCGCGGCCCAGAAATCCGTAGCGACGATGGCGACACCGTTCGAGATTTGCACGACATCGGTGACGCCCTTGACGGCCTTGGCCGCCGTGTCGTCCACGCTTGCAACCTTGCCGCCGAATTTCGGACTGCGTTGAAGCAGGGCGACCAGCGTGCCATCGGGGTGGTAGTCGAGCGCGTACTGCGCCTTGGCATGGACCTTGTCAGCGCTGTCGAGGCGGCCGAAGGATTTCGAGGGATCGCGTTCCTTGCCGATGAATTCGTAGGCCGACGCGTCCTTGTATTGCAGCGATGCGACATCCGGCGGCGTGATCTTCGCAGCGTCCGCAGCAAGTTCGCCATAGGTCGCGGACTTGGCCCCGGCTTCCGCCTTGCCCTTCACGAGCAGGACTTCGGACGCATCGACGCCGAACTTCGCGGCGGCGGCCTGGCGCAGCATTTCGCGGGCGCTGGCGCCAGCGGCGCGCAACTGGCCCCAGGACGAGAAGATTGCGGTGGAGCCGCCGGTTCCCATCACGCCGCCAAAAACAGGGTTGCCGTATTTGGCGTCGTCAGCCGGCGAGTGCTCGAAGCGCATCTGGCTCCAGTCGGCGTCGATTTCTTCGGCGACGATGGTGGTGAGGCCCGTCGAGACGCCCTGGCCGAACTCGATGTGGCGCAGGTAGACCGTGATCGTGTTGTCCGAGCCGATGCGGACATAATCGCCAAGAGCGGTCTGCGTGGCGGGGCCTGCAGCGGCGGCGGTGTTTCCGACCGAGCAGCCAACGGCAAAGCCGGCGGCGCCAAGACCCATGACCGTCAGGACGAGACGGCGCGTCGGGGAGAAGGTTGCGGTGTCAGCCATGTCGATTACCCCATGATCTCGGAAGCGCGCGCAACAGCGCCACGGATGCGGTGATAGGTGGCGCAGCGGCAGATGTTGGAATTCATGCCGTCGGTGATCTGCTGCTCGCTGGGTTTGGGCGTTGCAGTGAGGAGCGCCGCAGCCGCCAGCATCTGGCCGGACTGGCACCAGCCGCATTGCACGACGTCCAGTTCCTGCCAGGCAGCCTGCACGGCCTTTCCGGCCGGCGTGTCGAGTCCCTCGATCGTGGTGATCTTCTTGCCGGCGAGCGAGGCGGCGGGCGTCATGCAGGCGCGTGCAGGTTCGCCGTCGACGAGCACCGTGCAGGCGCCGCAGGCGGCGACGCCGCAGCCGAACTTCGTGCCGGTGAGTTTGAGGTCCTCCCGCAGGTACCAGAGCAGCGGGCGGTCTTCATCGCCGGCGTATTCCTGTTCCTTGCCGTTGATCGTCAGTTTCATGGCAACCCTCCGCCGTCAGCCTGTCAGGCCGTGAATTATCGAACAGCGCCGCGGCGCTGCAATGTGAGCCCATGTGAGCATTCGCTCACATTTATGGAAGAGCTTGGACGCAACTGATCACGCTTGTGACGCGAAAGCGATATGTCCAGCCAACTACAGCGAAGACGACTAATGGACAGGCGGTTCTTCGGCCGCCTTCCTGACCTTCCGCTTGCGTGACACCAGGTTCAGGAATTCGACGAAGGCCGAGAACGCCATGGCCGCGTAGATGTAGCCCTTGGGCACGTGGATGCCGAAGCCGTCGGCGATCAGCACCATGCCGATCATCAGCAGGAAGCCGAGCGCCAGCATCACGACCGTTGGGTTGGCATTGATGAAACGCGAAAGGGGGCCGGCGGCCAGCAACATCACGGTGACCGCAGAGATGACGGCGATGAACATGATGACCAGGTGATCGGTCATTCCGACGGCGGTGAGGATCGAGTCGATCGAGAACACCAGGTCGAGGATGATGATCTGGAAGATGGCGGCGCCGAAATTGAGGGCGGCGCGGCCCGCGATGGGCGCATCCGCCTTGTGGTCGGTGCCCGGGTCCATCGTGTGATGGATTTCCGACGTGGCTTTCCAGACCAGGAAGAGCCCGCCGGCGATCAGGATGAGGTCGCGCCAGGAGAAAGACGTCTCGAACGTCGGCTCGCCGTGCTCACCCGGCGGCCCGGTTATGCCAAGGTCGATCACCGGCTGCACCAGTCCGACGATCCAGGTGATCGTGAACAGCAGGAGCAGGCGCATCACCAGCGCCAGCCCGATACCGATATTGCGCGCCTTCGCCCGCTGTTCCTCGGGCAGCTTGTTGGTCAGGATCGAGATGAAGATCAGGTTGTCGATGCCGAGGACGATCTCCATGACCACAAGCGATACCAGCGCCGCCCACGCGGCCGGATCATTCAGCAGCGGCGTAAAGTCGAAATCCATGGTGATGGCAGCTCCCTCAGCCAAGGCGGCTGATCGGCTATGTAGGGGGATTGCAGCCCGGAGTTAAGCAGAAAGCGACGGGTCGGCGCCTTTACGCAAGGCGAAGGCGCATGATGAATTCGTCATCAATCGTGTCGCCGACCTTGAACTTGTAGCCGCCGACCTTCTCGAAGCCCCGGCTTTCGTAGAGCGCGATCGCCTTGTCGTTGGATTCCCAGACGCCGAGAAACAGGTTCTTTGCGCCGCGCTGGCGCGCCCGTTCGATGGCCCAGGCGAGCAGGATGCGACCGACGCCGACGCCCTGTCCGTGCTGGTAGACATAGACCCGGTGAAGCTCGAGGGCCGGTTCAGGCCCGGTGTCGATCGGCAGCTTGCAGGGGCCGATCTTGCAATAGGCCACCATCCGCTTGCCCGAATAGGCGATACGGACCTCGACATCGGGGTCCTTGAGGTCGACCTCCATCTTGCTGACGGAATAGGTCTCGTCGAGAAACTGGCGCAGGTCGCCCGGCGGATAGAGGTCGCCGAACGTCTCGGCGAACGTCTCGCGGCCAATCTCCGCCAGCCCTGCGCCGTCCTTCAGCTGGGCGTCGCGAAATGTCAGATCGCGGTCCACGATCACTCCACCAAAAACTCAGTTGTGAATGTCAGTTGCCCGGCTCGGCGCGGGAAGCATAGACGAATTCGCGGACGGCGTCGCCCAGCAACACCAATTTTGCCAGCGACCATCCGCCCTGCCTGTCGAATGCGCCCATGGGTTGCATGAGCCGGTCGGCGAGGGGTTTGCGGGGCGCTATCCAGGCATCGACCAGGGCGCGCGCCGATTCGCGGTCGAGGCTTTCGGCATGGGCGCCCGCTTTCCCGGCATGCCGGATTGCGGCAACGGTGAGTTCGCTCTGCTGCCGGGGCAGGTCGTCCGCGACGCGCTGGAGGGCGAGGCGATCCCAGTGGTCGCGAGGCTGGAGGTCGCGGGCTGCCGCGCGCATGCGGTCGAGGCCGAGCTGTGCGCCGACCTGGTGCTGCACGTACAGCGCGGCGGCGAGCGGCCAGCGCGTCTGCTCGGCGATATCCACGGTCTCGCGGGCCGAGGCGAGCGCGCGGATCAGGGCGACGTCATGGGCAATGTCGGCCGGCGCGCCGGCCGCGCGGTATTGCTCGGCGCGCGCCTCGACGCGGCCAAGAACGAGCGGCGAGAGCGCGGTCGGCAGCAGCGCGCGGACTTCGGCGATGGCGTCGTGCGAGCGGTCGACCGTACGGGTGATCGAGCCGGTCTGCATGAGATCGGGATCCGACAGGAATCCGCCCGCCAGCATGCGCAGGTTGGCGGAGGTCTCCACCATCATCAGCGTCTGGGCCTGGGCGGGCGCCTTTCCGTCGAGCGCGCTGATACGATCGACGAGATCATCGATGTGGAAGGCCGAGAAGGCGGCCTCGAAGGCCTGCGCGACATGGCCGGCGTCGATGCCCTCTGCGTCGCGCTTCTGGACGGCGAAGGTCGGGCCCGTGAGGTTGACGATGCGGTTCGACAGCATGGTGGCGACGATCTCGCGGCGCAGGCGGTGACGCTTGCGGGCCTCGCTGAACTTCGCAAGTTCGTCCGGGAAGTAATGAACCAGCAGCTGCTCGAATGCCGGGTCGTCCGGCGCTTTCGACGCGACGATCGATGAGAACAGGTCGAGCTTGGCGTAGGCCATGATCACGGCGAGTTCCGGCCGCGTGAGACCCAGCCCAAGCTCACGCAGCTTGCGGAAGGATTCGGTGGAGGGCAGGCCTTCGACGGCACGGTCCAGCTTGCCCTGGCTTTCCAGCGTCTCGATCAGGCGCTCATGGCTGTCGAGATCGGCGGCGGCTGTGGCCTGCATCATGCTGAGCGCGCCGGTCTGGTCGTAGTTGTTCTGCAGGACAAGGTGGCCGACCTCGTCCGTCATGCTGGCGAGCAGGGTGTTGCGGTCCTCGGCCTTCAACGCGTGTCCGTGGATCGCCTCGGTGGTGAGGATCTTGATGTTGACCTCGTGGTCGGATGAATCAACGCCAGCGGAATTGTCGATCGCGTCCGTGTTGATCCGGCCGCCATGGCGGGCGAACTCGATACGGCCTGCCTGCGTCATGCCGAGGTTTGCGCCTTCGGCGATGACCCTGGCTTTCAGGTCCTTCGCATCCATGCGCAGCGCGTCGTTGGATTTGTCGCCGACATCAGCATGGCTCTGGGTCGATGCCTTGATGTAGGTGCCGATGCCGCCAAACCAGAGCAGGTCGACGTCAGCGCCGAGCAGCGCCTTCATCAGCGCGTCAGGCGTGACCGCGTCCTCGGCGAGGCCAGTCATGGCCTTCACTTCTGGCGACAGCGGGATCGATTTGGCCGAGCGTTCAAACACGCCGCCGCCCCCCGAGACCAGGCTCCTGTCATAGTCCGCCCATGACGAGCGCGGCAGGTCGAACATGCGCTTGCGCTCGTTCCACGTCGCTTCGAGATTGGCGGGGTTGGGATCGAGGAAGATGTGGCGGTGGTCGAAGGCGGCGCGCAGCTGGATGCATTTTGACAGCAGCATGCCATTGCCGAACACGTCGCCTGACATGTCGCCGATGCCGATCACGGAGAAGGGCTGGGTCTGCGTGTCGTGGCCCATCTCGCGGAAGTGGCGCTTGACCGCCTCCCACGCGCCGCGCGCCGTGATGCCCATCTTCTTGTGGTCGTACCCGACCGACCCGCCCGACGCGAAGGCGTCGCCCAGCCAGAAACTGTAATCAGCCGCCAGCCCGTTCGCGATGTCGGAGAAGGTCGCAGTGCCCTTGTCGGCGGCGACGACGAGATAGGGATCTTCGCCATCCCACGCGATGACGCCCTGCGGATGAACGGTCTTGCCGTCGATGATGTTGTCGGTGAGCTGGAGCAGTGCGCCCACAAACACCTTGTATGCAGCGATGCCGGCGGCCTGGATTTCCTCACGCGCGCCCTTGGCGGGAAGATTCTTCGGATAGAAGCCGCCCTTCGAGCCAACCGGCACGATGACAGCGTTCTTGACCTGCTGCGCCTTCACGAGGCCCAGCACTTCCGAGCGGAAGTCATCGCGCCGGTCCGACCAGCGCAGGCCGCCGCGCGCGACGGGCCCGAAGCGCAGGTGCACGCCTTCGACATCCGGCGACCAGACGAAGATCTCGCGGAAGGGACGCGGCGCCGGCAGCGGATCCGCCTCGCGGCTGGCGATCTTAACGGCGATATGGCGGTGCGGCTTGCCGGTCGCGTCGGTGAGATAGAAGTTCGTGCGCTGGAGTGATTTCACCAGGGCGAGCAGGCGGCGAAGCGCGCGGTCTGCATCCAGCGTCGCAACAGCTTCAAGCTGCTTGCCGATCTCGGCGATGACCGGCGCAGCCGCCATCGTGCGCGCGGCGAGATCGCCCCTGGGTGCCGGGTCGAACTTGATGGCGAACAGCGTCAGCAGGTTGTTCGCGATATCGGGGTGTTCGGCCAGCGCGCGGACCTGCACGAGTTCGGATGGGTCGAGGCCCGACTGGCTGCGATAGCGGCAGAGCGTGCGGAGCAGGGCGGCAGCGCGCCAGTCGACGCCCAGCGCTACGACAAGGCTATTGAAGCGATCGTTCTCCGTGTCGCGCGCCCAGATTGCCTCGAAGGCTTTCTCGAAGCGCGCATCAAGCCGCTTCTGTCCGGCCGGGCGGTCGATCGCGAGATCGTGGACGTAGACTCTGCCGCCTGCATTGTCCTCGTGCTGGGATATGCGGATCGGATAGCCGACCTCCGCCTGCACGCGCAGGCCCATGCGCTCCAGCACCGGCACGATCTCCGCGAGGTCGAGCGGGTTGTCGCGATGGTAGATTTTCACGCGGCTGATATTGGCCTCGAAGTCCGGGCCCCACACACGCGCGCGCAGCGCCTTGCCGGGCGGCAGCGCGGCGACGGCCAGGAGATCGGCAAGGCCTTCTTCCGGCTGGAAGGCTTCTTTGTAGGCGGCCGTGAAGTGCGCGTGGGTGGCGAGCGATTGATCGCCGCCGGTGGAGCGGGCGACGCGGGCCAGGGCGTCTTCCCACGTCTCGAACAGCTGGCGCATCTGGAGGTCGAGCGCGTCTTCGTCGGGCTCAGGGTGGCCGCGGTCGATGCCGATGATCAGGTGGACGCGCGCAAGCGGACCTTCGCCGAAGGAGGGGTAGTAAGCGGTGGTGCGGCCGCCATAGGCGTCGGCCAGCAGGCGGTGCGCGCGGGTGCGGAGCTCGGAATTGTAGCTGTCGCGCGGGGTATAGAGGAGCGCCGAGACATAGCGGTCGAAGCGGTCGCGGCGGATGAAGAGGCGCGTTCTCGGGCGCAGCAGGAGGCGAAGGACGCCCGAGGAAATGCGTTCGAGATCGGCTTCCGAAATCTGGAAGAGCTCATCGCGCGGGTAGGATTTGAGGACCGAGTCGAGTTGCTTCTGGGTGAAGCGCGAGCCCTGCGGCGCGGCGGCCTTCACATTCTCGATCTTGCGTCGGATCAGCGGCACTTCGTCAGCGGCGCGGATGTAGGCCTCAGATGTGAACAGGCCGACGAAGCGGGTCTCGCCAATCACGTCCCCGCGCGCATCATAGCGCTTGACGCCGACATAGTCGGCATAGCTGCGGCGGTGGACGCGGGACACGAAACTGGCCTTGGCGACGATGATCGGCGAGGGCTCATTGATCAGCGCGCGGACCGTCGGCGTCAGCATGGTAGGCTCCGCCCCGCGCGAGAGCACGTTGCGTTCGTAATTGCGCAGGATGCCGAGGCCGGAGGCTTCGTCGACAAGGGGCTCCTCCGCGGCGAGGCGGCCGTCCTTGTCGATCGCGAAGGTGTAGTCGCGCGCGCCCAGATAGGTGAAGTTCTCGTCCGCCAGCCAGGCGAGGAAAGCGCGCGCCTCGTTTATCTCGCCAGACGTGCGGCCGCCTGCGGCTTTCACGCTCGCAAGTTCCGCAGAGACGGATTCCATCTTCGCGCGCATGGCGTGGAAGTCGGCGTTGACGACAGCCACATCGGCGAAGGCGCCTTCGAGGCGCTTCTGCAGTTCTGCGCGCAGATGATCGTCGAGCAGCGGCAGGTGGATCTGGATGGCCGAGCGCTTGCCATCGGGGCCTTCCACAACCGGATGCAGCACGGCGCGGATTTCAACCCTTGCCTCCTGGCAGGCGACGATGGCGCTGTCGACGAGGAAGGCCATGTCGGGGCCGACGATCTCGGCCACGTCGAGGCGGAGTGGGCGATCGCCGGCGCCCGTGGCCTGACGCACGCGGATGGCGCGGGCGGCGTTGGTCTCGTTTTGCCGGTTGAAGTCCCACAGGCCAAGCGCGAGGACTGCGGCGTCCTCTGTCGTCAGGGCTAGTACATCCTCGACGAAGGCGTCGGCGCGATACTGGTCGAGAAACTCCACGACGGCGGGATCGTCCGCCGTCTCCTTTTTCGGCGCCATCGCGCTGATCGCGGCTAGCAGGTCATCCCGTGAGAAGGCGAGGTCGTTTGACAGGGGCAACTCTCCGGACGGAAAGCGTAAGGGCGCAGCAACAACGCGGGAATCAGGCTGAGCGAGTGCTAAACCCGCCCGGCTTTGGCGTGCAAGGGCAGGATCGTGCAGGTTTCGTGTTGCAATGCGATGAACGCGCGCGCTTCTACCCTTAAGCCGCGCCTTCCCCTTCGTCCTCTTCCTTCACGGCATAGTCGCCCGGATTGCCATTGGCGGACAGCAGCACGGCGATCCAGCGGGCGCCTGGCACCTGGCCAAGCACGATCATCACCATGACGGTCAGCGGCGCAGACAGGAACATTCCGGCGGGTCCCCAGAGAGCGCCCCACACAGCCAGCGACAGCAGAACGACAAGCGGCGACAGGTTGAGGCTGTCGGCCTGCATGCGGGGGGCGACGAAATTCCCGATCAGGAACTGCCAGACGCTGACGCCCAGGAAGACGATCACGGCGCACAGCAGGCTGTCGTTTGGCATCCAGTCCGGCCAGGCGGACAAGGGTTGCACGACGGCAAAGAGGGTCGGCAGGATGGTCGCGATGATCGAGCCGACAGTCGGGATGAAGTTCAGCACGAAGATCACGAAGGCCCAGAACAGTGCGTTGTCGAGACCGATGATGAGCAGGGTCACATAGGTCAGCAGGGTCGAGACTATCGAGAGCGCGGTCTGCACCCAGAGGTATTGCTCCATGGTGTGGCGGATTTCCTGCCCGATCAGGCGCGCCCGCGTGCGGTCCTTGGGGCGCTTGAAGATCTCGTCGAGCTGCTTGGAGAAGGCGCCGGCCGAGACGATAAGGAAGGCGACATAGATAAAGACCAGAACCATGTCGCCGACCAGGCTGGAAGCCACGTTCCCGGCGATCTGCGCGATGCTGGTCGCATTGCTGGACAGGAGCTGCGCCACGGTCGGCGGCTGGGCGGACATGGCCGCCTCGGGATTTGGGATCGGAACGGCCGGAATGGCCCCTCCCGGCGCCGCGACCGGGCCGGGCGCCGCCGCCGCGTCCGCCGGGGCGAGAAGATTGAGCTGGGTATAGACCTGCTCGATGATGTCGTTGATGTGCCGCTCGTAATCAGCCGACTTGGTGACGAACTCTTCCACGGCGCCGCGGATGACGCCGATGAAGATCACGATGCTCATCACGACGATAATGACCGCAAAGAGATAAGCGAGCCAGCCGGGCAGGTTGGGGAAGGGCCGGCGAATGGCGCGGGCGAAACCTTCCATCACCAGCCAGACGAAAACGGCCATGGCGAAAGGCGCAAGGATGCGAGCGCCCTGGTGCAGCACCATGCCGATGGCAACCGTGGCGATCACCCAGATGCCGGCCGTAAGCCAGGTCCGATTGTTAATCCCGTCGGAATGTCGCATGCGAAAGACTTATTTCGCGTCGCGCGACAAGCAAAGCAGGTTTGCAAGAATCTCGCGCTTTGTGGCGAAGCGCAGGTGTCAGCGCCGCCGAGCGCGCTTGGCGTGGCGGCGCAGGGCTCCTAATCTGGCCGCCCAGATGACCGGAAAACAATGATGACCGACTCGATCTTCCTTGGCGGCGGCGGACCCGACTACAAGAGCCCCCAGAGCCTTCTGCTGGCGCGGGCCAACCGGCATGGGCTGGTCGCCGGGGCGACCGGGACTGGCAAGACGGTGACGCTGCAGGTGATGGCCGAGCAGTTCTCGGCGGCCGGGGTTCCGGTGTTCTGCGCCGACGTGAAGGGCGACCTGTCCGGTATCTGCGTGGCTGCGACGCCGACTGGAAAGGGGCTGGAGAAGATCAACGAGCGCATCGCCCAGATCGGCATGGAGCCGATAACCTACCAGGCTGCGCCCTGCGTGTTCTGGGACATCTACGGAAAGAAGGGACATCCCATCCGGGCGACCGTCTCGGAGATGGGGCCGCAACTGCTCTCGCGCCTGCTTGGCTGCAACGACACGCAGGAAGGCGTCATCACGATCGCCTTCCAGTATGCCGACGACAACGACCTGCTGCTGCTCGACTTCAAGGACCTGCGCAGCCTGCTCGCCCATATCTCGACCATCGCGCCGGATATCCAGCGGACTTACGGGAACGTTGCGCCTGCCTCGATCGGGGCGGTGCAGCGCCAGCTGTTGCTGCTGGAACGGGAGGGGGCGCCGCAATTCTTTGGCGAGCCGGCGCTGGAGCTGGCGGATTTCATGCGGGTGGACACGCAGGGCCGCGGGTATGTCAACATCCTCGACGCAACCACGCTGATCAATTCGCCCCGGCTTTATTCCACCTTCCTGCTGTGGCTGTTGGCCGAGCTGTTCGAGCAGCTGCCGGAGGTGGGCGATCCGGACAAGCCGAAGCTGGTTTTCTTCTTTGACGAGGCGCACCTGCTGTTCGATGGAGCGCCCAAGGCGCTGGTCGACAAGATCGAGCAGGTTGTTCGCCTGATCCGCTCCAAGGGCGTAGGCGTCTACTTCGTGACGCAGAATCCGCGCGACCTGCCGGAGAACGTGCTGGCCCAGCTGGGCGCACGTCTGCAGCATGCGCTGCGGGCCTATACGCCGACCGAACGCAAGGGTGTGAAGGCGGCGGCGCAGAGCTTCCGCCCGAATCCGGCGCTGGATACGGAGACTGCGATCACCGAGCTGGGGACGGGCGAGGCGCTGGTCTCATCACTCGATGTAAAGGGCGCGCCGACCGTGGTGCAGCGGACGCTGATCCGGCCGCCTGCCTCGCGACTTGGCCCCGCGACGGATGCCGAGCGGGCGGCGGTTCAGGCGCTGAGCCCGGTGGTGATGAAGTACGATGCGCCGATCGACCGCGAGTCCGCCTACGAGATCCTGACCGGCCGCGAAGCGCAGGCGGCGAAAGAAAAGGATGCGCTGAAGCGGGCCGAAGCAGCCGAGGCGGAAGCTGCAAAGGCGCGCAAGGAGGCAGCGAAAGCGGCTGCAGCAAGCAGGGCGCCTGCCCCGGCGAAGACCTCGACTGCCCGCGCGCCGGCAGCCCGCAAGTCGACGCGTCAGACACCAGTTGAAGCCGCGAGCAGCACATTCATCCGCACCGCCGCGCGCGAGGCGACCAAGTTCATCTTCCGCGGCATGTTCGGGAACCGGAAGCGCTAGCCAGATGTGCGGGAAGTTCACCCAGATGGCGACGTGGTCGGAGGTCGTGGCCTTTTCCCGCCCGCTGACGGCCATTCCCGATGGCGAGACAGTGACCGTCTCGACGCCAATGCGGATCGCGAAGGTGATGCGGCTGGGCGAAGATGGCGGGCGCGAGCTTGCGCCGATGCGCTGGGGGTTCTCGAAGCCCGAGAACCCGTCGTTCAAGCCCGATCACATGCACGCCCGCGCCGAGACAATCGATACGCGGCCAACATTCTCGGAGGCCTTTGCCGAACGTCGCGGGATTGTACTGGTGGAAACGTTCAACGAGGGCGAGGCGCTGGACAACGGCAAGACCCGACAGTGGGTTATCCGCCCGAAGGACCGCAAGCCCATCGCCATCGCCGTGATCTGGGAGGAATGGGTCGGGGACACGGGGTCGGAAGCGACCTTCGTGATGGTGACCGTGCCGCCGAACCCGCTGATCGCGCGCATCACAGATCGTATGCCGGCCATCCTGCGCCAGGAAGACTGGTCGATTTGGCTCGCAGAAGATGATGCATCGCTGAAGGATGTGAAGGCGCTGCTTCGCACGTTCAACGACGAAGGCAATTGGGAGATGACAGAGCAGGAGCGGACCAAGTCGTCGAAAGCAGCAAAGCCGAAAGCGCAAGGCGACCTGTTCTGACATTGCAGGCGTGATCGTCACGACACGGATGATCTGCGATGAGCCGCGCAAAACTTTCTGCAAAAAACTTTGCACGAAGAGTCGCGAACGCGATTCTGGAAACTTCGCGTTCAGCTTCTCAGGGCAGGTTGCGGCTCATCAGATCGATCGATGACTGCCGCGAGCAGTATCGCCAACAGAGAAGCAGGAGAGCAGAATGCCTACCTCGAAAAAGACCGTCACGAAGAAACCGGTTGTGAAAGCCGCCGCCAAGCCCGTCGCAAAAATGATCGCGATGCCGGCGCCGATGCCGTCCGCGCCGATGCCGGCTCCGGTTGCGATCGCGCCGGTGTCGAACGTGATCCCGATGCCGAAGAAGCCGGTTGCCAAGAAGCCGGTCGCGAAGAAGAAGCCGGTCGTGAAGGCTTCGGTGAAGAAGCCCGCCGCCAGGAAACCCGCTGCGAAGAAGCCGGCGCCGAAGATGAAGATGGCCGCCGCCGCCGTGAAGCCCGCCAAGAAAGTGGCGCGCAAGAAGAAGTAGGACCTACCCGACGGGTAGATATCCTCCGACAGGATGCGACGGCGCGCCCTTCACAGGTCGCGCCGTTTGCGTTTGCGGCACAGGGCTTACGGCCGATAAATCAGCAAGAACCACAACCCTGCAGCTGAAACAGCGGAGATCGCGGCGCCTGTGAGGAGCCACGCCCACCCGGTGGCCTGCTTCACGACGACGGGAGCAGGTGGGGGCGAGGCGGCGCGGTTCAAGGCCTCGTCGAGCTTGGCGAGGGTCTCGGGCAGGCGGCGGAGGCGGGCGAAGGCTTCGCGGGCCGCGTCTATGGCAAGTTTGCGGACACCCTCGGCGCCGAATTCGCGGCGGCTCCAGCGTTCGACGATGGGCTGGGCGGCCTGCCAGATATTGTGGGCCGGGTCGATCGTGCGGGCGACGCCTTCGACCTGCACCATTGTTTTCTGGAGCAGGATAAGCTCGGGGCGCAGGTGCATGCCGAACTGGCGGGTGATGTCGAACAGCTGCAGCAGGACGCGGGCCATCGACAGGTTGGACGCGTCCTTGCCGAAGATGGGCTCGCCGACGGAACGCAGCGCCTGGGCGAACTCGTCCATCGAGTGCGAGGCGGGAACGTAGCCGGCCTCGAAGTGGACGCGGGCAACATGCTTGTAGTCGCGGTCGAGGAAGCCCTTGATAATCTGGGCGAGGAACAGCCGCTCGTTGGGGCCGATGCGGCCCATGATGCCGAAGTCGACCAGCACGAGGCGACCGTCGGGCGCGAGGATCATGTTCCCTTCATGCAGGTCGGCATGGAAGAAGCCGTGATCAAGGGCGCAGGCGAGAAAGCCGCGCGTGATGCGGTTGGCGAGATCGATGCGCTGCTCGGCCGACATCGGGCCTGGGTTGGTGAGGGAGCGGCCCTCGATCCATTCCGTGGTGAGGACGCGCTGGCTGGTGCGCTCCCAGTCGACCTGCGGGGCGTGGACATAGCCGTCGATGGCGGCGATCTCGGCGAATTCGGAGGCGGCGCCCGCTTCGAACCGCAGGTCCATCTCGCGGGTGAGGGAGGTCGCCATCGTGTCGATGAAGGCGGCCGGCTCCATGCGCTGGACTTCTGCGTTGCCGTGCTTCTGCGCGGAATAGGCGACGCGTTTCATTGCGCGGAGTTCGAGCTCCATCGTGCGCTCGATATTGGGGCGCAGGATCTTTACCGCACGCGGCCCCTTGGGCGTTTCGATGCGGTGGACCTGGGCGACGGAGGCGGCGGCGATCGGGTTGCCGAGATCGGGGAACAGGTGATCTGTCCCGGCGCCGAACTCGGAGCGGAGCGTTTTCAGGGCCTGCGATTTCGGGAAGGGCGGTATCTGGTCCTTCAGGCGAGAGAGATCATTTGCGGCTTCGACGCCGATCACGTCCGGGCGGGTGGCCATGAACTGGCCGAGCTTGATCCAGGCGGGGCCGAGCTTTTCCAGCGCGCAGGCGAAGCGTTCGCCGGGGCGGCCGCGACCGCCGCCGCCGGGAAAGATGCGGAGAACGGCGCCCGCGGCTTTCGCAGCAAACGGGATCCGCGAGCGGTAGGCGTCGGGAATGATGACGTCGTTGCGAACCATGACCGCGCCGGCGCGGGCGAGGCGCAGATAGTCGCTGAGTGCAGTGAGCATCCTACACCGCCCATCCGGTGTGGAGGGCGGCGATGCCGCCGGAATAGTTCCAGTAGTTCACCTCGCCAAAGCCGGCGGCGCGGATGCGGTCTGCGAAATCGTCCTGGTTCGGAAAGCGGCGGATCGATTCGACGAGGTATTTGTAACTGTCCTTGTCGCCCGTCACGAGACCGCCGAGCGCCGGGATCACGTTGAAGGAATACTGGTCGTAAGCCTGCTGCAGAACGCGGTGCGTCATGTGCGAGAATTCGAGGCAGGCGAAGCGGCCTCCGGGTTTCAGCACGCGGCGGAATTCCGACAGCGCCTTGTCGATCTCGACGACGTTGCGGATGCCGAAGGAGATCGTCACAGCGTCGGCGCAGCGATCCGGGAAGGGGAGTGCGGCTGCATCGCAGGCGAGGCGGGGCATGTTGTGGTCGTCGGGCTTGATGCCGGCGACGAGCATCGCCTCGTTGATGTCGGAAACGAAGGTCATCGTTTCGGCCGTCACATTGCGGCGGCGGGCGACATCGTTGGCGCGTTTCTGGAAGGCGCGGGCGACGTCGCCTGTTCCTCCGGCCACATCGATCAGCGTCTCGCCAGGCTGGGGGTTCAGCCAGGCGATCATGTTGGCTTTCCAGATCCTGTGGACGCCTGCCGACATGAGATCGTTCATCAGGTCGTATTTGCCCGCAACCGACGCGAACACGCCTTTGACGCGGCGGGATTTTTCATCCCGGCTGACATCCTCGAATCCGAAGGAAACCTTGTCCTCGTCCATCCGACGAACATAGGCGAACGGCCCGCCCGCGGCTATATCCACGCGATGCCAGAATTGCCTGAAGTCGAGACTGTTCGTCGCGGGCTCAGCCCCGCGATGGAAGGTAAACGCATAATCCGGGTGGAGACGCGCCGGGCGGACCTGCGTTTCCCGTTCCCGGAGAACTTTAACCAGCGCATCGAGGGCGCCCGGCTGGACCGTCTGGGACGGCGGGCGAAATACCTTGTGGGCGAGTTGTCCAATGGCGAGGCGCTGATCATGCACCTGGGCATGACAGGGCGATTCACGGTCTCCGGATCGACGCCAGGGAAATTCCACCATCAGGCCGGCGAGGATGAAAAGCACGACCATGTCGTGTTCGGGATGCAGGGCGGTGGCCGGGTCGTTTTCAATGATGCGCGGCGCTTCGGCTTCATGGACCTGTGGCCGCTGGACGATATCGCGAGTTATCCGCCGTTTGCGGGGATGGGCCCGGAGCCGATCTCGAATGAATTCTCGGGCGCTTATCTGTCGGAGGCTTTCCGGGGGAAGAAGACGCCTGTGAAGTCGGCGCTGCTGGACCAGACTGTCGTGGCGGGGCTGGGCAACATCTATGTGTGCGAGGCGCTGTTCCGGTCGGGCATTTCGCCGAAGAAGCTGGCGGGGTCCTTGAGGAAGGACCGGCTGGAGCGGCTGGCGATCGACGTGCGCAGAGTGATCGAAGAGGCGATCGTCGCTGGCGGCTCGACCATCTCGGACTTCAAGACGGCTGATGGCGAGCTCGGATACTTCCAGCACTCCTTCCAGGTCTATGACCGGGAAGGCGAGGGGTGTGTTGTGTGCGAGAAGCCAGTAAAGCGGATGGTGCAGTCGGGGCGATCGACGTTCTACTGCGCGGTTTGTCAAAGGACATGAGGGCGCGATCCCTGCCGTGGGGCGGCGGGGTTGGTGCGGCCCTTCTGATTCCGTTCACGCCGGCTCAGGCGCAAACCTCTCAGCCGTGTCCTCCGCGAAGGCGGAGGTCTGGTCAGCGCGCATTGGCGCGCTTCTGTGGGTGCGAGCCTGCGCTTCGTGCAGGACTGGACCCCGCCTTCGCGAGGGGCGCCGACTTTGTCCGCTTCCATTCGGAATGACCCAGTGGGTGGGGCTGGATTCCTGAGCGCGCGTTTCCGGCGTGAATGCAGAATCCCGGGATGTTTGGCTTTCGTGCGGTTACGGCCCGACCACGCAGGCATCCAGCTTGTCGCGTTTGACCATGGCCATCAGCGACTGGATGCGGGTGTTGCGGCGGCCGGAGGCGTACTGGCCGTCGACCTTCCAGCGGTTGGGGCTGGGCAGGACGGCTGCGAGGGCTGCGGCCTGTCTTGGCGTGAGGTCTTTCGCCGAGACGTCGAAGCGTTCCTGCGCGGCCTGTTCGACGCCGTAGATGCCATCGCCCCATTCAGCGACGTTGAGGTACGTTTCCATAATGCGCGGCTTGGACCACATCCATTCCACGTTCACGGTGAAGTACGCTTCGAGGCCTTTGCGGAACCAGCCGCCGCCATTCCACAGGAAGACGTTCTTGGCGGTCTGCTGCGAGATGGTGGAGGCGCCGCGCAGGTCGCCGCCATTCTCGGCGTCCTGCATCGCGCGCTGGATTTCCTTCAGGTCGAAGCCGTCATGGGCGCAGAAATTCTGGTCTTCGGAGGCGATGACGGCGCGGACGATGTGCGGGGACATGTCCTTGAGGTCGACCCAGGTGGAGCGGACCTCGATGCCCTTCATGGCTGTGCCGGCCATGTTGAGCGTGGGTGGCGGACCGGTCCAGCCGATGGCGAAGACGGCGAGCAGGCTGACGCCGATGAAACCAAAGCCGAGAATGCCGGTCCAGAGGAGGAAGCCGACGAGGATGCGGCGCCAGAGCGGCTTGTCGTAGGAATAGCGTTCGCCCTGCGGGACGATGGCGGCGCGCCAGCGGGTGAGCACGCCGCCGGCCTCGCCGGGAGGGCGTGCAGGTTCGGGATTGCTGTCGACACGCGGCTGGCTGGCCGCGTCACGTCCCGGCGGCTGGTCTGGCTTCTCGTCCAGCATCCCACTCCTCACACACTGCGGCATCGGACTCATCGCCCCGCCGCAGCTTGTACTGTTCGTCACTCGCGGCCGGGGACAGCTGACCCAGCGCCCACACCGATGCGCCGCGAACCAGCGGCGCTGCATCGTCGAGCATCTGGATACACAAGTCCACGAGTCGCGTCTTCCCGTTATTTTCCCCGGAATTGCCAATCGCGATCATGACATTCCGGACAAAACGGTCGCGGCCAATGCGCTTTATCGGCGACCCGGCGAAGACTTCGCGGAAGGCTGCGTCATCAAGCCTCGCAAGGTCGGACAGGAGGGGCGCCGTGAGTTCTGCACGCGGATGAAACGCGGCCTCGGATGCGGCGTGGGCGAACTTGTTCCATGGGCAGACGGCGAGGCAGTCGTCACAGCCATAGATGCGGTTGCCGATGGCGCGCCGGAATTCGCGCGGGATCGGGCCTTTCGTTTCGATAGTGAGATAGGAAATGCAGCGGCGGGCATCGAGCCGGTAGGGCGCAGGGAAGGCGTTGGTCGGGCAGATGTCGAGGCAGGCCTGACATGTCCCACATGCGTCATGAGCAGGCTCGTCCGGCGTCAGATCGGCGCTGGTCAGCATCACGCCGAGGAAGAGCCAGGAGCCATGCTCGCGGCTGACGAGATTGGTGTGCTTGCCCTGCCAGCCGACGCCCGCCTTCTGTGCAAGAGGCTTTTCCATCAGCGGCGCGGTATCGACGAAGATCTTCACGTCGTGGCCGGTGGTTGTCGCGAAGTTCGAGGCGAGCTGGCGGAGCTTGCGCTTCATCAGGTCGTGATAGTCGGCGTTCTGGGCGTAGACGGAGATGGTGGCGTACTCGCGCCGGGTGAGCGGTTCGAGCGGGTCGATCTTCGGGCCGTAGTTGAGGCCGACGACGAGCGCCGATTTCGCGTCGGGCCACATGGCCGTCGGATGCTGGCGGCGCAGCAGGGTCTCGGCCATCCAGCCCATGTCGCCGTGGAAGCCCTGGGCTACGAAATCGGCGAGGCGGTCGCCGGCCTCCCATGCGGCATCGGCGCGGGCGATGCGGGCGACGTCGAAGCCGAGCGCGCGGGCGCTGTCCTTGAGGAGGGCTTCCGGGGTGGTCATGCGCGACTGCTAGCGAGGGGCGTGTTGGGGAGCAAGCGGTTGCCGCGTCAGCCGCTGTCGACCGGTTGGCATCCATAAATCAACCAGACGTGAGCCAGCTTGACCTCGCGTTGAGGCGGGGTTCGCGCGGATCGGGGGTGGAGCAGGCGCGCGTCGCGCATTGCGGGCGGGTGCGCAGGCGCCTAGGCTTGGGGCAGTTAGACGCGTCCCATGCTGCAGGAGATTTGACTTGCGCCACGCTCTGCTTGCCACCATCGCCACATCACTTTCGATCGCGCTTGCCTTCGGCGCGCCTGCCGCACTTGCGCAGTCGCCGACAGCGCAGACGGCACAGAAATACGATCCAACCAAGCCTTACCCGCCCTACACGGCGCCGAAGCTGAAGATCGGGCAGCCGGACCTGCAGGGCTTCTGGCACAACACGACGCTGACGAAGATGACGCGTCCGGCCGGTGTGAAGAGCCTCGTCTATACCGAGGAAGAGGTCGGCAAGATCGAGCAGGAGATGGTCGAGGAGATCGAGGAGGGCAATGCGCCGACCGCGGCGGATGCGCCGGCCGAGTACGTCATCCCGAAAGACATCAAGCCGGAATATCTCGCAGGCGGCGGGGCCACCGGCGGCTACAACCGCTTCTGGATCGATCCGGGCAATCATGTGATGCGGGTCAACGGCCAGCCGCGCTCGTCGATCATCACGACACCAACGGGAACGGCGCCGCCGCGCAAGGCGGGCGCAACGCCTGCGCCAGCGCCCGAGCCGCCGGCCTTCGTGAAGCTGCTGGGACCGACCCCGCCGCGCGGCCAGTCGTTCGACAATCCGGAATCGCGCGCGACGGAGCGCTGCATCATCTCGTTCGGCCGCAATGCCGGGCCGCCGATGTTCGCCAACGGATTCTACAACAACAGCTACCAGATCGTTCAGTCGCCGGACCATGTCGTGATCGCAACCGAGATGGTGCACGATGCGCGGATCGTGCGGCTGAATTCGAAGCATCGCGCCGACGACGTGCGGCCCTATTTCGGGGATTCGATCGGCTGGTGGGATGGCGACACGCTGGTGGTGGAGACCACCCACATTCCGCAGAGCCAGCAATTCATGGGCTCGTGGAAGGACCTCAAGGTCACCGAGCGTTTCAGGCGCGTCGCCGATGACCGGCTCTATTACGGCTTCACCATCGAGGACCCGACGCTGTGGGATGCGCCATGGGGCGGCGAGTACGAGTTCGCGGCGCTCAATGGCAAGATGTACGAGTACGCCTGCCACGAAGGCAATTACGCGCTGCAGGGCATTCTCGAAGGCGCGCGCGTGATGGAGGCGCGCGAGGCGGCTGCAGCCAGGAAGGCGAGCGCCAAGCCGGCGAAGGGCAAGCCGTAGCCGTCGTCAGGCCGGCTGTTCGATCTTGCCCCGACGCTGGAGCTGCCAGGCGATCAGCCACCAGACTGCGGCCCACGCGGCGCCGAGGGCCCAGCCGGCCATGACGTCTGTTGGCCAGTGGACGCCGAGATAGATGCGGCTCAGGCCGATCAGCACGGTGAGCGTGACGCCGTAGGTCATCACGATGATCTTGGTGCGCCGGCGTTCGTGCGCGCGGGCGAGCAGCACGCCGAGCGTGAGGTAGGTCACGGCCGAGAGCATCGCGTGGCCGCTCGGGAAGCTGGAGCTGTAGGCGTGCGAGAGGTGGGCAATGAGGTCGGGCCGGGGGCGGTCGAAGCCGAGCTTCAGCAGCGCGGACAGGATCGCGCCGCTGCCGACGGCGCCGCCGACCAGAAGGGCCGTGCCGCGCTTGCCCACCGAGAGCAGGTAGAAGACGACGCCGACCACCAGAAGGGTCAGGACCGCTATCCCTCCGAGGGCCGTCAGGTCCGCCATCATGTCCGCCAGCCATGCCGGGCCGATCGGGTTGCTGGCGTCGCCCGGCTCGCGAAGGGCCTTGAGGATCGACTCGTCGAAGGCGTGCGTGTCGCCCTCCAGCGCCTCGTCGGCGATCGCCATGAAGGCAAAGGCGCCGAGGGCGGCGATGCCCATCGCGATAACGGCGCCGATTTCGGAGAGGGCGAGGCGGCGGAGGTTGTGCAGAGCCTTGTCCGGCATGGGTCGTCCTCGCAGGCCCTTCTGTGATGGGTCCTGCCCCGGGTCCAGGGAGGCAGGGTGACATGAACGGGCGGGACCGTGGGACTGTTCCCTCAGGTCCGGACCGGATGGCCGCAATCAATTGTTGAGAGGATTGGCCTCAGGGGAGGCTGCGGGCTATTTCCTTTGTCTGCCCAAAGTTTAAGCAGGAGTGTGTGCTGCGGAGACGGGCGTACCGGGGTGGCTTCGCGATGGCGATTCCACCCGCTAGGACTGGGGTGGCATGTACAACGAAATGTTCGCTGACGACCGATCGGTCCGGGGTCCTTACGAGAAGGTCGCGGAATGGATAAACGCGACCGGCATTGACCTGCTCAACCTGCGCCAGAGCGAGGCGGAGGCCATTTTCCGCAAGATCGGCATCACGTTCGCGGTCTATGGCGAGGGGGCCGATCCGGAGCGGCTGATCCCGTTCGACCTGATCCCGCGCGTCTTCGGGGCGGCCGAGTGGCGCAAGCTGTCGCGCGGCATCAAGCAGCGCAGCCGGGCCCTGAACGCGTTTCTCTACGACGTCTATCACCGCGGCGAGATCATGCGGGCGGGCGTGGTGCCCGAGGAACTGGTCTACCGGAACGAGGCTTTCCTGCCGGAGATGGTGGGCGTCGACCCGCCGGGCAAAGTCTACAGCCACATTGTCGGCGTGGACATCGTGCGGACGGATGGCGATCGCTTCCAGGTGCTGGAAGACAATTGCCGCACGCCATCGGGCGTCTCGTACATGCTCGAGAACCGCGAGATCATGATGCGGATGTTCCCGCAGCTGTTCCAGGCCGGCATCGTCGAGGCGGTCGAGAGCTATCCGAGCCAGCTGAAGAAGACGCTCGAGGAAGTGGCCCCGATCAAGTGCGATGATGATCCAACTGTGGTGCTGCTGACCCCGGGGTCGCTGAACTCGGCCTATTACGAACACTCCTTCCTCGCCGACCTGATGGGCATCGAGCTGGTGGAGCCGCAGGACCTGTTCGTCGAGAATGGGCTTTGCTGGATGCGCACGACGCGCGGGCCGCAGCGTGTGGACGTTATCTATCGGCGGATCGACGACACATACATTGACCCGCTGGCCTTCAAGGCGGACTCGCTGCTGGGCGTGCCGGGGATTTTCGACGTCTATCGTTCGGGCGGCGTGACGCTCTGTTCGGCGCCAGGCGCAGGTGTTGCCGACGACAAGGCGATCTATGTCTTCGTGCCGGACATGATCAAATTCTATCTTGGCGAAAAACCAATCCTCGAGAACGTGCAGACATGGCGCTGCGCCGAGCCCGACCACTGCAAGTATGTGATCGACAATCTCAAGAACCTCGTTGTGAAACGGGTGCATGGCTCCGGCGGCTACGGCATGCTGATCGGACCGCATGCGGCGAAGAAGGAGATCGACGCCTTCCGCGCCAAGATCAAGGCGAACCCGAGCGAGTTCATCGCGCAGCCCACGCTTGATCTTTCAACCGCGCCGATCCTCGGCAGCGATGGCGTCGAGGAGCGGCATGTCGATTTCCGGCCCTACTGCCTGGTCGGCAAGGACATCCGCCTGACGCCGGGCGGGCTCACGCGCGTCGCGCTGAAGAAGGGGTCGCTGGTGGTGAACTCGTCGCAGGGCGGCGGGGTGAAGGACACATGGATATTGGCTGAGTGATGCAATGCTGAGCCGCACCGCTGAAAACCTGTTCTGGATGGGCCGCTACATGGAGCGCGCGGATGCGACCGCGCGCCTGATCGAGATGGGGTATCGCATGGCGATGCTGCCGGGCTCGAACGAGCAGGAGGAGTGGCGCTCGGTTGCGGCGGCGTCCGGCTCTGCGCCGGAGCTTGCTGATTCGGAGGCGAAGGGCTTAAGCGCGAGCGCGGTGGTGCAGCGGCTGCTGCTCGATCCGGACAATGCGTCATCGATCCGGTCGTGCCTTACATCGGCGCGGGCGAACGGGCGGGCGATCCGGACGGCGCTGACGCAGGACATGTGGGAGGCGCTGAACGATGGCTGGCGCTCGCTGGGGCAGATGGATGCCGATACGGCCCTGAAGAATCTGCCGTCGCTGCTGGAGTGGACGAAGAACCGGACGGCGGCGTTCCGGGGCGCCTCGGAAATCTCGCTGCTGCGGAACGATGGCTACTACTTCCTGCGCATGGGCGGTCTCATTGAACGCGCCGACATGACGCTGCGCCTGCTCGACGTGAAATACTATGTGCTGCTGCCCGAGACGGACGTGGTCGGGGGCGGGCGCGACTATCACCAGTGGACGAGCGTGCTGCGCGCGACGTCGGCCCTGCGCGCCTATCACCATGTCTACAAGGGCGACTACACGCCGTGGGGCATTGCCGACTTTCTCATTCTCAACACCGCCTTCCCGCGCTCGGTGGCGTATTGCTATCGCTCGATCAGCCGCTTCCTCGATGACCTTGCCGAACTCTATGGCGAGAAGGGATCGCCGCAGGCCGTGGCGAGCGAAATGGTCGAACAGCTGGACAAGACCGGCATCGACGAGCTGTTCCAGCATGGGCTGCACGAGTTCGTTTCCGGAGCGATCACGACGACGCGGCGCCTGTCCTTTGAAATCAGCAAGGCATATCACTTCTGACCATGCGGCTCTCGATCAAACACGCCACGACCTATGCCTATGATCCGCCGGCGGAACGCTGCGCGCTGCGGCTGCGGCTCTATCCGCCGAGCTTCGACAGCCAGCGGGTGATCTCCTGGAAAGTCAGCGTGAACGGGCAGGTGATGCCGGCGCTGCTGTCGACGGCGACGGGCGATCGCGAGTCGATCTGGACGGCGGCCGCCGGCGGCGCGGAAGTGGCGATCGTCGCGGAGGGCGAGATCGAGACGCGCGATGCGGCTGGCGTGGTCAAGGGTCTCAAGGACACCGTGCGGCCGCAGGTCTATCTGCGCCCGACGCCGCTGACGGAAACAGACAAGCGGATCGAGGAGCTTGCGGCCAGCATAACGGGCGCGAAGTCGCTCGACCGGATGCACGGGCTGTTCAACGCCGTGGCGGATGCGGTGGCCTACAAGCCGGGCGCGACGTCGTCATCGACCACGGCGGCGCAGGCGCTGAAGGCCGGGCAGGGCGTGTGCCAGGACCATGCGCATGTGTTCATTGCGGCGGCCCGCGTTCTGAAGTTTCCGGCGCGCTACGTGGTGGGCTACCTGCTCGCGTCCGACACGAAAATCACCGAGACGCACGCCTGGGCCGAGGCGTGGGCGCCCGAGATCGGCTGGGTGGGTTTCGATCCGTCGAACCGGTTATGCCCCACGGACCGCTATGTGCGCCTCGGGTGTGGCCTTGATGCCGCAGATGCAGCCCCGATTCGGGGCAATGTGTCGGGCGGACCGAAGGAGCGGCTTAGCGCCTCGGTCGACATTGCCCAGATGCCGGGCCAGTCTCAGGACCAGAACCAGGGCGGGCAGACCCAGCAATAGCGGGACTGCCCGATCTGCGGGTAACCGGGCGGAGATCGGGAGGCACATGACTTACTGCGTTGGCCTCAAGCTCCAGGCTGGCCTCGTCCTGCTGTCGGACACGCGCACCAATGCGGGCGTCGACAACATTGCGCGCTTCCGCAAGATGTTCGTGTTCGAAGAGCCGGGCGAGCGCGTCGTGACGCTGCTGTGCGCGGGCAATCTCGGCATCACGCAGGGCGTGGTGACGCACGTCGGCGCGGCGGTGAAGCGCGCGAAGATCGATCCGGAAATCGAAAGCGTCATGACCTGCGAGACGCTGTATCGCGGCGCGCAACTGGTAGGCGAGGCGATGCGCGAGATCCAGAAGCGCGACCGCGCCGAGATCGAGGCGCAGGGCGCAGCCGCCAACGCGACGATCATCATGGCGGGCCAGCGCAGGGGCGGCGAGCTGCGGCTGTTCCTGATCTACACGGCGGGGAATTTCATCGAGGCGGGCGAGGACACGCCCTACCTGCAGATCGGCGAGCACAAGTATGGCAAGCCGATCCTGGACCGCGTGATCCGGCCGGACACCTCGATCGATGATGCGGTGAAGGCCGTGCTGGTCTCGATGGATTCGACCCTGCGTTCCAACCTGTCGGTGGGCATGCCGCTGGACCTCTGCGTCATTCCGGTGAACGAAATGCGGGCGCAGACCCAGCGGATCGAAAGCGACCACAAGGAGTTCCGCCAGATCAGCGACTCGTGGGCGGCCTCGCTGAAGACGGCGTTCATGAACCTGCCGAGCGTGAAGCTGTAACTCCACACAACCGCCGGATTTCACGGGCACCAGCAAGCCATGGGATTCATCCGCGCCGGGCTGGTTGTTCTGTTCATTGCAATGCTGTCCGCATCGCCCGACGGTGCAGCGCAGGCGAGGGACGAGCCGTGCGTGTCGCTGACCTTCGAGGGCGATGACTTTACCGTTTGCACGGCCAGGGCCGGCGAGGACGGGATTTCCCTGTCGCTGCGTGGCGCCGATGCCAAGCCGCACCGGCGATTGTCCCGGCTGAAGAGCGATCTGGGCGAGGCGGCGGGCAAGGTGCGCTTCGCGATGAATGCGGGGATGTTCGACGTGCGCGGCGCGCCGATCGGGCTTTACATCGAGAACCGACGGCAGATGAAGGCCGTGAACACGCGCGACGGGTTCGGCAATTTCCACCTGAAGCCGAACGGCGTGTTCTGGATCGGCGGCGACGGCAAGGCGCATGTAAGCGCGACGGATGCGTATGTCGCGCAGAAGCCGAAGCCTGTGTGGGCGACGCAATCGGGGCCGATGCTGGTGATCGACGGCAAGCTGCATCCGAAGTTCGACGATGACGGGGATTCGCGGCACATCCGCAACGGCGTCGGCGTGACGGAGGCTGGCGATACGCTGTTCGTGATCAGCGATGCGCCCGTGTCGTTCGGCAAGCTGGCCCGGTTGTATCGCGACCAGCTGAAATGCGACGACGCGCTCTATTTCGACGGCGCTGTGTCGAGCCTGTGGGCGCCATCGCTGGACCGGCTGGACGCCGGACGCAATCTCGGCCCGATGGTCGTCGTCACGTCCCCTTGATGACGCCGGCCTGCAGCTGTGCGCGCCAGTGAGCGGCGCGTTCGGGCAGCAGGCGTTCCAGCACGTACTTGTCGGTTTCGGTCAGCTGTTCGAGAATTTCGTAGCTGAAGGCGGCCTCGCCGTGTTTGGCCCATGACGCCTGCACGTCCTTGTTGACGCACATGCCGCCGCGAAGGCGCGCCCACAGGCCGTTCTGCTGCTTGTCGACATTCCTGCTGTGGCCGACCCAGACCTCGCCGCTCGCAGCGTTGCGGACTGCGAACACGCCGTTGAGCGGCGAGCGGTCCGCGTACTGCTGTAGCAGTTCTGCGCGGCGGGATTTGTCGACCATAACGTCTTCCTCCTGGCTGGCGATCATTCCCGCGGGCCCGGCCAGACCTCGCGTGCGCCGCCGGTCAGCGACATACCCTTGCCCTTGCCGAGCCTGGTCGGCAACGAGGCAGGTTCGAAGCCATCGAGACAATGCAGGTTGACGCCGTATCCAGTCAGTTCCGAGCGTTTGCGGTGGAACGGGTAGATCCCGCAGTACTTGCAGAAATCGTCCTTCGCGACGCGCGTATTCCACTGATAGAGCGACAGGCTATCCGCCCCCGACGTGAGGCTGAGGCGGTCCTCCGGGACTTTCGCCATCAGCGCATTCTTCTTTTTGCACAGCGCGCAGTCGCAGGTGCAGCTGCAGGTGATCTCCCCTCGATCCGGAAGGTGACGGCGCCGCAATGACAAGAGCCCCGGCAAGTCGTCATGGGACGGGTTTCCTTCCTGTGCCGGCTTCGACTAGTGTTTGTGGACAAGTCTGGCCGCCGCAAGCCTTCGCGGGGTCGAATGGGAGGACCTCATGGGCGGCATTGATTTCGATCTTGCGACGGTGGCGGGCATGGCTGGCCTTGGGGGCAGCACGGTTGCCGCGCTGAGCACTGCGTTTTTCTTCCGCGGGCTGATCACGCGCGTGATCGCTCAGGTGATCGCGACGACAGTCTTGTCGTTCGTCGGCTTCATCGCGCTGTTCCACGGGCTCGGCTTCGAGATCGTGCCGCCGAAGGAGATCGCAGGGTTCAGCATTCCCGGCGCCGACAATTTCTCGGTGCAGACGGCTCCCGTCGCGCCGGTGGATGAAGATGCGTACTCGGTGAAATCGCCCTGGCGGTAAAGGCCTGAAAGGGGATTGCTGACCGGCAGCCTTCAGCCTGTGCGGAGGAAGGTGTGCCACAGCAATCCGCCGAGGCCCGCAAGGGTTAGCAGCTGCAAGAAGACCAGGGAGCCGAACGCGCCACGCATGCTGCGCAACATGCGCTGGACTTCATGAGTGGGCTTTTCCTGCAGCTGGCTTTTCAGCTTCTTGCATTGGTCACCTCATCCCCCCGCAACGGCTGATGTGCTTGCTCACGCGGGGACCCCAGTCACCCTTGCAATGCCGCCTGCCAGTCATGTCACGCGCCAGTCACTCCGCTGCCTTCAGTTCGAGCGGCGCTGCCAGGCGCGCGACCGACTCTTTCGGCACGACGTGAACGAAGTTGCGCAGTTCCAGCTGCCAGTTGTCGAGGATCGTCTTGCCCTGGAGGGAGCCGGTGCGCCTCACGTGCTCTTCAATGAGGTCGCGCAGGACCTTGATCCAGTGATCGGTGACGACGGGGCGCCAGAGGATGGTCTCCGGATTCGCCATCAGTGCGAACCGCTGGTGCGGATCGTAGAGGAAGGCCATGCCGCCCGTCATGCCGGCGCCAAAATTCTGGCCGACCGCGCCGAGGATCACGGCGGCGCCGCCGGTCATGTATTCGCAGCCATTGGAGCCGCAGCCTTCGACAACGACAGTCGCGCCCGAGTTGCGCACGGCGAAGCGTTCGCCGGCCTGGCCGGCGGCAAAGACCTTGCCGGAGGTTGCGCCGTAGAGAACCGTGTTGCCGATGATGGTGTTGTCCTTCGCCGTGAATGTCGACGTGGACGGCGGCTTGATGATGATCGTCGCGCCTGACAGCCCCTTGCCGACATAGTCGTTGGCGTCGCCCACGACTTCGAGCGTCAGGCCCTTGACGCCGAAGGCGCCGAGCGACTGGCCGCATGAGCCCTCAAGCGTCACCCAGAGGCGATCCTCCGGCAAGCCGTCCATGCCGTACTTGCGCACGATGTGAGACGAGGCGCGCGTGCCGATGGCGCGCTGCGTGTTGCGGACGTGATAGTCGAGTTGCATCTTCTCGCCGCGTTCGAAGAAGGGCGCGCCGTCGCGAAGGATCTGCTCGTCCAGCGCGTCGGGCACTTCGTTGCGAAGCGTCGGCTTGTAAGTGACCTTCGCTGTCGGGTCGGCGCGCACGAGAAGCGGCGACAGGTCGAGGTCGTCAAGCATGGCCGAGCCGCGCGAGACCTGGTGCAGCAAGTCGGTACGGCCGATCACTTCATCGAGGCGTGTGAAGCCAAGCTCGGCGAGCACCTCGCGCACTTCCTCGGCGATGAAGGTCATCAGGTTGACCACCTTGTCCGCAGTGCCGGTAAACTTGGCGCGCAGCCGTTCGTCCTGCGTGCAGACGCCGACAGGGCAGGTGTTGGAGTGGCACTGGCGCACCATGATGCAGCCCATCGCCAGCAGGCTCGCCGTGCCGATGCCATACTCTTCCGCGCCAAGCATCGCCGCCATCACGATGTCGCGTCCGGTGCGAAGGCCGCCATCGGTGCGCAGCGTGACCTGGTCGCGCAGGTTGTTGAGCGTCAGCACGTGGTGGGCTTCGGCAAGGCCGATCTCCCACGGCAGACCCGCGAACTTGATCGAGGATTGCGGCGAGGCGCCGGTTCCGCCGACATGGCCGGAGATCAGGATGACGTCGGCCTTCGCCTTCGCAACGCCCGCCGCGATCGTGCCGACGCCCGAGCGCGAGACGAGTTTCACGCAAACGCGGCAGTCCGGGTTGATCTGCTTCAGGTCGTAGATGAGCTGTGCAAGGTCCTCGATCGAATAGATGTCGTGGTGCGGCGGCGGCGAGATCAGCATCACGCCGGGCGTTGCATAGCGGTTGCGCGCGATGAACTCCGTGACCTTGAAGCCGGGCAGCTGGCCGCCTTCGCCGGGCTTGGCGCCCTGCGCGACCTTGATCTCGAGCTCCTTGCAGTTGTTGAGATATTCCGCCGTGACGCCGAACCGGCCCGAGGCGACCTGCTTGATCATCGAGTTGGCGTTGTCGCCATTGGGCATCGGCTTGTAGCGCTCGCGCACCTCGCCGCCTTCGCCCGAGACGGATTTCGCACCGATGCGGTTCATGGCGATGTTGAGCGTACCGTGCGCTTCAGGTCCCAGCGCGCCAAGCGACATGCCAGGCGTGACGAAGCGCTTGCGGATCTCGTTGACCGACTGGACGTCGTGCAACGAGGCAGGTTTCGGCTGCGGCTTGAAGTCGAGTAGGTCGCGCAGCTGGACCATCTTCTTCTTCGCGTTCGCAAGCTTCGAGTACTTGCGGAAGGCGGCATAGGAGTTGGTGTCGCAGGCGTGCTGCAGCGCGTGGATAAGTTCGCCGGACAGCGCATGCGTGTCGCCGCTCGCGCGGACGCGGTAGAAGCCGCCGATTGGCAGCACGGCGACGGACGCATTCCATGCCTTGGCGTGAAGGTCGATCGCCTTGCGTTGAAGCCCGGCGAGGCCGATGCCGGAGATGCGGCTGGTCATGCCAGGGAAGTAGTCGGCGACGAGCGCGCGCGAGAGGCCGAGCGCTTCGAAATTGTAGCCGCCGCGATAGGAGGAGATGACCGAGATTCCCATCTTGGAGAGAATCTTCAGCAGGCCCGCCTCGATGGACTTCTTGTAGTTCAGCACGACCTGGCCGAGCGTCTTGTCGCCGAACAGGCCCTTGGCGTGACGGTCTGCCAGCGTCTCCTGCGCCATGTAGGCGTTGACGCAGGTTGCCCCAACGCCCACGAGCACGGCGAAGTAGTGCGTGTCCATGCATTCGGCCGAACGGACGGTGATCGAGCAGAAGGTACGCAGGCCGTGGCTGACGAGCCATGAGTGAACGGCGCCGGCGGCGAGGATCATCGGGATGCCGGCGCGGTCTGCGCTCTGGCCTTCGTCGGTGAGGATGATGTGGCCGCGGCCGGAGGAGACGGCGACGCGCGCTTCCTCGCGGATACGGGCGACCGCATCGCGCAGGGCGATGCCCGGCGAGCCCACTGAATCCGCCGGGAAGGTGCAGTCGATGACGGCGACCTGTTCGCCAATCGTCTCCAGCATCCGCGTGTACATGCCGTTTGTGAGGACGGGGCTCTCGAGGACAAAGACGTTTGTCTGCGTCGCATCCTGCGCCAGGATGTTGCCGAGGTTCTTGAAGCGCGTCCGCAGGCTCATCACCCGCTCCTCGCGCAGCGGATCGATCGGCGGGTTGGTGACCTGCGCGAAGTTCTGCCGGAAGAAGTGCGACAGCGGACGGTGCACGTCGGACAGGACGGCGAGGGGGCTGTCATCGCCCATCGAGCCGATGGCTTCCTTGCCGTCCTCGGCCATGGGCGAGAGGATCAGTTCGACGTCTTCCATCGTGAAGCCGGCCGCGTGTTGACGGCGCAGGAATTCCGAACGCTCGCTGTAGAGGCGCAGCTCCGGACCGGGGCCGATAACGGGCTCCAGTTCGACGACGTTTGACAACCACTGCTCGTACGGGTGGCTGCTCGCGAGGCGGTCGATCAGGGCTGTGTGCTCGTAGAACTTACCGTCACGCACATCGACGGCGATCATGCCGCCGGGAGGAACGCGGCCCTTGCGCGTGATGATTTCCTCGTTGATCGAACACATGCCGGCCTCGGAGCCGACCGCGAGCACGCCGTCTTCCGTGAGCGCATAGCGCATGGGGCGCAGGCCGTTGCGATCCATGCCGGCAATGGCCCAGCGGCCGTCGAACATGGCGAGCGCAGCCGGGCCGTCCCATGGCTCCATCACAGAGTTGGCGTAGGCATAGAGCGCCTGGTGGGCGCGCGGCATGATGCGTTCGTCGCGAGAAAGCGGCTCGGGCACGAGCAGTGTTTTGGCCATCGGGCCGGGGCGGCCGGCGCGCACCAGCAATTCGAATGCGTTGTCGAGCGCGGCGCTATCCGATCCGCCGGGCTGGATCACGGGCTTCACATCATCGCCATGCTCGCCGAACACGTCCGAGACCATCTTGATCTCGTGGCTCTTCATCCAGTTGATATTGCCTGAGATGGTGTTGATCTCGCCATTGTGCGCGAGCATGCGGAAGGGTTGCGCCAGCCGCCATTGCGGGAAGGTGTTGGTCGAGTAGCGCTGGTGGTAGATCGCGACCGCCGAGACGAAGCGCGGGTCCTTCAGGTCGAGATAGAAGGCGTCGATGTCCTGGGCGAGGAACATGCCCTTGTAGATCAGTGCGCGCGAGGAGAACGAGCAGAGATAGAGGTCGAGGTTCGAGGCGCGCGCGCGGTTCTCGATGCGGCGGCGGCAGATGTAGAGCGCACGCTCAAGCTCGGCCGGTTCGCGCTTCAGCTGGTCCGAAAACAGGATCTGCTCGATCTCGGGTCGCGTGGCGTTCGCCTTCATGCCGATGACGGAGGTGTCGATCGGTGGCTGGCGCCAGCCATAGATGTAGAATCCGAAGCGCACGACTTCGGTCTCGATGATTGAGCGCGCCTTCTCCTGGGCCGCAAGATCGGTGCGCGGCAGGAAGATCTGGCCGACGCAGACCTGCCGGTCGTCGCTGATCGTGTGGCCCATGCCGCGCACGGCGTCGCGGAAAAAGTCCTGCGGAACATCAACGCGGATGCCTGCGCCATCTCCGGTCTTGCCGTCGGCATCGACGGCGCCGCGGTGGTAGACCGCCTTCAGCGCGCGGATCGCCATCTCGACGATTTCGCGGCGCGGCGTGCCGTCGATCTGTGCGACAAGGCCGACGCCGCATGAGTCCTTCTCGTCGGCGGGGTTGTAGGCGTTGGCGGCGACCAGCGCGTCGCGCTGTTCGGTGTAGCGTTCGAGCCATTCCTGGCCGGCTTTTTCGTGTGTCATGATGGCTCGCCCGGTGGCTGGAAGCGCGCAACGACTTCGGCGCCTGTCACGCGCGGCGCGTTCCCGGCAAAGTCGTAGTGCGCCGGCTTCTCATCGATGAAGACGTGCTCGTCGATCTGCTTGATGGCGCCCTGATCGTCGAGGCTTCCGGCTGACACGTTGATATAGTCGCCATCGACCAGACGGTAGAAAAGGGTCGTCCCGCATGTCATGCAGGAGCCGCGCTCGGCCCAGCCTGAGGAGCGATGCCAGCGAATGTTTGCAGGCGTCTCTATGTCTATGCCATCCTCGAAGGTCAGCGTCATGGCGGGGCTACCAGTCCAGCGACGACAGCTGGCGCAGTGGCAGACCTGCATGATGAACTCGCCCCTGCCGGTGTAAGTAATGGCCCCGCAGAGGCAGCGCCCCGAATGCGTCGACATCAGAACTTCTCCTCGCCTTGCTTGCGGTGCGGGTCGGGAAAATCGCGGTAGAGGGCGGCCTGGAAGTTGTGGACCAGCGCGCTGACGCCGTGATGCGCGCCTTCGATCGGCTCGTCGCGCGTCGAGGCCGAGGTGAAGGCCGCGTCGAGCTGGGTGAGGTCACGCGTCTCGATCAGGATCTGGAATTCGCCAAGGCCTGGCATGCCGAGGCCAAGCTTGCGCCGGAGCAGGCGCCAGCCTTCGATCCTGCCATCGGCTTTCAGCGCGCCAAGATATGCGTCGAGGGCGGCGAGAAAGCGCGTGTCCCGTACGCCGGGCTTCAGGTCGACGGAGATCTGGTAGATGTCCATCGCGCTACTCCGCAGCAACACGCGCTGAGGCGGCGCGCGCTTTCAGATAGGCGTCGATGGAGGCGGCTGCGTCGCGGCCTTCCTTGATCGCCCAGACGACGAGGGACGCACCCCGCACGATGTCGCCGGCGGCGAAGACGCCGTCCATTGATGTCATCATGGTGCGGTAGTCGACTTTGACCGCCCCCCAGCGATTCACGGCAAGCGCGCGCTCGTTGAACTGTGAGGGCAGGTCCTCTGGATCGAAGCCCAGCGCCTTGATCACCATGTCGGCTTTCGCCTCATAGTCCGAACCGGGGATTTCCTCGGGCGCCTGCCGGCCAGATGCGTCCGGCGGGCCGAGCCGCATGCGGACAGCGCGCACGCTTTTCGCCCCGCCGCCCTTCTTCTCGATGACAGCGTTTGGTGCTGCGAGCCACTCGAATATCACGCCTTCTTCCTCGGCATTGGCGACTTCGCGCTGCGAGCCGGGCATGTTGGCGCGGTCGCGGCGATAGAGGCAGGTGACTGATTTCGCGCCCTGCCGGATGGCGGTGCGAACGCAGTCCATCGCCGTGTCGCCGCCGCCGATCACGACGACATTCTTTTTCGCGGCGTCGAGCTTGCCGCTGTCGAAGTCAGGCACGGTCTCGCCAAGGCCGACCTTGTTGGCGGCGATGAGAAAGTCGAGCGCCTTGTGGACGCCCCTGGCGTTGTTTCCGGGGGTCTGCATTTCCCGGGCGGCGTAGACGCCGGTAGCGACGAGGATGGCGTCGTGCTTTGCGCGCAGCTCTGCGAAGCTGATGTCCTTGCCGATCTCGGTGTTGAGCACGAAGGTCACGCCGCCATCGGCGAGGCGCTTCACGCGACGCTCGACGATTTCCTTTTCGAGCTTGAAGTTCGGGATGCCGTAGATCAGCAGGCCGCCTGCGCGGTCGTGCCTGTCATAGACCGTTACCCTGTAGCCGGCGGCGCGTAGTTCATCCGCCGCCGAGAGACCGGCGGGGCCGGCTCCGATGATGCCGATGCTTTCGGTGCGTTCACGTGAGGGTGCGATCGGCTGCACCCAGCCGCGCTCCCAGGCGGTGTCGGTAATGTAGCGTTCGACGGCGCCGATCGTCACTGCGCCATGGCCCGACTGTTCGATGACGCACGCGCCTTCGCACAGCCTGTCCTGAGGGCATATCCGGCCGCAGATTTCCGGCATGTTCGATGTGGCGGACGAGACCTCGTAGGCTTCCTGCAGGCGGCCGGTGGCAGTGAGCATCAGCCAGTCGGGGATGTTGTTCTGCAGGGGGCAGTGCGTCTGGCAGAACGGCACGCCGCATTGCGAGCAGCGGGACGACTGTTCGTTGGCCTTCGCCGTGATGAAGTCGGCGTAGATTTCATGGAAATCGGCGCGGCGTTCGTCCGGCTCACGCTTTTCGGGCGTCTGCTGTTCGACGGACACGAATGTGAGCATGCGCTGCTGCGCCATGGGTGCACCCGATGTTGGACGACGTCGTGTCCATGACGTCGAAACCTGGCGCGCGCAACCAAAATCCGCGTTATAGGAACTATATGGGACAGAGATTATGCGTCGCGCGTACAAAGAAGGCAGTCGGCCCAAGCATCTGGCGCATAAAAGAACCAAAACGGACCTATACGCAGGTAACCCAACTTCCACCATAAACGGGCGACACCAGCGTCACCTCTCCAGCGACCGGGCGATTTCCATGGATGCGACGACAATCCTGCAGGCGATCCTGCTCGGCCTGGTGGAGGGGCTCACCGAGTTCATCCCGGTGTCCTCGACCGGGCACCTCCTGCTGGCGCAGACGGCGCTGGGGCTGACCTCGCCGTTCTGGACAACGTTCACCGTGATGATCCAGCTGGGCGCAATCCTTGCGGTCGTTGTGCTTTACTTTGGGCGCCTCTGGAACGTGCTGGTCACCTTGCCCACGGAGCCCGCCTCGCGCCGGTTTGCGCTGTCGGTGATCATCGCGTGCGTGCCGGCCTTCCTCGCGGGCTTCCTGCTGCACGACTTCATCAAGTCATACCTGTTCACCGGGTTGGAGTTGATCTGCTGGTCGCTGATTGTCGGCGGCGTCGTGCTGCTGGTGATCGACCGCATCGCGCCTGCGCCTGCAGACCACAGTGCGATGACCCTGCCGCTCTACAAGGCGGCGATCATCGGGCTGTTCCAGATCCTGTCGATCATTCCCGGCGTGTCGCGCTCTGGCTCGACCATCGTCGGATCGATGCTGCTGAAGATCGACAAGCGCGCGGCGGCTGAGTTCTCCTTCTTCCTCGCCATCCCGATCATGGTCGGCGCTTTCGTGCTCGACATCTGGGAGAGCCGCGATTTTCTGACTGGCGACAATCTCGGCATCATCGCCGTGGGGTTCGTGGCGAGCTTCGTGTTCGGCCTGATCGTGGTGCGGTTGATGCTCGACTTCGTACAGAAGCGCGGCTTTGCGCCCTTCGGATGGTGGCGCATACTTGTCGGCGCCGCCGGCCTGGCGGCGATCTACACCGGCGTCTGGAGCAGTGCTGTCCCGGTAGCGATGTAGGACAGGCCTGCATCCCAGTACGGTGACCGGCCGCGGCGCGCCGCGCGCCACAAGCGCCACGAATCTGGCGACGACGACGGTCTCGGCCCGGGCGCGTCATGTCGTCGAGCGCGAAATTACTCGCCCTTGCGAGAATCTACCGAGCCCAAAATGGGTGTCGCTCGCCTTCGAACCCTAACCGCAGACGGGAATTTCTTAACCGGTCCCGACGACACTGTGCTGGTAACATACAGCTCTGGGTCGGGTCCGTCATGTTGAACCTTCGTATTCGCTCAATGCTGATCGCGCTGGGTGGCTTTGTCTGCCTTGCCTTTGCCGGCGCGGTCGGGGTGCAGCAGTACGCCGCCTCGAAGACGGCGATCAACAGTCCCCACTATCTTCAGATCATCAGGGCCAAGGACCTGGTCGCCGATGTCCTGCCGCCCCCGGCCTACCTGCTCGAATCCTACCTCGAGGCGAATCTTGCCGTCCGTGAGCCCACAAAACTTCAGGAGCATCTCGATGCGCTTGCGAGACTGAAGAAGGAGTACCTGGCCCGTCACGCCTTCTGGAGTGATCGCGCCAATTGGGAAAGCGACGACGGTGTCAACGAAAAAGCCTACACCCTGGTTGCCAAGGACTCAGACGTTGAAGCGCAGAAATTCTGGAGCGCTGTCGATGGTCGCCTGATCCCGGCCCTTCGCAGCGGTGATGCCGTGGGCGTCGAGGCGGCGATGTCCCAGATCGCGGTCGCCTATGCGAAACATCGCGCCATCGTTGATGAACTTGTGAAGGCTGCAGTGGCCGATCAGGCCATGCTCGAGACGATCGCCAGCGAGGAAGTCGGCTTCTACTCGCTTGTCATTTACGCCGTGATCGCCGCCGTCCTGCTGCTGACGGTGCTGGGATTCCTGCTCCTGTTCAGAAGGGTCATCCGCCCGGTCGCCGGTGTGACTGGCGTCATGACCAAGCTTGCCTCGGGCGACCTTCACGCAAAGGCTGAGGGCGCTGAGCGTCGGGACGAGATTGGCGACATGGTTCGCGCGCTCGAAGTGTTCCGCGGCAACCTTGTCGAAACGGAGCGGATGCGGGTCCAGCAGTCGGAAGACGCTGCCAAGGCCGAAGAGCATCGCCGCGCGTCCCTGCGCGAGATGGCCCAGGGCGTCGAAGCGGAGGCCGGCTCGGCGGTGATGCGCGTCAGCAGCGAGGCCGCAGAGATGTCGCGGCTCGCCATTGCGATGAGCGGGTCCGTGTCGAACGTGACCGAACAGTGCCAGGGCGTCGCTGCTGCTGCGCAACAGGCCATGATGAGCGCCACCAGCGTGACGGCAGCCACGCAACAGTTCTCGGCGTCGATCCAGGAAGTCTCGCAGCAATTGTCAAATGCGCGCAAGATCACTGCGGCCACGGTTGAAACCAGCGAGCGGACGCGATCGGCGGTCACCAATCTGGCGGAGGCTATCGAGAAGATCACCACGGTCGCCAACATCATTTCCGAGATTGCGGATCAGACCAACCTGCTTGCGCTCAATGCAACGATCGAAGCGGCGCGCGCGGGCGAGGCCGGTCGCGGGTTCGCGGTCGTCGCGAGCGAGGTGAAATCGCTCTCGAGCCAGACTGCAAAATCCACCGAAGAAATCCGGCGCCACGTCGCGGAGATCCAGGTCGTGATGCGCGAGACAACGACTGTTGTCTCTGAAATCGCGCGCCAGATCTCCAGCGTGGACGAAGGATCGACAGTAATCGCGGCCGCCATGGAAGAACAGACCGCGACGATCGGCGAAATCGCGCGGCATGTTGAAGAGACTGCGCGTGCAGCATCGTTTGTTTCGGATTCGGTCGCCATCGTTCTGGAAGAGGCGGCCAAGACCGGAGATGGCGCTCGCTCGCTCAGCGGCTCGGTCAGCAATGTCGATGAGTCGATTACGCGCCTCCGCGAAAGCATCGTGCGGGTCATTCGCACATCCTCTCCGGATGTCGAACGACGGACTGACCCGCGCTATGAGCTTCATACGGAAGGCACACTCCTGGATAGCCGACAGAAAGTGATGGTGGAAAATCTGTCGGGCGGTGGTGCGTTGTTGGCAGCTGACGCGAACATGCACGGCGGACAGACTGGCCGGCTGGGAGTTGCAGGCGCACAAGTCTCTTACAAGGTGCTCGGCACTGACAAGACCGGCACGCACCTTCAGTTTGCTGATCCAAAACCGGCAGGATTCGAGCAGGCCCTGGCGCGGCTCAGCACGGGTGCTCCCGTGCGCAAGGCAGGCTGAGGGCGGTTCGCTTCCGCCCAACGCCCGCAGATGCGGGCGCCTGGCCTGCGATCAGCCCCTGCCGGTTATCGGGCGCAGCACGCCGCGCAGCACCAGTGCGCCGAGGAAAGCCACGACGAAGATATCGACCCAGCGTGTGACGTCATTGAGGGGGCCGAGGTCAAGGCTGGCGATCCAGTCAGTCAGCGAGACATCAAACGCCTTCATCACCGTGCCGACCAGGAAGACGCCGAGCAGGGCAAAGCCGATATCGCCCCACAGCCCCAGCACCGGCCTGCCGCGCACGATCTTGCGCGCGATGAATCCCGCGAGTGTCGCGATCAACAGCCAGAGGGCGAGCACGCCCAGATTCATGCCGGAATAAACGACCGCCAGCTTGTCCATGATCCCGCTCCCCTGAGCTCTCGCGCCACGATGCTAGCTCGGGTCCAGGTAAGGCGGAAGCGTCTGGACGTGCTTAGGCGTCGACCCGGCTCGTCTCATCGACATGCGGGGGCTGGAATTGGCCGTGCGGGCGATGGCGCCAGAGATAGGTGGGCGTAATGGCTTCGACGGTTTCGAGATTGGTGACGCCGAGATCCGCGATCGTGCCGACATTGCCGGTCACGATGTTGTCGACCTTGAGCGACTGCACCTGGTCGCCGGTGAGCGGCGGACCGAAGAACGGGTTGAGGCGCGAGAGGGCGCCGATGATGTAGCCCATGGGGGCGGCGATCGGCGTCGGTATCGGCAACAGCATGCGCGGGCGATCGATCTCGCGCGTGATGTACTGCAGCAGCTCTTTCATCGTGTAGGTGCGCGGTCCGCCAAGCTCGTACGTCTTGCCGGCGGCTTCAGGTTTCGAGAGCGCCGCGGCGACCGCCTGGGCGACGTCGGCGACGTAGATGGGCTGGAAGCGCGTCCTTGCGCCGATCAGCGGCAGGAAGGGGCTGACGCGGGCAATCTCGGCAAAGCGAGTAAAGAAGCCGTCCTCGGGTCCGAACAGGATCGACGGGCGCAGGATGGCGGCGGTCGGGATCGCCTTGCGGACGGCGGCCTCGGCCTCGCCCTTGGTTCGCGAATAGTTGGACCGCGAATCCTTGTTGGCGCCGATGGAGGAGACCTGCACGAAATTGCTGATGCCGGCTTCGGCGGCGACCTGCGCGATGTTGGCGCTGCCGAGACCTTGCGTCCCCTGGAAGGACTGCGACCCGCGTTCGGTAAGGATCCCGACGAGGTTCACGACAGCTTCCGCATTCTCCAGCGCCCGCTGGATCGAGGCGCGGTTGCGGACATTGGCCTGGATCAGCTGGACCTGGCCGACATCGCCTGCCAGCTTCACGTCGCCAGCCAGATGCGGCCGGCGGCATGCGACGCGAACGCGCCAGCCCTGCCGGCACAGCGCCCGCACGACATGGCGCCCGAGAAAGCCTGAACCACCGAAAACGGTAACGATCTTGCCGGTCATCTTGCTTCCCTGGCCACTGGATTTGGCCTGTGATTTCCGTAGCTTCGGGAGTTGGGTCCCTGAGCCTTGGATCAGGTTCGGGCATAGACCAGAATCGGGCCGCGAAGTCCATGAGGCGGCTTGTTGCGGGCGGGCGCGGGCCGGGTTCAGCCAACGAATCGTTCACTTGGCGCTCATCAAATTCCGGCCAATGTCCGCGACCATGACAGACAAGGGTCATATCATGTGGCGAGGGGCGGCGCTGGCGGGCATGGCCTGTCTCGCAGCAGGCGCTTGCGCCAGCGGGAACCGGGCGCCCATCGATTACGCCGGCGCGTTGGCCCCGGCTTCCCATACTGCGATTGCGCCGCGCCCGCCGGCTGCGCCGGCGCCGCTGGATCTCACCGCAATACCGTTCGAGCCTGCGATGGCGCCGGTCATTATCGGGGACCAGCCCCATTCAGAATGCGTACCCTATGTCCGCAACGTTTCAGGCATCGCGATCTGGGGTGATGCGGTGACATGGTGGGCGCAGGCGGCGAGCCGTTATGTACGTTCAAGCCGGCCGGCGCCGGGCTCGGTGCTGGTGCTGCGTGGCTACAATGACCTGACACGCGGGCATGTGTCGTTCGTGCGGGACGTGGTCTCGTCCCGGCTGTTGCGCATCGACCATGCGAACTGGCTGAAGGGCGGCGAGATCAGCGTCAACGTGCCGGTGATCGACGTGTCGCCGAACAATGACTGGAGCCAGGTCCGCGTCTGGCACATTCCAGGTGGGTACTGGGGCGGGCGGGCCTACGAAGCCGAGGGCTTCATCCATCCCTACCGGCTCGACGGCGCCAGCAGCGTCAACGTCAGCGGATAATGCGCTCCCACATGTCCGACCGGCGCGCGCGCCATTCGTCAGCAGTCTGGCCCCAAAGGTCGATAGGCTCGTTCTCGTAAGGCGGCGGCATCTTGCCGGGGCCGCGATTCACCGAACCGAGGCGCGCAGCCAGCTTCTGCGAGTTGATGTTGTCGGGGTGGATCGAATGGATGATGTCTTCCCAGCCCAGCACATCGACCGCATAGTCCATGGAAGCGATCGCGCCTTCGAGCGCATAGCCCTTGCCCCACACATCGCGGATCACGCCCCAGCCCACCTCGAGGCCGGGCCAGCCATGCGGCGCCCATGGGCCAAGGCGACCCACCCACCGGCCGCTGTCCTTCTCGAAGACGGAGAACATGGCGAAGCCCGCGGCCTGCCACGATCCGATCATGGTGCAGATGCCGCGCCAGACCACGGCAGGCGGCTGGGTCTTGCCGATGAAGCGCGCGGCTTCTTCGTCCGCCATGTAGGCGCACCAGGGCTCGAATTCGGCAAGGCTCGGCACCTTCAGGACAAGGCGCGGCGTCTCGATAACGGTGTCGAGGCGATGTGTGAAGGTGTTGGGTGTGAACGCGTTGGGCTTGGTGGACATGCCAGTGCGCCTCCTGTCGGGCGCACCTTGTATCCAGCTTCGCTGGCGTGGACTACTGGCCTCCGGCTTCCTTCTGGAAGTCGAGCGTCACGCGCCAGCCGGACGCCGCGCCGTCCTCGACCCACGCCTTCTTCAGCTGGACCGGATACGTATAGGACGACGCCGTCATCGCACGCTGCACGTCGGCCGTGCTTTCGTAGATCATGGCTTCGGTCGCATCGACCTCGTTCACGGATCCGTCGCGCGATGTCCAGTCCGCGGGCAGGCAGGCATCCAACTGGCGGCGCGCCTCCACGAAGGCTTCCTTGGCGGGCGTCGCATTCGCCGCGCGGTCGAGCGCGCCCGACGAATACAGCGTGCAGTTCAGTGCATGGATCACGGGGCCGCCGGGAACAGCAGCCTTTGCCTCGGCGACCTTGCAGGCGGCGTTTGCCGGCGCAATCGGCGGGCCGGCGCCCAGCGACGCAAAGGGCGCCGGCTCGTTGAAGGCTGCGAACACGGCATTGATCTGCGTGCAGTCGACAGGCGGTAGCGCCTCATCAGCGTCGCCGGTTGCGCCAATGGGCGCGATTACAGCCTGTTCCTCCGCGACAGGCGGCGGCGTTTCTTCACTGCACGCCGCAAAGGCGAGACAGGCAACGCCAGCGATCGTCAGGCCACGCATGCACGAACTCCCACACCAACGGATCAGCCCAGGCCGACCGTTCGGCCATTCAAGGATCAAACCGCGACGGATACAACATTCACCCGCGCGCCAGGATGCCGCGGACCGATTGCTCGAGCGCCTTTTCCCATGGCGTCCAGTCGAGGCGCAGCTGGCGTGTGGCGATGTCGGACGACAGGCAGGCATTGGCCGGGCGTTTTGCCGGTGCAGCGAACGCTTCGGTCGAGACAGGCGAGACACGCGTAAACGGTCCGCCCTGGCGGCGAGACTCGTCCATGATCGCCTGCGCCATGCTTGCGCGGTCGATGCGGCCGGGCGCTGCGAAATGCAGCAGGCCACAGAGATTGGCGGGCGCCGCGTGCTTGCGCCGCGCGATGGCGAGCAGGCCGGCGGCGATGTCCGGCGCGTAGGTCGGCGGGCCGAACTGGTCGTCAACGACGCGCAGCTCGGGGCGTGTGCGCGCGAGGCTGATCATCCTCGAGACGAAATTTTCGGCGAACGCCGAGAACACCCAGCACACACGAACGGTCAGGGCGGCTGGGTTGTCCTCCAGCACAGCCAGTTCCCCGGCGCGCTTCGAGTGGCCATAGACCGACAGCGGATTGGGCGTGTCGATCTCGTGATAGGCGCCGGCCTTGGTTCCGTCGAACACGCAATCGGTGGACATGTGCACGAAGCCTATATCGCGCGCGGCGCAGATGCGGGCTAGGGCGCGGGGACCGCCGGCGTTGACCGCGTAGGCGAGGTCGTCCTCAGTCTCCGCCCGGTCGAGATTGTTGTACGCGCCGGCATTGATCACGATGTGCGGAGCAGATGCGTCGACGAAACGCGCAAGGCTGTCCGCATCGCGCAGGTCGGCTTCGGCTGATGAAGCCTGGATCAGCGTGATGTCAGGGGCGTGTGCAGCGCAGGACGCGAGGGCCAGGGCGACCTGTCCGTTCCTGCCGATCGTCGCGACGCGCAAGCTCATGGGCGTCGTGTCGCATGCTGCAGGCCAACAGCAAAGCGCCATCGACGGCGCTTCCCGAAGGCCCTAGTTTCCCATCAACGAGAAAATCCGGGAGTCCTTCATGAAGCGTCGTTTCCTCGCCCTGGCGGCGGTCATGGTCCTGGCCGGCGGCAGCCCCGCCGCCTTCGCCCAGCCGACGGGGACGCAGCCGGGAACGGCGCAGGAGATGAAGGCGACGCGGGCGGCCTGGTTCAAGCACCAGCCCTGGCAGACCA
>JBBAUA010000007.1:0-88710 GCA_040398465.1 Hyphomonadaceae bacterium | reverse complement strand
TTCGATCCACATACGTCATTCAGGGGCGTGCTGCGTTGCGGCGGCTCATCGCCCAGAAACGGTCACTCACACGCTGCGCTTGGTCCGAAACCCCTGAGGCAGGTCAATGCTTCGCGCATGCCGGCTTGGGCCGGCTATTAGGATCCGACGCTGAATTGGTGTCGACACCAAGCCCTCGCTCAAAATGATCAGACGCGCCCGATCCTCAGGCAGCTCGCACAGACTTCAGGAACGCTGAGACCTGACCCAGCAGGCGATCGGATTGTTCGGCAAGAACGCCGGACGACTGCACCATCTCGCCAGCCGATTTTCCCGTCCGGTGCGCGGCCGACGTCATCTCGGCCATGTTAGCAGACACTTCGCTCGTACCCGCCGATGCGTCTGCAACACTGCGCGCGATCTCGCTGGTTGCGTTTACCTGTTGATCCACCGCAGCGGCAATCGCCATCTGGATTTCGTTGATCGACTCGATTGTCGTCGTAATTCGTTCAATCCCGGATCCGGCCTCGTGGGATGACTGCTGGATTGCATTAATGCTGGCGCGAATCTTGGCGGTTGCAGTGGCCGTCTGCTCGGCGAGAGCCTTCACTTCGGCCGCTACAACAGCGAATCCCCTACCAGCCTCACCTGCTCGCGACGCCTCGATTGTCGCGTTAAGGGCCAGGAGATTCGTCTGGCCAGCGATTGTGCTAATCAGGCCGGCCACGTCACCGATCCCTTTTGCACTGTCTGCGAGCGACCTCATTCGCGCATTCATCTCACGCGCCTCGGAGGCTGCGACCGACGCGATACTGGATGCGTTCCCAACCCTGCTCGCTATCTCGGAGAACGACGCTGAAAGCTCTTCCGCCGCCGCGGCCACAGCGTGAACGTTGTCGGAAGCCTGGGCAGCCGCCCCTGAGACGACGGCAGCCTGCCTTGTTGACTGACCGGCGGTCTCGGACATCAGCGCGGCCGCTGTATTGATACCCTTGGCGGATGCGCCGACTACATCCACGACCTTCAGGACGTTTCGTTCGAAATCATCAGCAAGGTGCTCGAGCTGCGTCACTAGCGTCCAGGTGATCATGGGGCCGACATATGCGCCGTTACGATCGCGTATCGCACTGATCTGCATCTGGAATGTTTCATCACCAAGCTTGATGCGGGCCGAGTGCGGCAACCGCTCGGGCGACTGCAGAAGCTTTCTCTGGTTGGAGGGGTTCCGGTGGAAGATGTCGAATGAGGCCCCAACAACCGATTCCACCTTCACGGGCAGATGTCGCTCGACGAGTTTCAGCGTCGCAAGGCTGGTTTTGTTAGCATACGAAATCCTGAAGTCGTCTTTCGGGTCAGCGACCATCACGTTGATGGGCATCTCATCGACCATCTGGCGCAGTTTGAACGCTTCCTCGACGGTTGCCTTCAGCTTCGCCAGCGAACGGAATGTATTGCTGATCTCGTTCTTGCGCTTGTCTGTCGCGACGATGAAGTCGGTTTCCCCTTCCGAAATCCGCTCCATCGCAGATCTCAGTCGGGCGACGGGCCCAGAGATGCTCGAAGATGCGAGTCCGAAGAGGGCCAGTGCGATAGCAATACTGAAACCGACGATCGCGAAGGTAGCAACCATGCCCGAGTGTAGGCGTATGATGCGGTTTTCGAGCGCCAGACGGAGCTCTCCGAGAACCACACTCGCCAGCTCGGCGCTTCCATCGTGCATCTCATCGGCGATGACGATGAACTCCTCGGGTGAAATCGAGAATGCCTCGTCGATCAGGAGTCTATCAACGAGAGCCTGCAGCTTGGCAGCCGATTCAGAATAGAATGCGAGAGCCGGTTCAAGTGAAGCCTTCAAGGTTGGAGATTCATGATCGCCCGCCGCATTTGTCGCGATTGCCTTGGCGACATTGTTGCGGACGGCTGGCAGTTGCTGGCTACCCGCGAGCGCCATCAGGAGTTTGATGTCGGGTCGCCCGTCGACGGGGATCCGCCCCTCATTCGTCGCGAGCGAGGCGAAGGCCCTCGCTTTCAGGTCAGCCAGAAACTCGAGCGCGCGCGGAAGAACGACAACCGTGGTGTCCATCAAGGCGAAGCTGTCCAGCTCGGGGTCCAGCAGGAGCTGGGATGTTTCCGAGATATGAGCGATCAACCCGTTGGTCTCGGCAATGAGCTGCTTGAACCGCTGCGGATCACCTCCTTCAGACTTGATTGCCTCCCACTGCGCGGAGAGGCTGACGATGGAAAGATCTTCCTTGTCTGCCCGCTTTAGTCCGTCACTGTCGAATTCAAGAGCGGGGCCGTGCAGACCTTCCAGCCTTGAAAGCTCCTGGAAGAGCTGGTCGATCGTCGTTGCTGCGTCCGCAAGTTCTGTCTTCGACGTGTTGTTCAGGACGACCAGTCGTTCAGCGATCTCGTAGTCGGCAACCTCGTTCAACACGTGCGTGAGAGGATCGACGAGCTCCGTTCCGGCGATCTCAAGCTCGGCTATCTTGACCTGCGAGTCGCCAGTTGTCCAAACATTGAGAGACAGAACCGTGACGGGAATTGCGAACGCAATCAGAATGGAGGCTAGCCGTGCGCGAACGCTAAGCGCGTTCATCGGGTTTCCGATCAGGCCCATGTTCGTCCCCCCACAGACAGAATCAAGGTTCGTGCGAGAACCATTCTCATTCTCAGCGATGAGGAGATGGTTAATGGGAACACGGGCCGCAACAACGCCTGAGGCTGTGACCGGAATCGCGGGTCCGAAAGTCGCTACCGCAAGCACAGCTGATACTGCCTGTTTTGGGTCGGCGTAGATCCCGCTCTCAGAATTCTCTTAACGAAATAGCTGCGCTTTGGCGGACGAGAATCGAGATCATGGGTCCCTGATTCGACCCTCCCGAAAGGGGCTGGCGCCAATGACAGTTTTTCGACAATTCGCGCTACTCTTGGTCCCTGCCTGGCTGGTGGCCGCTGCGCTGATCAGCTTCGTGATCGTTGAGCAAGGGATATCACGCGCAGAGTGGCTGTGACCTGCCCCAAAGTTTTCGGGCCTCGCCAAGTTTGAACGACGACCGGTAGCTTTGGGGCCCCACAACAGTCGATCGTAATGTTTGGTCTGACTGTCCGGAGTAAGGGGGTATTCCGGCCATAGGCGGATTGCAGCGTGAGCCGGCGTGAGGTCAAGGAGCCGGTAGGCTGTGAACAGGCACCGATGAGGGACCCCTATCATCGTCGCGAAACCAATCCAGTAGCGTGCCTATCGGCATCCAAACCCGAAGCCGACTCACAGGCGCGTTATTCTCGTCAGGCGACCAGGAAGCTAAGTCCATGCAGCCCTGCGCTCGGCCATCGCTGGGGCACAGCACGCATCGAAAAAAATCTGCCCGGGACTGTCCTGGCGCGCCATTCCCACCCCGGAGCCCAAAACGGCTTCGCCACACTCAGGAGAGTGTCGCTAACCGACTGTTTTTATTTAGTTTTTGGAGCGGGCGATGAGATTCGAACTCACGACCCCGACCTTGGCAAGGTCGTGCTCTACCCCTGAGCTACGCCCGCATCCTGGGTAGGAACAGGCCCGGAGGCCTTGGGAGGGCGGTCTATAAGCCGAAAGCCGGGCCGGGCGCAAGGGGCGGGATACAATGGCCCTCCTGCCTACTCCCCGCCCAGCCCCGGCAGCGGCTTGGCCACAGGCTTGGGCGCCTTCAGCTTGCGCTTGGTCTGGTGGGTTTGGGCCTCGCCGCCGGAGACTTTCTGGCCCTTCATATAGTGCCGCTGCCAGCCCTGTTTCGTCGCCTCGGCGTCGCGCTGGATCAGCTTCTTGTTGAAGTCGCCGCGGCTCTCGGCCCAGGCCTTGTACTCCTCGAACAGCTTCGGATTGTCCGCCAGCAGCTTGAGGCTCGGTTGCACCTCCTCCAGCGGCTGGTCCTGCACCAGGGTGAGGAAGCAGAACGGCTCGCCCTTTTCGAAGCGCACCTTGCCCGGCCGCGTCATCTGCCAGTTCATGGTGAACGGAAACGGCAGCCATTCCGTCTCGATCAGGCCCTGCAGCGGATAAATGCCGTCCTTGGGTTCGTTGGGCGGCCCCATCGCCCAGACCCGCCAGCCCGGCTCCGTACGGAACAGATGCCCCGTATGGAAGGTGACGATGCCGCGCCGAAAATGGCTGTCGGCGATATTCCTCACCGGCGGCCACGGCTCGTCGCCGGTGATCTTGATCGCCGCTTCCAGCAGGCCGCCATCCCATTCGATGGTGAGACCGACCGGGCACAGGACTTCCCATCCCGTGCAGTTCGCCATTGTCAGCGGCAGGCAGCGATAAGGGTGCCGATCCTGGAACGCGTCCATCCACGCGCGCCTGCCCTGCCCCGGCACGATTTCGGGCGCCCAATCGTGAATCTTGTAGCAGTCGAAGCGCATGGAGCCTCAGTCCCGAAAACCGGCCTTCAATTTTCCTGTCCCCCCATCTAGACCAGCGATCATGACAGATCAAAGCGCCTCCGCGCCCGGCCGCGGCCCGATGCCCGCGCCCGACGATTTCTCCCGCGCGCCGGAAGCCCCGCTCTTCGCCCTGCTCGACCAGCTGGGGATACGCACGACCACGATCACCCACCCGATGGTTTTCACCGTCGCCGAAAGCCAGAATGTGAAGGCCCACCTTCCCGGCGGCCACACCAAGAACCTCTTCATGAAGGACAAGTCGGGCCAGCTCGTCCTGGTCTGCGCGCTGGGTTCGTCCACCCTGCCGCTAAATCAGCTGCATCGGGCGCTGGGCTGCCAGCGCCTGTCCTTCACGGATGCGCCCCTGCTGTGGGATGCCCTGGGCGTCACCCCCGGCTCGGTCACCGGTTTCGCCGTCATGAATGATACCGCGGGCCGGGTCCGACTGGTCGCCGAGGAAGCCCTGCTGGCCCACGACATCCTCAATTTCCACCCGCTCCGCTGCGATAAGACAACCGCGATTTCCCGGGCGGATTTCCTTGGCTTTGCCGTCGCCACGGGCCATACCGTCACGCCCGTGGATTTCACGAAACTGGCCGCTGGGTAAGGCCGTTGCCCTTTCGAGGGCCCGCGCCCATCTAGGGGCCAGAAGCCAACCGGCCGAACGAACAGGAGCTCTTCCGTGGACATCATTGGCGCAGGCGCAGGCCGTCCCCCCGCTGGCGGACCCAAGAGCCCCCACGTCTCCGACGGCACGGACCAGAGCTTCCTGCAGGACGTCATCGAGCCGTCGAAGACCGTCCCCGTCATCGTCGACTTCTGGGCAACCTGGTGCGGTCCCTGCCGCACGCTCGGCCCCATGCTCGAGAAGATCGTCGACGAGAACAAGGGCGCCGTGAAAATGGTGAAGATCGACGTCGACAAGAACCCCGCGGTCTTCAGCCAGATCGCGCGCATGACCGGCTCGCAGTCCATCCCCACCGTCGTCGCCTTCAAGAACGGCCAGCCGGTCGATCTCTTCATGGGCGCCCTGCCCGAAAGCCAGGTCCGCGCCTTCATCAACAAGATCAAGGGCGCCGCCGGCCCCGACGCTGGCCCGACGGTCGCCGAAATGCTGGCTGCTGCCGAAGACGCCTCCGACGCCGGAGACTTCGCCGCCGCCGCCGAAATCTACTCCGTCGTGCTGGACCAGGAGCCGGACAACATCGAAGCCCTCGCTGGCCTCTCGCGCTGCTATCTGAAAGCCGGCGATGTCGAACGCGCCCGCCAGTTCGCCGAGATGATCCCGGAAGCGAACCGTAAGCACCCCTCAGCCGTCGGCATCTTCGCCTCGCTCGACCTGCTGAGCCACACCTCCGCGCCGGACGCGACGCTTGAGCTCAAGACGCGCGTCAACAACACGCCCACCGACTGGGACGCCCGCTTCGACCTCGCTGCGCTCTACTCTGCCGAAGGCAAGCACGAGGAAGCCGCCGACCAGCTCCTCGCCATCCTCGAGAAGAACGCCAACTGGAAGGAAGGCGCCGCGAAGGAGCAGCTCCTCAAGATCTTCGAAGCCGCCGGCCCAAAAGCCGACGTCACGAAGGAAGGCCGCCGCAGACTGTCGGCGGTTTTGTTCAGATAGTCTCCTGACCGCCGAGCCTTGCCCGGCAGTCGCGCCATCGTTCCGGGCGCTGCCACGGTAGCACTCATGGTGAGCAGGCCCGCAGGGCCGTCCGTTGAACCATGAGCGCGAGGCTCATCGGCCTACCTCCGGCTCGCCCCCAGAAACTCAGCCCGGATCATCGCCGGCGTCATCCCCAGCGCGGGCGGCTTGCCCGGCGCCGGCGCGACGTCCGCGACGATCATCGCCGGCCGCGCCACGCCCGCCCAGCGCTCGGCCGTCAGCTCTGACAGTCGCAGGCACTGCGACTCGCCGAAGAACGCGCGACCCACGGCGAGCCAGTCCAGCTCCCGCGTCGGCGTCGGCACGCTCGCCGTGAACTCGTACACGCGATTGTCCACCAGCAGAATCGACAGATTCGAAGGCTTCGCCCCCGCAATCGTCGCCAGCGAGGTGAGGTTCATCGCCAGCGCGCCATCACCGGCAATCGCCAACACTTGGCTCTTCGGCCGTACAGCCGCCAGCCCAAGCGCCACCGATGTCGCGAGCCCCATCGGCCCGGAGACATAGAGATTGCGCGGGTCATGCCCCGCCGCCTTCAGCCAGCCCGTCTGCGAGCCGATGTCCGACACCGCAAACGGCCGCGAAGGATAAAGCGCCAGCGTCGCCGCGATCGCATCTTGCTGCGAGGGAAGATTGCTTGCCAACGTCATGGCGCAGCCTCCCCGCCAAGCCGCTTCTCCAGCGCGAGGATCACCGGCTTCCGCGCCGCCTCCGCCCACTTGAAGGCCGCCGGGATCAGGTCGTCCGGCAGGTCTCCGGCATCGAAATCGAACACTCGCGCCATCGGCCGCACGCCCGCATCGAACGCCTCGCGCTTCTCGATGTCGTAGCCGTTGGGGTCGGCCAGCGCCCCCCTGTTCGTCACGATGACAACAATAGGCAGCCCATAGCGCAGCCCCATCGTCGCAAACGCTCCCAGAGAATTCAGCAGCCCCGCATTCTGCACCATCACGATGGCGCGCTCGCCTGCCATCGCCGCGCCGCAGGCGACGCCGATGCACTCTTCCTCACGCGCACACGCGATATAGGGGAAATCCGGGCTCGCCTCGCACAGCATGATGGTCCGCGCCAGCATGCCGTCCGGCACGCCCGTGACCAGCTTCGGCTTCGCGGCCGCAATCGACCGGAACAGCCGGTCGCCCCCTGATGCCGCCTCGGCCATGCAGAACTCCCTGATGCGCACTTGGTAAGGCGGCAGCCACAACTTGTCATCCCGGCGCTCGAAAGCCTGCGCCAGGCCGGGATGACAAGCACCATCGCCCGTGCCTATCTCCCCGCAGACGGAACCGACCGGGGAGCACTGCATGGATATCCTGACAGCCATGTCGCCTGCACAGGCGGCGGCGATGAACATTGGCCTGCTCATCCTGATGATGCTGGGCCTCAAGATGTATGTCGGCGCGCGCCGTGGGCAGATGAAGCTGCCCTCCGGCGAGACGAACCCTGAATTCAACCGCGCCACACGGGTACAGCTGAACGCCGTCGAGGACGTGCCTGTCCTCATGGTGGGTATCGCCGGCCTGGCCATGCTCGGCATGCCCGCCTGGTACATCCACATGTGCGGCCTCGTCCTGTTCGTCTCGCGCATCCTGCACGCCTACGGCCTTGCGGGCTCGGGCGGCTTCTCCCTCGGCCGCGCCGTGGGCACGATGGGCACCTTGCTTGTCTTCCTCGCCATAGCCGGCGCGCTGCTCGTTCACGCCTTCATTGGCTAGGACGCTGGAAAGCGTCGCGGCGCCCCCCATCTCATGCTATGCACCACGCATCGCGTGTGGGGACGCAATCGACGAGGGCCCTCTTGCCACGCACCTATCGCAAGCCAGCTGATCTTCCCGCCGCCATCCCGGTCTTCCCCCTCGGGGGGGCGCTGCTGTTCCCCCGCGCCACCCTGCCGCTCAACATTTTCGAGCCCCGCTATCTTGCGATGGTCGATGCCGCCCTCGCGAGCCACCGGCTCATCGGCATGATCCAGCCCGCCGCCATGTTCGGCCCCAATGCGCCGCTGGAAGACGACCGCCCGGCCCTCAGCCGCGTCGGCTGCGCGGGCCGCATCTCGGCCTTCCAGGAAACCGGCGATGGCCGCTACCTCATCGTGCTGACCGGCATCATGCGCTTTGAGGCGGGCGAAGACCTTGCCGCTGGCGCGCCCTATCGCCTCGTCCGCGCCAACTGGAACGCCTTCGCCCACGACCTCGTCCATGACGTGGCGCTTGAGGATTCGGCGCGGGTGCGTCTCATGGGCGCGCTCGAACGCTACCTTCGCCGCGGCGACTTCAAGGCTGACTGGGGCGAGGTCGAATCAGCGCCCCTCGATGCGCTGATCAACTCCCTCGCCGCAGGCTGTCCCTTCGCGAATTCCGAGAAGCAGGCCCTGCTCGAAGCAAGCACGCTCGAGGACAGGTGCACGGCGCTCATAACTCTGCTAGAAATGGAGCGTCCAGGTCAGGGTGGCGGATACGTGCAATGATGAGCGCTGCAGAAAGCAAGTCGCAGATGGATGGCATGAACCAATCCGAGTCGGGTCACGAGCCGGGCGTCGACCCGCGCCTGCTCGAAGTCCTCGTCTGCCCCGTCTCCCGCTCCGCCCTCACCTATGACCGCGAAGCCAACGAGCTGATCAGCCGCGCCGCCGGCCTCGCCTACCCCATCCGCAACGGCGTCCCGGTGATGCTCCGCGACGAAGCCCGCGACCTCGGCGCGCCGAAGTAATGGCCGCCCAACAGGCGCCCTGGCCCCTCGAACTGCGCTTCAACAAGGCCCGGGCCGAACTCCTGGTCCGCTTCGACGACGGCACTGAAGGCGCCATCCCCTACGAACTCCTGCGCGTCGAAAGCCCCAGCGCCGAGACCAAGGGCCACGGCAATGAGCGCCCGCCCCCGCCCGTCCGCAAACGCCGCGTAGGGGTCACCGGCGCTGAACCAGTCGGCCGCTACGCCCTCCGCATCCGCTTCGATGACGGCCACGACACCGGCCTCTACACCTGGCCCTACCTCGCCGAACTCGCCGCCCAGAAAACGGACCGCATGAGCGCCTACCTCAAGCGCCTGAGCGAACTGGGCCTCTCCCGCGACTGATTCCGGACCGGGGCGCCCACCCAACCCCGCCGCCCGGCGGCAGGGATCGCGCCAGTGCGCCTAATCCCCCACAATCCGCGCGCGCGGCTCCAGCGCCTGGTCGAGGCCCGCCGGGTCCTCCATCCCCTCTCTACGCATCGCCTCGCGCACATCTCCGCGCAGCACCACGACATTCACATCCCTCGGCGCGAGCTTCATCGCCGCCTCCACATCCTGCCAGGCTTCGCTCAACCGGCCCTGCTTCAGCCGCACATGTCCGCGCATCCGGAAGGATTCCGCATCGCCCGCCGACTGGATGATCGCACTGTCGAGATCATCGCCCGCCTCGGCCCACTGCTTCAGCGCCACGCGGGCGCGCGCCCGGTCCTTGAACAATTCGCCATCCCCCGGCCGCAGCTTCAGCGCGTTGGTCAGCGTCACGGTCGCCTGCTCCGCCATCCCCGCCATCAGCCACGCATTGCCGGATTGCGCGAGATAGACCGCCCGCATGTCCGCGCTTCCCGCCTCCGGCGCATTCGCCAGCTCCTCCAGCCGCGCCGCCCCTTCCGCCTCCTCGCCAAGCGCGATCAGCGCCAGCGCCGTGCATTGCCGCGCCGCCGGCGGATTGCCGATCGCCTGCCAACTCAGCCCGTCCTGATAGGCGCCCTCGGCGTCGCGATCGATCTTCTCGATGCACTGCTCCAGCCGGGCCTGATCGGTCTGCGCAAGCGCGGGCGTCACGGCGAAAACAGCGAGGGACGCGACAACAAACAAACGCATTGCAGGATCGTTCCGGGCTGGCCCTCAGGTCGCGAGGGCCTTAATCCGTACACCAGAGGACAAGGCAAGATCATGGCCGCAACGCAGCTCTTCGCTTTCGGCTTCGGCTATGTCGCAGCCGAACTCGCCCGCACGCTCGCATCCGCGGGCTGGGATTGCGCAGGGACGGTCCGCAGCGATTCCACAGCCGGACCCCTTCGCGCCGAAGGCTACGCCGCCCACATCTGGCCCGGCGCCGAAATCACCCCGCCGTCCACCTTCACCCTGGGGGGCGCCGCCTGGCTCATCTCGGTCCCGCCGGATGACAAGGGCTGCCCAGTCTTCCGCAGCTTCAGCGATCTCGCGCCGACCGCCAGCTGGATCGGCTATCTGTCCACCACCGGCGTCTATGGCGACCTCGCCGGCGGCTGGGCCTTCGAGGAAACCCCACTCAACCCGCAAAGCCGCGAAGCGACCAACCGCGCCGCCGCCGAAGCCCAGTGGACCACAGCCGGCGCACGCATCTTCCGCCTCCCCGGCATCTACGGCCCCGGCCGCTCCGCGATCGAGCGCGTGAAAGAGCCCGGCGCGAGACGCATCGTGAAGCCCGGACAGCTCTTCTCCCGCGCCCACGTTGCAGACATCGCCAGCGCCCTCCATCTCTCAATCAAGGGTCCCGCTACCGGCGCCTTCAACATCTGCGACAACGAACCCGCCCCCGCCGACGACGTCCTCACCTACGCCGCCTCACTCCTCGGCATCGACCCGCCGCCCGCTGTTGCGTTCGAAGACGCCAACCTCTCGCCAATGGCCCAGCGCTTCTACGCCGAATGCAAGCGTGTCTCGAATGCGCACGCGAAGGCGGCGCTTGGATGGCGGCCGGAGTTTCCGACGTATCGGGAGGGATTGCGGGATTGTCTTATCAAGGCAATGCAGGATTGAGTGGCGGCAATTCGCCTTCGGAAGAGATCGGCTCTGGCCGATCGTGTATTGGAGTTTGGGTCATGACGACTCGCGACGTCCTCGCAGAATTTGACCGTCTCGTTGGCGAGGCCGAGGCACTGACCGATGATTTGGAAAGAGACCGCGAACCGGAATTCGAAGCCGTGCTAGCTCATGTTCTCGCGCACCCAGCCGAGCGAGCGGCCCTTGCACTAAAATTTATTGAGATGCTTCGCTCATCGGCCGACAGTGACCTGCTTGAATTCTGCATGCACGAATTGCGTTGGTCGGAGGCGCAGAGCCAAGTTGAAGCGGCAATGCAAGAAGCTGCCAACAATGGAGATCATCGGCTCCAGTTCGGGCTTGGCGTCGTCCTGCCGGCGTTCCGTGACGATTGGCTGGATGGTCGTGGCGGCGGCTACAAAAGACTTGCCTGGCATAGGTCCGTGTGGAGGCCCCGTTGCGTCTTAGCCGTGCAACCCTTCCACCTCACCCGCCAACCCCAGGACACTCGAGACCATTCGCTGGATATCCTGCGGCCGTGACAGCCGATGATCTCCATCCTTGATGAGCGACCACACCACGTCCTTGCTCCGCAGTTTGTCCGCCAGATCGAGCGAATGCGTCCACGGCACATCGGGATCGAGGCCGCCCTGCAGAATGCGCACGGGCGCCTCGATCGCGATCTCGCCATCCAGCACACTCCACTCCCGTCCCTCGACGATCAGGTCGCGCGTGATCGGATAGCCGGCGGGGTCGTAGTCGGATGGCCGCGTCCAGAACCCCTCCTCCATGATCTGGCGCCTTTGACTCTCGTCGAACGACGCCCACATAAGCTTGTCGGTGAAATCCGGCGCCGGCGCCAGCAGCACCAGCCCCTTCACCCGCTCCGGACGCGCCAGCGCCAAGAGCAGCGCCATCCACCCGCCCATCGATGATCCGACCAGAACCAGCGGCCCATCCGTCAGCCTGTCGACCACAGCCAAAGCATCCGACCGCCAGCGGCCAATGGTGCCGTCGGCAAACGCCCCGCTGCTCTCGCCATGCCCGAGATAGTCGAACCGCACAAAGCTCCGCCTGGCCTCCCGGCAGGCGGCATGCAGCACCGACGCCTTCTCGCCCAGCATGTCGGAATGAAACCCGCCGAGCCACACCACCCCGGCGCGTCCCGGATCGCCTTCGCTCCGGCGATAGGCAATCCTCGCCCCGGCTTCGTCGAGATATTCGGCTGCATCTGTCATGGCCTTGTTCTCCCCGGTTTGCGTTGAACTGAAAAGCGACTATTGGGGCCACGGGGGATCGCACGGGGAATCACGCTTGCCGCTGAGCGGGGCAACGATCCTGCAGGTCATCCCTCACCTCGCCGCCGGCGGGGCCGAACGCACGGCCATCGAAGTGACCGAAGCGCTGACGGCCGCAGGCGCCAGATCGCTCGTCGCCAGCCAGGGCGGCCGCCTCGAGGCCGAACTCGTCCGCGCTGGCGGCGAACTGATCCGCATCGACAACCTGCCGACCAAGAACCCGCTCGCCATCCGCGCCAATGCCGGCGTCCTCGCAAAGATCGCAGCCGACAGGAAAGTCAGCCTGATCCACGCCCGCTCCCGCGCTCCCGCCTGGAGCGCACTCTGGGCGGCGCGGCAGGCAAAGCTCCCCTTCGTCACCACCTATCACGGCGTCTACAGCGCGAGGGGCGGGCTCAAGCGTCTCTACAATTCGGTGATGGCGCGCGGCGACAGGGTGATCGCCAATTCCGACTTCACGGCCCGCCACATCCTTGCCGAACACCCCTGGGCGAACGGCCGGATCGTCACCATCCATCGCGGCGTCGACATCGCGAAGTTCTCGCCCAGCGCGGTCTCGGCGGAACGCAAGGACGCCCTGCTCAAATCCTGGAAGCTGCAACCGGCGACGGGCGCCACCATCCTCCTCCCCGCCCGCCTCACCGGCTGGAAAGGCCATCGCGAAGCCATCGCCGCCGCCGCCATCCTGAAAGCGCAGGGCGCTGCATTCCGCATGCTGTTCGTTGGCGACGCCCAGGGCCGCGACGGCTACAGCCACGAACTCGCCACGCTGATCGCCGCGGCCAGTCTTGACGGACAGGTAATGATGGTAGGGCATTGCGACGACATGCCAGCCGCCCTCGCCCTCGCAGATATCGTGATTGCGCCCTCCAACCTGCCCGAAGCGTTCGGCCGGGTTGCGGCCGAAGCCGGCGCCATGGCGGTTCCCGCGATCGGCTCCAGCATAGGCGCACAGGGGGAGATCATCGCCGATGGCGCAACCGGCCTCATTGTTCCGCCCGCAAATCACGAAGCACTGGCCGCGGCCATGAGCAGGCTCCTCGCCATGGGGCCGGATGGGCGGCGCGCCATGGGCGATGCAGCCCTTCTCAGGGTCCGCGAGCGCTTTACAACATCTGCGCTTCAGAAGGCGACGCTTGCAGTCTATGAAGGCCTGACAGGTCAGGCCCGATGAGCATACTGGACAACTACACCCCGCCCCCGAACCCCGGCGACACGCTGCGCCGGGTGCTGGTCATCAAGCTCGGCGCGCTGGGCGATTTCATGCAGGCGCTGGGTGCGATGCGCGTTGTGCGCGCAACCCACCCGTCGGCGCGGATCACCCTGCTGACGACCGAGCCCTTCGAAGCCTTCGCCAAGGCCTGTCCCTATTTCGACATCGTCGAAGCCGACGGCCGCCCGCGCGACATCAAGGGCCGCACCGACCTGATCCGCCGCCTGCGCGCGGCCAACTACGACATGGTCTACGACTTCCAGAACAATGACCGGACCGCCCAGTACTTCGTCGGCCTCACCGGCAAGAAGCCGCTCTGGTCGGGCGCCGCAAAGGGCGCCTCGCACCAGCACATCAATCCCGAGCGGGCCGAGATGCACAATTTCGACCGCCTGGCCGAACAGTTGCTGCATGCCGGCCTCGGACCCAAGCCGCCGGGCGATCCGACCGGCTGGTTCATCGGGCAGGAGCTGACCCCCAGCCTCGACTGGGTCCGCCTGGCCTTCCGCGACCCGCCGCGTTTCCAGCCGGCCTTCTTCGGCCTGAATGGTCCCTACGTCCTGATCATCCCGGGCTCCTCGGCCGAGCATCCGGAAAAGCGCTGGCCGGTCGACCGCTTCATCGGCCTCTCCAGCTGGTTCGCTGCCGGAGGCGTGACGCCCGTCATCGTCGGCGGCAAGGCCGAAGGCGATATCGGCGCCCAGATCCAGCGCAAGGAACCCCGCGCCAAGAGCATCATCGGACGGACCGACCTGTTCCAGCTCGCAACCCTGTCCGAGCGCGCCCTGCTGGCGATCGGCGGCGATACCGGTCCGATGCATCTGGCGGCGGCCGCCCGCGTTCCGGGCGTCTGCCTGTTCGCGCAGGAGTGGAATGAAGAGATGGCGCTGGATCTCCACACCGTCTGGAACCCCAAGACCCGCCTCGGCCGGGCGGCCCCCCGCGGCGGCCCGATGATGGTCCTGCACGCCCAGGCCCTCGAACAGATCGGGCTGGACGACGTGAAGCGGGCCGCCTTCGGCCTCGGCATCCTCCCGGCCGGTATGGCGCCGTACGGCCCCGTGCCGGCCGCGCCCCGGGCTGGGGACAATCTTGCCGAACCGCCTGCGGAATCCGCTGGCGCTCTTGCGCAAGGCCCGAATTCTTGAACATTGCCCCGTTCGCGGGCATATTGCGCTGTCCGGCAGCGCATCCCGGAAGTCACCAAGGAGATCGACCATCGCTCAGCGTCCACAAGCGGCCCAGTCGCCAAAGAAGGAAGGTCCGCAGATCAACGAGGATATCCGCGCGCCGCGCGTCCTCCTGATTGACGAGAAAGGCGAGAAGCAGGGCGAGATGCCGATCGAGGCGGCGCTTGATGCAGCCAAGGAGGCCGGGCTCGACCTCGTCATGGTGGCGCCCGACAACGAACCTCCGGTGGTCAAGATTTCCGACTACGGCAAGCAGCGCTTCGCCGAGCAGAAGAAGAAGGCCGAAGCCCGCAAGAAGCAGAAGTCGGCTGACCTGAAAGAGATCAAGCTTCGCCCGAACATCGACAAGCACGATTACGAGGTGAAGGGCCGCTCGATCCGCCGCTTCTTCGAGGAGGGCGACAAGGTGAAGATCACCATGCGCTTCCGCGGACGCGAAATGGCGCACCAGCACCTCGGCATGGAATTGCTGGCCAAGGTGAAGGCGGAGTTCGCCGACATCGCCAAGGTCGAATCCGAACCGCGCCTTGAAGGCCGGCAAATGGTCATGGTGCTCTCGCCGCGCTGATGCCCGGCGAACCCCGTTTGCAGAGCATGGAGCGTGACGTGATGTTCAGGTCTGGCGTGGCGATCATGGCCGCCTCCGTTCTCGCTGCCTGTGCTGGAGGCGAGACGACACCGTCGGCCGGACCGTCGTCTGGAAAAGTCTCCCTGCAGACCGCGCCCTATGCCGGCGAGGCGTCGCCCGGCGCGCCGACATCCCCGCTTGCTGCCCCGCCGGTGCAGGCGCCTGCTGACGCCTCGCCCGAGACGCCGCAGGACATCTCGCTGTCCACCGTGGCGAACCAGTTCGATCCCGCTCGCCAGCGTTTCGTCTGGGTCTTGCCGCCGGGCATTCACGGCAAGGGTCCGTGGGATTTCAGGGCCGTCGTGAAGATTCGCGGCGAGCCGAAATTCGAGACCACCCTGCCGCTCAAGGCCGAGGTCACGCCCGCAGGGTCGCGCCCCGAATACACTGCGGGCTACGAGATCGTGCGCCTGACCGACGACGGCCGCTGGGCCGAGAGCACGGCGAAAGTCGACAAGGTGATCCAGGACCTCGTCGCCGAATACGGCCGCGGCCTTGGAGAGCTGGAAATGATCAGCCAGCTCTATGTCGACGTCGACCCCGCCTATCGCGCACAGCATTGCGCCGCAGGCGCGCGGCCCGACGTCCGGGTGTACATGGAGGAGGACGGCAAGCCGCTGATCAGCCTCAACGACGCCGGCATCAGCGTGATGATCGCCCAGGTCGTGCGCGAGGCCTGCGGCTAGGCCCCGCTTTGCGAGGCCCGCCTAACTGCACCTTCACTTGCCCGGCCCCAGCCGCGGCCTACTCTCCTCGGCATGAAAAACGCTCTTCTCGCATTTCTGGCCGGGGCCGCGCTGATGGCGTGCACCCCCGCTTCCGAACCCGCTGCGCCCGAAATGCCCGCAGTCGAGCCATCGGTCGCAGCTCCGATCGAGCCCCAGCCGATGCCCCAGCCCCCTGCGCCCGATCCGACAGCCCCCGGGGCCGACGCTTGCGGCGCCGGCCAGTACGCGGCTTTCGTGGGCAAGGCGATTACCGAGCCCGGCGTCCCGCCAGAAGGCCCGAATGTCCGCTACATCCGCCCGGGCACGCAGGTGACGATGGATTTCCGCGCGGACCGCCTCAACGTCGACATCGACGCGGCTGACGTCATCACCGGCTTCCGCTGCACCTGAACCAACCCTCGTGAATTCATGGAGTGACGGCATGAGACTCGCCGCGACGCTGCTGCTCGTCCTCTCGCTATCGGCCTGCGCAAGCCCGCCTCCCGAGGCCGAGGCGCCCTCCGGTCCCAACGCCGCGCTTCCCGCGCCGGCCAACGACACCTGCGGCGCCGGGATGTATGGCGCACTCATCGGCAAGCCGATCGACGGCCCCGGCGTACCCGGTGAAAGCCGCCTCAACCGCCTGATCCGCCCGGGCACGCAAGTGACGATGGACTATGTCGCCCAGCGCATGAACATCGAGGCGAACGCCGCCGGCGTGATCCAGAAGATCAAATGCGGCTAGGTTTCTTTCCCGCACGGCGTAACCTTCCTACGCGCCCATCCGGATTGAGCAGTGGGGGCGCGACTGCCGCCCGACGCTTCGTGGAGGTATCCCGTGAAAAAGCTGCTCGCCGTCGCCCTGTTCGCAACACTGCCCGCCGCCGCAATCGCCCTGCCCGCGATCGCACAACTCCCTGCCGGTATGGAGCTCGGTCCGAAAGTCGGGGCAAAGGCGCCTCCGTTCACGATCGCCACGACTGGCGGAGAGGTGCGCAATCTGCAGTCCGTTGCAGGAGACAAGGGCGCCACGCTGGTCTTCGTCAGGTCGGCTGACTGGTGCCCGTTCTGCAAGCTGCAGCTCAAGAGCCTGAATGAAATCGCCGGCGACCTCGACGCGATGGGCTGGCCCGTGACAGCGATTTCCTACGATTCCCCCGCTGTGCTGGACACCTTCACCAAGGCGAACGGCATCTCCTACAAACTGATGTCCGATACTGGCTCAAAGGCAATCGACGCATTCGGCCTCCGCAATGCAGCCATGAACGGCAAGGCCCGCTTCGAGGGCATCCCGCACCCGATCATCCTGTTCGTGGCCAGGGACGGAACCGTGAAGGCAAAGCTGTACGAGGAGGCCTACCAGAAGCGGCCGACCAGCGAAGTGGTGATGCAGACGGTCCGGACGCTGAAATAGGCGGCGGGCCTCTCGTGAACCGCGGCGCCTTGCTTTTGCGGGACTCCCGCGTATAAACCCCGCCTTCCACAGGACCGGACAGGCTAATGGCATGCCTCCCGGGACTTTTTCAGGCGTCGCGCCGTTGAATCCTAACGGATTTTTCGGGTCGGACTGTCGCCCACAGGAGACCGAAATGCCGAAGATGAAGACCAAGCAGGCCGCTGCAAAGCGGTTCTCGCAAACCGCGTCGGGAAAGCTCAAGCACGGCGTCGCCGGCAAGCGCCACCGACTGATCAGCCACAATGCGAAGTACATCCGCCAGAATCGCGGCACGGAAGTCGTGTCCGCGTCTGACACCCCCCGCATCGTGAAGAAGTTCCTGCCCTACGGCGTCAAGTAAGCCGTCCGCGGCATTTCCCTGATCAGATAATCGGAGTTTCCCTATGCCCCGCGCACGCGGCCGAGTTCCGGCCCACGCCCGTCACCGCAAGGTCATCAAAGCCGCCAAAGGCTTTTACGGCCGTCGCAAGAATACCTTCCGCACAGCCCAGGCCGCCGTCGTCAAAGCCGGCGTCAACGCCTACAAGGGCCGCAAGCAGAAGAAGCGCAATTTCCGCTCGCTCTGGATCCAGCGCATCAACGCCGCCGTCCGTTCGGTCGATGACACGCTCACCTATTCGCGCTTCATCGACGGCCTGACCAAGGCTGGCCTCGGCGTCGACCGCAAGGTCATGGCAGACCTCGCCATGCACGAGCCGGCCGCCTTTACCGCCCTGGTGGAGAAGGCCCGGGCGGCGCTGGCGGCTTAATCGCCCTCGGCACTTATCTCCGAAGCCTTTCTCCGCTAGTTCCGAGCCGCTAAGCGCGGGGCGGACTATGGCCCCGTGCGCACCCCACGCACGAGACCGACATGGCTATCGAACAACAGGTTGCAGAGATCGAGGCGGACGCTGGCAAGGCGATCGCCTCGGCGTCTGACGAAGCAGCGCTCGAAGCAATCCGCGTTGCCGAACTCGGCAAGAAGGGCCGCGTCTCGCTTCTGATGCGCGAGCTTGGCGGCATGAGCCCGGAGCAGCGTCAGGTTGCCGGCCCCGCGCTCAACGGCCTCAAGGATCGCCTCACCGCGACGCTAAACGCGCGCAAGGCCGATCTCGAAATGGCAGCGTTGAATGCGCGCCTCGAAGCCGAACGCGAAGACCTCACCCTGCCCCCGCGCTTCGAGCCGGTCGGCGCGCTGCATCCGGTGATGCAGGTGTTCGAGGAACTCGCCGCGATCTTCGCCGACATGGGGTTCGCCGTCGCCGAAGGCCCGGACATCGAGGACGACTTCCACAACTTCACCGCGCTCAACTTCCCGCTCGGCCATCCGGCGCGGGAGATGCACGACACCTTCTTCATGAAGCCTGCAGCCGACGGCTCGCGGAAACTCCTGCGCACGCACACCTCGCCCATCCAGGTGCGCGCCATGCTGAACACAAAACCGCCGATCCGGGTGATCGCGCCGGGCCGCGTCTACAGGAAAGACTGGGACGCAACGCACACGCCGATGTTCCACCAGATCGAAGGCCTCGTGGTCGACGAGACCGTCCACATGGGCCACCTGAAAGCGTGCCTCACCGAAGCCTTCTCGCGCTTCTTCGAAGTGCCGACGACGCAGTCGCGCTTCCGCCCGCACTTCTTCCCGTTCACCGAACCAAGCGCGGAGATGGACATCCGCTGCGACCGCTCCGGCGGCGAGATCAAGATCGGCCAGGGCGATGACTGGCTGGAGATTCTCGGCTGCGGGATGGTGCACCCCAACGTGCTCCGCTCCTGCAACATCGATCCGGAGAAATACCAGGGCTTCGCCTTCGGCCTCGGCGTCGATCGCCTCGCCATGCTCAAATACGGCATGCCCGACCTGCGCCCCTATTTCGAAGCCGACGTCGAATGGATCAAACACTACGGCTTCAAGCCCTGGCTGCTGCCGACGGTGACGGGGGGACTGTCGTGACCACCGGCTACGTCCTTCACGACGTCGCTCCCGATGCAGAAACGCTTCTGCGCCTTCGCGGCGCCGCAGGGCTCACGACCTATTCCATCGAGCAGGCGCGGCGTGGCGCAGCCCACGCCCTGTTCGGCATCACCGTTGTGCACGGCGATACAATCGTCGGCATCGGCCGCATCATCGGGGACGGCGGATACTTCTTCACCGTCACCGACGTCGCAATCGACCCCGGACATCAGGGCAAGGGCGTCGGGCGGATGGTGATCGCGCGGCTCACCGAGTGGTTGCGCGCCAATGCGCCAAAACCATCCTTCGTCTCGCTGTTCACCGACGAAGATAAACCGCCCCTCTACGAAAAATTCGGCTTCCGCGTCTGCGGGCCGGAAGACACCGCCATGGTCTGGAATCGAGACGCCCAATGAAATTCACCCTCCCCTGGCTGAAGGACTACCTCGACACGAGCGCCGATCTCCCGGCGATCCTCGACGCCATGACCATGGCCGGTCTCGAGGTCGAGGAAGCGCACGATCCGCGCGAGGCGCTGAAGCAGTTCACCGTCTGCCGCATCGTCTCCGCCGCCCAGCACCCGAACGCCGACAAGCTGCAGGTCTGCCAGGTCGAGACTGTCGACGGCATGAAGGAGATCGTCTGCGGCGGCCTCAACGCCCGCCCCGGCCTCGTCACCGCCTACGCGCCGATCGGCGCCTTCATACCTGGCTCCGGCATCACGCTTGTGCCCAAGCCCGTGCGCGGCGTCGTTTCGAACGGGATGCTGTGCTCGGGCGGCGAGATGCAGACCGACGAAGACCCCTTCCGCCTGCGCCTCGCCCGCTTCGAGGACTGGCAGCCGCGCGCACAGGCGCTCGGCCTTTCCGAAGAACAGGCCATCGCCGACGGCGGCATCATCGAACTTCCAGACACGCTGAAAGTTGGCGCGCCTGTCGCCGACGCGCTCGCGCTCGACACCGTGATCGACTTCGAAGTGACGCCCAACCGCCCCGACTGGCTCGGCGTCGTCGGCATCGCGCGCGATCTCTCCGCCAAGGGCCTCGGCCCGTTCAAGCTGCCCAAGGTCGAGCCCGTGCCGGGCAAATTCCCGAGCCCCGTGCAAGTCCGCATCGAAGCGCCCGAAGCCTGCCCCGTCTTCGCCGGCCGCCTCATCCGTGGCGTCAAGAACAAGCCGTCGCCGGACTGGATGCAGAAACGCCTCAAGGCGATCGGCATCAACCCGAAGAACATGCTGGTCGACGTGACGAACTACATCTCGATCGACCGCTGCCGCCCGCTGCACGTCTACGACGCCGCCAAGCTGAAGGGCGATATCCGCGCCCGCGTCGGCACGGCGGCCGACTCCTTCGTCGCCCTCGACGGCAAGACCTATTCCAGCCTCGCCGACATGTGTGTCATTGCTGACGACAGCGGCGCCATAGGCCTCGGCGGCGTCATGGGCGGTGAGTCCACCGGCTGCTCGATCGACACCGTCGATGTCTTCATCGAGAGCGCCTATTTCGACGCCAACCGTACGGCCCGCACAGGCCGCACCACCGGCATCATCTCAGACGCCCGCTTCCGCAACGAACGCGGCATCGATCCGCACTCCTGCGTCGACGGCATTGAACTGGCGACAAAGCTGATCGTCGAGATCTGCGGCGGCGAAGCGTCCGAGATCGTCGTCGCCGGCAAGGTCCCGGAAGGGCCGGCGCCCGTCGCGTTCAAACCACGTGACATGAAACGCCTCACCGGCCTCGACATGCCCGCGGCGCGCATGGCTGAAATCCTCACGGCGCTAGGCTTTGAAACGTCCTCGAAAGGCGGCGGCGATGTCTGGCCGTGGAAAATCCCCTCCTGGCGCCCCGACGTCGAAGGCTCCGCCGACATCGTGGAAGAACTGATCCGCATCGAAGGCTACGACAAACTGCCGGACGAAAAACTTCCAGCGCCTGCGACGCTCGGCGTTGTGGTCACGCCGCTGCAGAACCGCGTGCGCACGAGCCGCCGCGTTCTCGCAGCGCGTGGCTTCCTCGAAACCGTGACGTGGTCCTTCATGCACCATGAGACAGCCGCGCTGATGATCGGCGGCTCAAACAACCTGCAGGCAGCCCTCACCGTCGATAATCCGATCGCGTCGGATCTCGACTACATGCGCCCCTCCATGCTGGCCAACCTCGCGCAGGCCGCCCAGCGCAATGCCGACCACGGCGCCGACGATGTCCGCCTGTTCGAAGCCGGCCCCGTGTATCCGGGCGACAAGCCGGCCGACCAGCGGATGCACGTCGCCGCCGTCGTGAAGACCGCAAGAGCGCGCGACTGGCAAGGCCAGCCCGCCCCCTACAACGCCTTCTCCGCCAAGGCCGATCTCTTCGCGCTGCTGCAATCGCTCGACCAGTCACCAGACAAGTTCCAGATCGGCCCCGTCGATGCCCCCTACTGGCATCCCGGCCGCGCAGGCACGCTGCGCCTCGGGCCAAAGCAGGTCATCGCCACGTTCGGCGAACTCCACCCCGGCTTCCTGAAACAACTGCGTGTGGACGGCCCGGTCATCGCCATCGAACTCGCGCTCGACGCCCTGCCCGTTGCGAAGGCCAAGCCAACCAAGACGCGCGCCGTCCTCGACAAGGCCGACCAGACGCCCGTGCGCCGCGACTTCGCTTTCTTGGTCGAGGAGAAGATCGCAGCCGCGGACATTACTCGCGCCGCCCTGAAGGCCGACCCGAAGCTGATCACCGCCGCCCGCATCTTCGACGTCTATCGCGGCGCCAGCATCGGTGACGGCAAGAAATCCGTGGCGATCGAGGTCACGCTGCAACCACGCGGCTCAGCGATGAAAGACGAAGAGATCGAGGCGATTTCGCAATCCATCGTGAAGGCGGTCGCGAAGGCAACCGGCGCCAGCCTGCGCGGCTGAAGCGCAGGTCAGGGCCGGCCTGGTTCAAGCCGCGTCCTTGAGCTCCGCCTTCACCCGCTCCGCCAGCTGCTTCAGCGTGAATGGCTTGGGCAGGAAGGAGATGGCGCGGTCGTCTTCAAGCGTCTTGGCGAGGTCGCGCTCGGCATATCCCGAGATGAACATCACGCGTGTCTTGGTCAGCCATGGCCGCGCTTCACGCAACAGAGCCGGCCCGTCCATGCCGGGCATCACCACGTCGGAGATCAGCAGGTCGATCGTTCCCGCCTGCTGCTTGATGATCTCCAGCGCCTGTTCGCCATCGCACGCTTCGACCACCTGGTAGCCGAACGACTGCAACAGCTGCGCTGCGATGCCGCGAACACCATCCTCGTCCTCCACCAGCAGAATGCTGCCGCGGCCGGCGAGATCGCCACCATTGCGAGACGCACTCGGGACTTCCGCAACCGGCGCAGCCATCGGCGTATCGAGCATCGACTCAGGCGCCGATTCTTCCACCACGCCCGTCCAGGCCGGCAGGAAGATCTTGAACGTGGTGCCGCGTCCGACTTTGGAGACAGGATAGATGAAGCCGCCAAGCTGCTTGACGATGCCATAGCAGGTCGCAAGGCCAAGGCCCGTACCCTTGCCTTCGGCCTTCGTCGTGAAGAACGGCTCGAAGATCTTCTCGAGGATCTCCGGCGGAATCCCGCCGCCATCGTCCACCACCTCGATCAGCGCATAGTCGCCATCGGTGACGTGGATGAACCCATCCTTGCGCGCCGCCGCCGCATCCGACCGCGACGTACGAATCAGCAGCCGCCCGCCGCCGCTCTTCTCAACCATGGCGTCGCGCGAGTTGGTGCAGAGATTGGTGACCACCGTCTCCAGCTGACCCTTGTCGGCCTTGATGCGCGGCAGGTCGCGGCCGTGCACGATGTCCAGCTTGATGCGCTCATCGATGATGTCGCGCAGCAGCGTGTAGTAATCCGACAGCGCGTCGGTTACGTCGAACACCTCCGGCACAAAAGTCTGCTGGCGCGTGAAAGCCAGCATGGTGCGGATCAGCTGCGAGCCGCGCGCCGCGAACTCGTTGATCGACTTGAGCTCGTAGAAGGTGGGATCGCCCGGAGGATGGCGGATCTCAAGCTTGTTCACGTTGAGGATGATGCCAAGCAGCATGTTGTTGAACTCATGCGCGAGCCCGCCCGCCATGTTGCCCAGCGCCTGCAGCTTCTCGCCCTGCGCCAGCCGCTTCTCGAGGTCGCGCTTCTCGGTGGTGTCGATGACGTAGGCTGCCGCAGGCCTGCCCCGCCGATCCAGCATCACGAACACATCGGCCGAACGGTCCTTGCTGCCCGCGAGCTTGAAGGTGCGTGCGCCATCCAGCGCCTTGGTCAGTTCCTCGGCCAGCGCTGCCGTGCCCTGATCGGCAACGAAGAGATCAGCAAAGCGTGTTCCCGGCTGCGCGCGGCCGCCGGTCATCTCGACCAGCGCGCGGTTCGCATCCAGCATCACAGCGCTTTCGACGCCCTCCCCGTCGAGCCGCACAATGCCCAGTGGCGCATCGGTGAACATGGCGTCGTCGATGCGGCTCGCTGCGGCGCGTTCTTCCGCGCTGCCCGTCGCAGCAGGCGCGGGTCCCGTGCGCCGCACGTTCTGTTCCGAAGCATTCGCCACATAGACGATCGAGCGGGTCAGCGCGTCGCTGCCCTTGCCCGCCCATGTGGTGATCAGCGTCGCCGCCGTCTCCACACCGTCGCGCGCGCGCAGGATCACTTCGGCGCGCTGGCTCGTCTGGCCGCGCACTTCGCGCTTCACCAGCTTCAGGCCTTCCGGCCGCATGATGTCTTCAAGCCGCAGCGCATGCTCGCCATCCGGCAGACCCAGCATCTGGCGCAAAGTCTGGTTGATGTAGACGACACGGTTGTCGCGGCGCGCCGAGAAGAAGCCGACCGGCGCATCTTCAACATACAGCGCGCGCGCATCGACGGACCCGCCCGCGACCACGCTTGCAGTCTCGATCTTACGCAGGCGCCACAGCGAGCGCGTCTTGCCCAGCGGCGCGACGCTCGCCTCGAACTGCGTCGGGGTAAGGCTGTCGCCGAAGAGCAGCGCCGGCAGAAGTTCGGTGCGGGCAACGCCAGTCTTCGCGGCCTTCGACAAGCGATAGATTGGCGCCGCCATGCCGGGGTTCGACGAGAACAGCCGGTCGACCGACGGAGCATGCGCGCTGTCGCCGACTTCGTGCGCCAGCTGCGCCAGTTCCTGGTAAGCCTGGTTCGCGGCAACGCTCGCCCCGCCCCTGTCCGAGATCAGTGCGGGTTCGTTCAGCGCCTCCAGCCAGACGTGCCGCCGTGTCGACTGCGCCGCCGCTTCGGCCGCACCGCGTTCGGGGAACACGCCCAGCTTCCGCCCGGCGCCGCGCACGGCCCAGAGCACGAGCACAAGCGTCATGGCCGCCAGCGCGATGACCAGCACGGCGCCCGAGGGACCCACCGCATCCTGCCATGTCAGCGCCATGCCGGCGGCTCCACCCGCGATCACCAGCGCCGACCAGAAGCCAAGCTGGATCCAGTCGAAGCCCTTGGCGGCCGCTGGCGCAGGGGTCTCGATGGTCTCGTAAGCGAGCGGTTCGTTCGCATCAGCCATGGGTGGAATTCCGTTTCTAGGTCGGGCGATCGGCAAGTGGGCGGGAGCCCCGAAGCCCATCAGCCCCGGGTAGGTTAACGATTTGAGTCTGCACGTGAATCTGACGCATTGGCCACCTTGCGGCTACCGGAAAATCGCGAGTCAAAACAAGGCTGCGGCGGGCCGCGGCGGTGGCGGACATCAGCGCTTCCTCCCCTTCGCGGTGTTCATGACGAAGCCGATCACCTTGGCCACCGCTTCGAAATGCTCGCGCGGCACCGTTTCCTCGATCTCGACGGTTGCGAACAGCGCGCGGGCAAGCGGCACGTTCTCGACGATCGGAATGCCGTGCTCCTTGGCCTTCTCGCGGATGCGCAGCGCCACCTCGTCGGCGCCCTTGGCCATGCAGACCGGCGCCGCATCGACCTCGGGGTCGTAGCGCAGCGCAACCGAATAGTGCGTCGGGTTGGTGATCACGACAGTCGACTTCGGCACGTTCTGCATCATGCGCTTGCGCGAGCGCTCAAGGCGGATCTGGCGCAGGCGCGCGCGAATATAGGGGTCGCCTTCCTGCTGCTTGACCTCGTCGCGGACTTCCTGGCGCGACATCCGCATGCGCTTCATGAAGTCGAAGCGCTGGTAGGTGTAGTCGATCGCCGCGATGATGCCGATGACGACGATCGCGGCGAGCAGCAGGCGTCCCGCGATCACCTGCGTCATCAGCAGCAGGCCTTCGGGATCCAGCCTGCCGGATTCCGAAATCGCAGCAGCTTCGGGCCAGACGGCGTACATCATCGCCGCCGTCATGGCTCCCATCTTCAGGAACGACTTCAGCAGGTTCATCCAACCCTGCATGCCGAACATCCGCTGCAGTCCCTTCAGCGGCGACAGCTTGGAGAGTTCCGGCTTCATTTTCTCGCCGGTCCACAGCGGGCGGTGCTGGATCACATGGCCGAGCACGCTGGCGACCGCGATCACCGAGAAGATGATGCCCAGCGGCAGCGCCAGCGACATCAGCAGCGCGCCGAGCAATTGCTGCGCGCCGCCATCGGTCAGCTTGAAGGCGTGAGGATGGTCCATGATCCGCACCAGCGGGTCGGCGATCATCGCCGCCAGCGGCCCCGCCGCAGACATGATCCCGGCCGTCGCGAGGAACAGGAACCAGATCGGGACATCGAGGCTCTTGACGATGTCGCCCTTCTGGCGCGCGTCCTCAAGCTTCTTCTGTGTCGGCTCTTCTGTCTTCTGGCTGTCATCCTGCTCGTCAGCCACGGCGCGCCCCTATCGCACCGTGAAGACGCGCATCTGCGTCTCCATCGCCTCGAGCCAGATCATCAAACCGCCGCCCAGCCCCAGCGCGATCACCGCGAGACTGAGGATGATCGACAGCGGCATCGCCGTCATGAACACCTGTACCTGCGGGATGAGCCGCGAGACCATGCCGAGCGCGATGTTGAAGATCAGCGAGAAGATCAGCACCGGCGCCGCGATCTGGATGCCGAGCCTGAACGAGTTCGACACCGCATCGATCATGAAGCTCGAAGCGTCCCCGATCGGCGGAAAGGCTCCGGGTGGAAAAATCTGGTAGCTGTCGGCCGCAGCTTCCAGCATCACGCGATGCAGTCCCGCCGACATGATCAGCAGCAGGCCCATCAGCGAGAAGAAGCCGGAGAAGATCGCCGCCGGCTGGCTGGCGATCGGGTCAACCTGCTGCGCAAAGCCGAGACCCGAGGCGAGACCCACGGTCGCGCCCGCCACCTGCAGCGCGCTCATCATCAGGCGCGCGCCCAGCCCGAGGATCAGGCCGATGACGATTTCGAAGATGATCAGCGGGATCGCCATGATGATGTCCGCCGGCGGTTGCGGCGCGCTTCCCGCCAGCGCTGGGGCGAGGGTCGCGGTCACAAGGAGCGCCATCCCCAGCCGCATCATCGGCGGCATCGCCTGCTCGCCCCACACCGGCGCCACCATCAGCACGGCGCCAAGCCGTGAGAACAGCAGCATCCCGATCCAGGCGTATTGGGTCAGCCAGTCCAACGCGTCTTGGCTCCCCTAGAATTCGGCGATGCGGGTGAAGACCTGGTCTGCGAAGTTGGCCAGCAAGCCTCCCATCAGCGGCAGGAAGATCAGCAGGGCCGCAAAGATCGCGATGATCTTGGGTACAAAGACCAGCGTCATCTCCTGGATCTGCGTCAGCGCCTGGAAGAAGGCGATCACGAGACCCACGACAAGACCGGCAATCATCGCGGGGGCGCACATCCAGACCGTGGTCCAGAGAGCGTCGCGGCCAAAATCCAGAACTTCCAGGCCATCCATGCCTGATCTCCAACGCAGTTTATGGTTTGCGGCCGTTAACTCTCGCAAATGAGTGGTTAAGAAAGGGTAGGCAAAACCTGCCGCCCGGCAGTGGAGACAGCCAGTTCCGGGCGCTTTTGGCGGTTGCCGCGAATTAACCGCCCCGCCCGGCACAAATAAAAAGCCCGGGCGCGAGGCCCGGGCTTTCCGATTCCAGAGTTCCGGCAGATCAGCCGCTGAACGGCACGCCGACGAAATACTTGGTTCCCTGCCGCTCAAGCTGCAGCAGCACGGCCTGACCGTTGGCTTTCTTCGCGTCCTCCACGGCCTTCTTGGCCGCTTCCGGCGTGCCCGGCGTCGTCTGGTTCACCTTCACCAGCTTGTCGCCGGTGCGGATGCCCGCCTCGCCTGCCGGCGAGTTCACCTTCACCGCGGTGACCACCACGTCCGATCCATTGACGCCCAGCGTGAGGCCGAGATCCGCCATCTCCGTGACGCTGCCGCGCGTGGCGCTGGGAGCAGCGCTGGCAAGTTGTGGACGTTGCACCTCGTCCTTCAGCGCCGCGATGTTGACCTTCAGCGTCTGATTGCGGCCGTCCCGGATGATCTTCATGTCGCGCGTGGCGCCCGCCTTGGTGTCGGCCACCGCGCGGGTCAGGTCCTGTACGCTGGCGACGGGACGGTCGCCGAATGACAGGATCACGTCGCCTTCACGCACCCCCGCCTTAGAAGCCGGGCTGTCCGCCGTCACCGAGTTCACCATCGCGCCTTTCGCATCGGCCAGTCTGAGACTGGAGGCGATTTCCGGCGTCACCGGCGCAATCGCCACGCCCAGCCAGCCGCGCTGCACCGAGCCGTTCTGCACGATCTGCTGCACGATGCCCTTGGCCTGGTCGGACGGGATCGCAAAGCCGATGCCGACATTCCCGCCGCTGGGCGAGAAGATCTGCGAGTTGACGCCGATCACCGCGCCCGTGTGATCGAGCAGCGGGCCGCCGGAATTGCCCCGGTTGATCGGCGCATCGACCTGGATGAAGTCGTCATACTGGCCGTTGAGGTTACGGCCACGGGCCGAGACGATGCCCGCCGTGACGGTGTTGGAAAGTCCGAACGGCGCGCCGACCGCGAACACGCTGTCGCCCGGCCGTGCAACGCCGCTGTCGCCCCATGGCAGGGCGCGCGGCAGGTCCTTGCCGTTCGCGATCTTCAGCACGGCAAGGTCGGTCTTGGGATCGGTGCCGACAAGTTCCGCATCGAAACGGCGACCGTCGCTCAGGAGGATCGTCATCTTGGTCGCGTCTTCGACGACATGGTTGTTGGTGACGACATAGCCGCCCTCGACAAAGAAGCCCGAGCCCGAGGCGCGCTGGTCAGGCATCTCACCTTGCGGCGCGCCGGGCGCGCCCTGGAAGAAGTCCTCGAAGGGCGTTCCCTCGAACGGGTTGGGGCCAGGCTGGCGCATCGTCTGCGCCCGCGCCTGGCTGCGAACCTCGATCTGCACCACCGAGGGCGACGCCGCCTCCACCAGGTCGGCCAGGTTCGGCAGCACGCCCCAACGGGCCTGCTGCGACATGGCCGGTAACGCCAGCTGCGCTGCCGCCGGGGCTGCGACCACCGCTCCGCTCTGCGAGAAAAGCGCGAAGGAAGGAGCGGCCAGTGCAAGGGCCCCGAGGCTCACTCCCGCAACCAGTCCACCAACCGCGCCGACAACAACACCGCGATTCATCTGCTTCTCCGTCTATGCCCGGGTATGCCGGGAGAATTCGTCTGGGCCCGAAAACGGGACATGCAGAGCTAGTTTGTGCCTGCTGGCGCGTTTTCAAGCGGGGCGCGGCGACCTCAACGGTCACGGCCGCTGAATATCTGCTGCGCCCCGGAATGTGGAGCGTGCCCCCGCAATCTGGACCTTTTTTTGGCAGGAACCGGCGCCTGCCCAGGCGTGGCGCTTACGCCGCACGCTCGTCCGGCCAGGCGATGGCCGGCGCGTTGTCGAACAGGCTCGGTGGCACATAGTCCTCCCGGAACCAGGGGTTCTTCCGGCGGTCGAACATCAGTCGCACCCAGCTTACAACATTGCGCACCCGCGGCGCCCGGCGCGCGCTCTCGTGAAACCCGAGCCAGACCTTCACCGACGCCAGCGGAGGCATGGGCAGCGCGACCAGCCGCGCATCCAGCCGCACCGCGTAGCTCGGCATAACCGCTATTCCCGCGCCCGAGGCCGTCGCCTGCAACAGGGATGCACTGCAATCGGTCAGCAAGGCGGGCTCCACCAGCGCCGCGATCTGGGCCGTCTTGTCCTTCCAGCCCGGATTCTCGCTGTAGAGCGTGTGATTCAGGACACGGTGCGCGCCAATATCGAGCGGACCGGTCGGTACACCGTACGTCGCGATGTAGTCGCGCGAGGCGAACGCGCAGTAGTGCAGCGTCGCGATTGGAAACGAAACGACGTCGCCCTGTACCGGCTGATCGAACCCGATCACGACATCCGCATAGCCCTGCCCCTGCTTCGGAAGGTTGCGGTCCGACGTCATCGCCAGGCGCACGCCCGGGTTCTCGGCAAGGAAAGACGAAACATTCGGAGCAATGCAGAAGGCCAGAATGCCGTCATTGGCCCAGATCTTCACTTCACCCTGTGTCTTCGTCTCAAGACCACGCAGCGTGTTCTCCAGAGACTGACTTGCGCGCATCATGGTTGTCACGTGATCGAGTGCTTCTGCGCCTGCCTCTGTTAGCTGAATGCCTGTCGGCGACCTCTCCAGCAGGCGCGCGCCAAGTCGCTGTTCAAGTTGTCCGAGACGTTTCGAGATTGCCGATTGCGTCACGCCCATGAGTTCCGCGGCGGCGTTCATCGAGCCCACCGTCGCCACCGCGTAGAATGTTCGAAGGTCCGACCAATCGACCAGCTCGCGGATAGGACGTTCGTTGAGGTCCTTGCCCGTCATACCCGCTCTGCCTGAAACGCAATGGCGCAAGGCTCCAGTTTGTGTTGAATGGTTAGCAAGTGATTAACGGCCAGAACGGTCGGGGTGTGAGGGGGGTGGTGATGGGGGACAGCGCGACATCGCTTTTACGTTCGCTGGGAGGCGAACGTCTGCATACAAAATACATGCACGGCGCATCCGAAGCGATGATGGCGGCAGTGCGGCTCGAGCATGCAGCGAGCGACCAGGATTTCGCCGACGTGCACGCACTCGCAACGCAGGAACTCGGGCCGGGCCTCGCCTCGCTCGACGAGATCAAGCGTGTCGATGCACTGACCGGCGCATCGATCTGGGTGATCCGCCGCCGCGGAGAGGTCACAGGCTTCCTTGCTCCGCTCGCGCTCACCGCTGCAGGCGTCGCAGCCCTCGTCGACAACACGTTCGACGCGGCTAACATCGATCAAAAATGGGTCGCCCGCATGGGCGAGCCGCTCGCTGGCTTCTACTGCTGGTGCTACGCCGGAAAGGATCAGGTCAGCCGCGGCGCGCTGGTGCTTGGCCTGCGTACACTGATCGACCGCTACTTCCCGGACCTGCCCTTCTTCGGCCGGGACTCCACTGAAGCCGGCGCGCGCATCATGCGCCATCTCGGCTTCTTCCCGTTCGACAATACCCCCCACCTTTTCTGGCGCTGCGCCTCGGTCATGGAGATGGCGGCATGATGTCGGTCCAAGCAAATCACGCAAACAATGACCTGCGCATCGAGATGGTGCGCGATCTCAACGACTTCATGAAAGTCGTCGCGATCCGGGCGTCCGTGTTCCTCGCCGAACAGGACTGCCCCTATGACGAGGAGTTCGACAACAACGACCTCTCCTCCTCCCACCTTATTGCGTACCTCCGCAACGAGCCGGTCGCGACACTTCGCATCCGCTGGTTCGCATCGTTCGCCAAGATCGAGCGCGTGTGCGTGATGAAGCATGTGCGCGGCGGCGCACTCGTGAAGCTGATGATCGCGACGGCGGTCGACATGATCGGACGCAAGGGCTACCGCCATGTGCTCGGCTACATCCAGAAGCGCCTCGTGCCATTCTGGAAGCAGCTCGGCTTCCACCCGCGCGAGGGCCGCGAGGGCTTCCGCTTCTCGGACTACGACTACGTCGAATGCTATCGCGAACTCGCGGCGCGCAATGACGCCGTTACGATGGACAGCGACCCTTATGTCGTGATGCGCCCCGAGGGTGAGTGGGACGAGGAAAGTGTCCTCGACCGGTCGGCCGCCCGCCCTGCGGTGGCATAACCGCCGCCTCCCGACCGACGTCTTCCAGCTTAGCCTTCCAGCTCCAGGGTCTCCCCATGGACAACTCGACCTGTCGCCTCATCTGCGTCGACCTGCAGGCGGACGCCGTGCCCGACCGCGCGCCTGATGCAAAAGCGGGCAGCGCCGCCCGCCAGCTGCTCACGCTTGGCCGCCGCCTCGGCTGGACGATTGCACACACGCGCCGCCGCACGCACCAGCCGCTGATCCGCACGCGCAACACCGGCGCCGCCACCGGGCTCAACCCGCTGATGTCGGAGCCGGTCTTCTTCCACGACACCCGCTCCCTCGCCGACAGCCACGGCCTCGCCGCCCTGCTCCACGAATGGCGCGGCGAGACCATCCTGGTCGCCGCCTTCGATCCGATGGCCCTGTCATCGCTTGTTCTGGCCTGCCACGAGCCAGGCCCGCGCCTCCTGCTGGTCGAGGACGTGACGCCCCTCAGCGACCTGCGCGCCGCAACACCCGTGAGCGCGTTCCACGGCAAGGGCTGGAAGGGCGCTTTCGGTCAGATCACCCTTGCGGAACTCATCAAGCGCGCCAACCGCCAGGGCGTGCACATCTTCCCGGGCGTTGCCGCTGCCGGCCACGCGCCCACACCTGCGTGAACAAAGCCCCCGGGGGCGGAACGGGGGTTGCGATCAGTTCATTCGGCAGACAGAAGGGGCCGGGATATCCGGCTATGCCGCACGGATCCGGGACAGGCGTACTCAAAGGGGGCTTCGCGTGAACTTTCGTCTTGCAACTCTGACACTCTCGACACTCGCCCTCATCGCGGCCTGCACGCCCGCGGCCGAAGAACCCGCGCCCGCCACGCCGCCGCCCGCGCCGATCGCCGAAGAGCCCGTCGGCCCCAGCGGCCCCGCCGCCGAGAACACCACCGACAGCCTCTCCACCGCGCCTGCCGACGCAGCTGCGCCCGCGGCCGCGGTCGCGCCAGCCATCCCCGCAGCATCGGCCGGACCGACCACCGAAGAGCTCGCCAACGGACGCGCCGTCTATGCCGGCGCGGGCTCGTGCGCGATGTGCCATGGCCCCACGGGTCAGGGCACGCAGATGGGCGTCGCCCTCACCGCAGGCCTCGACTACGACGCCGTGAAGGAAAAGATCGTGAAGGGCATGGTCAGCCCCGGCGAGAAGATGCCCCCGATGGCCGCGGCCCTCTCCGCCGATCAGCTCGACGACCTGGCGAAGTTCGTCGCGGCCGGCCTGCCGCAATAGGATCGCCGCACAGGCCGGCGTTCGCTCATCCCCAGAAACCGTCAGGGTTGCGCCGGCTCTTGCTTGGCCTCCTGGCCTGACCGCTGCAGACTTGCAGCGTCCGGAGAGCGGCCATGTCGAAACTGTATTTTTCCTACGCCGCCATGAACGCCGGCAAGTCCACCGTGCTGCTGCAGGCGTCCTACAATTACGAAGAGCGCGGCATGCGTTCGTTGCTCTTCACTTCGGCGCTCTATGCCGAGACCGAGGAAGGCCACATCACCTCGCGCATCGGCATCAGCGCCGATGCGCTGCTCTATGGCGAAGCTGACGACCTGCACGCCTGGATCAATCGCGAACACCGCAAGAAGAAGATCGACTGCGTCTTCGTCGACGAAGCGCAATTCCTGACGAAACCGCAGGTCTGGCAACTCGCACGCGTCGCAGACCGTCTCGGCATTCCGGTTCTGTGCTACGGCCTGCGCACCGATTTCCGCGGCGAGCTTTTCCCCGGCTCGGCTGAACTCCTCGCCATCGCCGACAATCTCCGCGAGATCCGCACCATCTGCCATTGCGGCAGCAAGGCCACCATGGTCGTCCGCCGCACAGCCGACGGCCGCGCGGTCACAAGCGGCGACCAGGTCGGCATCGAGAAGTCGATGTACGTCTCCCTCTGCCGCGCGCATTGGGAAGAAGAGACAGGCCGCTGGCCCGTGGTATCCACGCTCAAGGCAAAGCCCGCCGCGCCGGTGCGCAAGAAGGCGGCCGCGAAGAAAGCCAAGCCGGCCCGGCGTTCGCCTGCGCAAACCCGTCGCGCCGCACGCTAGACCTGCGCCGCGCGCGCTGCATGCGCCTTCATCGCGTCCGTCAGCCATACCGCAAATCCGGGTGCAATCGTCTCGTAGCGATTCACGAAATCCGGATGTGAGAGATAAAGATCGGCCAGCCCCGCATAGGCCTGCGGCGAGCACGGCTTGCCCCAGGCAACCGCCACCCACGCGCGGTGTCGCGTGATCATGCCGTCCACCGGCTCCGAGTCTGGCGCGATGCCACGCGTCATGCCCTCTGCAAGCGCAGTCTCGATGTCCTTCAACTCATCCATCGCCGCGCCCTGTTCGGCCTCTGACATGCCCGCCGGCGCCTTGCGCGAGCGCGCGTTGTCGTCCTTCATCGGATCGCCATAGCGCTCGACCAGCCAGGCTGCGTACGCGGCCTGCTTCTCGGCAGAGAAACCCTTGTAGAGATCTGCATTGGACATATTCGCCTCGCCGTTCATGGCTGCGACCGTGCGGTCAATGGTTTCGATGAGGACGCGATAGCGTTCCCGCTCCGCCTCCAGCTTTTCCCGATGGCGCATCAGGACGCCGACCTGATCCTCGCCCTCGAGGTTCAGCAGCGCCGCGATTTCACCAAGCGGCGCGCCCAGTTCGCGATGGAAAAGGATCCGCTGCAGCCGGAGCATTTCAGCGCGGCCGTAGTAGCGATAACCATTCGCCCCGATATGGGCCGGTGCGAGCAGGCCGATCTCGTCATAATGGTGCAGCGTGCGCACCGTTACGCCCGAAATCGCAGCAACTTGCTTGACGGTCAGATCCTTCATGACGCTGTTCTGCGGCCTCACGAGGCGTGAGGGTCAATGACTTTTTGCAGAGCGCCGATGGTTAATCTTCGCGCGGTCCGATAGTTGCTTGGACAGCCCAAACGCTTCTGGGAGACTGCACATGAACGGAACAACCACACTCGAAAAGCAGGCGCCGAACGCAAACACCGGCAACCCCTTCCCCTGGGCCGGGCAAGCCGACGAGACGGCGTGCAACTACGCCTTCGGCAACCTGATCCGCAATCTGCCTCCGCGCATCGCACTTGAGGGCAAGCTGCATGCGCCGACGGTGATGGCCGCCATCGGCGCCGTCGCAGGCGTCGCAGCCCAGGTCTCGCTTCTTTCCGACGTCGAGAAGATGGAGAAGGCAACCGCCGAAAAGAAACTCTCGGAAGTCACCCTCAAGGCCGACGGCCGCATCTTCCTCTATGGCGATGCGCTCAACGAGATGCTCTACAGCGTCAGCGATCCCCTGCTCGCACGTTCGCGCGTCTGGAACATGATGGTTTCGGCCGCGCTGACCAAAGGTCTCGATCGCAAGGACCTGCCCAACGTGCCGGCGATGTTCCGCCATGTCAGCGACTCGTTCAACACGCCGAAGGAGGGCCGCCCCTCCGTCGAGGACAAGCTTCAGCCGGTGGCGTCCACGCGCGACCTCCTGAAACTGGTCGGACCCGTCGCCTTCGCCGCCCTCGCCGGCGAGATCAGCCCCGCCATCAGCACGGCGGGCGGCATTGCCAACCGCAAGTCATGGGTCGCCATCACGGCGCAGGCCGCCGCCAACATGCTGCTCAGCGCCTCGCGCATCCTGCCGCCGGCGCAGTGCCTGACCATCGCGATGGAGTCGGCGATCTACGCATCCAAGATGCGCGCGAATGCTCCCGCGGAAACCACGACTGTTGTCGGTCACGCGTAGGCAGCGACAGACCTGACCACCTTGCCATCCGCCCCCAGCACGAAAGTCTCCGTGACCTGTTGCTGGCGGTGGTTGGTGTAGAGGATGGTCAGTGCATCGGAGCTGGTGAAGACCTGATCCACCTCGAAATAGAGGTCGCGCGCGAGATCGAGGGCCCTGCCCCAGTAATCCCGCAGCGCGGCCCTTCCGTTAAGGGCATCGACGTCCCGGCCCGTGACGATGCGGATGCGCGGCGAGTGAAAGACCACGTCGTCCGCATAGTGGGCGAGGATCGCCTCGAGATCATGATCGTTCCACGCCTTCACCCATTCGCGGGCGAAGGTCTGCGCATCATCGGGGCTGATCATCGAAAAGGGTCGTCCCTGCAGCTAGCGTAGAGCACGAGATTGAGCGACCGCGCCCGGCCCGCCTTGGCAATCTCGCTCACCGGAATCGCATGCGTCGGCAACCATTTCGCGTCCTGCGCCGGAAAGTCACCCATCATCCAGTAGACGCTGCGCTGGTGCTGCGCGCCATGACCGCCGATATAGATGATCGCGTTGTCGGCGCCCTCTGAGGCCAGCGCAAACTCCGCCAGCGCCGCGCGCGCCTCTTCCGCATTTGCGTCCAGCACAAGCATGGTCTGGTAGCCCGCTTCGTTCAGCGCCGCAGGAACACGCTTCGCATCATGCGCCGCACCCGGCAGCGAATACGCGTCGGACTTCGAATAGTCTGCGTTCACCAGCACGAGCGCCACACGCGTCTCGCCCTTGTCCAGCCGGCGCTTCGGCTCGGGCAACACACGCGGATAGTCCAACATCTGCCAGCCGCGCGAATGGATCTGGTTCGCCTCCGCCATCCGCCGCGTGAACGTCTCCAGCGTCAACGGACGCTGGGCAATCACCTCACAGAGCGCGCTCGCAAACGGATTGCCGCCCTGGCTCGACCGGTCGCTGGTCAGCCGTCCTGCCTGCCCGGCGTAGTAGACCAGTGGCGCAGCAGCCGACGGCGCGGTCTGCGCCAGGGCGGAACCCGCGGACGATGCGGCGAGTGCAGCGATGAAGGCTCGACGGTTCATGGGGCGGAGGGTAGCGGGCCTCCGCCCCGTGTCCAGCTTGTCTGGCGACTAGAACTTCAGCACCTTCACATACCGCACCTGCGGCAGCTTCTCGATCGCCTCCAGCGTCGCCGGCGGCACGTCCTGGTCCACGCCGACGATCGCGATCGCATCGCCGCCCGCCGCTTCACGGCCAAGGTTGAACGTCGCGATATTGACCTTCGCCTCTCCCAGCAGTCCCGCCATTGCGCCGATGAAGCCCGGCTTGTCCGAGTTGTTGACGAACAGCATGTAGGGCTGGAAGTCCGCCTCGAGCGCCATGCCCTTCACTTCCACGATGCGCGGCTTGCCGCCCACGATCGCGCCGCCGACCGAACGCCACTTGCCCTCGACCTTCACCTTGATGCGGATCAGCGAGTCATAGATCGGGCTCGCATCGTTGATCGATTCCTTCAGGCTGCCGCCGCGCTCCTGCAGGATAGCAGGCGCCGACACCATGTTCACTTCGGCCAGGAACGGCCGCAGCATGCCCGCAAGCGCCGCCGACGTCAGCGGCTTGCGATTGAAGGCGGCAACCGCGCCCTCATACTCGATCTCGACTTCCGACACGCCGCCGTCAGAAACTTGACCGGCAAATTGCCCCAGCTTCTCGGCCAGCGCCACGAACGGCTTCAGCTTTGGCGCCTCTTCCGCCGTCACCGACGGCGTGTTGAGCGCGTTGGTAACCGCTCCCGTCAGGAGATAGTCGGCCATCTGCTCGGCGACCTGGAACGCCACATTGTCCTGCGCCTCGACGGTGGACGCGCCAAGGTGCGGCGTCGCCACGAAGTTCGGCGCGCCGAACAGCACGTTGGTCTTGGCGGGCTCTTCGAGGAAAACGTCGAACGCTGCTGCCCCGATATGCCCGTTATCGAGCCCCGCTCGCACCGCCGCCTCGTCCGCCAGGCCGCCACGCGCGCAGTTGATAAGGATTACGCCCTTCTTCGTCTTGGCGAGGTTCTCGGCCGAGAGGATGTTCTTCGTCTGCTCGGTCAGCGGCGTGTGCAGCGTGATCACATCCGCGCGCGCGAGCAGGTCATCCAGCTCGACCTTCTCGACGCCCAGCGCCGTCGCACGATCCGCCGTCAGGAAAGGATCATACGCGACCACCTTCATCTTGAGACCCAGCGCGCGATCCGCAACGATCGAACCGATATTGCCGGCGCCGATCAGGCCGAGCGTTTTCGCGTACAGCTCGATGCCGATGTAATCCTTCTTCGGCCATTCGCCCGCGATGGTGCGCTGGCTGGCGGACGGAATCTGGCGCGCGGCGGCGAACATCATCGCAATCGCATGCTCCGCCGTGGTGATGGCGTTGCCGAACGGCGTGTTCATCACGATGACGCCCTTGGCCGTCGCTGCCTTCACATCAACGTTGTCGACGCCGATGCCAGCACGGCCGATCACCTTGAGCTTCGTGCCCGCAGCGATCACGTCCTTGTCCGGCTTGCAGGCCGAACGAACCGCAAGACCGTCATACTCACCGATGATCTTGATCAGCTCGTCCTTCTTGAGGCCGACCTTCATGTCCACCTCGATGCCGCGATTGCGGAAGATGTCCGCCGCCCCTGGCGCGAGATCGTCGGCGATGAGGACTTTCACTTTGTTGGTCATGGTCAGTCTCCTTGATTCCGGGCGAGCCAGTCGGCGCGCGTGAGCCTGTGAACGAAGCAGTCGTCCTCCTCATGGAAGACCTGCCGATGCGTCGGGACAAAGCCGAGACGCTGGTAGAATTTGTGCGCCCGCGTGTTGGACACGAGCGGATCGATGATGATCGCCGTCACCAGCGGATCTGAAAAACAGCGCGCGAAAGCGAGGCGCATCATCGTCTCGCCATAGCCCTTGCCGCGCGCATCCGCCTCGCCGATCCAGATATCGAGCGCGCGCAGGTTGGGTTCGGTCTCGCCCCAGTACCGTGTCGGCTCCAGATGCGGATCGCACATCTGCATGCAGCCAATCGGCCGGCCATCAAGTTCGGCGATCCAGTATTCCCAGACATCGGGTTGGTAGAGATCGATGTTCTCGGCCCAGTCATTGTCCTCGCCCCACGCAATGACCGCATCAGGATCATCGCTGCCCGAAGCGATCACGACAGGATCGGTGTCCCAGCGCAGCAGCGTCGGGATGTCGGCATGTGTGGCGGCGCGGAGCGTGATGTCAGACATGATCGCCCGTCCCGTCTCCCGCCGCTTTCCACGTGCGCGCGCGGTTGACCTGCATCTTGGCGTCGACCTGTTCGGACAGCTCCATGCCAAGAAGCCCGACGAGGCGATGCAGCAGGATGGCGACATCCGCCGCCTCCCGGCCCGCCTCGGCGTGATCGCCATCGCGAAGCGCCTGCTCAAGCTCATCCATCTCGCCACGCGCCCGAACGACAAGCGCAGTGAGGTCACGCGCTTCGCCGAACGTGGCGTCGCCCCATTCGCGGATGGTGTGAGAGGTTTCGGTCGCCATATCGGGCTTCCTCAGCTTGTCATCCCGGCCGGAGCGCAGCGGAGAGCCGGGACCCATTCATCGACCCGCATGGGTTGTCGAATAGGTCCCGAATAACGCGACGCGCTTCCGCGATGACAATCAGGACAATTCCGCCACCGTCGTCTCAAACGCCCAATCCAGCCACGGCGTCAGCTTCTCGAGGTCAGCCGCTTCCACAGTCGCGCCGCACCAGATGCGCAGGCCCGGAGGCGCCGCCTTGTAGCCGCCGATGTCGTAGGCCGCGTTTTCCTTCTCGAGCGCGCCAACAAACTTCTTCACGAAGTCCTGCTGGCCCTTGTCGTCGAGCTTCGCCACACGCGGATCGGTGATCGACAGCGTGACCGACGTGTTCGAGCGGATCGATTTGTCAGCCGCGAGAAACTCCACCCACGGCGTCTTCGCAACCCACGCTTCCAGCACGGCGAGGTTGGCGTTCGAGCGCGCGACAGTGGCGTCAACGCCGCCGAGACCTTCGACCCACGCCAGCGCATCGAGATAATCCTCGGTCGCCAGCATGGACGGCGTGTTGATCGTCTCGCCTTCAAAAATGCCCTCGGTGACTTCCCCGCCCTTGGCCATGCGGAACAGTTTCGGCATCGGCCATTTCGGCGTGTAGGCCTTCAGGCGTTCAATCGCGCGCGGGCTGAGAATGAGGATGCCATGCGCGCCCTCGCCGCCCAGCACTTTCTGCCAGGAGTAAGTCAGCACATCGATCTTGTTCCACGGGATCGGCATCGCGAACACGGCGGAGGTCGCGTCGCAGAAGGTGAGGCCTTCGCGATCATCCGCGATCCAGTCGCCGTTCGGCACCTTCACGCCAGACGTCGTGCCGTTCCAGGTGAAGACGATGTCTGCATCCTTGCGCGCCTTCGACATGTCCGGCAGCTGGCCATAAGCCGCCTTGTGCGTCGTGGCGTCGACCTTCAGCTGCTTGGTGATGTCCGTCACCCAGTCTTCGCCGAAGCTTTCGAAAGCAAACACGTCCACCGGACGCGCGCCCAGCATCGACCAGAAGGCAGCCTCAATGGCGCCCGTGTCCGAGCCCGGCATGATGCCGATGCGATAGTCGGCGGGGACCTTGAGAATGGCGCGGGTCTTGTCGATCGCCAGCTTCAGGCGCGCCTTGCCGAGCTTTGACCGGTGCGACCGGCCCAGCGATTCAAGCTTGAGATTGTCGGGGCTCCAGCCAGGGCGCTTGGCGCACGGGCCTGAAGAAAAGTGTGCGCGATCAGGGCGCACTGCCGGTTTGGCAGCTGTCGTCATCTGTTTTTCTCCCATCCTTACAGATGGGCTGGTCGCCGTTGGGGGCGACTGGCCCGGGCCGGGATATGCGCCTGAAAGGGCTTCGCGTCAATTAACGCGCTGGCCGCGGCCTGCGGTTCGCCACCGCCACGCCCGCAAGGATCAGCGCCAGCGCGCCGACCATCGACCATTGCAGCTGTTCGCCGAGGAACAGCACGCCCAGCCCCGTCGCCCATAGTGGCGAAAGATACGTGGTGAACGACACGAACACCGGCCCTGCCCGCTGGATCAGCCAGACATAGACGAACATCGCAAACGCCGTCGGCAGCAGGCCCAGCACGATCATCGCAATCATCGAGTTGAGGCTCGCGGCCTGCGGAAACGGCTCGGCCACGATTGCATAGCCGAGCGCAGACGCCCCCGCGAGTGCGACGATCCAGAAGCTGGAGATGATGGGCGACACACGGGGCGCCAGCCGCGTGCCAATATTGCCCACCGCATAGAGCCACGCGCCGACAATGGCGAGCAGGATGCCGATAAGTCCAGCCGATTGCTCCTTCCCGAACTCCGGAAGCACCAGCACGACCAGCCCGAGAAAGCCCAACATCACGCCGGCGATCCGTCGCACGCTCAGCCGGTCGCCCGTGAACATGTGCGCGAGGATCACGGTCGCGAACGGCGTCGCGCCATTGCAGATCGCCATCACGGCAGATCCGATGCTTTCGGCTGCATGCGCATACAGCACAAACGGCGCAGCCGTCGCCGCAATGCCAATCAGCGCGAACCAGCCAATCGCCGCCCGCCCTACCCGCGGCGTCGCCTCGGCACGCGGCTTTCGGCCGAAAACGCCCGTGACGAGAATCCAGACCCCGAGGAAAGTTGCGCCGCTAAGCAGGCGTCCGGTGACGAGCCAGGCTGGCGAGATTGTCTCCACGCCGATGCGGATGCCGGCAAAGGTCGATCCCCAGATCACGACAAGAAGCAGCAGGGCCGCCCAGCTCAACGCATCGCCGCTCAACCGCGGCGCAGCCGTGCGCGATGTTCCTGCCTTGCCCCCCGCCGTTTCCACGCAGCACTCCTGTGACGGCGCCCTGCTAGAACGGATTCACCGGCAGGCAAAGCTTCAACCGTGCGACGCGCCGCCTTCCGCGCAGGCAGAAGCGGCCCGGAGAGTCTCTCCGGGCCGCCCCTTTATTCGCAGGTCGATCGGCTAGACGCCGCGCTTGCCGGCCTCACGATCGGCGTCCTTGCGGGCGTCTTTCATGTCTTCCTTGATGTTGCCGACCGTCTTCTCGGTCTTGCCGGCAGCTTCTTTCATGCCGCCTTTGATCACGTGCTTCGGCGAATCGACAGCCTTGCCGAATTCCTTCTGCACCTTGCCAGCAGCTTCTTTCGCGCCACCGTTGATTTGTTCCTTGTTCATCCGGACGTCCTTTTCTGGGGTTCGCCAGATAAAACGTGTCGATGGCCGCTACGGTTCCGCCCGCTCGCGCGCATCTCGCAGCAGCATGTCCGCGCCCTTTTCCGCGATCATGAGCGTGGGCGAGTTGGTATTGCCCGAAACGATCCGCGGCATCACCGACGCATCGATCACGCGCAGCTTGCCAACGCCCCGCACACGCAAGCGTTGATCGACAACCGACAGTGCATCGCCCTCAGCGCCCATCTTCGCCGTACCGACGGGATGGAAGATCGTCGTCCCGATGTCGCCCGCCGCCTTCGCCAGCTCTGCATCTGACTGCAACGCCTCGCCCGGCGTGAACTCCTGCGGCGAGAAACGCTTCAGCGGCGCCTGTTCGACAATGCGCCTCACCAGCCGGATGGATTCCACCGCCGTGATGCGATCGGCCTGCGTCGACAGATAGTTGGGCTGGATCGCCGGCGCAGCGTTCGGATCTGCCGAAGCCGCGTGGATCGACCCGCGACTTTCCGGCCGCAGATTGCACACGCTGATCGTGATTGCCGGAAACGCATACATCGGCTCGCCGAATTTCGGCAGCGCCAGCGGCTGCACGTGAAACTGCACGTTCGGCGTCGCGTGCCGCTCATTCGATTTCGCAAACGCTCCCATCTGCGAAGGCGCCATCGTCATCGGCCCGCGCCGGCGCAGCGCATAATCCGCCGCCATCAGCGGCCGCCGCAGCAGGTTCGCATACTGCTCGTTCAGCGTCGGTACGCCGCTCACCTTGTAGATCGGCCGCAGCTGCAGATGGTCCTGCAGGTTTTCCCCCACCCCCGGCAAATGCTGCGCCACCTCGACGCCCAACGCCCTCAGCCGCTCGCCATCGCCGACACCCGACAGCTCCAGCAGTTTCGGCGTCTGCACCGCGCCTGCCGCCAGAACCACGCAGCCGTCAGCGAGCGACTCGAACCGCTGCCCGCCGCGCGTCCAGACCACGCCCTTCGCCTCGCCCTCGCGAAGGACCACGCGCTCCACCAGCGCGCCCGTTTCCAGCCGCAGATTGGCGCGTAGCAACGCCGGCTTCAGGAAGCCTCGCGCACTCGACCAGCGCCGCCCCGCCTTCTGGTTCACCTGGAAATAGCCGACGCCCGAATTGTCGCCCGTGTTGAAATCCGCAACCTTCGGAATGCCAGCCGCCTCCGCCGCATCGGCAAACGCGTCCAGCACTTTCCATCGCATGCGCGGATGCTCGACCCGCCATTCCCCGCCCTGCCCGTGATGATCGCCGCCCGAGACGTGATCCTCGTGCTTCAGGAAAAGCGGCTTCACATCGTCCCAGCCCCAGCCCGTCAGCCCCAGCTGCCGCCAGCCATCGTAATCCGCGGCCTGTCCGCGCATGTAGATCATCGCGTTGATCGCAGATGACCCGCCGATCACCTTGCCGCGCGGATAGGCGAGCCTGCGTCCGTTCAGGCCCGGCACCGCCTCCGTCTGGAACATCCAGTCCGCGCGCGGATTGCCGATCGCGAACAGGTAGCCGACCGGGATGTGAAACCAGATCCAGTCATCCTTGCCGCCCGCCTCCAGCAGCAGCACGCGGTTCTTTGGATCCTCAGACAGCCGGTTCGCCAGCAGGCATCCCGCGCTGCCCGCCCCCACGATGATGAAATCGAACCGCTCGCCCATGAGGCTACATCGGCCAGAGGCGGAAAAGTATCAACTGCGGCCCCTGCCCACAGGTCACGCTTGAACGCATGCGCCGCGCCTGCCATCGTCCCGAAAAACACGTGGGAGGCTTCGATGAAACTGCGCTCAATGCTGCTGGCCGGGCTCGGCGCCTTCGCTCTGCCCGGCTGCGTGGTCTCCGTCACCGACACTGAACGGCCCGCGGCCCTCGCCCCGCTCGCTCCCCTCGCCCACGCTCCCATCACCAACGATGCGCCGCACGGCATCTCGCAGTCGCGCCTCGCCGTGCTCGACGCCACGATGAAGCAATACGTCGCCGACCAGAAGCTCGCCGGCGCCGTAGTGATGATCCATCAGGACGGCCGTGAAGTCTTCTCCGAGGCCTATGGCTGGCGCGACCGCGAGGCGAACGACCGCATGGAGGAGAACGACATCTTCCGCATCGCCTCGCAGACCAAGGCGCTCACCAGCGTCGCGATCATGATGCTGATGGAGGAAGGCAAGCTCCTGCTCGAAGACCCCCTCAGCAAGCACCTTCCCGAATGGTCGAAGACCACCGTCGCCGTCGCAAAGGAAAAGGGCGGCTACGATGTCGTTCCCGCCAAGCGCGCGATCACCATCCGCGACCTGCTCAGTCACTCCGCCGGCATCTCCTACGGCTCAGGCCCGGGCGAGAAGGCCTGGCGCGACGCCGGCGTGTTCGGCTGGTACTTCGCCGACAGGACCGTTCCCGTCGCCGATGTCGTAAGCCAGATGGCGAAACTCCCCATGGCCGCACAGCCAGGCGAACAGTGGGTCTATGGCTACAACACCGACATTCTCGGCGTCGTGGTCGAAAAGCTCTCGGGCCAGTCGCTCGACACGTTCTTCAAGCAACGCCTGATCGATCCGCTCGGCATGACGGACACCAGCTTCTGCCTGCCGCCAGAAAAGGCAGAGCGCCTCGCCGTCGTCTATTCAGCGAAGGACGGCAAATCGGAGCGCGCCCCCAATCCGGGAAGCTGGCAGGGCTCGGGCCATATCGGCCAGGGCCATTATCTGGGCGGCCCCTGCAAGGCCTTTGCCGGCGGCGCCGGACTTCTGTCCACCGCGCGCGACTATTCACGCTTCCTCGAAATGCTCCGCCAGGGTGGCGCGTTCGAAGGTAAGCGCTATCTCTCGCGCAAGAGCGTCGAACAGATGAGCCAGGACGCGCTGGTGACCGCAACCTTCCAGCCCGGCCAGGGCTTCGGCCTCGGCTTCCGCATCACGGAAGATCCGGGCGCGATGGGCAATCTCGGCTCCAAGGGCGATTATGGCTGGGGCGGCGCCTATCACTCGACCTACTGGATCGACCCCGCCGAGGGCCTTATCGTCACCTTCATGACGCAGCTGATCCCCGCAGGCGGCCTCGACACGCAGGCCAAGTTGCGAGCCCTGATCTACGCGGCGGTTGAATAGGGATAACCGTCGCCGCGCGTGCTCACTTCGCCCGCGAATACGTGAATGTCCCGCACAGCGCCGTCTCGGCCAGAGGCGGCCACTGATCGCCATTGAACGCTGCGATCGTGATGTCCTCCGCGTCCGCGCCAACCTTCGTGTAGGTCGCAAGAAAGCGCGTCTTGTCGCAGAAGCCGCCATTCACCGACCCCGGCGGCACGATCTCGTCATCGACGGAATACATCGCGATCTCTTCCGGCTTCACGGGCTGTCCGTCAGCCGAAAAGAACAGCGGCGTGAAATCGAACGCCGGCGTTCCCTGCATCGCGCCGCCCGGCATGGACGTGGTGTCGAGGATGTATCCATTGCCGAACTGGAAGACCGCGCCTTCGGGCAGGTTCACCGATTTCTGCGGCGTCGGCGTCAGCGTCAGCACGCCGGGCGTGAAGCTCATCGCCGTCTTCGACATCGCCTCGTATTCGCGCGGCGGTCCGACGGGCGCGGGCGTGAACACCGCTTCGGGATCGTCCTGCCCCATCTCCTCGGCCTTCGGCTCGGCTGGTGCAGGCGCAGGCTCGGACGCCGGTTGGCAAGCGGCAAGAATCGCCGCCGCAACGGCCGTCGCCAGGAATGTCGCCGCAATCCGCATCTGGTTTCTCCGCTGCGCCCGTCAGCCGCCAGCGGGCGGCGCGGACCTGATCTCGAATGGCTCGCACTCATCCGAGATGACCGCAAGATCGGCATTCTCGCGCGTCGAGAATTTCGCCGCTTCGACCTTGGCCTTCGCAGCATCGACACCCGACAGCAGCCACGCATCGCGCGCAGCCTCGACCAGCGGATCCGGCTTGCGCTCCGATTGCGCCAGCCGCAGCCCGGCGCACTTCACAGCGTTCGCCGGAGAGACGTCATCCTCGATCGTCACGCGAGGTGGGCCCTGCGCAAAGGCGGCGCCGGCAAGGCCAAGCACGATGATGAACGGCGCAACAGGACGCATCTGAAACCTCGGCCTCCCCCCAGAATCTACCGCACCATGGCGGCAGATTGAAGGCCGGATCGCGGCCGCCCTACCGCGTCAGCCCCAGCGACCGGGCCATCACGTGATAGATCTCGTTCTGCTCCATCACGCCCGAGAACAGGTTGGCGCCCGGCCCGCCCGCGAAGATTGCAACGTCTTCCCCGCCATGCGTTTCAGAGCCCATCGGGATCAGAGCCTGCTGCCGGAAGCCCAGCGCGGTCGTGTCGACGTTTGTAAGGTCCGGCCGGTCGCACAGCCACTTGTCATCCGGCTGCTTCCTGCAAACCGAGCCCGGACCGTTGGCGAAGCTCAGCGTCGTGTACGGCTTGCCGTCCGCCGCCAGCACCAGCCTGTCGTTCTCCTTCACCAGGCCAAGGATCGGGTTTCCGCGCTGCGGATAACCCTGCATGGCCAGCGTGTGCGAATGGTCAGCCGTCACGATGATCAGCGTCTCTTCCGGATTGGTCATCGCAACAGCCTGCGCGATGGCCTCATCGAGCGCCACTGCATCGCCAAGCGCACGTTGGGCGTCGCCCGCATGCAGGCCGTGATCGACCCGCCCCCCTTCGATCATGAGCACATAGCCGTTGGGATTGCGCGACAGGCGCGTGATCGCAGCCTCCGTCATGTCGGCGATCGTCGGCTCGCCGCGGACATCCTTTTCCCTGTCGAGCTCATATTGCATGTGGCTCGGCTCGAAGAGACCCAGCACCTGGATGTCGCTGTCGAAGTTGATCTGCTCGAACGCGCCAATGCCGATGGCGACCTTGCGCTCGGGATGGCCCTCCAGCCATTCCTCGGCGAGATTGCGGCCATCCTGTCTGCGGCCTTTCTGGTCGGGATATTCCGGATCAGCCATCGTGTTCGGCAGGAAACCCGAACGGCCGCCGCCGAGGATGACCTCGAACCCGTCGCCATTCGTCTTGTCCCATTCAACCAGCTGCGTCGCGATGTCCGTGCATCCAGCAGCCTTGCCAGCGGCGGATATGTCCGCGTCGGACTCCCAGTCGCGCTCGGTGGTCTGGGCAAAGGTTGCTGCAGGGGTCGCGTGCGTGATGCGCGCCGTCGATACGATGCCCGTCGCCATGCCGCGCGCTTCGGCCTGCTCCCAAAGTGTCGTCGTTCCAGCCGTCTTCGCGGTTGTGCAGTCTGCAAGGCTGGCGGCCTGGGTCACGCCGATCGAGCCGTTGTAGGATTTGACGCCAGCCGTCATCGCCACGGCGGTCGGCGCTGAATCGGCGACCTGCGAATCATGCGTGTAGGTCTTCGAGAAAGCCGAGTACGGCAGCTTGTCCATCGCCAGCTGATAGCTCTCGCCATCCAGCCCCTTCACCTGCCCGGCATAGATGCGCGCCGCCGTGATGGTCGAGATGCCCATGCCGTCGCCGACGAAGAGAATGACATTCTTCGCACGCGGCTGTCCGCGCGCGGCGATGCGCGCCTGAATAGTCGCGCTGGCCTTGACGTAATAGCTGTCCCCCGCCTGCACAGGCGCTGCGACATTGGCGGTCTGTTGGGTTGTGGCGCAGGCTGCAAGGCCCAGCGCGAGCGTGGATACTGCAAGCGTGCGAATCATGGTGAGGGCTCCCGCCTTGGAATTGCGGGGAACCTAGTCGACGGATGCGACAGTTCCGAGTCGGAAAATGCGAGCCCTCAGGCCGCCATCTTCTGTTCCGAAACCACCCGCTCCGGCGTCGTGTTGAGAAGCATCAGCAGCGCGCGCACTTCCGAGCGGCCGGCAAGCTCGCTCATGGTCAGCTTTCCATCAGCGGGCATGTCGAACACGGTGCGGCCATCGAGGCCAAGCGCGCGGTGAACAACGCGGTCGCGCAGGCTCCAGGTCGGCTCGAAACCGACCTCAGCGGCGACCGCGGCCACGCGCTGGTTGACCGTGTTGGAGATCCGGCTGGCCAGCCCCGACACGCGGTTAAGCACGACGTGCCAGCGTTGCACAGCAAGACCCGCGCGGCGGCGGTCGAAGCGCACCGTGTCGATCATTTCGCGATAGTTGATGCGCGGCGCAGCGGGCGCGCCGGCCTTGGTGAACAGCCCGTGCAGGTCGGCCGGGCTCTCGTTCATCGGCGTCAGGATCAGGTCGGCCAGAAGATGAGCTTCGTAAACGTCCGACAGGTTGCCCGACGAGGTATCGATGATCATCAGATCATAGCCGTCCATCGCCGCGAGACGAACCAGCGGCTCCAGCCGGCCGGCATGTTTCGGGCGGGCATTGGTGCGGCTCTCTTCTTCGGTATCCATCAGCATGACGTGATCGGGGCATTCCAGCTTGGAGGCCCGCCGAAGCGTCAGAAAACTGGACAGGTTGCGCGTGTTACGGTCGAGGTCGACGCAGGCCGTCCGCAGCCCGTTCTTGGTCGCCGCGACGCCCAGCAGGCAGGCCAGGGTCGTCTTCCCCGTGCCGCCCTTGAAGCCTCCAATGGTTACCACCTGCATGGAACTCTCCACCTAGCGTCCGCGACTTCCCGTGGCAGGGGTGTTTCAATTCGCGTGCCAGATGAGCTTCCGGGCCGGAAAAAGCGGTTTCATCGCAGATTCAGGGTACTTGCCCTTGCGCCCGCACACCCCGATTATGGCGCAGTGCAGCGCGGCGGCCATTTCCTGCTCAGGTCAGGCCGTGAGGAGATCCGGTATGGCTACCATCGCCCTCGTCGATGACGACGAGAACATCGTTGAATCGCTCAAGGTCTTCTTTGAGGCGGAAGGGTACCAGGTCCGCGCCTATCATGACGGCGCCGCCGCCCTCGCCGGCCTGTCGGAAAACCCCCCGGACATCGCCATCCTCGACGTGAAGATGCCGAAGATGGACGGCATGGAACTGCTGCGGAAGCTGCGCCAGACCTCCAACCTGCCCGCCATCTTCCTCACCTCGAAGGACGACGAAATCGATGAGGTTGTCGGCTTCAACATCGGCGCCGACGATTTCATCCGGAAGCCCTGCTCCACCCGGCTGCTGGCCGAACGTGTGAAGGCCATCCTGCGCCGGTCGCGCGGCGCCTCCGCGACGCCCGAGGACGGCGACAAGAAGCCGATCGTCCGCGGCCGCCTGACGCTCGATCCCAACCGCCACGCCTGCCAGTGGGACGGCAAGATCGTGCGCCTGACCGTCACCGAATTCCTGATCCTGCAGGCCCTCGCCCAGCGCCCCGGCTATGTGAAGAGCCGCGACCAGCTGATGGACGCCGCCTACGACGATCAGGTCTATGTCGACGACCGCACCATCGACAGCCATATCAAGCGTCTGCGGAAGAAGTTCAGGGACCTGGACGACAATTTCGACGGCATCGAGACGCTGTACGGCGTGGGCTATCGCTACAAGGAAGCCTGAACACATCAGGCAGGCCAGACACCGTGACCAGGCCAGACAAAGGGACGAGGCCCGACAAGGCTGCGAAGCCAGAGAAGGCTTCGAGGCCGGACAGGAGCTTGCGGACTACGCCGCGCAAAGCGCGCTCGCTGCTGTGGTCTCCGATTGCGCGGCTGATCCTCGCGTCCAACTTCGCAGGCCTGATCATCCTCATCGCCGGCGCGCTTGTGCTGAACGAGGTCCGCGCCAGCCTCGTCAACGCCCGCAAGGCCAGCCTTGAGGAGATGAGCCAGCTTATCTCCTCCTTCATGACCGACAACGCAACAACCGAAGAGCCGGTCGCCCTCGATCTCGACGAAGTCTTCCGCCAGCTCACTGCGATGCCGCTGACCAAGGCGACGCGGATCATCGTGCACGACCCGCAGAAGCAGATCGTCGCCGACACGCGCCTGCTGAAGGACGTCATCAACCAGCGCGACCTGCCGCCCCTGCGCGAGCCCAGCTGGCTCGAACGCACATGGCTCGACACGGTGCGCTCGATCAACCGCACCTTCGAATCCGTCAGCTCCCCCGGCCGGCCGCCCATCGCCGAAGTGCTTACACTCGACGAGGAAGTGGCCCGCGCGGTGGAAGGCGAAGGCGTTTTCTCCGAACGCTTCAACGATCAGGCCGAGCGCGTCCTGTCCGTCACCATGCCGATCGAGAAAGTTCTGCGTGTCGTCGGCACGCTCACCATCGAGACGAGCGACGTCTCGGAGATCATCGCAGCCGAACGCGCCGCCCTGATCCCGCTCATCATCGTCGCGATCCTCGTTTCCATCATCACGGCGACCCTCCTGACGCTGGGCATCGCGCGGCCGCTGCGCCGCCTCGCCATCGCTTCCGATCGCGTCACCATGGGCGTCTCGCAGAAGCTCAATCTCGGGAAGCTGCACAGCCGCAAGGACGAGATCGGCGATCTCTCGCGCGCGATGGAGGCGATGACCTCCTCGCTCTACGACCGCATCCAGGAGAATGAGCGCTTCGCCGCCGACGTCGCCCACGAACTCAAGAATCCCCTCACCTCGATCCGCTCCGCCGTCGAGACGGCCCAGACGGTGAAGGACCCCGCTGCAAAAGAGAAGATGATGAACGTCATCGCCCGCGATGTCGTTCGCCTCGATCGCCTGATCTCGGACATTTCCAACCTGTCGCGCCTCGAAGCCGAGATCGTCCGCGAAAAGCTGTCGCGCGTCGATCTTCGCAAGCTGCTGGAAGACATCGTCTCGATCTATGCCGACACGGCGCGCGAGACGGATGCGCGCGTGAAACTCGTCGCATCGCCGGGAGGCGCCACCGACGTGATGGGCCGCGAGGGTCCGCTCGGACAGGTGCTGCGCAACCTCGTCGAGAATGCACGCTCCTTCTCTCCGCCGGGCGGCGAAGTGACCGTTACACTCATGAATGTCAGCTCGCCCCGCGGCCCCATGGTCCGCCTCGTGGTCGAGGACCAGGGCCCCGGCATTCCGCCCGACAAGCTCGAGAAGATCTTCCAGCGTTTCTACACCGACCGCCCGGTCGGCACGAAGTTCGGGAATAATTCAGGTTTGGGCCTTTCTATCGTGCGTCAGATCACGGAGACGCACAGGGGTTCCGTCTGGGCCGAAAACCGGATGATCGACGGCCAGATTGCAGGCGCGCGTTTCGTGGTGGAACTGCCCCCGGCGCTGCTGGATATCTGAATCACTATTGACCGCGGAACAAACGAGTCCTCACCATGGTTTGCTGGAAAGAGCGGGAGTGCTTCCTATGATCGGATTGGTCGTGGTCACACACGGCCGGTTGGCCGAGGAGTTCATCTCCGCCGCCGAGCACGTCGTCGGGCCTCTCGAAAATGTCAGCGCAATCTGCATAGGCCCTGACGACGACATGGACATGAGACGCCGCGAAATCATCGCCGCCGCAAAGGCCACCGACACCGGCGCAGGCGTCGTCATTCTCACCGACATGTTCGGCGGCACGCCGTCCAACCTCGCCATCTCCGTCATGGGCGGGGCAAAGATCGAAGTCATCGCCGGCGTGAACCTGCCCATGCTGATCAAGCTTGCAGAGGTACGCAGCAGGCTCGCCCTTGCGGAGGCCGCCCTCGCCGCTCAGGAAGCCGGCCGCAAGTATATCTCCGTCGCCTCCGCCCTGCTGCAGCGAGCCGGATGAGCGGCCAACCCACATGACTGAGACTTGGTCACGCAGCGCAGAGCTCGTGAACCAGCGCGGGCTTCATGCACGCGCCTCCGCCGCATTCGCGCGCGAGGCCTCGAAGTTCGATGCCAAGATCACCGTGCGCTATGACGGCATGTCCGCAAGCGCCGCCTCGATCATGGACCTCCTGATGCTCGGCGCCCGCTTCGGTCAGACAATCGAAGTTGACGCCGAAGGCCCGCAGGCCCGCGAAGCCCTCGACGCTGTGTGCGACCTGATCGGCCGCAGGTTCGACGAGCGGGAATAACCGCGCCGTCAGTGAGCACGCCCGCGTAATCGCAGTCCAGAGACTACCGCCCCCCGCCATCCGTTGGCGCCGTGCCGCGTCCACGCACCGTACCCCAGCCCGGCCCCTGCCCCTGCTGCTGAGCCTGCTGGTTCACACGCGACAGCGGCTGCAGCAGGTCCGCGAAGGTCAGATCGCCATTCGGCTGAATCTGACCGGCGATCCGCTTGAGCCCGGCCGTGAACTCCGCGCGCGTCACAGACCTGTCGAGATCGATGTCGAACGTCATCGCATTGGCCATCAGGTCGGACGGATTTCCCATCCGGGCCGCCCAGTCGGTCTGCTCGAAGCCGGTGATCTGCTGGTCGCCATTGGCGTCCGCCGCTGCGAAGGCCAGCGTCGCCCCGGCCTCAATCTCTGCCTCCGTGATCTTGCCATCGAGATCGGCGTCGAAGCGGGCGAAGACGAGCGCGCCGGGCGCCACCACCTTCACGCCATCCGGCGCGCGGGGCGCCCCGCTCGGCGAGACCTGCCCCGTGATCCGGTCGATCGTGTCCACGTCCTGTGCAAGCGCAGGCGCCGTGGAAAGACTGAAGGCGGCGAGGACAAGACCAACGCGAAACGGCATCCCAGGCATTCGATCACCTCACACGGTTTCCGCAGCGCCTGGCGGCAGCGCGGGTGCGGACTGTGGCCCCAAGGCAACAGGCAGCGCAACCTTTCGATGCAGAGAGATGGGTTGCCGATGGCGACAAAGTCAGGGCGCATCGACGCCTTTTCGGCCGCCTTCCGAAATCATATAAAGATATCCTTATATGATTTGCCGGGCGCGCGGCGCTCTGCTACACGCCCCGCACAGACGAAAAAGCCCCGAAACAAGCTGAGGAGTGCGGTGATGGCGTTCGACGATTTCAAGGTGGCGGACATTTCCCTCGCCGATTACGGCCGCAAGGAACTCGTGATCGCCGAAACCGAAATGCCCGGCCTCATGTCCACCCGCGCCGAATACGGCAAGGCGCAGCCGCTGAAGGGCGCGCGCATCACCGGCTCGCTCCACATGACGATCCAGACCGGCGTGCTGATCGAAACGCTGACGCATCTCGGCGCCCAGGTCCGCTGGGCCTCGTGCAACATCTTCTCGACGCAGGACCACGCAGCCGCCGCCATCGCCAAGGCCGGCGTCCCCGTCTTCGCCGTGAAGGGCGAGAGCCTCGAAGAGTACTGGGACTACACCGACAAGATCTTCCAGTGGCCGGATGGCGGCTTCACCAACATGATCCTCGATGATGGCGGCGACGCCACCATGTACATCCTCATCGGCGCGCGCGTCGAAGAGGGCGAGACGGCTCTGATCGAGAAGCCGGAATCCGAGGAAGAAATCTACTTCTTCAAGCAGATCAAGAAACGCCTTGCCCAGTCGCCGGGCTGGTTCACCAAGCAGCGCCACGCCATCAAGGGCGTCACCGAAGAAACCACCACGGGCGTGAACCGTCTCTATCGCCTGATGGAAAAGGGCCACCTTCCCTTCCCGGCGATCAACGTGAACGACAGCGTCACCAAGTCGAAGTTCGACAACAAGTACGGCTGCAAGGAATCGCTGGTCGACGGCATCCGCCGCGCCACCGACACCATGATGGCCGGCAAGGTCGCCGTGGTGTGCGGCTATGGCGACGTGGGTAAGGGCTCCGCCGCCTCGCTGCAGGGCGCAGGCGCCCGCGTGAAGGTCACGGAAGTCGATCCGATCTGCGCGCTCCAGGCCTGCATGGACGGCTATGAAGTCGTCACACTCGAAGACGTCGTGAAGACCGCCGACATCTTCATCACCACGACCGGCAACAAGGACATCATCCGCCTCGAGCACATGCGCGAGATGAAGGACATGGCCATCGTCGGAAACATCGGCCACTTCGACAACGAGATCCAGGTCGCCGCCCTCAAGAACTACAAGTGGGACAACATCAAGCCGCAGGTCGACATGATCAACTTCCCGGACGGGAAGCGCATGATCCTGCTGTCCGAAGGCCGCCTGCTGAATCTCGGCAACGCCACCGGTCACCCCAGCTTCGTGATGTCTGCGTCCTTCACCAACCAGACGCTGGCGCAGATCGAACTCTGGACCAACGGCAAGGCCTACGAAAACAAGGTCTACACCCTGCCCAAGAAGCTCGACGAGAAAGTCGCCCTGCTCCACCTCAACAAGCTCGGCGCCAACCTCACCAAACTGACCCCCGACCAGGCCTCCTACATCGGCGTCGCGCCGGAAGGCCCCTACAAGCCGGAGCATTACCGCTACTAGGCAAGCCGGCTGAAAAACATCGCGGCGGCCGGAACCCCTTTCCTTAAGTCGCGTTCTTCCCCTGTCATGGCCGGTGTCCCTTATCCGTCCCCCCCGACCCCCGGGACACTGGCCGTGACATCGAATTACCGGAACGGGCGATCTCCAGCGAGATCGCCCGTTCTGCGTTGGGGTTCCATCACCTGGTGTTCCATCACGGGGAACTGGCTCGGCGGCCCGCTGCCTCTGCTGCAGTGCGAAGTAAATAGCAGCTTGGGAAAATATTCCCGCTTCCACCCCCCCTCCGACAGGCGTAACAGCCGCCTCCGTTCGGGACCCGGTCCGGTCTGGCTCAGGCCTGCAGGGCTTTGCGTGGTTCGCGGCTGAAGGCACACACGATGAGCGATGCTTCCCCTGACGGCGGCGCAGCTCTGGCGACTGACGGCAAGCCGAGCGGCGCGCGGTTCTGGGCGCTTGCGCTGGGATCCGTCGGCGTCGTGTTCGGCGACATCGGCACCAGCCCGCTCTACGCCTTCAAGGAATCCATCCATCACATGAATGTCGCCGGCGACGGCGTCGTTCTGCGCGAGGACGTGGTTGGCGTGATCTCGCTGATGTTGTGGTCGCTGATCCTTGTTGTCACGATCAAATACGTCTTCACGTTGCTGCGCCTGGACAACAAGGGCGAGGGCGGCACGCTCTCGCTGATGGCGCTCGTCCAGCGCTCGATCGGCAAGCGAACGCCGCTGCTCTTCATCGTCGCAATCTGCAGCGCCGGCATGTTCTTCGGCGATGCGCTGCTGACGCCTGCCGTCTCCGTGCTATCGGCGGTCGAAGGCCTTGCGGTCATTCCCGAACTCAAGGGGCGCGTCGAACCGTTCATCCTGCCGATCGCGCTTGTGCTGCTGATCGGGCTGTTCCTGATCCAGAAGCGCGGAACGTCCGTCGTCGGCCGACTCTTCGGACCGATCTGCTTCGTCTGGTTCCTAACGCTCGGCGGACTTGGCATCTACCACATCGCGAACGACGGCCTTGCGATCTTCGCCGCGCTCAGCCCGCACCATGGCGTCGTCTTTCTCATGACGCACCAGGTGCTCGGCTTCGTTGTGCTTGGGTCGGTGTTCCTGACGGTCACGGGCGCCGAAGCTCTGTATGCCGACATGGGCCATTTCGGCCGCAAGCCCATCGCCATGACATGGACTTGGCTGGTCCTGCCCTGCCTCGCCCTCAACTATCTCGGCCAGGGCGCCATGGTACTGGCGCACCCCGAAACCACAGCCAACCCGTTCTTCATGATGGCGCCAGACTTCCTGCAGGCGCCGCTCGTCCTGCTTGCAACCATGGCGACGATCGTTGCGAGCCAGGCCGTGATCACCGGCGCCTTCTCGCTGACCCAGCAGGCCGTGCAACTTGGCCTGCTGCCGCGCCTGCAGATCGTCAACACGTCGGCGAACGAGCATGGCCAGGTCTACCTACCGCAAGTGAACTGGATGCTGGCCGCAGGCGTCGTCTTCCTGGTCATCGCCTTCAAGTCGTCCTCCGCACTGGCGTCCGCCTACGGCGTCTCGGTCATCGGCGCGATGATCACCTCGTCCGTGATCGCCTTCATCGCCGTGCGCCGCGTCTGGAAGAAACCGCTCTGGCTTGCGCTTCTCATTTTCACGCCCTTCCTGCTCGTCGAGAGCGTCTTCCTCGCCTCCAACCTCCTGAAAGTCCCCCAGGGCGGCTACGTCCCTCTGCTGATCGCCACCGTGATGATGCTGATCTTCTGGACCTGGGTTCGGGGCGCGCGCCTGCTCACCGAGCGCACACGGAACAGCGTCACGCTTGAGGATGTCATCAAGAGCCTCGACGTGAAGCTGCCTCACATCGTCAAAGGCACAGCCGTGTTCCTCACCGCCGAACCCAACTCGGCGCCGACCGCTTTGCTGCACAACCTGAAGCACAACAAGGTCATCCACGAGAACAACGTCGTCTTGACCGTGAAGACGGCGGATGTGCCCTACGTGCACGACGACAAGAAGCTGTCGTTCGAGGAGATCTCGCCCCACTTCAACCGGCTCACCATGAAGTTTGGCTTCATGGAGACGCCCAACGTCACCTACGGGCTCACGCTGGCAAAGAAGAAGACCGAACTGTCCTTTGACATCATGTCGACCTCCTTCTTTCTCAGCCGCCGCACGCTGCTTGCCGACGGCAAGCACGGCATGCCGCTCTGGCAGGACCATCTCTTCATCTTCCTCAACCGCAACGCCACCAACGCGACGGAATTCTTCCGCATCCCGACCTCGCGCGTTGTGGAAATGGGCTCGCAGCTGACGATCTGACGGAACTGATATCGGGACCTCGCCAGAACCGGCCGATTCCGGACGCACGTTTTTGAGGTCGATCCGAACCTTTTCAACGCGCTGCGCCGATCAAACCGGCCGGTTCGCGACACGTGCGTCCCCACTTCCAGACCTGTGAGATACTGCGTCCATCCATCCCGCATGGAGGGCGGCCGTACACCGTTCAACGGTGCGGGATGGATGCAGGCGAGCGTGAAAAGCCGCGGCGTTCACAGGACGCGGGGCGCCTACGGGGACCGGTCCTGAACAGGCCAGCCCGCACGCCGGCAGTTTAATGGCGCCAAGCGTATGAAACAGGGCCGCCGGGTGCGCGCTGCCGCACAACACACTGCCGGGGACGCGGCATCCGCGAACCTCCTTCTTGTACCGGTAACTCCGTCACCAGAGGAGACGCCAAACCACGCGGGGCATCCCGCGTCCCCGGGCCCTCCGCTGATCTGGAGACCCAGGACGACAGCATCACAGGCGGTTCACACTGGCCTGAATGCGAATGCGTGTGCGGCGCAATGCGCGGGCTTATCGAGGCAAATAGCCATTCTGCTGCCGCTGGCTTGGCCCTGCGATTGCTCTACCTTAAGGAAAGACCTCCGCCGCCCTCTCCCTGCTGCACCGGAACAACGTGATGAAGACGCCCCGCACTGACTTGTTGGCCAACACGTACGAATTCGAGACAACGCCGCTGGTCAAGGCCACCGGCTTTCGCGAGTACGACGCGCGCTGGTGGTTTGGCGGCCCGCAATATCCCAAGGCGCCGGAGCTGAACTTCCTTGGCGTCCAGGCGCTGGGCCTCGGCCTCGGCACGCTGATCCGCGAAATGGGCGTCGAGCCCCGCATCGTCACCGGCCATGACTACCGGTCGTATTCGCTCTCGATCAAGCAGGCGCTGACCCTCGGCCTGATCGAAGCCGGCTGCGAAGTGCACGACATCGGCCTCGCCCTGTCGCCGATCGCCTACTATGCGCAATTCGATCTCGACATTCCGTGCGTCGCCATGGTGACCGCCAGCCACAACGAGAATGGCTGGACCGGCGTGAAGATGGGCGCGAACAAGCCGCTCACCTTCGGCCCCGAGGAAATGGGCCGCCTCAAATCCATCGTGCTTGGCGGCAAGTTCAACCCTCAGCCCGGCGGCAGGCTGATCCGCGTCGAGGGCATGCGCGAGCGCTATATCGATAGCGTCTCGCAAAGCACGAAGCTGACGCGCAAGCTGAAAGTCGTGTGCGCCTGCGGCAATGGCGCGGCCGGCGCCTTTGCGCCCGAAGCCCTGCGCCGCATGGGCGCCGAAGTGATCGAGATGGACACAAACCTCGATTACAACTTCCCGAAATACAATCCGAACCCGGAAGACCACGAGATGCTGGTCTCGATGGGCCAGGCCGTGCTCGAGCATGGCGCCGATCTCTGCGTCGGCTTCGACGGTGATGGCGACCGCTGCGGCGTGGTCGACGACAAGGGCGAGGAAATCTTCGCCGACAAGATCGGCCTGCTGCTCGCACGCGACCTGTCGAAACTCCACAAGGGCGCGACCTTCGTCGTCGATGTGAAATCCACCGGCCTCTACAAGACCGACCCGGTGCTGAAGGAAAACGGCGTCACCGTCGACTACTTCAAGACCGGCCACTCCTACATCAAGCGCCGCACGACAGAACTGGACGCCCTCGCCGGCTTCGAGAAGTCCGGCCACATGTTCTTCCGGAAGCCCTATGGCTATGGCTATGACGACGCCCTCGTCGCCGCCGCCGCTGTCCTCCAGATGCTCGACCGTAATCCGGGCCGTTCGCTCTCGGACCTGAAAGCAGATCTCGGCGATGCGTGGACGTCGCTCACCATGAGCCCGCACTGCGACGACGAGAAGAAGTACGGCATCGTCGACCAGGTCGTCGCTGACTACCAGGCGCTCGGCAAGGCAGGCGGCGAAATCCTCGGCCGCAAGGTGATCGACGTGAACATCGTCAACGGCGCCCGCGTCACGCTCGACGACGGCTCATGGGTCCTCGTCCGCGCCTCATCCAACAAGCCGGAGCTGGTGGTCGTGGTGGAGTCGATGCAGGGCGAAGACGACATGCGCGCGCTCTTCCGCGAGGAAGTGAAGCCGCGCCTGGCCAAGTTCGCGGAAGTCGGCCACTACAATCAGGAAATCTGACGCAGTCGCCTGATCTGTCGATAAACGCTGTTAATTCAGTTCGCTAGCTGACGGAAACGCGATCAGCTAGGCAAAACTTACCCACAGCTGTGAGTGATTTAACCGTCCGTTAACTGACCGGCCGTCCATTAGTTAACTGCGGGTATCCGTCTGTAGGATGCCCGAGCGTAGTGATTCGGCCCCGACGGGACGTCGATAGATGGACATGACATTCACCCAGCCGCTCGTCCTGCTCGTCGCAGGCGCAGCGGCATTTGGCATTGCGGCCCTGCTCTGGGCGCTGCGCATCTCGGACGGCGCCCGCGGCGCAGCCCGAAAATATCGCGAACAGGAACAGCAGGCCCGCGAAAAGCTCGCGCGCGCCGAAAGCGTGTTCGGCGCCCACCCCGGCGTGATCATGGTGTGGGAAGACGCCGACGCCGAAGCGCAGCCGAACATCCCGCAATCCGAATGGGGCCTGCCCAACCTCTATGGCTCGCCCGTCGCCCTGATGGGCATCCTGCGCTTTGCCGATGATGGCACGTCCGAAGATCCCGGCGTCCGCATCCTCGAAGGCCTCGCCGATCTCGAAGCCCGCGACGGCGCCGGCCAGGACGCGACCCTGCGCGAACGCCTGAAGCAGTTGCGCAGGGACGGCGCGCCGTTCTCGCTCACCATCATCGGCCCCTCCGGCCGCTTCCTCGAAGCCGACGGCCGCACCGCCGGCGCACGCGCCGTGCTGTGGATCACCGACACGACCATCAAGGGGCTCGAGGAATCAGGCGCCCGCGCCCGCATTGAGGAAGCCCGCGCCGCCGTTGCCCGCGACCCGATGGCCTTCCTCGAAATGCTGGGCAAGGCGCCCTTCCCCGCCTGGCGCATGAGCGGCGCCGGCAAGCTGCAATGGGTCAACCGCGCCTATCTCAAGGCTGTCGGCGCACCCGGCATCGACCATGTGCTCGACCGCCAGATCATGCTCGACCAGCACGTCACGACCCAGGCGCAGAAAACGATCAGCGGCAACGCCGAAACCGACGAGATGCGCCACATCGTCGTCGAGGGCGAGCGCCGCGCCATGCGCGTGAAGATGTTCCCGCTCTCGGGCGGCATTGGCGGCATGGCGTTCGACATCACCGATCTCGAATCCGCCCGCGAGACCCTGGAGAAGAACTCCAAAGCTCACGACGACACGCTCAACCACGTCGCTGATGGCGTCGCCATCTTCGGCGCCGACCGCAAGCTGATCTTCAACAACCGCGCCTTTCAGGCGATGTGGGACCTCGACCCGTCCTACCTGCTCGACAAGCCGGATCACGGCTCGATCCTCGACCGCCTGCGCGAGCGCCGGAAGCTGCCCGCCAAGCCGGATTTCGGCCGCTGGCGCCGCGACGAGCTGGCCTACTATCAGGGCGAGAAGGTCGACTTCACCGAGGACCTCTGGAACCTTCCCGACGGCCGCATCCTCCGCGTCACGCGCCAGCGCCATCCGCTCGGCGGAGTGCTGCTGCTGTTCAAGGACATCACCGACGAAGTCTCGCTCAAGGCCGAATTCAACCGCCTGATCAACGTGCAGAAAGCGACGCTCGACCACCTGCGCGAAGCCGTGGTGGTGTTCAGCGCCGACGGTCGCCTGCGCCTGCACAACGACGCCTTCGCCGAACTGTGGGAATTGAAGGGCGACGGCCTGAATGACGGTCCCGATTTCGACGCCGTCGTCGGCCAGTGCGCCCGCCTGTTCCACGACCGCAATGTGTGGGCCACGATCCGCAGCCGCGTCACCAACCCCTCGCCCGACTACCGCCAGCAGGCGCAGGGCGTTATGCGCACCTCCAACGACCGCACCATCACCTGGATCACGCAGCCCCTTCCCAATGGCGCAACGCTGGTCGCCTTCATGGACGTCACCGCCGCACGCAAGGTGGAGCAGGCCCTGAAGGACAAGAACGAAGCGCTGCAGGCCGCCGACAAGCTGAAGAACGAGTTCGTGCAGAACGTGTCCTACCAGCTGCGCTCCCCGCTCACGACCATCCTCGGCTATGCCGAACTGCTCGAGAGTGAACGCCCCGGCCCACTGAGCGACAAGCAGCGCGAGCAGGTCGACTCGATCCTGTCAGCCGCCGACCATCTCTCGAAGGTGATCGACAACATCCTCGACCTCGCCATGATCGAGGCCGGCAAGATGGAGCTCGAACTCTCCAGCTTCTCGCTGCGCTCCGCCATGGAAGGTGCAGTCGACCTCGTCGTCTCCTCCGCCCTCAACACGAAAGTGCGTGTCGAGATCCTGTGCGACGATCGCATCGGCAACATCCACGCCGACGAGCGCCGCATCAAGCAGGTGCTGTTCAACCTGCTGACCAACGCCCTGCGTTTCACGGGCGCCGGCGGCCACATCAAGATCGAGGCGTCCAAGCCTGTGCCGAGCGAGAACATCATTCGTCTCGCCGTCTCGGACAATGGCAAGGGCATCGCGCCGGACCGGCAGTCGAGCGTGTTCGACAGTTTCATCTCCGACACACGCGGCGCGGGCCTTGGCCTCGCGCTGGTGCGGTCCTTCGTGGAGCTGCATGGCGGCGACGTGAAGATCAAGTCGGCGCCGGGCGCGGGCACATCGGTGATCTGCCAGCTTCCCGAGATGGCCTCGCCGCGCGCAGGTCGCACCGAGCTGGAGCTTGGGCCCGAGGCTGTCGCCGGCCAGACCTCGCTGTAACGCGCGCTACCGTAACAACGCCGTGAGGCGCTTGGCTGTCCGCACGCGCAGGCCCTTGACGGACGCTACGTCGCCCACCTTCTAACCTCCGCAAGCATTCGCGTGGAGGACACCATGATCACTAGCAACCGCCGCCTGCCGGTCATTGCCGCTGGCGCTCTTCTGGTCGCACTGGCGCAGCCCGCCCTGGCGCAGAAGCCGATCACCAACCCGCCCGTCGCATCCATCCTGACATGGACGCAGAAGCAGCAACTCGAACGCTATCCGGCGATCGAGACCGTCTATGCAGTGGACACCATCAAGAAGGGCGACAAGGTTCGCGCCCTGCCTGCAGCAGCCACACAGATCGATCCGGAAATTGCCTTCAACAAGCGCGCGTCGACGCTCGACGCCTTCATGAAGGACAACCGCATCACCGGGCTTGTGGCGATCAAGAATGGTGAGGTGGTGCTGGAGAAATACGCGCTCGGCCGCAAGCCGGAAGATCGCTGGACGTCGTTCTCCGTCGCCAAGTCGATGACCGCAATCCTGATGGGCGCCGCCATCAAGGATGGCTGGATCAAGAACGTGCATGAGCCTGTCACCCGATACCTGCCCGAGCTGAAGGGCTCCGCCTATGACGGCGTCAGCATCCGCCAGCTGATCTCGATGCAGACCGGCGTGAAGTGGGACGAGAATTACGCCAGCCAGCAATCGGACGTCGCCCGCGCCAGCACCGCGCCCTTCACCGGCGGCAATCCGGTCGAGAACAATCCGCTGCTGAAATACATGGCCAAGCTGCCGAAGAAGACCACGCCGGGCGAGGAGTGGGCCTACAAGACCGGCGAGACAGACCTCGCCGGCATGGTCCTCGTCCGCGCGCTCGCGGGTAAGTCGCTGGCGCAATACGCCTCCGAGAAAATCTGGGGGCCTTATGGCATGGAGCAGGACGGCATCTGGATGCAGGACAAGGCCGGCCTCAATCGCGGCGGCTGCTGCATGAGCATGACGCTCCGCGACTATGGCCGCATCGGCCAGTTCATGCTCGAGGGCGGCAAGATCGACGGCAAGGAAATCCTCGCCCCGGGCTGGGTCGAGGAGTCGACCACGAACCACGCCCCGCCGAAATCGCGCGCGAAAGGCGAGAGCTACGGCTATTTCTGGTGGCCGATGGAAGGCGGCTATTACGCGGTCGGCATCTATGGCCAGGGCATCTATGTCTATCCGGAAGACAACCTCGTGATCGCGATCAATTCGGCGATGCCCAAGGCGTCCGACCGTGTGCAGAGCCAGAAGGTCCGGGCCGTGATCAACGCCGTTCGCGCCGCCGCTAACGGCGGCCCCAACGGGCAAGGCCGGATCCCGCGCGGCTGATCTCGCCGCGCGCATGAGCCTGATTGACAGCCGGGGCGGGCGACACGAGGTTAGGGCATGCTCCCGAAGCTGACCCGCATCCTGCTGGCGCTCGTCACGGCCTTCGTCTTCACCGGACAGATGGAGGCCGCAGCCGAGCATTGCGCGCGCCTCGCCCATGAGGCGGCGTCTGCGCAGGCAAGCAAGGCCGCAGCGCCATGCCACGAAACCGCAGCGGCGGTCGCCTTTACGCACCACAACCCCACCAGCGAAGCCTCGCATCATCCGTCATCGCATGAGCAGGCGCCTTCGTCTGACCACTGCGAATGCGTCGCCGCACTGCATGGCTTCACGAAGTTTTCCGGCGCTCTCACCAGCGGCCATGTCGTCCCCTATGCCTGGCTGCCGCCGGAACCCGCCAGCTTTGCCTCAAGCCGGCCCGATCCGGATCTTCGGCCACCACGCGCCTGACCTGAACCGGCACGCCCGCCTGGCCCCAGAGGCCGGGTCCATACGGATTCAGTTCAGGACCTACCCATGTCACGTCATATCCTGATCGCTTCGGCGATCCTCCTCGCGCCATCCGCAATGGCGCAGACGCCCGACCATTCGGACCACTCATCGCACGCGCCCGCCACCCAAGCGCAACCGCCCGCGGACGACCATGCCGGCCACGAGGGCCACACACCGCCGGCCACGACGACCGGCCACGCCGGTCATGACGAAGCCGGCGCCCAGCATCACGACATGCGCAGCGCACTCGGCGATTACGCCATGGGCCGCGACGCCAGCGGCACGTCGTGGCGGCCTGCCGCTGCCCCGCATCACATGGCGATGACTGAGGCCGGCGGCTGGATGCTGATGGCCCACGGCAATATCGACTTCGTCTACACGTCGCAGAACGGTCCGCGCGGAGACGAAAAGGGCTTTGCCGCCGGCATGCTGATGGGCACAGCGCAACGGCGTTTCGATGACGGAAGCGCGCTGCAGTTCCGCGGCGCCATCAGCCCAGACCCGCTGATGGGCAAGCGCGGCTATCCACTGCTCCTGGCTGCTGGCGAGACAGCCGATGGCGTCGATACGCTGGTGGACCGCCAGCATCCGCACGACCTGTTCATGGAACTGTCGGCGAGCTATTCGCGCCAGCTTGGGCAAGGCCAGAGCGTGTTCGTCTATGCGGGCCTGCCGGGCGAGCCCGCCTTCGGCCCGCCGGCCTTCATGCACCGCCCCGCCGCCGAGCCGAACCCGGAAGCGCCGATCACCCACCACTGGCTCGACTCGACGCACATCTCGTACGGCGTGCTGACAGCGGGCTATGTGAATGGCGACATCAAGATCGAGGCCTCGCGATTCCGCGGCCGCGAGTCGGACCAGGACCGCTATGACATCGAGACCGGCGAGCTGGACTCAACCGCGGTGCGCCTGTCGTGGAATCCCAGCGACAACCTCACCCTGCAGGCAAGCTGGGCCGACGTCACCTCGCCAGAGCAGCTTGAGCCCGATGTCGATGTCGTCAAATGGTCTGCCAGCGCGCTCTACACGCAGTCCTTCGGCGACAGGACCCTGTCGCTGAGCGGCGCGTTTGCACGCAAGGACAACAGCGAGGGCGTCGTCCTCGACGCCTGGCTGGGGGAAGCGGCGCTGCAGCTCGACCCGGACTGGACGCTGTTCTCGCGCGTCGAGGCGATCGAGACGGACGAGCTTGGCCTGATCCATCACGGCCCGGTCGAGGAAGTGGCGCGGGCCACCTTGGGTGTGTCCCGCGACTTCCGGCTTTCGGACAGTCTCGTGATGGCGATCGGGGCGTCGGCCACGCAGAACTGGGCCAGCGATGCACTGTCGCCGCTTTACGACGGCGACCCAACAGGCGCGCTGGCGTTCGTCCGCTTCAAGATCATGTAGGGCCTGGATCCCCGCCTGGCGTCAGCCGGGCGGGGACTGCATGAAGCTTTCGACCAGCGAACCCGACAGCAGCCGCCAGCCATCGACCAGCACGAAGAAGATCAGCTTGAACGGCAGGGAGATGGTGACGGGCGGCAGCATCATCATGCCCATCGCCATCAGGATCGACGACACGACGAGATCGATCACGAGGAAGGGCAGGAAGATCATGAAGCCGATCTCGAAGGCGCGCTTCAGCTCCGAGATCATGAAAGCCGGCGCCAGCACGTGGAATGGCGCATCGGCGGCGCTCTGCAGATTCTGGATGTTGGCCATGCCGGCGAACATCGCGACGTCGGCCTCGTTGGCGTGGGCGCCCATGAAGGCCTGAATGGGGCCCAGCGTGCGCGGGATCGCCTCCTCCAGCGTGATCGCCTCGGCCATGTAGGGCTGGATGCCGGCCTCGTAGGACGCCGTGAAGGTCGGCGCCATGACGAAGGCGGTAAGGAAAAGCGCCAGCGAGATAATGACGGAGTTGGGCGGCGCGTTCTGAAGGCCGATGGCGGTCCGCACCAGCGACAGCACGATGACGATCCGCACGAACGACGTGGTCATCACGAGGATGGACGGCGCGAGCGAGAGAACCGTGATCGCCGCGATCAGCTGGACGATGCCTGACGTCAGCCCCTGCCCCGTGCCGAGATCGACCGACACGGTCTGCGGCAGCGCCTCGGGCGCGACCAAGAACACCAGCAGGATCGCCGGTGCAAAACGGAGCAGCCGCGCGATCATCGCTTGAACTCGTCGGGCTTGGGTGCATCAGGCGCGATCGGCTTGAACGGCGCTGGCGCATCGCGCGAGGCGATCAGCACGTCGCCGCTCGGAGCGGTGGAAAGCAGGTGCTCGGTGTCGCCCCAGCGCACGACGACCAGCTTGCGCCGCATGTCGAGCGAGCGCCATTCGACGACTTTCAGGTCGTGACTGACCGCGCCCGTCTTGAGGCCGATACGGCTGCCATATTTGCGCAGCAGCCATGTGCCGCCCAGCAGCAGGCCAAGCACGAAGGCCAGGGCGGCGATGGCCTTGATGGCGGAGAGAAAGTCCATGGGTGGACAGCCAGCTGTCGGCCGTGTGGCCGGTTTGTTGGTTAATGCATCGGAAATGCCGGTAAACGACAGGTTAACGCCGGCCCGCGGCCTTTAAGACGGCCTTAAGCAAAGCGGTAAATTCTGCCGGGCGATGGGCCTGTCTGGAGGCTGGCCCCAAACGGAATTGAGCCATGTCGGACCCGACGCAGATCTCGGTTTTCCAGCTGATGAAGTCCCGCATGCAGATGCTGGGCGAGCGTCAGAAGGTCATCGCGCAGAACGTCGCCAACGTTTCGACGCCGGGGTACGTGCCCGGCGACATCGACCAGAAGGCCTTTGCCGCGACCCTGCAGCGCATGGCTGGCAAATCCGCCGGGCCGGGCCGAACGGCCATGGTTGCGACGCAGGCCGGCCACATGGCGCCGAATCACGGATCGGGCGCGCCTGCCCTGTCTGTCCAGAAATCCCCTGACTCCGAAACCACGCTCGACGGCAACGCCGTGGTGGTCGAAGAGCAGATGATGAAGATCGCCGAAACCCGAATGGATTTCGAGACCATGGTTGGCCTGTACCAGAAGAGTCTGGGCCTGCTGAGGCTGGCGTCGCGCGCACCCGGAAGGTGAGCGGCTGACGTCTCGAGGAGACGCAACACATGTCATCCGACCTCATGTCCGCCATGGGCGCGGCCGCGACGGGATTGCGCGCGCAGACAGTGCGCATCCGTATCGCGGCGGAGAATCTCGCCAACGCAGACGCCACCGCCAACACGCCGGGCGGCGATCCGTACCGCCGCAAGGCGCCGGTGTTTCGCACGCTTTACGATCGAGAGATCGGCGCTGACACGGTGAAGGTCACGGGCGCGCGGATGGACATGTCGCCCTTCCAGCTGAAATTCGATCCGTCGCACCCGGCCGCCGATGCGAACGGCTATGTGAAGACGTCCAACGTCTCCTCCCTTATCGAGATGGCCGACCTGCGCGAGGCGCAGCGCGCCTATGAAGCCAACCTCAACGTCATCGAGTCGAGCCGGGCGATGATGCTCGGCGTCGTCTCGCTGCTGAAAGCGTGAGGTAGCGCCAGATGTCGGATCTTGGTCTTTCAGCGGTCAAGGCGTATGGCGGCGTCGCCCAGACGATCGGCGGCATGGCCGGCGGCAAGGAGTCGGGCGGCATCGAAGGCCCCGACTTCGGCAAGATGCTCAACTCGGCCGTCGGCGCCATCAGCGGTGCGGGCAATGCGGCGGAAACCGCGGTGACGAACGCCGCCATGGGCCGCGGCGACCTGGTCGACGTGGTGACGGCGGTGGCTGCCGCCGAAGCGACGCTGGAAACCGTGATCGCGGTGCGCGACGAGGTCATCAAGGCCTATCAGGAAATCATGCGCATGCCGATCTGACGCCGCTTCGCGTTGGCTGGAGTGCGTGGCTTTCAATGAAAGTCGCGGGACTTCGGCAGGATGCGGACGTCGCGGGGATGGCGGAAGAGGCCGTCGGGTCCTTTGGGGCCGCGCGGGTGTTGCGGGTGCTTGATCTCGTCGGCGCGGGTGAGCTCCGTTTCGACAACATGATCCTCCGAGAGGCGTTCGAGTTCGGATGAGCGGTCGAAAGCGCGCGCGGCCATCAGGTGTGTGACGCCTTCCTTGCTCCGCTGCACCCTGCCCTCCATCAGCAGCAGGCGCGCGCCCATAATTTCGGCGCGGAATTTCTCGAAGGTACGCGCCCACAGCAGCGCATTCGTGATGCCGGTTTCGTCCTCCAGCGTGATGAAGATCGCCTTGCCATTGCCGGGCCTCTGCCGCACCAGCACGATGCCGGCCGTGCGCGCCCAGTAGCCCTCCTTGAGCTCACTAGTTTGCTTGCAGGACAGGATACGCTGCGCCTCGAACACCGGACGCAGCATCTGCATCGGATGCGCCTTCAGCGAAAGACGCATGGTCTGGTAGTCGGCGGCGACATGCTCGCCGAGCGGCATGTCGGGCAGTAAGCTTTCCGGCTCCTCGCCCAGTTCGCGCGCACGGGCATGCGCGAAGAGCGGCAACACATCATCATCCGGCAGGCGGCGCACATCCCACAACGCCTCGCGCCTGTCCTGCGCCAGCGAGCGAAAGGCGTCGGCATCCGCCAGCCGCCGCAGCATGGGCGCAGAGACACGCCCGCGTTCGCGCATGTCGGCGACGCTGGCAAAGCCCTGCCCCCGCGCCGCGACGAGTGCATCGGCGTCCTCCTGGCGCATGCCATCGACCTGGCGGAAACCGAGACGCAGGGCGAGCGATCCATCCGCGCGCCGTTCCAGCGTGTTGTCGTAGTGGCTGTAATTGACGTCCACCGGCCGCGCCTCGACGCCATGCTCCTGCGCATCGCGCACAATCTGCGCCGGGGCGTAGAAGCCCATCGGCTGCGCGTTCAGCAGAGCGCAGGCAAATGCCGCCGGATGATGGCATTTCAGCCAGGACGAGACATAGACAAGCTGGGCAAAGGCCGCTGCGTGGCTTTCGGGGAAGCCGTAACTGCCAAACCCCTTGATCTGGTCGAAACAGCGCTGGGCGAACTCCGGGTCATAGCCGCGCGCGATCATGCGCTTCACCATGAGGTGCTCGAACGAGCCGATCGTGCCGACATTGCGGAAGGTGGCCATCGCGCGGCGCAGGCCGTTGGCCTCTTCGGACGTGAACTCGGCTGCTACCATGGCAAGTTTCATCGCCTGTTCCTGGAACAGCGGCACGCCGAGCGTCTTGATCAGCACGTTGCGGAGTTCGTCCGGATGGCCGTGCTTCGGCGAGGGCGATGGGAAAGAGACGTCTTCCTCGCCATTCCGCCGCTTGAGATAGGGGTGGACCATATTGCCCTGGATCGGCCCGGGCCGGACGATAGCGACCTCGATCACCAGATCGTACATCGCGCGCGGGCGCATGCGCGGCAGCATGTTGATCTGTGCGCGGCTTTCGACCTGGAAGACGCCGACCGAATCGCCCTTGCACAGCATGTCGTAGACAACCGGATCCTCGGGCGGGAAATCGCGCAGGCCATAGCGCTTCTCGCCGTGTTGGTAGAGAAGGTCGCGCGCCTTGCGGATGCAGGTGAGCATGCCGAGAGCCAGCACATCGACCTTCATCAGCTGCAGCGCATCGATATCGTCCTTGTCCCATTCGATGAAGGTGCGGTCGTCCATCGCAGCGTTGCCGACCGGCACGATCTCGTCGAGCCGGCCCTGCGTCAGCACGAAGCCGCCGACATGCTGTGACAGGTGACGCGGGAAGCCCTGCAGCCGGTGAGCAAAGCGCAGGGCGCGATGCAGCACGGGATTGTCGGGGTCGAGCCCCGCCTGTCGCAATTGCTGTGCAGCGGGCTGGTCTCCCCAGCTGCCCCAGACAAGGCCGGACAGACGCGCGGTCACATCGTCGGTGAGGCCGAACACCTTGCCCACTTCCCGCATGGCGCTACGCGGGCGGTAGTGGATCACCGTGGCGGCTATGCCCGCGCGATGACGGCCATAGCGCCGGTAGATGTGCTGGATGATTTCCTCGCGCCGCTCGTGTTCGAAATCGACGTCGATGTCGGGCGGTTCATCGCGCTCGTTGGAGAGGAAGCGTTCGAACAGCACGTCGAACGTGGCGGGGTTCACCGATGTGATGCCGAGTACATAGCAGACGGCCGAATTGGCGGCCGACCCCCTGCCCTGGCACATGATGCCCTTGTCCTCGGCGACGCGGACAAGATCGAAGATTGTAAGGAAGTACGGCGCCATCCGCTTTCTGGCGATGAAGATGAGCTCCTTGCGCAGCAGCCGCTTCACCTTCTTCGGGATGCGCCAGTTGTATTTCATCCCGGCGTGAAACCAGACGCGGTCCTCGAGATATTGCTGATCCGTCCAGCCATTGGGCACGGGCTCCTGCGGGTATTCGTAGCGCAGATGATCGAGATCGAAGTCGATCAAGCGTTGCAGCACCTGCGTCTCGGCGATCGCTTCGGGCGCGACGCGAAAGAGGCGCGCCATCTCCTCAGGCGGCTTGAGATAGCGTTCGCCGTTCACCTCCAGCAGGCGGCCGGCGGCATCGATCTTCACGCCCTCGCGGATGCAGGTCATCACGTCCTGCAGGTCGCGCTGGACGGGGTCGTGATAGAGCACGTCGTTCGTGGCGATGAGGCGGACATGCGCCTGCGCCGCAATGCGTTTCAGTCTTTCGAGACGACGGGCGTCGTCGCCGCGCCTGTGCATGGTGGCGCCGAGCCAGGTGGGCGCTGCGGCCCGAAGCGTGGCGAGCAGGTCGTCAAAACCCTCCAGCGACTCGCCCGGCATGACGACGAACAGGAGGTCGCGCGCCAGATCGAGCACGGCGCGCAGGGTAAGGCGGCATTCACCCTTCAAGGCGCGGTCGGCGCCTGGCGCTTCACGCAGATTTCCGGCGGTGAGGATGCGGCAAAGACGGCCCCAGCCTTCACGATTGACGGGATAAGCCACGATATCCGGCGTACCATCGACAAAGGCGAGGCGCACGCCGATGCACAGCTTGAACTTGCCCGCACGCCTCTTCATCTCGGCGCTGTGCGCCCTGAACTTCGCTTCGTCGGGATGTTCAACCCAGCTGGTCTCGCCCGGCCCGCCGCCTTCGCGCATACGCGTGGGCGCTGGCAGGCCATCCTTGCGTACCTGCTTCAGCGCCGACCAGGCGCGCACGACGCCGGCCACCGTGTTGCGGTCTGCGATGCCGATACCGGTGTGGCCGAGCGCCAGCGCCTGCAGCACAATGTCCTGCCCGTTGGAGGCGCCGCGCAGGAAGGAGAAATTCGTGGCGGCGACCATTTCGGCATAGGGCGGCGTGGACGCCGCGGCCTCACCTGTCTTCTCTGGAATGGGGCGATGCGTGAAAGCGACGACATCCCCGTTCATGCGAAGACGCCGTGAATGTACCAGGCGGGGTTTGCCTCCGCCGCGTAGTCGCCAGCGCGAAAGAGCCAGAAGCGGCGGCCTTCGACATCCTCGATGCGGTAGTAGTCGCGGGTCACGGCGTCTGGCGCGCGCCACCACTCCGGCGCGATGCGCTCGGGACCTTCGGCGCGGCGCACGTCGAACTCTTTCCTGCGCCATGAGAACCGTCGCGGCGGGCCATCGGGCACTTCGACGAGGCGGATCTGGATCGGCTGTGGCGGATCAAAGATCTGCGTCGGGCGCAGCGGCGGCTCGCCAGACCCTGGCACAGGCCAGACGGCGGAGGTCATCGGGTTCAAGCTGGCCGGCACGGCGCGGGCGGCGCGTGCGGGATCGTGCGTGTTCTCCGGCGCAAAGCGAAGGACGCGCTCTGCCCCAAAGCGCGTGGAGAGACGGTCGGCGAGATCGGCCACCTGATCCTCCTCGGCGGCGCGGCCATCGAGGCTGGACTGGAGCGAGGCGAGTGCTTCGGTGGCGAGCAGCGACAGGCGTATGAGATCGAAGCCGAAGCCGGGGTCGATGGGGTCGGCAAGACTGTCGAGACGTTCGCGGAACAGGCGCAGCACGATGGCGTGATCACGCATCGGGCGGCCGGTCTCGACCAGGATGCGGCGCACAGCCCCATCGGTGCGAAAGAAGCAGGCCTCGAAGACGCGCCCGCCCTCGCGGCGTTCGCCGAGGCGTACACAGGCCTCGTGCGCCAGTTCCGACAGCGCGGCTTCGACATGTTCGGAGCGGCCGATGGGTTCGGCGAAGCGGCGCTCGAGCCACAGCATTGGAATGGAGCGGCGCGGCGTCAAAGGCGCTGGCGCGAGCCCCTGCAGGCGGCGCAGGCGATGCGTCATCTCCTCGCCGAAGCGCGATGAGAACAGCTGGCCAGGACGATCGGCCAGGGCGCCGATCGTCTTGAGGCCGGCGCGCGAGATGGCGACGCGGTCCTTCTCGGCGAGCCCAAGCGCGGCGATGGGCAGGGTTCGGACGACGGCCGCCTCTCCGCCCGGCGGCACGATCGCGACATGGCCGAAGCGGGCGAGCGCACGAGCCGTATCCGGCGCGCCTGCGATCACCGTGCGCGTGTGCAGCCCTGCCCGGCGCAGGCGGCGCGACAGGCCGAGCCGCAACGCCGCCTCGCCGCCGAAAAGGTGATCGCAGCCGGTGATGTCGAGCGTGAGGCCATCGGGCGCATCCGCCATCACGATGGGCGTCACGCGATCGCAATCGTCGGCTACGGCATCAAGCAGCGCGGCGTCAGCGATGTGGTCAATCTCCTCGACCCAGAGGTCCGGAATGCGGGCGCGGGCGTCAGCGAGCGAGATGCCCGTCGCGAGACCGACACGCTTTGCCTGCCGGCTGAGCGCGACGAGACGCATGGCGCCCTTCTGTTTTTCGACGACGACGAGCGGTGGCCTATCCCGCGCGCCGGCTCTTTCCAGATCGATGGGCATCTGCCGGATGATCCTGTCCGCCGGCAGCAGCGGGAACCAGATCGCCAGGAAACGCCGCGCTGTTTCCGTAGACGCCTGCTGAGTGGATATCGGTGAAGGCAAGGCGGTCACGGTTCCATTCCACGGTCCAGCCACGGCCGGCGGCGCCGGCGCGGTCTCTCAACAGGTCGGCGATGAAGCAGGGATGTCCGGGCGCATCCGCCTCCATCTGGCGGCCGGAAAGCTGACAAGAAGGCGCGGACCGGACGCTCCATCGCGAGGCGGCGGCGCTGGGCGTCGGCGTGCCCCCGGCGCGCACCATCAGCACAGGCAGGTTCGAGCGCGCCGCCGCGAGCGCCAGCCTGCGCGTGGCGACAAGGTCCAGCGTCTTCGGATTGCCCCAAGGCTCGATCAGCACGGCGCCGAGCGGCGGACATCGCGCGGCCTCCTCGCCCGCGCGCAGCACGGATGGCCCGTCGCGCGCGCGCACCATGATCAGGCGATCCGGCGACAGGCCAAGCTCGGCAAGGCCGGGCGCATGGATCTCGCCCATTTCGAGCCCGACGAAATCCTGCCGTACCCAGACGATTGGCTTGCCCCCCGAAGCGCGCAGGGCGAGCAGGATAGCGAAGGCGGCCGCCGCAGGCTCATGCGCCATGCCCTCGGCAAACACCTCATGCAGCGCACCGCGCACAAGCCCGCCGCCCAGCGCCGCATCGATCGCCGGCGACCCGATCGAAAAGCGCACATCCGCCACGGGCGAGGAGCCCCGCTCCAGCCGCAACACCCTCTCCCGCAATGCTTCCAGCTCGGCTTTCACGACGGCCTGTCCAAATAGTTCCTGTTTTGTTCTATAAACGACTCAGACCCGGAAAAGAGTCAAACTGAATCCCGATGGGGTAGCGCCTCAGTTTGAATTCGCCCCCAGAAAACCCGGAAGAGTCAGGCGGATCCGGGCTGAAGATTTTTCGCCAAACGGAAAGAGGGCGCAGGTTTCCCAGCGCCCTCTAAACGACCGGCTTGGGTTGGGGGACGAGCCGATCGCCTTCGTGCTTAACCCGCACCGGGTAAGTAAAGTATTAACGCCAGGGCCTCGAAAATTTACGCATGAGTCCAGCTGGCGCCGTTGGCGGGCGGCAGGCTCTCGCCCGCCCCTGCCCCGAAGCCCTTTACTGAACCTCCGACACCACGATGAACTGCGGCGCGTCAGCGAAGCCCATGAACTGGCCCATGACCCCTTGTACGGTGGCGCCTGGCATGTCTTCGGCCACGAAGCCGTCGAGGTCGGGGATCGAGAAGGTCTCGATGTATTGCACCGACGGCTTGCCATCGCCCATCAGCAGCTTCTCGGCGCGCAGCGTCTGGAAGTCGGCGACGCGCGCGAGGCCGCGCATGGCTGGCTGGTCGGACGTCTTCACCCAGGTCTCGAAATCGGCGGGCGTCACGCCGGCCTTGAGGTTGTACATGATGATGAGGTTGACCGGCTTGCGCGCGGCGACCGGGGCGGGCGCTGGCGCCTCGACGGCGGCCGGCGCAGGTTCAGGCGTTGGCGCCGGCGCGGGGGCGCACGCGGCGATCATCAGCGGCAGGGCAAGGAGAAGGCGTTTCATGGATGTGATCCTGTTAGGGCGTGATTGCACCTGTCGCTGCGCAACGGGCGACACGCGCCCCCCAATCCGTCGCACGGGGATGACGTCCTGATGCATGCTGACCGCCTCCCCGCGCGACTGTTAGCGTGCGCCGGCGGCCGCGAGAAGCCGGGCCCCGACCGCATGCACACCAGACGCCTGCGGCATTGTCAGCACGGGACGGACGCGCAAGCGACCTACAAGCTGCGCGGCATCGTCAGCATCAGCAGCACGACCGCGGCTATGGCCGCGCCGACCACGACTGCGATGCGCGCCCAGAGCTGGCGGCGGTCGGTGCGCGTCAGGGGGCCAGCGTGCTTGCGCACGGCGGCGGCGCGGCGTCTGTCCTTGCGGTTGGCCATGATCGTTTCCTCGCCCCCAGCATGGCGCATGGACGGGCCGCTTGCCAGCCTGTCGTGGCGCTTCCCGCAAGGCGCATCACACCCTAGTGTCGCGCGCGGCAGGGGTCGCAGGGAGTTGCAGGATGGCAGTTGCAGGCGCCGGCTATCCGCTTGAGGGGCTGAAAGTCCTCGACTTCTCGCGCGTGCTGGCAGGGCCGTTCGCGGGGCGCATGCTGAGCGATCTCGGCGCCGAGGTGGTGAAGGTCGAGCCACCCGAGGGCGATTCGAGCCGGCTGTGGGGCCGGATGACGGCGGGGATCTCCGGCTATTTCAACATGGTCAACGCCGGCAAGCGCAGCATCGCGATCGACCTGCGCGCGCCGGGCGCGCAGGAGCTGGTGCTCGCGCTGGTGAAACAGTCGGATGTGCTGGTCGAGAACTTTCGGCCCGACGTGATGGCGCGCCTCGGTATCGGCTATGAAACGCTGGCGGCGGCCAACCCCGAACTGATCATGCTGTCGATCTCCGGCTTCGGCCGCGACGGTCCGGAATCGCAGCGCCCGGCCTATGCGCCCATCGTGCATGCCGAGCTTGGCCTGATTGATCGCGTAGGCCGCCAGAAGGGCGTGCAGCTCGATCTGCCTCTTTCAGTCGCGGATACGAATGCGGGGCTGCACGGGCTGGTCGCGCTGCTCTCGGCCGTGATCATGCGCGCGCGCACAGGCCTCGGCCAACACATCGACATGGCGATGATGGACGCGACGCTGATGTGCGACGACCAGCTGCATTTCGAGATCGAGGATGCAGAGGCCACACGCAACCTGCCGCCCGACCTGTGGGAGACGGGCGCGGGGCCGATCCTGGTCTCGGTGGATTTCCGCTGGCTGTGGAAACTTCTGACGTCCGGGTTTGGCGTGGTCGACCCGTCAACGCCGGAGATGGAGATCGAGACAAAGATTGCAGCGCGGCGCGCAGCCGTCGCCAACTTCATGGGCGGGCTTGCGAGCTGGGACGAGGTCGAGGCGGCGATGGCGAAGATGAACCTTGCCTGGGGCCGTATCCGTACGGGCAAGGCGCTGCGCGACCAGCCGACGATTGCCCACCGCCAATCAATCGTCGACGTCGATGATCGCGCCGGCGGCACGCGTCCGATCGTGCAGTCGCCCTATCGCTTCTCGCAGGCCGTCAGCGGCGTGCGCGGCGGCGCGCCGCACAAGGGCGAGCATACGGACGAAATCCTGCGCGGGTGGCTTGGGCTGTCGGACAAGGAGATCGACCAACTCGCGGCGCAGGGCATTCTCACGCGCGATACGACAGGCGCGGACTAGGCCGCCCGGCGCATCTCCTGGACATCGCCGGAAACGACACGCAGGAATTTATCGATCGCATCATTCATCGCAGACGTGGTGGTCGCCAGCCGGTCCGAGACTGCGCGCATGTCGCCCATGGCGCCGGACGTGCGCGTGGCGTTCTCGGCCAGCGTGCCGATGTCCTGAGCCGTCTGGTCGGCATTGCGCGAGGAGCTGCTGATAGCGCTGGCGATCTCGCCCGTCGCAGCATTCTGGTCGCTCACCGACGCGGCCATCTGGCCCACAATGCCTTCCACTTCGGACAGCGTCTTCAGCACTTCGCTGAAAGCCGCTGCGACCCCGCCGACCGACGACTGCATCGCCGAGATGATAGCCTCGATCTCGACCGTAGAGGTCGCTGTCTGGCCGGCGAGTTGCTTCACCTCGGAGGCGACGACGGCGAACCCCCTGCCCGCCTCGCCCGCACGCGCGGCTTCGATCGTGGCGTTGAGGGCAAGTAGATTGGTCTGCTGCGCGATTGAGCGGATCATCTCGACGACTTCGGCAATCTTTGCGCCCTGGCGGCCGAGCGCGTCTACCTCGACCTCGCCCTTGCGCGTCAGGTCGCGTGAGTGACGCGCCTGGTTCAGTGCGCGCGAAGCCTGGTTGGACAGTTCCTGGATAGAGGCGGTCAGCTCCTCGGCAGCCGCGGCGACGCTTTGCGTCTCGCTCGAGGCCTGGGCGGACGTGCGCGCGGCGGATGCGGCGCGCTCTGCCGCCTGGCTGGCAGATTCGGTCAGCGCCTCGGCCGTGCGGCGGTTGGCGCCGACATCGCGCGCGGAAGCTTCGGTCAGTCGCGTGATCTCACCGCGGAACTGCTCGACCGCGCGGGCGAACTGCTCCTGCCGGACCCGCTCGTTCTCGCTTGCGGCAAGCTTCTGTTCGGTCAGCTGGCGTGCGGTCTCGGCCTGCTTGGCGGCGTTCTCGGCCATCGTGCGCATTTCCTCTGCCGATTTCGCCATGTCTTCGACGCTCAGCAGTCGCTCCACCTTGGCGGCGAGCCAGGCCAGCGCGGCGGCTTCCGCGATGAGAATTACCGCGTGCAGCACAACGCGTACGAGATCCGATCCGCCCGGGAAGACCAGAGAGGGCCAGCCGAAGTTCAACACGAGATGATGGACGGCGACGGTGGCCGCGCCCCAGAATATGGCGCGCCAGCAGGCCCACAGCACGCTGACCGCAAGGACAGCGAAGAACGCCATGTGGGCGTCGACGATGTAGGCATGGCCTTCGAGCGCGATCAGGACGAGACCGACCGAGGCGCACGAACAGACCGTGACCAGAGAGCGTGTGAGGGCGCCCGTTGGCGAGGCGCGCCATGACAGGATGGCAGACAGGCTGAGCGCGCCCGCGCCCAGCGAGACGAGCATCGCGTTCGTGTCCATCGCCCACGCCGTGATGACGGCTCCGGCGCACATGGCGAGAAGCAGCGCGATGATGATTGGGGCGGCTTTCGCGCGCAGGTCTTCCACAGCTGTCATCTCGACTCCGTCTGGTTCGCGCCGTTGCACGCCGCAATGTTCCCGCTCACGGGAAAGGTGGCAGTTGCGCCCGTCCAATCCGGCAGTTCGACGCCTTCAGGAAAATAGAAGACAGCGTTGTGCCAGCCCGACTGCAGCAACAGGCCGCCAGCGCCACGCCCGATCTCGACTGCATGACCATCCTGCCATGGCAGCTCGACGATCAGCGCGTAGCGGCCCTCCGCCTCCGCGAGAACGGGAGAGGCGAGAACGACGCCAAGTCCAATGATCGCAAGACCGACCCGAAGCACGATTGCGCACCTGTTTGGTTACTAAAGACAACGCGCACCTTAACATCCCGTGTAACCACGCGGCGAAGAGGGACATCGCATCTGTGATCGGCAGACGGACGAAACGTGTTTCACCTCCCGCGTCCGACAGATCATCCGGCCTCCGCGATCACCTTCAGGAAGTGCTTGCCGTAACGATCAAGTTTCGCCTTGCCGACACCTGGCACGCCAGCCATGGCCTCCGGTGTTGCAGGCCGTTTCTCCGCCATCGCGCGCAGCGTGGTGTCGTGAAAGACGACATAGGGCGGAACACCCTGCTCCTTCGCGATCGCCGCACGGGCTTTTCTGAGGCCCTCGAAGAGCGAGGTCGCGCCTTCGCCCATCTCCGCGGTGGCAGCCGCATTGCGCTCGCGGCGCGCGGCGCGCTTGTGAGTGTCCCGGCGCAGCATCACGCGCTGTTCGCCACGCAGGATCGGCCGCGCCTCCTCGCTGAGACTGAGACCGCCATGCTCCGACCCGACTAAGACTAGCCCTGACGCCGAGATCTGCCGCAGCACGGACTGCCACGTCTTGGCGTCGACATCGGCGCCCTTGCCAAACACCGCCAGCTTGTCATGGCCGAGACGCTCGACCTTTTCCGTCGCCTTGCCCGTCAGGACGTCGACGACATGCATCATGCCGAACCGCTCGCCCGTACGGTAGATGGCGGACATCGCCTTGATGACGGCGTCGGTTGCATCCCACGTGTCGGCAGGCGTCAGGCAGTTGTCGCAGTTTCCGCAATTGCCCGGATGCGCTTCGCCGAACCAGGACAGGATCGCCTGCCGCCGGCACGTCGTCGTCTCGCAGATGTTGAGAAGCGCATTGAGCTTCGAGCGCTCAACACGCTTCACCTCTTCGGGCGCCGCCCCGTCGTCGATCATGCGGCGACGAAGCACCACGTCGCTCATCCCATAGCACATCCACGCGGCAGCCGGATCGCCATCGCGGCCGGCGCGGCCAGTCTCCTGGTAGTACGCCTCGATCGAGCCCGGCATGTCGAGATGCGCGACGAAGCGCACGTCAGGCTTGTCGATGCCCATGCCGAAGGCGACGGTCGCCGTCATCACGACGCCGTCCTCCTTGATGAACGCGTCCTGATTGCGCGACCGTGCGCCCGCATCCATGCCCGCATGATAGGGCAGCGCGCGCACGCCCTGCCCGTTCAGCCACGTTGCCGCCTCTTCCACCTTCTTGCGCGACAGACAGTAGACGATGCCGCTCTCGCCGCGCCGGGTGGACAGAAAATCGAGCAGCTGCTCGCGGCCCTTCTGCCGCTGCACCATCGTGTAGGAAATGTTCGGCCGGTCGAAGCTGGAGGCGAACACCGTCGCATTCTGCAGGCCAAGCCGATCAATGATGTCGGCGCGCGTTGCCGGATCGGCAGTGGCGGTGAGCGCCATGCGCGGAACGCCTGGAAAGTTGGCGGCGATGCCCGAAAGCTCGCGATATTCCGGACGGAAATCATGGCCCCATTGCGAGACGCAATGCGCCTCGTCGATGGCGAACAGGCTGATATGCGCGTCCTGCAGCATCTGCTGGAAGCCCGCCGTCACCAGACGTTCCGGCGCCACGTAGAGCAGCTTCAGCCGATCTTCCCGCAGATCGTCCCGCACGATGCGCGCCTCGTCCGCATTGAGGGAGGAGTTGAGCATGGCAGCCGGCACGCCCGCCTGCTTCAGCGCCTCGACCTGATCGCGCATCAACGCAATCAGGGGTGAGATGATGATCGCCACCCCCGGCCGGCACAGCGCGGGCACCTGATAGCAAAGCGATTTCCCCGCCCCCGTCGGAAACAGCACGACAGCATCGCCGCCATCCGTCACATGACGCACCACATCGCCCTGCTGGCCGCGGAAGACCGCATGGCCGAACACTTCGGCGAGGATTGTTTCAGGGTCGCGGGCGGTGAGGTGCAAGATTTCTGATCCGTCGGTGAGCGCTCCTCATACGCACTTTCGGGTTTCCTGCATCATCCCAATTCCTGTCTTGTCTGTGAGTTGACGCAACCTGTCGCGCCCCACTAGCGTTCCCTGAGCAGAATGACCTGGCTGAGGGACCCCGCCATGAAGATGAAGCTGTTTGCGACTGCCGCCATCCTGGCGCTTGGACTTGCCGCCTGCGGCGGCGGAGAACCGGCCCCAGCCGAACCAACGCCTGTCGCAGAAGCACCCGCCCCGGCGCCGGAAGTCACGCCCGCCGCAACAACTGAGATTGGCGCTGCGCCGGCCGACATCCCCGCCTTCATGAAAATGCGGCACGACAATTACGAGGACATCGGCAAGAACATGAAGGTCCTGCAGGACAACATGAAGCTCGATGCGCCCGACATCGCGGCAGTCACAGCCGCCGCCACGAAGATAAAGGGCTACGCCGATCAGATGGCGACCTGGTTCCCGGCCGGCACGGGCCCCGAAAGCGGGATCAAGACCGAGGCCAAGGCAGAGATCTGGACGGACCGCGCGACGTTCGATGCCGCCGTCGTGAAGCTGCAGGAAGAGTCCGGAAAGCTCGCCGCCGTCACCGACGCCGCAGCCTTCAAGGCTCAGTTCCCGGTGACCGGCGGTACCTGCAAGGGCTGCCACGACAAGTTCCGGCAGGAAGACAAGTAGTCAGCAGTCGCGCATGGAACCGGGCCAGCCGCCGGAACCTCTCACGCCTGTAGCAGCTCCGGCGGCGCAGAAGGTGTGGGATGTCCCGACGCGGCTGGTCCATTGGGCGCTCGCCATTGGCATCGCCACGTCATGGTGGAGTGTCGAGAACAAGCAGATGGACATCCACTACTGGTCGGGCCTCACTGTGCTCGGCCTGCTGGTGTTCCGCATCTACTGGGGCTTCGCGGGGCCCCAGACCGCGCGGTTCTCGCACTTCATCAAGGGCCCCGCAGCCGTCCTCGGCTACATCCCCAAACTGTTCCGCAAGGACTATCGCGCAGCCTTCGGCCACAACCCGCTCGGCGCGCTCAGCGTCGTCGCGCTTCTTGTAGCGATCATCGTGCAGGTCGGACTTGGCCTCTTTGCGACAGACACAGATGGACTGTTCGCAGGTCCCCTCAATCGCCACATCGACTACGACACGGCGAAGGACGTCACCGACTTTCACGAGGACTTCTTCAACGTCCTGTTCGCGCTGATCCTGCTCCACCTCGCAGCGATCGCCTTCTATCTCGTGGTGAAGCGCATCAACCTGATCAGCCCGATGCTCAGCGGCAAGCGCCGCGGGACGAATCTCACCGGGCCGGCAACAGGCATCGAACCGATCCCGCTGTGGCGTCTGGCTCTCGGCGTGGCGCTGGCGGTGGGCGTGGTGTGGTTGGTGGCGCGGTAGAAGTTGCCGGCATTCCAAGCGCGGCGAGAGACTCCCTCGACGTGCAAAACGCTTGAGCTTGTGACCTAGCTCGCCTCATCCACCCGGCGTGACAGCATCTCGATCCGCGCCGCCGCGTCCGTGAGCAGCGTCGCCGCGCGGTTCTCGAGATTGCGGATGCGGTCATCCATGGCCTTGGCGCCTGTGCCGACCGCCTGAGCATCGAGTTCGTCGAGCAGCGACAGGCCCGCTGCAAGGAACAGGCGTTCGGGACCGAGATCGCCAAGCGCTTCGGTCAGCTCCAGCACGCGCTGGTCGAAACGCGCGCCAAGCTCTTCCAGCCGCGCCTCCTGGCCGGGTGCGCAACTCAGCGCATAGCGCCTTCCTGCGATTTCGAGTTCAGCCTTGGCCACGCAGAATCACGCCCTTCTGATCAATCGACTATAGCACCAGATCAGACTTTTCCGAGGGCCTCGCGAACCTCGGAAATAGCCGCCCCCAGCGCCTCGGACGCCTCGTCGGCGAGCCGCTGCAGCTCCTTCTCGCGCGCTTTCGCAACGTCAAGATCGCTGGCCAGCCGCGCCCGGTCCTTGCGAAGGGCGTCCGCCTCTTTTTCATAGGCGCGCGAGCCCTCAAGCCGCTGGAAAAGACTGTCGAGCCGGCCTTCCAGCCGGTCGATCGCCCCTTCGAGCCGCTTCAGCGCGTCGTCCATTTCCTGCGTGTCTTCAGGCGTCTTCGTCATCACGGCCCTTCCCGCAAGCCCAATCTGAAGCCTGTGAACAATCGGCGCAATGGCGGGGTGCGGCGGCATATTCCCTTTGAACCGCAGCGCAAAGCCGTTAACCAGCCCACGACCCGCCCGGAGAGATCACATGCCGCAATTACCGCTCGCCAATGCGATCCGGGCGCTCAGCATGGATGCCGTAGAGAAAGCCCAGAGCGGCCATTGCGGCCTGCCGCTCGGCTTCGCCGATTGCGCGACCCTGCTGTTCCAGGAATTCCTGAAATTCGACGCGGCAAACCCGGACTGGCCGGACCGCGACCGCCTTGTGCTGTCGGCCGGCCACGGCTCGATGCTGCTGTATTCCCTGTTCTACCTCACCGGCTATCCGGGCATGACGCTCGATGAGATCCGCAACTTCCGCCAGCTCGGCTCGAAGACCCCGGGCCACCCGGAATTCGGCCACACGCCCGGGGTCGAGACAACCACCGGCCCGCTCGGCCAGGGTCTCGCCAACGCGGTCGGCATGGCGATGGCTGAGCGCCATCTCAATGCGCGGTTCGGCGACGACCTCGTCAACCACCGCACCTATGTGATCGCAGGCGATGGCTGCCTGATGGAAGGCATCAGCCAGGAAGCCATCACGCTGGCCGGCCATCTGCGCCTCAAGAACCTGATCGTGCTGTTCGACGACAACGCCGTCACCATCGACGGCTCGACCGGCATGGCGGACGCCACCGATCAGGTGAAGCGCTTCAAGGCGTCAGGCTGGAATGTCGCGCGCGTGGACGGCCACAACATGGACGCGGTGCGCGGCGCGCTTCTCTCGGCGCAGCAATCAGATCGTCCCTCGCTGATCGCCTGCAAGACCATCATCGGCTTTGGCGCGCCCAAGATCGCAGGCACCGGACCCGCCCATGGCGGCCCCTATGGCGCAGAAGAGATCGCCGGCATCCGCAAGGCCATCGACTGGCCGCACGAACCCTTTGTCGTACCGGAAGACGTGCTGAAGGAATGGCGCAGGATCGGCGCACAGGGCGCCCGGCATCGCGAAGCGTGGGAGCACCGCCTCGCCGCCAGTGACAAGTGCGACGCCTTCAACACCGCCCTTTCAGGCGCGGTCCCGAAAGGCCTCTCGGCGGCGCTGAACGCCCACAAGAAGAAGATCGTCGAGGCGCAGAAGGCCGACGCCACGCGCAAATGGTCGGGCGCCGCCCTCGAGGTGGCGACCGAACTGATGCCGGAAATGATCGGCGGCTCAGCCGATCTCACCGGCTCCAACAACACACGCACGGCGGCGGCCAAAGCGCCATTCACGGCGGATGCGTATGGCGGCCGTTACGTCCACTGGGGCATCCGCGAGCATGCGATGGCCGCCGCGATGAACGGCATGGCGCTGCATGGCGGCGTCGTCCCCTACTCCGGCACCTTCCTCGTCTTCTCGGATTACTCCCGCCCCGCCATCCGCCTCGGCGCGCTGATGGGTCAGCGCGTGATCCATGTGATGACGCACGACTCGATCGGCGTCGGCGAAGACGGCCCGACGCACCAACCGGTCGAGCATGTCGCCAGCTTGCGCATGATCCCGAACCTGCTCGTCTTCCGCCCGGCCGACGGCGTCGAGACAGCCGAAGCCTGGGAGCTCGCGCTCGAGACGACAACGGGCCCGTCGCTGATCGCCCTCACCCGCCAGAACCTCGCGCCTGCGCGCAGGACGCACACGGACGACAACCTCGTCGCCAAGGGCGGCTATGTGCTCAGCCCTGCGAGCAAGCCCGAGAAAGTCGTCCTCATCGCGACAGGCTCGGAAATCGAGATCGCCCTCGAAGCACAGAAGCATCTCGAAGCAGAAGGCATCGGCGCCCGCGTCGTTTCGCTTCCGTGCTTCGAACTGTTCGCGGCCCAGCCCGACACCTACCGCTCGGAAACACTCGGCGGCGCCCTGCCCAAAGTCGCCATCGAAGCCGGCGTCCGCGACGGCTGGGACCGCTGGATCGGCCCCGAAGGCGGCTTCGTCGGGATGACAGGCTTCGGCGCGAGCGCGCCCTACAAGGCGCTCTACAAGCATTTCGGAATCACCGCGGAAGAGGTGGTGAAGGCGGCGAAAGCGCGGCTGTAACCCTCCTTCTCGCCCGCCTCACGAAGCACGACACGGAATTGCGTTCATTTCACCGCGCTTTCCTCTCGCATCACGCCGAAAATCCGCTATTAGCCCCGGCATAAAGACCGTGGAGACCGGCACGTCCTGCGCATCCATGGCCGCATCGGATATGTGAGGTTTTGCGATGGCTGTTCGTGTTGCGATCAACGGTTTCGGCCGTATCGGCAGGCTGGTTCTCCGTTCCATCCTGGAACACAAGCGCACCGACATCGAAGTCGTCGCCGTCAACGATCTCGGCCCGGTCGAGACCAACGTCCACCTGCTGAAGTACGATAGCGTACACGGCCCGCTGAACATGGACGTGAAGGTCGAGGGCGACATGGTCTCCGTCGGCAACCAGACCTTCAAGGTCACCGCGATCAAGGACCCGGCCCAGCTGCCGCACAAGGATCTCAACGTCGACATCGCGTTCGAGTGCACCGGCATCTTCACCGCGAAAGAGAAAGCCGCAGCCCACCTCCAGGCGGGCGCGAAGCGCGTGCTGATCTCGGCCCCCGGCGAGAATTCCGACCTCACCGTCGTCTACGGCGTGAACCATCAGAAGCTCACGAAGGAGCACATGATCGTCTCCAACGCCTCGTGCACCACCAACTGCCTCGTGCCGGTGGTCAGCGTCCTCCACGACGCCATCGGCATCGAGAAGGGCATGATGACGACCATCCACTCCTACACCGGCGACCAGCCGACGCTCGATACGATGCACAAGGATCTCTACCGCGGCCGCGCCGCTGCGCTGTCGATGATCCCCACCTCCACCGGCGCCGCCAAGGCCGTCGGCCTCGTGATGCCCGACCTCAACGGCAAGCTCGACGGCATCTCGGTGCGCGTGCCGACGCCGAATGTCTCGCTGGTGGACTTCAAGTTCATCGCCAAGCGCGCGACCACCGCGAAGGAGATCAACGATCTCATCCGCACCGCCGCCAACGGTGAGCTGAAGGGCGTGCTCGGCTACACCGACGAAAAACTCGTCTCGTCCGACTTCAACCACAACCCCCACTCGTCGATCTTCCACACCGACCAGACCAAGGTGATGGACGGCACGTTCGTGTCGGTCCTCTCCTGGTACGACAATGAGTGGGGCTTCTCGACCCGCATGAGCGACACCGCCGTCGCCTGGGCGAAGTTGATCTAGTGGCGGAAAGCAGGAAAAGCGGTGATGACGCGGCGGCTGAACCAGCCGTCGTCCACGCCACCGCCACCCCGCCCTACAACGTCACCGACGTGCACATCGACCCGCAGGACGATGACGCCGTCGTCCCAGCACCCATGCCGCCATCCGTTGCATCCGCCGTCGGCGCGCGCCCGGCGCAGAAGCCGCACAATCCCGCCCAGTGGATGCACGAGCGCCTCGTCCACCAGATCATCGAGTTCGAGAAGGGTCTCGGCGACGGCCAGGAAATCGGCGGCCGCTTCGTACAGGGTCCTGGCTCCGAGCCGCTGCACATCACCAATCTCGCCAGCTGGGGCCCGGACATGATCCTGTTCATGGGCGAGTACCCCGACGGCCGCAAATTCGAACTGCTCCAGCACTACAGCCAGGTCAGCGTGCTGCTCATCGCCGTGCCGAAGGCAAGGAACGAGGAGCCGCGCCGCATCGGCTTCGAGCTGCTAAAGAATTTCAAGGACCAGCCCCACAACTGGGGCGATCCGATCAGCTGAGACGACAGCCTCCACACGACGAACCGGGACACGAGACCATGACCTTCCGCACGCTCAACGGCGCTGACCTCAAAGGCAAGACCGCGCTAGTCCGCGTGGATTTCAACGTTCCGATGGAAGAGGGAAAGGTCACCGACGACACCCGCCTGCGCGCCGCCCTGCCGACGATCGAGCTGCTCGCGAAGGCCGGCGCCAAGACCGCCCTGCTCGCCCACTTCGACCGACCCAAGGGCAAGCGCGTGCCGGAGATGAGCCTCAAGCCGCTGGTCGACGATCTCTCCGCGCTGGTCGGCAAGTCGGTCGCCTGGGCCGATGACTGCATCGGCGATCCGGCGGCAAGCGTGATCCGTGACATGCAGCCGGGCGATGTCGCCCTGCTCGAAAACGTCCGCTTCCACGCCGGGGAAGAAAAGAACGATCCCGCCTTCGCCGCCGAGCTCGCAAAACTTGGCGACATCTATGTCAACGACGCTTTCTCCGCCGCCCATCGCGCGCACGCCTCAACCGAAGGAATCGCGAAGCTGCTGCCCGCCTATCCCGGCCTCTCGATGGAGCGCGAGCTGTCCGCCCTCGACGCCGCGCTCGGCAATCCGCAGCGCCCCGTGATGGGCATCGTCGGCGGCTCGAAGGTCTCCACCAAGCTGGACCTGCTCAAGAACCTCGTCACCAAGCTCGACAAGCTCGCCATCGGCGGCGGCATGGCCAACACCTTCCTCTATGCGCAGGGCCACGATGTCGGCGCCTCCTATTGCGAGAAGGACCTCGCCGAGACCGCGCGCGAGATCATCCGCCTCGCCGGCCACAACAACTGCAAGCTCTTCCTGCCGCTCGACATCGTGGTCGCCGAGCAGATGGCGTCCGGCGTCCCCACGCGCGTGCGCAATCTCGGCAATGTCGACGACCATGAGCGTATCCTCGACGCCGGCCCCGAAACCGTCGCCCGCCTCAAGCGCGCCATGGGCAATTCGAAGACGCTGGTCTGGAACGGGCCCCTTGGGGTGTTCGAGATTCCTCCTTTCCAGCGCGGCACGATGGAAGCCGCCTGGCACGCCGCCCAGCTCTGTCGCGAAGGCAAGCTGATCGCCGTCGCCGGCGGCGGCGACACGGTCTCCGCGCTGAATGCAGCGGGAGTCGCCATCGACTTCACCTTCGTCTCAACGGCAGGCGGCGCTTTCCTGGAATGGATGGAAGGCAAGGAACTGCCGGGGGTTGAGGCGCTGAAGGTCTAGCGCGCTCGGCGAGACGCGACCGCTTGACCCTTGCCTTCCGCGCCTCGCTTTGCCATCCGCATCCAGCAGATCTGAGCAGGAGCTCCCATGACCATTCGTTTTGACGGCAAGGTCGCCATCGTCACCGGCGGCGGCAATGGGCTTGGCCGGAACCACTGCCTCCAGCTGGCGAAGCTGGGGGCGAAGGTCGTCGTCAACGATCTCGGCGGCTCCGTCGACGGCTCCGGTGGTTCGATCTCTGCGGCCGAAAGCGTCGCCAAGGAAATCCGCGACGGCGGCGGCGAAGCCATCGGCAATGGCGCCGATATCACCAAACTCGACCAGGTCGAGGCGATGGTCGCGGAGGCAAAAGCAAAATGGAGCCGCGTCGACATCCTGATCAACAATGCCGGCATCCTGCGCGACAAGTCGTTCGCCAAGATGACGATGGACGACTTCAAGAAGGTGGTCGACGTCCACCTGTTCGGCACGGCCAACTGCACCAAGGCCGTGTGGGATACGATGCGCGAACAGAACTACGGCCGGATCATGCTCACCTCGTCCGCATCCGGCATCTATGGAAACTTCGGCCAGTCCAACTACGGCGCCGCGAAGGCCGCCATGATCGGCTTCATGAACGTGCTTCACCAGGAAGGCGCGAAGAACAACATTCGCGTCAACACGCTGGCGCCCACCGCCGCGACGCGCATGCTCGATGGTCTCTTCCCCGAGCCAGTTGCCGCGCTGATGGGCCCTGAGCTGGTGACGCCTGGCGTGCTCTACCTCGTCAGCGAGAATGCCCCGTCGAAAACCATTCTCGGCGCCGGCGCCGGCTGCTTCTCGGTCGTCCACATCTACGAAACACCCGCCGTCTTCCTCGGCGGCGCAGGCGCCACGGTCGATGATGTCGCCGCCAACTGGAGCCGGATATCCGATCCAACCGGCGAGACCGCTCTCGACGGAGCCTTCGGCCAGACCGGAAAATTCGCCGCCGCAGCCGCAGAGGCGCTGGGCGTCAAGCTGGGCGGTTAGCCGCCGCGCCGAACCCGCCCCCTTGCCTCCCGTGGCATTGCGTGACTGACTTTGGAAAACGTCAGAAACGACCACGGGGAGAACGCAATGGCCTATGTCGAAGGGCGGATCATCCACGACGCGGACAGCCACCTGATGGAGCTGTCCGACTGCCTCGATCCGTATCTCGAAGCGCGTCTCCTGGCTCGCTATCACGCCCTGCCGGGCTTCATTGATCGTGCCGCGCGACAGAAGGCAGGACAGGCTCGCGCGGCGCATGCTGACGCGACCTTCCGCTCCGGGGCCGAGTCCAACATACTGCTGCGCAAGAACTACGAGGCTCAGGGCGCCTTCATCGCCGATGACAGACCGGCGGCGCTGAATGCGCTGGGCTTCGCCAGTCAACTCGTCTTCACCACCTGGTGCCTCGGCAATTTCGGGCTCGACCAGGGCGACGACATGGAGCTGTGCTACGCGGTCGCCGACGCCCACAACCGCATGATGACCGACTTCTGCAAGGTCGATCGCCGCCTGCTGCCCACCGCCCAGATTCCGATTGAGGATATCCCGCGCGCCGCCGCCTGCGCAAAGATGGCGATCGACCTCGGCGCGAAGGCGCTGATGGTCCCCTCGAAATGTCCGCAGCGCCATTCGCCAAGCCATGTCGGGCTCGATCCGGTGTGGGCGATGGCGCAGGAGGCGGGCATCCCGATCCTGTTCCATGTCGGCGGCGAGGAGAAGCTGGACCCCGCCTACAAGGCCAACGGCCTGCCGCCCGTGCCCGACTTCCACGGCGGCGACGACAACTTCACGTCGGTCAGCTACATGCCGATCCCGAACGCCGCCATGCAGACGCTGGCGACGATGATCTTCGATGGCGTGTTCGACCGTTTCCGCGATCTCAAGTTTGGCGCGATCGAACTTGGCGCGGCGTGGGTTCCCGGCTGGATGCGGTCGATGGATTCGGCGGCGTCCGCCTTCATCAAGAACGAGACACGCCTGCAAAAACTCTCAGCCAGACCCAGCGAGATCGTGCGTCGGCAGCTGCGCGTCACACCCTATCCGCACGAGGACGCAGGATGGATCGCCCGAGAAGCGGGCGCCGAAGTCTGCATGTTCTCCTCCGACTACCCGCATGTCGAAGGCGGACGGAATCCCCTCAAGCGATTCGACACAGCGATGGAAGGCTGCTCGTCTGCGGCGATCGATGCGTTCTATGCCGGCAATTTCATCGACATGATGGGCCACTCACTGGCGGAGGACCTGCGCCGCCCGGCGCATCTCCTCGCAGCCTGAAGTTTTCCTCCTCATCGTCGCCCGAGGAGCGCGCGAGGTCAGGGTGAGCCAACATCTCGCCGCAGTTTAATGGCCGCAGAGCCGATTGCCCCTGGATAACCACGTGTTTACAGGGACAGGCGTCCGATTTGCTCGCCGAGAGTTGACCGAATTCGGCTGTGCCTTCACAAGGCAAAATACAGTTCTCAGGGGAAGTCAGATGGCGCGTATCACGCTGCGGCAGTTGCTCGATCACGCAGCCGAGCACAGCTACGGTCTGCCGGCGTTCAACATCAACAACATGGAACAGGCCCTCGCCATCATGGAGGCGGCCGACAAGGTCAACGCCCCCGTTATCATGCAGGCCTCGCGCGGCGCCCGCTCCTACGCCAACGACATCGTGCTGAAGCACATCATCGACGCCTGCGCAGAGATGTATCCCCACATCCCGATCTGCATGCACCAGGACCATGGCAATGGCCCCGCCACCTGTGCGACCGCGATCCAGTTCGGCTTCACGTCCGTGATGATGGACGGCTCGCTCAAGGAAGATGCGAAGACCCCCGCCGACTACGCGTACAATGTCGACGTGACCCGCAAGGTCGTCGAGATGGCGCATGCGTGCGGCGTCTCGGTCGAGGGTGAGCTCGGCGTGCTTGGCTCGCTGGAGACCGGCATGGGCGAGAAGGAAGATGGTCACGGCTTCGACGGCAAGCTGGATCACTCGCAGCTTCTCACCGACCCAGACCAGGCGGTCGATTTCGTGAAGGCCACCCACGTCGACGCGCTCGCCATCGCCATGGGCACCAGCCACGGCGCCTACAAGTTCTCGCGCAAGCCCGACGGCGAGGTCCTCGCCATGAACGTGATCGAGGAAATCCACCGCCGCCTGCCGAATACGCACCTCGTCATGCACGGCTCTTCCTCCGTGCCGCAGGACCTGCAGGACGAGATCAACAAGTATGGCGGGAAGATGCCGCAAACCTGGGGCGTGCCGGTGGAGGAGATCCAGCGCGGCATCAAGCACGGCGTGCGCAAGATCAACATCGACACCG
>JBBAUA010000006.1:0-94812 GCA_040398465.1 Hyphomonadaceae bacterium | reverse complement strand
GTATGCGCTGATGGAGGGGAAGCGGGCTTAGGCGTCGTTCGTTCTTGACCTGAGACAAATGCGGGGCGGCGGGATCCTTTAGCGATGCTGGCGAGGCCCCGTGCAGGTCACACGCATCGGGCGCCGGGGGAGCCAGCGCCGTGAGTCCACAACGCGAAGCCGCCATCGGTTATCTGAGGGCGCAGGTGGCCAAGTATCGCGCAGAGCTCTCCGTATGGCGGAAAAAGGCCAAGCTGGCCGGCGAGGGCCTGGCGCAGAGCATGATCGTCATGCCCCTGCAGGACCTGATCGAGGACGCCGCCGAATTGCTTGAGCGGTTGCGGTCCAGGCAGGGCGGTTCGCGCGGTTGCGAAGGCGACGAACAGGGACATGCGGAGCCTGTGGGCGGGGACGCTTCCGGGCAGGTCTGAGCGGGGTCCGCGTCCGGGACTCGCATGATTTCAGTGCTTTGGCAGTGCACAGCTTGATTCTCGCGAATCAGCGCACAATTCACTGTATAATCGTCCACAGGATCGGGGTGGTGGTTGCTGGCGCGGAATGCGTCCGGCGGCTAGCGCCGGTCATTGGGCCAGAAAGCCACCAGAGTAGCGATGCGGTTCCCGGAGGAATTTCTCAATGAGCTGAAGTCGCGCGTGCGGCTGTCGGACGTCATTGGGAAAAAGGTGGCGCTGAAGAAGCACGGCAAGGCCGGCGACTGGGTCGGCCTGTCGCCGTTCTCGAGCGAGAAGACGCCGAGCTTCCACGTCCACGACACGCGCGGCTTCTACAAGTGCTTCTCCACGCAGAAGGGCGGCGATGCGATAACCTTCCTGATGGAGACCGAGCGGCTGTCGTTCGCCGAGTCGGTCGAGAAGCTGGCGCGGGACTATGGGCTGGAGCTGCCGAAGCAGTCGGCGGCCGAGGTGCAGCAGTACAAGCGGCGCACCACGCTGATCGAGTGGGTCGAGAAGGCGTGCCTGTTCTTCGAGGACCAGCTGCGCAAGCCCGCGGGGGCGGCGGCGCGGGAATATCTCGAGAAGCGCGGCTTCGGGCCTGAGGCGTGGGCGCGACACAGGATGGGCTTTGCGCCAGATGGCTGGCGCATGCTGCTGGACCTGCTGACCAAGGAAGGCGCGTCGGTCGAGGAGCTGATCGAGGCGGGGCTTGTGGTGCAGCCGGAAGAGGGCGCGGATGGCAAGTCGCGGCAGCCCTGGGACCGCTTCCGGAACCGGGTGATTTTTCCGATCACCGACCATTCGGAGCGGGTGATCGCGTTCGGGGCGCGAACGCTCGAACCCGATGGGAAGCCGAAATACCTCAACTCGTCGGACTCACCACTCTTCCACAAGGGACGGACGCTCTACCGCTACATGGCGGCGCGCGAGGCGATGGCGGCGGTGAAGGAGGGGCCTCTCTCGCACGGGCTGATCGTCACCGAGGGCTATGTCGATGCGATCGCGCTGGCTGAGGCGGGGATCGGGTCGGCCGTGGCGCCGCTGGGCACGGCGCTGACCGAGGAGCAGCTGGAGCTGTTGTGGCGGGCGGGGCCGGAGCCGATCCTGTGCTTCGACGGGGACGCCGCAGGCATCCGGGCGGCGTGGCGTGCGTGCGACCGGGCGCTGCCGCTGATCGAGCCGGGCAAGACCCTGTACTTCGTGCTGCTGCCGGACGGGATGGACCCGGACGACGTGGTGCGGGTGCGCGGGCCTCAGGCGATGCGGGAGATGCTGACCACGGCGCGGCCGCTGGTCGACCTGCTCTGGCTGCGCGAGCTTGAGGCCGAGCCGCTGGATACGCCCGAGCGGCAGGCCGGATTCGAAGCGCGGCTTATGGCCGCTGTGGCCCTGATCAAGCATCCCGGCGTGAAGAAGGCCTATGAGCGCGAGCTGCGCGACCGGCTCTACTGGCACGCCCGCAGTACCCGAAATGGGGCCAATAACGGAGGCAAGGGGTCTGGAGCGCAGGGGGCGCCGTTAGGGAAGAAAGGGTTCTCGCCCGGTCCGACGGGCTTGGCGGGGCTCAGGCTTGTGGTCCGGGCGATCGAGAGCCCGCGGATGATGGAACAGGCGCCGGAGGCGCTGGCGAAGGCGGTGTTCGACGATCCTGACGCGGATGCGATCAGAACCGCAGCCTTTGACGTCTACAATGGGTCCGAAATGCTTGACCGGACTACTGTTGCAGCCCATCTACGTAGCCTTGGCCGCAAGCGGGCTGTCGAGCTTTTGGAAACCTTCCCTGTCGGGCAGCCGATGGACCCTTTGTCGAACGAGGGTCGCGACTGGCTTGACGCCATCGGACGGTTCCATGTCGCGAGGACGCTTGCGGTCGAAGTGCAGGCGACGAAACGGGCTGACGAGGAAGGCGTAGAGATTATGAGCGCCGCCCACCAGGCCAGGATCATGCAGAAAGTGATCGAGCGGCGCAGTGCAAGCCGGTCGGTCGTGGACGAGGCGATTACCTCACCCGCGAGCGATGGCGCGCAGGATCTCAGGAACGCCATCGGTGGGATGGGGGCCGCTATGGAGTCGAAACGCTCTGAAGACTGATGTGAAGAACAAGGCGAAAGCTCCCATGGCCAAGGGTAAGGCGACTGCGAAGGCGCCAGCCAAGGTCGAAGCGAGGGGTAAGCCTGCTGCCAAGCCTCAACCCGCAAAGGCGGCGTCGGGCAAGGATTCGAAAAAGCCTCAGCCGGTAAAGCCGGCGATGAAGGGCTCGGCCAAGCCGGTCGCGACACCAAAGCCGCTTGCGGCCAAGACCCAGCCGGTTAAAGCCCCGCCTCCCAAGGCGTCGGTCAAACCCGCTGCAGTGAAGGAGACCCCGCCGAAAGGCGGGAGTGAAAAGACCGGCACGGTGAAGACCCAGCCGGCTAAAGTCGAGACGGCGCGGGAAGGCCGGACTGACAACAAGGGTCTGCGGAGAGACGGAATGGCGAAATCAGACGCGACAGCGAAACGTAAGTCGGCCCCCGAGGCGACGGACGGACCGCTGCTCGACATGAACGACGCCACGGTGAAGAAATTCATCAAGTCAGCGAAGGCGCGTGGATTCGTTACCTATGATGAGCTGAACAAGGTTCTGCCATCCGACCAGAATTCGTCCGAGCAGATCGAGGACATCATGTCCCAGCTCTCGGAGATGGGCATCAACGTCGTCGAGTCGGAAGACGATGTCGAAGATTCAGAGCGCGAGCAGGAAGCCGGCGAAGACGGCGAAGAGAGCGAAGACGGCACGCCCGCACGCTCGAAATCCACGGCGCTGACCACCGCCACGAAGGATCGCTACGACCGCACGGACGATCCGGTGCGGATGTACCTGCGCGAGATGGGCTCGGTCGAGCTTCTGTCGCGCGAGGGCGAGATCGCCATCGCCAAGCGCATCGAGGCCGGTCGCGACGCGATGATCCGCGGCCTGTGCGAAAGCCCGCTGACGTTTGAAGCCATCATGGTATGGCGCCAGGAACTGAGCGAAGAGCGCGTACTGCTGCGCGACATCATCGATCTCGAAGCGACCTATGCGGCGGCCCATGGCGGCATCGTCGACAATTCGCAGATCGTGCTGCAGGGCGGCGCGCCGCCGCCCTCGACCGCGCCGATCACCGCCAAGAAGCTCGCTGAGGCCGAGCGCGCCAAGGAAAAGGCCGCCAAGCCCCCGCCGCCGCGCCGCGCGCGCGACGAGGACGTGGATGAAGTCGAGCTTGAGCGCCAGAAGCAGGCAGAAGCCGAAGCCGCCGATGCCGAGGACGAGTTCGACGATGGCGGCGCCATGTCGATGTCGGCCATGGAAGCCGAACTGCGCGAGGGCGTCACCAAGACGCTCGACGCCGTTGGCGAGAATTTCGTCCGCTACCGCAAGCTGCAGGAGCGGCTGATCGCGCGGAAGCTCGAAGGCAAGGCGCTGACGCCGAAGGACTTCAAGGAATACGACGAGATCGTTTCCGACATCATCGAGAACCTCAAGACGCTGCACCTCAACAATGCGCGTATCGAGACGCTCGTCGAGCAGCTGTATGAGATCAACAAGAAGCTGATCCAGCTCGAAGGCAAGCTGATGCGCCTGGCTGACCTGCATGGCGTCGGCCGGCAGGACTTCCTCGACAACTACTTCGGCAACGAGCTGAAGCCGGACTGGACCGACCGGGTCGGCGCGCTATCGAAGCAGTGGAAGAAGTTCGTCACCACCGAGACGCGCAAGATCACGCAGCTGCGCGAGGACATCTCGATGCTGGCGCAGGAGATGGGCGTTCCGATCGACGACTTCCGCCGCATCGTCCAGACCGTGCAGAAGGGCGAGCGCGAAGCCCGTCAGGCAAAGAAGGAGATGGTGGAAGCCAACCTCCGTCTCGTGATCTCGATCGCCAAGAAATACACGAACCGCGGCCTGCAATTCCTGGATCTGATCCAGGAAGGAAACATCGGCCTGATGAAGGCGGTCGACAAGTTCGAGTACCGCCGCGGCTACAAGTTCTCGACCTATGCGACGTGGTGGATCCGTCAGGCCATCACGCGCTCGATCGCGGACCAGGCGCGCACGATCCGCATCCCGGTGCACATGATCGAGACGATCAACAAGATCGTCCGCACGCAGCGCCAGATGCTGCACGAGATCGGCCGCGAGCCGACGCCGGAAGAGCTGGCCGAGAAGCTGGGCTTGCCGCTGGAGAAGATCCGAAAGGTTCTCAAGATCGCGAAAGAGCCGATCTCGCTCGAAACGCCGATCGGCGACGACGAGGATTCGAACCTCGGCGACTTCATCGAGGACAAGTCGGCCCTTCTGCCGGTCGACGCCGCGATCCAGTCGAACCTGCGCGAGACGACGACGCGCGTTCTCGCGTCTCTCACACCGAGGGAAGAGCGCGTGCTGCGCATGCGCTTCGGCATCGGCATGAACACCGACCACACGCTCGAAGAAGTCGGCCAGCAGTTCTCGGTGACCCGCGAACGCATCCGCCAGATCGAAGCGAAGGCGCTGCGCAAGCTGAAGCACCCGAGCCGGTCACGGAAGCTGCGGTCGTTCCTCGACACCTGATAGAGCCTTCAATCAAAGACTGGGAGAAGCCCGGCTCAATGCCGGGCTTCTCCTTGTTCACTAATCGGGCAAGCTGCCCGACATTCCGAACCGTTCATGCATCAGCGTTGTCGAGACAATGCGCTGGATGCGGCCTTCGTAGGCAGGGCGTTGGTCGGGCGGGCAGGTCTGCATGTCCTTGAATGCTGCGCGGGCCTTTGTGGGGTCGAAGATCGGCTGGTCGTCGAGGGCGCGTGAGGCGATGACGTCGGCCAGCATCGTCATCATTGGATCACCGGCTGCGGCGGGTGGCGATGTGAAGGGATGCTTCTCGCGGTTGTAGACTTCCTCGATCAGCACATCCTTTGCGGCTTCGCGCAGCACATGCTTTTCGCGATAGCCCTTAATCTTCACGGCGATGGGAATGCGTGCGGCATAGTGGGCGACGTGATGGTCGAGGAAGGGGACGCGGCCCTCGATCGAATGCGCCATCTCCATCCGGTCGCCGAGGAAGGTGAGGATGAAGTTCGCCAGGTGGGTCTTGGAATTCACGTAGAGGCCCTGGTGCAGGCGGTCGCGCCCGGCGATGGCCATGGACAAGGGCAGGCTGTCGAGCACATCGGCGTAGACTGATTTTCCCGCGACAGACTTTGCAACATCTGCGCGCAACCCCGCCGACAGCGTGGCGCCCATCGCGCCGAAGGTTTCGATGAAGGAGGGGAGAAAGCCGAGCCGGTTCACGACTTCCACGAAGATCGGATTGTCGGCGGCCTGCTGCATGAAGATGGAGCGTGTGGCGGGGTTGGAGTCGAACATCTGCGCGATCAGCGCATCGGTATCCGCCTTGCTGCGGCCATTGGGATGGTGCAGCAACGCATCGCGCCGGAAGGTTGCGTATCCGCCAAGGAGCTCGTCCGATCCTTCGCCGGTGAATACCACTTTCAGACCCGCATCGCGCACCGCCTGCGAGAGCAGGAATTTGGCTGCGCCGTGGCCGTTCACCATCGGTGTTTCGGAATGCCAGACGGCGTCGGAATAGACGTCGGCCAGCGCCTGTCGCGTGACGGGAACCTGGTGGTAGGTGGCGCCGACGAACTCGGCCTGGCGCCGCGCGATCGGGCTTTCGTCCCATACCGCATCGTCGAAGGCGAGCGTATAGGCGCGGATCGGGCGCTGCATTTCGCGTTGTGCGAGACCGAGAACGGCGCAGCTATCAATGCCGCCGGAGAGATAGCAGCCCACCTCCACATCCGCGACCATGCGCTCGCGCACCGCCTCACTTAGAACTTCGCGGAAGCCAGCGACGACTTCAGCCTCGGAGCGCGTGTCGGCGGCCGTTTCCTCGGTGGTCGGGAAATCCCAGTCCCAATAGCGATAGATCTGGACGTCGTTGCCGCGCACGACGGCGTAACATCCCTGCGGCACCGAGCGGATGCCGGCGAACATGGTGCGCTCGTGATTGCGGACGATGAACAGATCCTGCCACGCGGCCTCTGCGTCCCATGCCGCCGGGACGCCCAGCGCAAGAAGCGCCTTGATCTCGGATGCGAAGAAAACGCCGTCCGGCGTCACTGCGTAGAACAGCGGCTTGATGCCGAAGCGGTCGCGTATGGCGATCATGATGTCGCGGCGCTGATCGGCGATCAGGACTGCGAACTCGCCGCGCAGCTGCTCGGTCGCGCGCATGCCGTGCTGGAGATAGAGGTGCAGCGCGATTTCGCTGTCGGAATCAGTCTTGAACCTGCTCCCCCTGGCGCGGAGTTCGTCGCGAACCGCCTTGTAGCCGTAGAACTCGCCGTTGACGGCGAGGTGGACGTCGCCTGCGGCGTTCGACATCGGCTGGTCGCCATTGTTGAGGCCAATGATCGAGAGGCGCGTGTGGCCGAGGAAGAAGCGGCCATCGCTCCAGTGACCCTGACCGTCGGGCCCGCGATGATCGAGAGCATCAAGCGCCGCGCTGATGCGATCACGCGATACGGGTTTGCGGGAGACGCCGCCGATAAGTCCGCACATGTGTTTCCCCGCGACGGCGCTTGTCGAAGTTGCGCGCCGTTCTTTTGGCTGAAGCGGCAGCCGACGCCCGAGGCGCCGCCGTGTCAAGCTGGCGTAGGGTCAGGGGCGATAGCCGCCCTCGGCGAGGAACGCACTCTCATCCGCCGTGCTTTCGCGGCCTGATCACAAAGCCGGGCAAGCGATCACGCACTTCGACGTCGAAGCCGTGATCCTTGGCGAACTATTTCTTCGTGCCTGCCTCGCGCCAGAAGACTATGGCGCCCCCGCGCATTGCCCGGCGTCGCGCTCACGCCGTGGCGGCTTTCAGCGCCTGGTCGAGATCGGCGATAAGGTCCTTTGGATCCTCGATGCCTATCGAAAGGCGGACGACATCAGGCGCGGCGCCGGCGGCGATCTGCTGGTCCGCTGTCAGCTGGCTATGCGTGGTGGACGCTGAGTGGATGACCAGCGAGCGCGCATCGCCAAGATTGGCGACGTGGCTGAACAGCTTGAGGCTGGAGACGAATCTGAGGCAGGCCTCGTAGCCGCCTTTCAGCTGGATGGTGAAGAGGGCCCCCGCCCCCTTCGGCACAACGCTGGCGACGCGTGCGTGGTAGGGCGAGGACTTGAGGCCGGGATAGGTGACTGCGCCAACGGCGGAATGCTTCTCCAGCCATTCGGCGACGATCTGTGCATTCTCGACATGCTTTGCCATGCGCAGAGAAAGGGTTTCGATACCCATCAATGTGTAGTGCGCTGCTTGCGGGTTCAGCGTCATGCCCAGATCGCGCAGGCCAACGGCGATGCTGTGGAAGGTGAAAGCCGCGGGGCCAAAGGTCTGCTGGAAAACGAGGCCGTGATAGGCTGGCTCGGGTTGGGAAAGCGACGGGAATTTGTCAGAGGCCGACCAGTCGAATTTGCCGGAGTCGACGACGGCGCCGCCCGTTACCGTGCCGTTGCCGGTGAGGTATTTGGTGAGCGAGTGCACGACCAGCGTCGCGCCGTGCTCGATGGGGCGGCAGAGGTAGGGCGTGGCGGTCGTGTTGTCGACGATCAGGGGGATGCCGGCGGCGTCCGTGATGTTCGCGATGGCGCGAAGGTCCGTGATGTAGCCGCCCGGGTTGGCGATGGTCTCGCAGAAGACGGCGCGCGTGTCGCTATCGATGGCGGCCTTCACGGCGGCGAGATCGTCGAAGTCGACGAACTTCGCGGACCAGCCGAAGCGTTTGATGGTCTGGCTGAATTGCGTGATCGTACCGCCGTAGAGGCGGCTGGACGCCACGATGTTGCGGCCGGGGCCCATCAGCGGGAAGAGGGCCATGATCTGGGCCGCGTGACCCGACGAGCAGCATACGGCTCCGGCGCCGCCTTCCAGCATCGCGATACGCGTCTGGAGCGCAGCGATCGTGGGGTTGGTCAGGCGCGAATAGATGTAGCCGACTTCCTTGAGGCCGAAGAGGGCGGCGGCATGCGCTGCATCGCGGAAGACGAAGGCGGTGGACTGGTAGATCGGGACCTGGCGGGCGCCTGTGGCGGGATCGGGCGCCGCTCCGCCGTGAATCTGCAGGGTGTCAAAGCCTTGGGCGTCGCTCATATCTATCCCTCTTGCGTGCTGCGGGTCCTACCTTCAGGAGCGACCTGTGTGTGCGCTCCAAGGACGGCTGTCGAGTAGCGGCTTGGTGAGTTTTCGCGAACGCTGACTATGGGCTGTAGCCGCCGGCGGCGAGGAATTGCTTTTCTTCTTCGGTGCTTTGACGACCAAGGATTCCGTTGCGGTGGGGGAAGCGGCCGAAGCGCTCGATCAGCTTGCGGTGTTCGCGGGCATGGTGGGCGTTGTTTTCATTGAGAGCGGTCATCGCCTCGACACAGCGGTGCTGGTCCTCAAGAGTTTCAGAATGCATCCAGGGCATGTAGGCGAAAGAGCGAATGTCTTCGGGGATATCGCGGTCGCGGCCCGAGGCGACAAGAGCGCTCGTTGCTCCGCAGGCCAGGTCATCCGTGGCGAAGGCCCACGGCGTGTCGCGAAACGCATTGCGGGGGTACTGATCAAGCAGAAGGATTTCGGCGAGCGCGCCCTCGGGCGTTGCGCGCCAATGGCCAAGTTCGCCGCGCGAGGCTTTCGAGTAGAGCAGGGGAAAGCGATCGCGGAAGGCGACGTCGAAGGCGGCGTCCCTGGCGAACCACTTCTTCGGACCGGCCTCGCGCCAGAAGGCAAGGACCGCCTGCGCGTCGTCTGGCGTCGCGGCCATGATCATAGGCCCTGGAAGGGACCGTCGCACGTCGTGGGATCGCCAGACGTGTAGCCGGATTTCAGCCACCGCATGCGCTCAACAGATGAGCCGTGAGTGAAGTTTTCCGGCGTCACGCGCCCACCCTGGCGCTTCTGCAGCGTGTCGTCGCCGATGGCCTTGGCGGTCGTGAGGCCGGCCTCGAGGTCGCCGGGTTCCATCGCGACATTGCCGCCGGAAACCTTCGCGGCATTGGCCGCCCATACGCCCGCATAGCAGTCTGCCTGAAGTTCGAGGGCGACGGAGTAGCGGTTGCCTTCTTCCTTGCCGAGGGATTGCTGCGCTCGCTGTACCTTTTGCGAGGCGCCGCTGAGCGTCTGCACGTGGTGGCCGAATTCGTGGGCGATGACATAGGCCTTGGCGAAGTCCGCGTCGGACGCGCCGAGTTGCTCGCTCATCGTCTGCCAGAAGGAGAGGTCGAGATAGACGGTCTGGTCGGTGGGGCAATAGAACGGGCCCATCGCCGCCTGGCCGTAGCCGCATCCCGTGCCTGTGCCGGTGTCGTAGAGGACGACTTTGGGCGGGGTGTACCCGCTCATCGCCTGCGCCCAGACATCGTTCACATTGGCGCCGACGACGTCGACGAAGCGGCCGGCGTCGTCTGCAGGCGTGCCAATCGTGCCGCGTTCCTGTGCGCCCTGGCCGATGAAGACCCCGGCGACGGATTGCGTCGTGTTGGGGTCAACGCCTAGAAAAACGTAGGCGAGCACAGCGATGATGCCGACAATGCCGCCGCCGCCCGCGACTGCCCCTGCGCCAAGACCGCGCCGGTCCTCGGTACCGCCGCCCGAGCGGCCGCCTTTCCAACGCATGTCCTGTCTCCCTCGAATGCCACAGCAATAGGCCAGAACGCGCGAGAGAAGGAAAGGCTGCGTTGGCGGCGCGAACGCCCTCAGTCTAGACTGTCCGGCGATCAAGAGGAGCCGTGGGTGGCGTATCCGATACGCGTGGGCGTTGGCGGCTGGACATTCGAGCCGTGGGACGAGACGTTTTATCCGTCAGGGCTGTCCAAGGCGAAGCAGCTGCAGCACATGAGTCACACGCTGACCGCCGTGGAGGTCAACGGGACGTATTACTCGTCGTTCAAGCCGGACACGTTCGCGAAATGGCGCGACGAGACGCCGGACGGGTTCGTGTTCAGCCTGAAGGCGCACCGGTTTTCAACAGTGCGCAAGACGAAGGAGGACATGAAGATCTCGACCGGTCTGTTCCTCGACCAGGGCATCACGCAGCTGAAGGACAAGCTGGGGCCGATCAACTGGCAGTTTCCCGGCAATCGCAAGTTCGACCGCGAGCACTTTGCGAACTTCCTGTCTGTGCTGCCGAAGGAGAAGGACGGGGTCGAACTGCGTCATGCGCTGGAGGTACGCGGGACGGGCTATGACGATCCGGCGTTCTTCGAGCTGCTGGACAAGCATGTAGCGACGGTGGTGTACGCCGAAGACGATGAGTTTCCGAAGCTTGCGCAGCTGGGCTCTGACTTTGTCGTGGCGCGGCTGATGCAGTCGCAGGCGAACGAGAAGGCCGGGTATTCGAAGAAGGAGATCGACCGGTTCGCGAAGATGGCGACGGACTGGTCGAAGAAGCGCGATGTGTTCGTGTTCTTCATCTCGGGGGCGAAGGAGAACAATCCGGCGGCAGCCATGGCGTTGCAGCAGAAGCTGGGGCTGAAGGCGCTCGCTGGGCCGATGCCAGTTGTGGCGAAGAAGGCTCCTGCGACAACGACTGCGGTGAAGAAGACTCCTGCAAACAGGAAAGCTCCGGCGAAGAAGAAGTGATGCGATGCGCCTGAACCAGGTCACTGTCCCACTGATCGACTACGAGGCGAGCAAGGCTTTCTATCTGCGTCTTGGACTCAAGCTAATCGTGGACTCGCCGCCGCACTATGCACGGTTCGAGATGCCGGAGGGCGGATCGACGTTTTCGATCGAGACGGTGGACGGCTGGCACGGGGGCGACTGGCCTGAAGTGTGGTTCGAGAGTGACCGGCTTGATGAGTTGGTGCTGGAGTTGAAAGAGAAGGGCGTTATCTTCGAGCGGGAGCCGGAGACGATGAGCTATCTCTGGCGCATGGCGCAGCTGCGCGATCCAGCGGGCACCCGGATCGCGCTCTATCACGCAGGTGAGAACAGGCTGAACCCGCCCTGGCGGGTCAAGTGATCAGGCCAGCTTCCCTGTAATCCATTGCGTCAGCAGGGCGCGCGGCGGGGGCGGAGCTGCATCCGGGCGCGCCGGTGGAGCTGGTGGATGGCAGTGCAGTGGCAATGGCGGATGGTGCGTCCTGGTCGGGCGATGCGACCTTGCTGGCGCTCGGCCCGCCTGGTCCCGGATGCGGCGTCTCTCGCGGTGGAGGCAAGCGAGGCGCGGCCAGCGCGGGCGAACACGCTGGATCTTGCGCTGAACCGGATGCCGGACGGCGCGAATGACTTCGCGATTGGAATCGATAGTCCGTTCCACATTTCGCTGCACTCGAAGTCGGCGAAGCTGGCCCCGGGGCCTGGAGGCGTTGTGCATGTTGCAAAGTATCTGCCCGTTGGCGAGGCGCCGGGGGCGGATGCCATCGGCGAACTGGAGCATGTCGCTGATCTCGTCATGCCGGGCTGGCGGGCGCTGGAAATGAAACGGCAGGAACTGCGCGGGATGGTCGTGGCAAATGCGCTGCCGCGCTGGGACAGGAAGCGAGCTGGGGTGTGCGTGAAGGATGCGCCGGGGTTGTTTGTCGCCGGGGATTGGGTTGGCGATGAGTGGATGATCGCTGACGCTGCCGCCGCGAGCGCAGTGGAGGCTGCCATGGCGGTGCAGGAATGGTTGAAGCGCGGTGCGGTGCGAGCCGCCTAGCGGACCAGTTTGCCGTTGATGACTTCGTTAGGCTCTTCGAAGCAACGCGCGCGCATCAGGACGAAGTCGGTGGGGAAGTCGTCGCCGGTGAAGGCGATGATGAGCTGGCCCCAGTTGCGGGTCGTGCGTCCGTGGTCGTCGATGATGGCGAAGGGGCAGATGAGGGTGGTGTCGTCCTCGTCGTCGTGGCTGACGTCCGGCTCTGACCAGTAGCCTTTCAGCGGGCCGGGGCCGCCGAATTCGCCGGCGAGGCCGTTGATGTAGAGGTAGCCGACATTGTCGCCGAACGGGACGGGGTATTCGAGGACGCCGCTGGGGCCGCTCTCTGATGTGTAGGCGACCTTGCCCAAGGGCGACTGCCAGGTGACCAGGTCTGGCTCCTGTGCGCTGGCGGAGGCGCAACCGGCGATGAGGCCGAAAGCGATGAGCGCGGCACTGCGTTTCATGGATCAGCCTGGCGAGGGTTGCGGGTTGGCGGCGAGCGGCGCGGAGAAGGATTTCGGAAGGAGCGTGTACCAGCGCGGCCCGGCCGAATTCATGCGTTCGGCATAGGCGCCCGCTTCGGCTCCGATGCCGGCGAAGACGTCGCCGCGATTGGGGCCGCGACGGATGGCGCCTCCGGTATCCTGCGCAACAAGCAGACGCTGGAATGGCGCGCCGCCATACTCGCCGTCGACGAACACGATGGCGCCATAGGGGTGGTAGGCTGGATCGACAGCGATCGAGCCCAAGGGCGTGAGGGGCACGTTGGCCGCGCCCTTCGGGCCGGCGGCGAAGTCGGTGATCGTTTCCTCCTGGAAGAAGACATAGGAGGGATCGGCGTTGAGGGCGGATTTCTGTTCGGCCGGGTTGGTGTCAAGCCAGGTGCGGAAGTTGGTCCACGTCGGGCTCTGGAGGCGGCCTGAATTGCGCAGGGCGCCGAGGGCGGAGTTCCACTTGTAACCGTTCTGGGCCGAGAACTGTGCGCGGGCCTGAGTCCCGTCGGCGAAGGACAAGCGGCCGGAGCCCTGCACCTGGAGGTTGTAAACGTCGGCGGGGTGGGCATAGCCAATGATCTGGCCGAGATAGGGAGTGATCGCCTCGCGCTTCGGATATGGCACGATGCGGTCGCCGTTGATGCGGCCGTTGAGCGAGCGTGGGGCGCCACGGAGGGCTTCGTTGTCGTAAGCTTCGGCAAAGGCGCCGAGATCGACCGTGATCATGTCGGACGGACGCTTGAGCAGCGGCTCGCTGAATTGCGGCGACCATTCGCGGCTGGCCTGGATGACGGGTTCGAAATAGGAAGTCAGCCTCGCTTCGCCCGGGCCGAGCACGTATTGCGGATCGAAATAAGCTTCGAAGAACCAGCGCTCCTGTCCCGGCTGGATAGTGAGAGATGCGTTGCATGCGTTGAACCAGTCGCCGACGCGGCCGCCATATCGCCCACCGCTCAGCGGGGCATCGGGCGCGCGGAGGCGCCATGAATCGCACTGACGCTTGAAGGCCTGGAGGGCGGGCGCCATGTCGGCCGTCGCCCAGCCCGGGACATTGTCGAAAGCTACCGGCGTGAGCGTGAAATCCGCAGGCGCAGACGTGGCGGGGGCCGCGGTGATGGGCGGGCGGGTGACGGCGGGGCCGGGACGGGTTCCGCCAGCGACGATGGGGGCCGGGCGCGACGAAGCGCAGGCGGCGAGCGTAAGGACGACAGATGCTGACAGGACGGCGCGGGCGATCATTCGCGTCTCCGAAACGAAAAGGGTGGGCGTCCCCACACAAGCGATGAACGGAGGTTAGCGCGAAATTGTGGCGCGGGGAGGCTTGGCTACTGGTCTTCCTGCAGTTCGGCCGCGTTGGGGTCAAAGGGGCGGATCGAGAACTCGTTGCCGGGCTGGCCGGGGGGGACCAGCGTGTAGAAACCCTCTATTTCGAGGCGGATCATGATGGGGTCGGGGCTGTGATTCCTGAAATACCAGCCGAAAATGCCGTCGATCGGGGCGGTGAGGCTGCCTTGGTCGGCGAGCAGGCGGGCCTTGCGATAGTCGATGACGGTCTGCGGCTGGCCTTCGGCCGGGAGGTCGTGGCCGTGCTGGTCTGTCTCGACGGGGACGGTGGCGGGGCTGCCATCGAGGTTGGTGGCGGTCCATTTGTAGAAGATTGACTGGCCAGGTTTCATCGCAACCTTGTATTCGATCGCGGCTTCCTTCCAGTCGGCGGCGCCGAGCGGGATGTCGACGATGTGCGACTGTTTTGGCGCGTCCGAAGATGTGGCCAGTGCGCCACTGCCCGCGAAGTCCTTCTCCTCCGGCGCCCAGAGGCGGCTGATGCCGCTGGCCTTGCCGATCCCGAGAGGGTCGGTGTTGAACTCTGCCGGCATGATGGCGCCGACGACGATCAGCGCGCCGAGAAGGAGCCCGCCGCCGGTAATCAACGCGAGCGTCTTGCCCGAGACGGTGAGCGCGACGGGGCGGATGTCCTCTTGATCAGGCATCATGCGTCTCCTGCGAGAAAGTAACCTGCAAGCTGTTCGCCGGCCAGCACGACGCCGGCCAGGAACAGCAGCGCGTTGGCCGCAGTGGCGTAGCGGCCGAAGGATTTTGTCGTGCGCCACAGCGTCATGGCCACGAGGATGATCGAGAGGGCGACGACCTGACCGATTTCGACGCCGATGTTGAAGGCGATGAGGTTGGCGAGCAGGCCGTCCTGGTTGAGGCCGAGATCCTGCAGCTTGGTCGCGAGGCCGAGGCCGTGGATCAGGCCGAAGCCGCCGACGGCGATACGGTTGTCGATCGGCCAGCCGAGCTTGCGGAAGCCGCCGAGATTCTCGAACGCCTTCCAGCAGACGGAAAGCCCGATCACCATGTCGACGAGGTGGGACGACACGCCCAGGTCAAACAGGACGCCGAGGATCAGCGTGGTGGAGTGCCCCAGCGAGAACAGCGTGACGTAGAGCAGGATGTCCTTGAGGCGGTAGAGGAAGAAGATCACGCCCAGCAGGAAGAGAAGGTGGTCGTATCCCGTCACCATGTGCTTGGCGCCGAGATAGAGGAAGGGGAACGGGTCCGCGCCGATGGTCGCCTGCACGAAGGCGGCGTCACGGCCGCCAATGGCGTGGGCGAAGACGGGCGGCGCGATCAGGCTGAACACCAGCAGTGCGAACAGGACGTGATAGTGGCGCATCTTGGCTCGCGGCGGCTGGGATTGTGGCTTAGGGCGGGCGGATAGGGGATGCAATGCATCCGTGTGCGCTGCCGTGCGTATCAAGGCATTCAGGGAGTTTCAGCGATGGACGTTGTGAAGGGTGCGCTTGCGGCCGGCCTGATCCTTGGCGTGCTGGACGGGCTGTGGCTCGGCATTATCGCGCGGGAGTGGATTTTCCAGCAGCTGGGAGACCTGCGGCGGTCGGATGTGCAGATTGTGCCCGCCGTGGCCTTCTACCTGCTCTACTCGGCAGGGCTGGGCTTTTTCGCGGTGGCTCCGGCGCTCGAGAGCGGCGACTGGATGCGGGCGGCGTTGCTGGGCGGGTTCCTCGGCATGATCGCCTATGGGACGTATGACCTGACCAACTGGGCGGTCATGAAGAACTGGCCCGTCGCAATGAGCCTGGTGGACATTGTGTGGGGCACAGTCCTCTCTGCGGCGTCGGCGGCGGGCGCTGTCCTGCTGCTCAAGGGGATGAACTGGGCTTAAGCCTCATCCCATTCGAATACGTCCTCGATGCCGGCGTTGAAGACGTGCGCGATCCGGAAGGCAGCCTCTAGTGATGGACCGTACTTGCCCGCTTCGATAGCCGCGATGGTCTGGCGCGTCATGCCGATGCGTGTCGCAAGATCACTCTGCGTCATCTCGCCATGCTCGAAGCGCAGGCGGCGGATGTGGTTGGCGATTGGGAGCCTCGCCATTGCTCAGTAACCGCGCCGCAGCATGACGATCTGCGCGATGGCGACGCTCAGGGCGGCGCACGCCATGGCGGCAATGCCGACATTCACGATGCGAACGATCAGATCGACCAGGCTCTCGCCACGCATCGGCAGATGGGTGACGATGAGTGTTCCCGCCATTCCGATCATCAGGACGTAATAGCCGACGACGTGACTGCGGGCGTGGATGATCAGCTCCCGCTCATCGCGTGCGCTGCGTGAATCGCGTGGTGTCACCAGCATGGCGACGAGGTTGAGCCCGACCTGCAACAGGACAAGGCCGACGATCGACATGATGCCGAAGTGGAAGGCCTGCCATGACGTTTGCCGGATCACGCCGGAGAGGATCGCGCCGTAATATGCGCCGAAGCAGCTGAGGATCGTGACCAGCGTGATCCAGGCTGTCTTCTCACGGAACGACATTCGGATTCCCCGAAAAAAGCGACTCGACTTGATGTATAGAATCTTTTACATCATGTTCGAATTGCTTGTCATGCCTTTTTTGTGGCTCCGGAACGAAAAAATCCAATTCCGGAAACGGCGAAGCTTTGTCCTGAAGGAGGACTTCGATGCGGACGATTTCGACTCTGGCGATCCTGGCGATTGGGACGGTGTGGTCCGCCGCCGGGTGTTCGCAGCACGACCTCTTGGCGATGCATGCGCCGGCGCACACGGGAATTGCCGCGCCTCCGGAAACGGCGTCGACCCCGCAGGGCCAGACATTGAACCTGCAGGGCGACCAGTCGGCGTGGATCAACAACGACCACATGCGCGGGTTCTATGCGTTGTCGAAAGACACGCTGGGCAAGGGCGCGCCGCCGCTCGACGCCGATCGCTATCGCGAGAAGTCGTATGCGATCTTCCGCGTGTTCGCGAAATCGATGGGCGCCGATCCCGACCTGATGGTGGACCACCTCAAGGACATTCCGGGGCAGATGGTCGGCATCGTGAAGGATGATCCGGAGGTGCTCGACAGCTACGACAATTTTGTCGTGGCGTTGATGGGGCCGCAGTAGCTATTGCTGCGGCGGCTGGCTGCCATAGGGCCGGTCCATGTCGGCGACGATGAGCCACCGGCCGCCATCGTTCAGCAGCGTGAGCACGAACTTGCCGCCGGCCGGGTCTGCGGGCTGTTCGGCGTACTCGCCGATGATGTAGGCGAGGTCGTCGCTGTAGGCGTGTTCGAGAGCGCGCAGGTGGAGCGGGCCGCCGCTGCCAGCGTAGCAGGCCTCGACGCCGGCGCGGTCTGTAGCGGGCGGGCAGGCGTTGGGTACGACAGTGCGGCCTTCGGCGAAGAGCGCGGCGAGCGCCTTTGCGTCGCGCGCTTTCCATGCGGTGGTGTAGTCGTCGAGCACGCGCTGGAGTGAGGGCGGGAGTGTGGGGCCGCTGGTGGCGGGCGCGGTGGTGCAGGCGGCGAGGGCCAATGCCGCCAAGGTGGCGAGCGCCTTCATGACGTTTGGCCCGTTTGCCTGCCCACGCTCGTCAACGCTACTGCCCGCCCGCATACATCTTCACAAGCTGGTGGAGAAACATGCGGCCCTCGAGCAGCTGCTTCACGCCGACGCGCTCGTTGAGGCCGTGGGCGTTCGTTGTGTTCGGGTCAGCGAAGATACCCGAGACGCCGTACGTCGGGATGCCGGCTGGCGTCGTGAAGCGGCCATCCGTGGCTCCGGTGGCCATGGCCGGGATGACGGGTACGCCGGGCCACATCTTCTCGGTGAGCTGTTCGATCGGGCCGAGGATTTCCGACGGCAGCGGCGGCGCCTTCATTGGCGTTTCGGGCGGCGAGCGCAGCGTGACTTTCACGTCGGTGTTCTTGATGGCGTCTTCGAGCTGCTCGCGGATCTCTTCCTGGGTGTGGCCCGGGAAGATGCGGCAGTTCACGTTGGCTGTGGCGCGCTGGGGCAGGGCGTTGGGCGCGTGGCCAGCGGAGAGCTGGGTTGCGACGCATGTCGTGCGCAACGTGGCGTTGTAGCTGGGATTGGCGGTGAGGCGGCGGATGGCGGCGGCGCTTTCGCCATCGGCGGCGTCGCGCATGTCCTGGCCCTCCTGGCCCGGCGTGATCTGGCCCATGCGGCGGAAGAAGGTGCGCGTCGCGTCGTTGAACTCGATTGGGAACTCATAGGCCTGAACCTTCATCAGAGCCTGGCCCAGCTCGTAGATCGCATTGTCTGGGACGGGGCGCGAGGAGTGGCCACCGGGGTTCGTCACCTCGATGGTGAAGTCCTGGTAGAGTTTCTCGCCTGCCTGCACGCCATTGTAGAGGTAGCGTCCGGTGGCTGGGTCAATGCGCCCGCCGGCGCCTTCGTTGAGCGCGAACTCGGCGGAGATCAGGTCGAGATGGTTCTCGACCATGTATTTCGCGCCGATGAATTGGTTGGCGCTCTCCTCGCCGCAATTGAGCATCATCTTGATGGTGCGGGCGGGTTTGTAGCCTTCCTGCTTGTACCGGATCATCGAGTCCGTGAAGATCGCGGCCATGGATTTGTCGTCGCTGGCGCCGCGGGCGTAGAAATAGCCGCCTTGCTCGGTGAGCACGAAGGGGTCGCGGACCCAGTCCTCGCGCTTCGCTTCCACGACATCGATGTGCGCCATCAGCAGGATGTGTTTTGCCGCGGCGTCGGAGCCGGGGAGGATGGCGACGAGGTTGCCGTCCTGCGGACGGTTCGGCTTCGGATCGACGAGGATATGGAGGTCGCTTTCCGGATAGCCCGCAGCGAGCAGGCGCGCCTTCATCCGTTCCGAGGCGAGCGTGCAGGAGCCCACGGAGTAGGTGGTGTTGGTTTCGACCAGCTCCTTGTAGAGCGCGCGGAACTCGGCCTCGCCGGCGCCGGGGTCGCCTGAGGGGAAGGCGGGTGTGACTGCTTCTGCGACTGTTTGTTCGACCGGCGCTGTCGTGCAGGCGGCAAGCGCCATGACAGAGGCGGCGGCAAGAAGGAGGCGCATGGGGTACCCTTGAGTCGATTTGGCCGGACAAGACCATGCCCCGAGCCCCCCGCCAAGCACCGTCAGGGCCAGGCGGAAATCACCGCGCCAGCTGCGAGAAAGCCCAGCAGCAGGTGGATGGAGTCCATGATCAGAAGGCCAGGGCGTTCGGGGCTGTAGACGAACGAATACAGACGCGTCGACAGGATCAGGAAGAACCAGATCTGGAAGGTGACGACGAGCCCTGTGGCGAGGTTTGTGACGCCGCACATCTTGAGAATGATGGCGAGGCCGATGGCTGTCAGGATCGGCATGAGAGGCGAGACCGCCATCTTCCACATGTGCGGCTTCAGCTGTTCCTGCGTGTAGCCGGACAGCTGCATCCAGAGCTTGGAGAAGACGGCGCCGTAAATGAGGAAGCCGATGGCGTAGAAGGCGATGGCGGCGACGATGATGGCGAGCCAGTTGTCGCCGACGATCATTCCCTGCGGTGGCATGTGAAACTCCCCTTTGTCCCATGGGGATATTAGGCGAGTTCCCGTTGGGAGTCCATTTCACGGTGGCGAAAGCAAAAAGGCCCGCCGGTGAGGGCGGGCCTTGGTCGTCGTCTTGTGCCAGCTGACTAGAGCTTGCTCGTCAGCTCCGGCACGATCTTGAAGAGGTCGCCGACGAGGGAGTAGTCCGCGATCTGGAAGATCGGGGCTTCTTCATCCTTGTTGATGGCGACGATGATCTTCGAGTCCTTCATGCCGGCGAGGTGCTGGATGGCGCCCGAGATGCCGACGGCGACGTAAAGTGCCGGAGCGACGACCTTGCCGGTCTGGCCGACCTGATAGTCGTTCGGGGCGTAGCCGGCATCGACTGCAGCGCGCGAGGCGCCGACGCCTGCACCGAGCTTGTCGGCGAGGGGCAGGATCACCGCGTTGAACTGCTCAGCCGACGCAAGCGCGCGGCCGCCGGAGACGACACGCTTGGCGGACGCGAGTTCGGGGCGATCCGATTTCGCGATCTCTGCGGAGACGAAGGCCGACTTGAACGGACCGGCCGGCGCAGCGACGGTTTCGACCGAGGCTGAGCCCGTCGAGGCGACGGCCTGGAAAGCCGTGCCGCGGACGGTGATGACTTTCTTCGCGTCGGACGATTTCACCGTCATGATCGCGTTGCCGGCGTAGATCGGGCGCTCGAAGGTCGAGGCGTCGATCACTTTCGTGATCTCGGAGACCTGCATCACGTCGAGCTTCGCGGCGATGCGCGGGGCGGCGTTCTTGCCAATGCTCGTGGCCGGCGCGAAGAACGCGTCGTAGCCGCCCATCATCGGGACGACGAGGGCTTCGATCGCTTCGGCGATGCCATGATCGAAAGCTTCGCCTTCGACATGGATGACCTTGCGGACGCCCGCGAGCCTGGCGGCGGCCTGGGCTGCTGCGCCTGCATTGTGGCCTGCGACCAGCACGTCGATATCGCCGCCGAAAGCCTGGGCGGCGGCGACGGTCTTGGCGGTGACGTCGTTGAGGGCGGCGTTGCTGTGTTCAGCGAGGACGAGAACGGCCATGATCAGATGGCTCCCACGGACTTGAGTTTCGCAATCAGGGCGTCGACGTCGGCGACCTTTTCACCGGCTTCACGCTTCTTCGGCTCGGCGACTTTCACGATCGACAGGCGCGGCGCGATGTCGACGCCGTAGTCGGCGGGCGATTTAATGTCGATCGGCTTCTTCTTCGCCTTCATGATGTTCGGCAGCGAAGCGAAGCGCGGTTCGTTGAGGCGGAGGTCGGTGGTGACGACAGCCGGAAGCTGGAGCGCCAGCGTCTGAAGGCCGCCATCGATCTCACGGGTGACTTTCAGCGTCTCGCCATCCTTGGCGACGGCGGAGGCGAAGGTTCCCTGCGGCCAGCCGAGAAGGGCCGCGAGCATCTGGCCCGTGGCGTTCGAGTCATCGTCGATCGCCTGCTTGCCGGCGATGACGAGGCCGGGCTGTTCCGCCTCGACAATCTTGGCGAGGATCTTGGCGACGGCCAGCGGTTCGACGTTTGCGTCGGTCTGCACGAGGATGCCGCGGTCCGCGCCCATGGCGAGACCGACGCGGATGGTTTCCTGCGCCTGGGCGGGGCCGATGGAGACGACGACGATCTCGGTGGCGAGACCCTTTTCCTTCATGCGGACGGCCTCCTCGATGGAGATCTCGTCGAACGGGTTCATCGCCATCTTCACGTTGGCGAGGTCAACGCCGCTCTGGTCGGCCTTCACGCGCGGGCGGACGTTGTAATCAATCACCCGCTTGACGGGTACAAGCACCTTCATCGGTGGAATCTCCGGTCGAAAATCCAGAAACGGGCCGCCAAGTCCCCGGCAAGTGAGCCTGCGAACCAGCGGACTTTCCGGTAGCCCCCACGCGGGCGGGAATCAAGTTTCATGGGAGGGGCGAGGGCGAAAAGCGTCGATTTGGCGCGAATGGCGGGGCCGCCGGGGAAACAATCGTGCCGGACACAGGGTTTTGCGCGTGGCTTTCTCCGAGAGGACGCTAGCCTGACGAACAAAAGACCATGATGCGGGAGGGACGACGATGTTGCCTGGAAGATTGAAGGTTGCCGCGTTCGGGGCGCTGCTGGCGGCGTCGTGCGCGAGCACGGCTGATGACGCGCCCGTCGCCATGTCCGCTGCGGAAACGGCGCGCGGGCTGGATTGCACATTCCTGACGGCGGTCGAAGCGGCGGCGAGCGCTGGCGTGCCCAACGTGACACATGAGGGCGTGCGGCTTGTGCCCCAACCGCCGCCATCGACGGACCCCAACGATGCGATTGCGCAACGGGCAAACATTCCGCGCTCGGCCCAGCCGCCGCTGACGGCGAGCCAGCAGCGCATCCTGATGTGCGGCTATGAGCTGGACGCCGCGAATGCGCGGATGCCGTTCACGCTGTTCGTGCCGGAGGGGTATGACCCCGCTAAGAAATGGCCGCTGATTGTGGACCTGCACGGGGCAGGCGTGACGCCGCTGCAGCAGATGTTGTTCGACGGGACGACGGACTTTGCGCAGCGCGATGGCTACATCGTTCTGGCGCCGATGGGGTATTCGACATTCGGCGGGTGGGGGCCGGCGCGGGGGACGCCTGTTCTGGTCGAGACGGCGGATGTGAATCCGGAGACTGGCGCAAAATGGGCGACGCATTCGTTGTCGGAGCATGACGCGCTGACCGTGCTGGGCATGGTCCGGGAGAAGTTCAATGTGGATGCAGATCGCATCTACCTGATGGGCCATTCGATGGGCGGGTTCGGGACCTTCTTCCTTGGCGCCAAGCACAACACGCTGTGGGCGGGGATCGCGCCGATCGCGGGCGGCGGCGTGGGGCCGAATGCGCCGGCGGAGCGGCTGAAGGCCGTGCCGGTGCTGGTGATGCACGGGGCGGAGGACACGGTGGTGCGCAAGGCAAGCTCGCGCGCAGCTGTGCGCGAGCTGCAGAAGGCCGGCGCGCAGCACCTCTATCTGGAGTTTCCGGGGCTGGAGCACGAGTTCTTCATCCGGCGCGGGCGGGAGAACCTCGAAAAAGTGTTCCACTTCTTCAACCTGGTGTCGCGGAAGACGAATGTGGGTCCGATACCGGAGGCGACCCAGTAGGACTCTGTTTGTGCAACCGGACTGGCGGCGCCGTGAGCATCCGCTATCGTGGGCGGGACATTCTTCAGGAGCCAAAATGGCCGACGTATTCGACGACGCCTTCTATAAGCGGGCTGACGCCCATATCGCTCTCTCGAACGAGCAGGCGGACAGCGCGGCGCGGGAGATGGTGAACGCCTCGATGCTGTTTGCCTCGGCGCGTTTCTGCGCCTTCCTGTCGGCGGGCGGGTATTCGTCCGGCGAGGCGATGGCGGCGAAGCGCGACGAGATCGCGGACTATTTCGTCGATGGCTTCCGGCAGATGCTGGAGGGCAATCTCGACGCCTATATCCGGAACTTCGACAGCTACATGAAGCCGAAGGCGTAGCCGACGATCCGTCTCGCGCGTACGCTGTCCAAAAACCGGGAGGACTGCATGGCGGGACGTCTGGACGGCAAGGTGGCGGTGATCACCGGAGCGGCGAGCGGGATTGGCCGCGCGACAGTCGATCTTTTCGTTGCGGAAGGCGCGCGGGTGATCGCGGCCGACCTGCAGGAGGACAAGGGCGCGCAGATCGAGCATGCGCACGGGGACAGGGTGCGCTTCGTTCGCTGTGACGTGATGCAGGAAGACCAGATCGCCGCAGCGGTGAATGCTGCGAAGAACAGCTTCGGCAGGCTGGACATCCTTTTCAACAATGCGGGCACGGGCGGGGCGCGCGACATGGCGGATGGCGTCACGGCCGAGGGCTTCGACTCGGTGATGCACCTGCATGTGCGTGCGGCGCTGTTCGGGATGAAGTACGCCGTGCCGATCATGCGCGAGCAGGGGGGCGGGTCGATCATTTCCACCGCCTCGATTGCGGGGCTGCGAACCGGTTATGGGCCGCTGCTCTATTCGATCGCCAAGGCCGCGGTGGTGCACATGACGCATGCGGCTGCGTCCCAGTTGAGCCCGGAGAATATCCGCGTGAACTGCATCTGCCCGGGGATGATCGCGACGAATATCTTCGCGGCCGCGTTCGGCATTCCGCGGCAACTTGCCGAGACGCGCATCGATGCGCTGGTGGAGGCCAACAAGCATACCCAGCCGATCCCGCGTGGCGGACGCGGATCGGACATTGCGGAGGCGGCGCTCTATCTCGGTTCGGACGGGGCCAGCTTCGTCACGGGGCATGCGCTGGTGGTGGATGGTGGCATCACGCTGGGTCCCAACGACGCCGCGCGGATCGCCACGTTCGCGCCGGTGTTCGGGGCGCTTGGCGTGGACGCCGAGACCGTGGCGGCGATCTTCGCCCCGGCGAAGCGGGACTGAGGCGTCACGGAATTGCCATCGCTGCCGGGTTGTCCGGGCGGGGCAAAGGCGCCATTTCAGAGCCATGGCGGTTGGTTTCTTCAAGCGATTGTTGCGGGCGACAGTTCCGGCGGACCTGCCCAGCGAGGATGCACGCTCGGCGATTGCCGCCGTGCTGGTGATGGCGGCGCGGGCGGATGACCACTATGGGGCGGACGAGCAGCGTGTGGTGGACGACGTGCTGATGTCGCGCTTCGGTCTCGATGCGGCTGGCGCGGCGAAGCTGCGCGCCGAGGGCGAGGACGCGGAGGTGGAGTCGATCGACATCTACCAGTTCACCAAGGCGATCCGCACCGTCATTCCGATCGAGGACCGCATCGCGATTGTCGAGGCGTTGTGGAAAGTGGTGCTGGCTGACGGCGCGCGTGATCCGCATGAGGACACGCTTATGCGACAGCTGGTCGACCGGCTCGGCCTGTCGCCGATGGATAGCGCGCTGGCGCGGCAGCGGGTTCAGGGCGGTGGGAGTATTCAGGCTTAGGGCGCGGTAGATTCGCTCTGGCGACGGCGCGGTTCTGAATGGGTTGCGACCCATTCTTCTGGCCAACTGCCGACCTGAATGATCTTGCAGAGCTCCGCGATGGTCAGCTTCTCAACGAAGACGACTTCCATGTCGATCTTGCGGAACAATACGTCCCGGATGAAGGGCAGGATGCGGCGCGGTCGTGAATCGTCGCCGGGGGCCATGTCCCGCAGCTCGGGAAGCTTAACTCCTTGGCGTTTCGAGATTGTCTCGAGGAAATCCTCGAACTTGTCCGGATCGGTCGGCCCGAACAAAAAACACCAGATCGGTCTCTGGGGTCAGGATGTGATTTGGCGATTCGAAGTAATCGCGGGCGAAATCAGCGATTTCGCCCGCGGTGACCATTTTACTCCGCCGGCGCAGCAGGCGCCGCAGGAGCGGCGGGCGCGGCTGGCGAGGCGTAGGCGCCTTCGGGAGGCGCGATGCCTTTCAGGTGCTGGTTGAGGAAGGCGAGGTAGGCGTTCGACGCCGTGATGCGGTTTTCCTTGCGGAGGAAGCCGTGGCCCTCGTCGGGGAAGACGATGTATTCGACGGGGACGTTATTCTTCCTCGCACCGGCGACGATCTCGTCACTTTCGATCTGCAGCACGCGGGGGTCGTTGGCGCCCTGGATGACAAGCATCGGCTTGGTGATCTTGTCGGCGTGGAAGAGCGGCGAGATGCGGGTCAGGCGCTCTTTCTCCTTGGCCGGATCGCCGAGCTCGTCGAACAGCGAGATCCGTTGCGCGCCCCACCATGGCGGGATCGATTCCAGCGTGCGCACCCAGTTGGTGACGCCGAAGATGTTGATGCCGGCGGTGAACTCTTCCGGACGGAAGGCGAGGGCTGCGGCGACCATGTAGCCGCCATAGGAGCCGCCCATGATGGCGATCTTCTCGCCCTGCACCCAGTCGAGCGATTGCAGGTACTTCTTGCCGTAGACGACGTCGTCGAGATCGACCTCGCCATGCTTCTTGTCATCCATGTGGTAGAAGGTCTTGCCGTAGCCCGACGAGCCGCGGTTGTTCACGCGCAGCACGGCGATGCCGTGGTTGGTGAGGTGCTGGTACATCGCCGCATAGCCCTTGCGGTTCTGTCCGCCGGGGCCGCCATGGACGTCGACGACGGCGGGCACTTTGGCATCGGCGCTCGCGCCCTTCGGCTTGAACAGGATGGCCGGGATGTCGAGGCCGTCGAAGCTCTTGTAGCGGACGACTTCGCCGTCAACGAGCATGGTTTCGTCGATGGCCGGGTTGAGGTTCTTGGTGAGGCGCGTGGCGGCGCCGGTGGCGAGGTCGGCCACGAACACGTCGGCAGGCGAGGTGTCGGATGCGACGGTGAAGGCGATCTTCGATTCATCGCGGTTGAAGCGGACATTGTTGATGTCGCCCGTGGGAACGCCGGTCACGGCGACCGGCTTGCCGGACGTCTGGTCAAGGATCGTCAGCTTCGTCGATGCGTCCTCATTGATGCCTGAGACCCGGTACTTGCCGGTCGGGGAGTACATGACGAACATCACGTCCCAGTCGGCCTTGATCAGTTCCTTCTTTTCCTTGCTCGCGAGGTCGTACGTCCACGCCTGGTTGTATTCGCCAAACTCGTCGGTGCTGTAGACCAGCTGCTTGGAGTCCGGCGTGAAGTCATAGGCGCCATAGGCGATGACGGCGTCGTTCGGCGTAATCAGCACCGGGGTCTGTTTCGCGGGCTTGGTGAGGTCGGCGAGGTAGACGTCGCTGTCGGCCGAGCTGTTTTCCTTCGTGAGCGCGAGCCACTTGCTGTCGGGCGAAACGGCGGTGACGAAATAGTCCGAGTTCTCGAACACCAGCTTCCGCGCGAAGGTCGTGGCGTCGTAGGCATACAGATCGAACATCTGCGGGTTGCGCTCGTTCGTTGCGATCCAGAACGTCTTGGCGTCGCCGCTCCAGCCGATGAATTGTGCGCGGTGCTTGTCGCCCGGCGTCAGGTCCTTGAGTGTGCCGTCTGCAGCGCGAACATAGATATGCGCGAGTTCGTCGCCGCCGCCGTCCTGAGAGACGAGGACGCGGTCATCGGTGGGGAAGTAGCTGATGGCGAAGACTGCGCTGGTGGTGGACTGCGTGAGCGCGGTCGGGTCTCCGCCCGCGATCGGCAGCGCGGCGGCGTTGTAGACGCCGGACTTGTCGTTCGCCAGCAGCAGGTTCGCGCCATCGGACGAGAAGGCGTAGGGCGTGGCGTCGCTCATCGACACGGCCGTGGTGTCGAAGAACACCTTTGCATCGTACGTCTTGTGCGCTGGCGCCGCGGCGGTTTCGACCGCTGCCGGCTGGCAGGCTGCGAGCGCCAATGCCGTCATTGATATGAGTAATGCAGACCTGACCATTCGACCCTCCGAGTTGCGCGGACAATGGCCGGGCTCGCGGTCGGGCGCAAGTGACCCAGCGTCAGTCGCCGCTCGCAAGCGTTGGAGACGTCGATGCCTGTGTGATCTCCTCGAGGCGGAACCAGTCGGTCTTCTCGAGGCCAAGCTGGTAGTCGAGCCAGGTTGGCAGGATTTTCGCCGCGCGAGAGCCGCGCGTGTTCGAGAGGATGACGATGCCAGCGTCCTGCGCAGGTAACCAGGCGATCTGGGCGATGTAGCCCTCGACGCTGCCGGAGTGGGTGAGCAACTGCTGGCCGGCATAGGTGTAGCTGCGCCAGCCGAGGCCGTAGGAGGTTTCGGTGACCGGCGTTTTCAGCGAGCGCTGGCGTGACGTTTCAGGCGGGGTGGAGATGCGCTTGCGATGCGTTTCGTCCAGCACGGCCTTCGGCAGCACGTCGGTGCGGTGGCCCATCTGCGCGGTGAGCCATTTTGACAGATCTGCAATCGAGGCGTTCACGCCACCGGCAGCCGGGACCTTGTAGTAGAAATCCGTCACCGGCACGGACATCCAGCCATCACCAACACGCCGATGCGGCCGCGCCCAGTTTCCGCTGGCGGAGAGTTCGTACTGGGTGACGGAGGCGGTCTTCATGCCGAGCGGGACAAAGATGCGGTCACGAAGTTGCTGCGCGAAACTCTTGCCCGTCGCCTTCTCGATCTGTACGGCGATCATGTTGAAGGCGACGTTCTGGTAGGTGAAGCATTCGCCGGGCGAGCAGGTCTGCTTCACTGAAGCGTACTGAGAGAGAATCTTCTTCGGCGGCGTGCCAGCTTCGAGAAGGTTGTCATACGCGTAGGGCGGCAGGCCGGTGCGGTGGGCCAGCACATCCTCGAACGTCACGCGTGCGGCGTCGCCGGGGCGCTTGAGCTTGAATTCGGGCACGAGCGAGACGACGGGGGTCTGCAGGTTCAGCTTGCCCTCGCTCTGCTCGAGCACGGCCAGCGTCGCGGCGAAGCCCTTCGACAGTGAGGCGAGGCGGAAGACGGTGTCGGGGGTGACCTTCTCATTGCCGCCGGCCTCGCGCACGCCATAGGTGCGCATCAGCTCGACCTTGCCCTTTTTCACGACGGCGACTGCAAGACCGACGAAGTCAGGCGCCGTTGCGGCGTCGTCGAGTTCTTCCGCGAAGGACCGGAGCGCCTGTGCTTCCTTGGTAAGTTGCGCTGACGCAGGCGCTGGCGCGAGCGCCGCAACGAGCATCGACAGGCCGAGAGCCAGAAATTTCAACGCGTCCCCCTAGCGGGCAGGTGGCGACTGGAATCGAATACGACCTCAGAGGCAATCCTTATTGAGAGAAGTTAACCGCGAACTAGGCGGGAATTTGTCAGCAACCAGAGTTTAGCAGCGGCGCCTGCGGCCAGGGAACCGCTACGCACTGGTTCACTGGACTGCTGATCTCAGCGATTGGCGCCGGGAACCCAGAGGACGTCGCTGGCGCCGTTGTCGTTGGCGCGGCGGGCGGCGACGAACAGGAAGTCCGACAGGCGGTTGGCGTAGGCCAGGGCCGGGGGGGAGACTTTCTCGTCCTCCATCGCGGCGAGTTCCGCGATCAGGCGCTCGGCGCGACGGCAGATCGTCCGCGCGAGGTGCAGGCAGGCAGACAGCGGCGAGCCGGCGGGCAGGACGAAGCTGTTGAGCGGCGGGATCACCGCATTCATCAGGTCGATCTCGGACTCCAGCCGGGTGACCTGGGCTTCGACGATGCGCAAGGGCGTCCAGCCGAGCGGCTTGTCGCGCTCGGGCGTGGCGAGGTCGGCGCCGAGATCGAAGAGATCGTTCTGGATCCGGTTCAGCATGGCGTCGAGGTCGGGGTCCGCTCCAGCGTGCAGGCGGGCGACGCCGATGGCGGAGTTGGTCTCGTCGACCGCGCCATAGCATTCGACGCGCGGGTTCCACTTGTCCACGCGTTCGCCGGTGGCGAGACCGGTCGTTCCGTCATCGCCGGTGCGGGTGTAGATCTTGTTCAGGACAACCATGGCCGCAGGGATCGCACCTGCGACGCCGCCGGGTCAATGAGCGGCGTTCAGGCGTAGGCTTCGTGCCGGGCCGAGATCGGCGCGCCGAGCAGGTCGAGCGACGGGCGCGGGGCGAGACGGAACGGGACGCGGCGGGGGTCCGTCAGTACGGCGCGCGGAGTGAAACGCCAGCCGGCGAGACGTGGCGCGGCGGCAATCAGCACATCGATCGCGTGGTCATTGCCGCTGATCGTCATGTGGCATTCGCCGTCGAGGGTGCGGACGACATCGGCTTCGAGCGAGGTGTCGAGGCGACGGATGCGGAGGTTGAGGCCGTCGAGCGCGCCATCGGCATCGGCTTCGCCACGGGCGAGAGCTTCGAACGCATTGGAAATTCCCTGGGCTTCGGCGCCGAACCAGGTCCAGAAGCGCTTGGCAGCGGTGTCGAGGGGAGCGGTGGTTGTCGCGCGCCGTCCGAACATCCGTAGTCCCTCCCAGCATCACTCGCCGAAAACCACTGTCGCACTGGCGGCTTCAGGTTTGGCTAAGCTGATCGGAGAAATTTATCCGACCCCGCACAACGTGGGCTGAACGAACGCGTCGCATCGCGCGTTCCGCGTCACGGTTCGAGTTGTTTCGGGGGTGTTACCTGAAAGCCCCAGCCACGGCGCCAAGCGCGACCAGCAGGAGGATTGCGACGAACTGGATCAGTACGCGCATCCGCATCAGCTTGTTGGAGCGCGAGCGCGCCTGCCCGTCGGTGCGGATGAGGTTCACGACGCCGAACGCCAGGACGACGAACACTGCGCCCATCGCGATGTAGACGCCGTAGAGGAGAAACATTTCCATCTGGTGGTTCTACGCCTCTTCGGCAGGGTGCGCCATGCGACGGTGCGGCAGAAATCCAGCTTTTGCCGGCTCTATCGGCTGCCGTCAGGGGCGAAGCGGTCCTCGCTCCAGACCAGCTTGTCGAACTGCATGGCGGCGCGCAGGGCGGGGATCAGGGCCCGGCCTTCGGGTCCGCCGCAGCCGGCACGGTAGTTCAGCGTTTTCTGCTTGCCCTCGGCGGTGCGCCAGGTGACGGCGGCGGTGGGCGTTCCCGGCACGCAGTCGGGCTTTGTGCTGGAGGTCTGGTTGGGCTCGAGCATCCAGAAATTGGCCGCACCAAGGGCCTCTTCGGCGGCCGCCCAGGCGTCGGTTCCCAGCCCGCCATCGCTGACCCCGGGGGTTTTTACGAAGCGCACGCCGTTCAGGAGGTAGGACCCGTCAGGCTTCAGGGTCATGTCGTAGACCGGGCAGGTCTGGTCGCATTCGCCCTCGGACAGGACGATGGCGGGGTCATCGGTATGCACGGTTTCAACGCCCTGCTCGGAAGGGGAGCAGGCGGAAGAGCCAAGCGCTGACAATGCGCCCGCCAGAATTGCTATTGATCGAGCCGCCAGCCGCATGAATCGCAACCTAGAGTGCGTCGCTGCGGCTGGCGAGAGTGTCTCCGAAGCCTCAGCCCGGCTTGCTGAAGCGGAACAGGAACTGGTCCGTGTGGCGGCGCAGGTCCGGTGAGAAGGGCGACTTCGCGCGGTCGTCGTCCGGGTTGGCGAGGATGTCGCTCTTCTCGACATAGACGAGGCCAGCGGCCTTTGCCGCGTCGAGGACGTGCTGCGGGTCGATCCGATGGAGCGTCTGCGCGGACGTCTTTGCAGGCGTGCCGACGACGGCAGAGTGATCCATCGCGATGAACTCGCCGCCCGGTTTCAGGACGCGGGCTATGTCGGCGAAGGTCTTGGCGGGGTCGCCGAGCCCCTGCGTGTCCTTGGGGACAAACCAGACTTCGTGCGGGCCAAGGATCCAGAGCACCTTGTCAACTGAGCCGTCAGCGGCGGCGAGCTGGTCGAAATGCGATTTGGTGATCGTGGCGTTGGGCAGCTGGCCAGCTTCGACGCGCGTCTTGTAGGCGGCGTCGCCGTAGGCGAACTCGGCGGGGTACTGGACGATCAGCTTGCCCGTCGGGCCGATGGCTTTGGAGATGATGTAGGAGAACCAGCCGCGGCCGCCTTCCATCTCAAGCACGGTGTCGCCTGGCCCGAGCGCTGCGAATGCGAGGACTTCGGCGGGCTTGCGCGCGGCGTCGTCGGTCTGGTCTGCGGCGGTGAAGCCTTCGAGCTTCGACTGGCGGGCTGGATCGGCGAGGATCGCGGTGTAGTCGGCAGCTGCGAGCGGCGGCGGGCCGGCCGGCATGGTGGCGCAGGCTGATATGACAAGCGCAATGGCGCTGACGGCAAGTTTGGCGGCGATCTTCATTGTGTCCTCCCCGACGCAAAAAGCGCGGACCGCTGGACGGTCCGCGCTTCGGGTATGCGCCTCAGTTCGAGCCGAGACTAGTTTTTCTTGTAACGGATCAGCCACTGGTCGGTCTTGCCCTGGATTGACGGGTCGAAGACGCCCTTGGTGTGATCGTCGGCCGGGTTGGCGAGGAGCTGGCTTTCCTCTTCCTGCGTAAAGCCGGCCGCTTCGATCATCGGTTTGACGATCGCGGCGTCGATGCGGTGCAGGTCATTGCCCGTCGTCTCGGGCGCGCCGGCCGTTGCGACATGGTCCATCACGACGAGGTAGCCACCCGGTTTGAGTACGCGCGCAATCTCGGAGAAGGCCGCGGCGGGGGCGCCCATCGGGGCGTTGCCGCAGGCGGCCTTGCACCACAGCTCGTGCGGGCCCTGGAACCAGGTGACGACGTCGACCGATGCGTCAGCCGCTTCGAGCTTGTCGAAGGGCGACCAGGAGACAGTCACGTTCGCGAGGCGGGCGTCCTTGGTGCGGGCGGCGAGGGCGTCCTTGTAGAAGCTTTCGAACTCCTTTGGCGCCTGCATGATGACCTTGCCGGTCGTGCCGACCGCGCGCGAGAGGAGCTCGGTGTAATAGCCCGCGCCAGCTTCCAGTTCGAGAACGGTGTTGCCGGGCATCACTTTCGCGAATGCGAGGACTTCGGCGGGTTTGCGTGAACCGTCCTTGGCTGCGTCGCCATCGATGCGGCCGGGCGACGTGATGAGAGAAGCGTAGTCTGGCGTCATCGGCGGCGCGGGCTCGGCGACCACTACCGGCTCAGGGATTTCGGGAACTGGCGTTTCGCCGCCGCAGGCGGCCAGAAGCGCAATCGCCAGCGCGGAGGCGCCGGCAAGTTTCAGAAGGCGGATGTTCATGGTGCTCTCCTCAGCGGCCATTGCCGCAAAGCATGAGGGGCAAATGCGGCAAAGACGGGCTCCGTTTCAAGTGACCAATGAAAAAGGTTGATCAAACAGCGGCAGCGGAGGTCGCGACAATCAGGCTTCACTTCTCGTCAGGGAAGGCTTCCGTACCGGCGGATAAGGAGTAAGTTCCCCCGGGCTGACAGCGTCACGTAGCTGGCGCGTCAATGACAGGAGAGGTTTCATGCGGAAATTCGGACCGGTTCTCATCGCACTGGCAATGGCCATCTCGGCCCCAGCTCTGGCGCAGGTTCCGCGCGCGGCGGACGGCAAGCCGGACCTCACCGGAATCTGGACCAACGCTTCGCTGACGCCGCTTGCGCGCGATCGGAGCGTGACCAAGCTGACCGTCAATGACGCGGAAGCACAGGCGATCGTCGCCAAGACGGGGCTGGCTGGCATCTCGGCGGATGACCCGGAATTCCGCGCCACCTATTCCGACCCCACCAAGGGCGCCCCCGAGAAGGGCGGCGCCGATTTCGGTCTCAAGGGCTATGACGGCTTCTGGGTCGCGCCGGGCGAGAAGCTCGCGAAGGTGAAGGGCGAATGGCGCACCTCGAACATCGTCGAGCCCGCCAACGGCCAGCTGCCCTACAAGAATCCGGCGGCCATCATGCAGAAGCAGATGAAGGGCTTCCAGACCTACATGACGGGCAATGCGCCGTATGAAGGCCCCGAAGAGCCCACCCTGTCGGAGCGCTGCCTGATCGGTTTCGGCCAGACCGGCGGGCCGGGGATGCTGAGCGTGCTGTACAACAACAATTACCAGTTCGTGCAGACACCTGAGCACATGATGATCCTGGTCGAGATGGCGCACGACGCGCGCATCGTGCCGATCTTCGCTTCGGCGGATGAGGCGCGGAAAAACCATCGTCCCAACGCCATCAAGCCCTGGATGGGCGATTCAGTCGGCTGGTGGGAGGGCGACACGTTCGTGATGGAGACCCGCAACGTTCATCCGATGCAGGCAGAAGACATGTCGCCGCTGCTGTCGCCGCAAGGCGTCATGACGGAGCGCCTGACGCGGACGGCGAAGGACGACATATTCTACGAATTCTCGGTCAACGATCCGGACACCTACACCCAGCCGTGGAAGGCCGAGCTGAGCTTCTATCCGTCGCCGGCGCTGTACGAGTATGCGTGCCACGAGGGCAATCACGGCATGATCGGCATTCTCGCCGGAGCGCGTGAACTCGAGCGCGAAGCAGAGAAGAACAAGGGCAAGCCGACGCGCTAGACGCGGACGCAAGAACAGGTGGAGCCGCGCTGGATATCCGGCGCGGCTTTATCTTTTTCAGAACGGGACGGGAGACACTTCCATGGCCATCACGCTTTACGATGCAACGGTTTCAGCATTCACCCAGACGGTTGGCGCGCTGGGCCATCTTCTGAAGCGCGGGCGTGCGCATTGCGAGGAAAACAGCATCGACCTGACCAGCGTGCTGGACTCGCGCATCTACCCGAACATGCTGCCTTTCCGCTATCAGGTGCAGGCCGTGATCGGTCACTCGGTCGGCGCCGTGGAAGGTGTGAAGGGCGGGGTGTTCAAGCCGCCCTATGGCACGCCCAACGCGGACTGGAATGCGCTGGACGCAGCCGTCGCCGAGGCGCTTGAGACTCTCAAGGGCTATGCGCCCGACGCGATCAACGCGCTCGAAGAAAGGGACGTGGTGTTCAATGTCGGCGAGCGCACGCTGGCGTTCACGGGCGCCGGATTCCTGATGACGTTCTCAGTGCCGAACGTGCACTTCCATGCCACGACGGCCTATGACCTGCTTCGCGCGCAGGGCGTACCGCTTGGCAAGGGCGACTATCTCGGACGGATCAAGCTCAAGGGCTGATCGCTATCTGAACAGCGCAAGGTCGATCGACTCGCCCATGACGCGGTAGCCCGCATCGTTTGGGTGCAGCCAGTCGCCGGACTGGAGGCCTGCCTTCATCCGGCGCGGGTTGGCGGGATCTCGCATTGCGGCATCGAAGTCGATGACGCCGTCAGCCTCGCCCGATGTGCGCATCCAGGTGTTGACGCGTTGGCGCACCGCTTCGCCATTTTCGTGGAAGTAGCGAGCGCCTTCGTACGGCAGGAGCGTCGCGAAGTAGACCTTGATGCCTTGCGGCCGCACGCGCGCGATCATCTGGCGATAGGCCGCAATGATCTGGTCGGCCGATGGCGGCGCGGCCGCGCCCATGCCGATGTCATTGATGCCTTCGAGCACGACAAGCCACTTCGCGTTCGGCACGCTCAGCACGTCGCGATCGAAGCGGGCGAGGGCGCTCTCGCCGAAGATCGGCAGCTGGTGAGACAGGACGCGGTTGCCGGCGATGGCCTGGTTCGAGATACCGCGCGCCTGTCCACTGGCGGAGAGCCGCGCGGCGAGGATGTCCGGCCAGCGCCGATCGGTGTTAGGCGTCGAGTTGGTGCCGTCGGTGATCGAATCGCCGAAGGCGATGATCGTCGCGGCCGGGGCGGCCACGACCTCGACGGCTGAGATGAAGGCGCGGTTGGTGAAGGTCTCCTTTGCCTCGAAGCCCGTCCGCGTGAAATCTCCGGGTCCGGAAACGTAGCCTGTCGCGGTTGCGGCGAAGTGGCAGGTGCACGGCCCGGTCTGGCCGGGCAGGAAGATGGAGATCGAGACGGATTCCAGCGCCTTGGTGCTGAAGGCCACGGGGTCGCTCAGCATCGGCGCTCCTGCCGGGATCGTCGCTGATGAGCGGCCGGAAAAGGTGACCGGAACAGGCTGGCCGGCGACAACGCCGTCGAAACCGACCTGCGCAATCGTCGCGGCGCCGATCTCCAGCGGCTTCTCACCATACTCATTGGTGAAGCGGATGCGGACGCTGTCGCCGCCCTGGCTGAGACGGACAACCTGACGCACCGTCTGGTTATCGAAGGCGCGGGCCGCTGGCGGCGGGATTGTGGGCGATGCGCCCCAGGCGCCGGCCCAGGCCGGCTGGCCGGCTGGAGTGTCAGGAAGCGTGGCGCAGCCGGCCAGGGCGAGGGCCAGCATCAGGGTTGAGAGGCGTTTCATCATTGTTTCCCCGTTTGCGATGATCCTATCGCGGCGCATGGGCCGCGCCAGCAGTTCGCTCGCCACTCTTGCGGCGTCCGCGCGTTGCCATGACATGCAACCACGCGGAATCGTCAGCAACGCCGGGATTTACGGGCCTTCCAGCGCTCTATAGGACTTGAAGGATCACCCGCCCCCTCTCAGATGTCTGAAACAGGGGCGGGCGTAGAGGGATCGCATGAGCTGGGTCAAAAAAGTCTTCCCGTTCAATGCGGAGCAAACAGTCAATATCGCCAGCGAGTTCGGGCCCCTGATCGCGATGTTCGTGGTCAACGGCATCACGGGCAAGGTCGAGGACGGCACATGGGCGCTGCTGATCGGCACCGTCGTCGCGATGGCTGCGATGCAGATGGTGCTGAAGCGCCTGCCGATCTTCCCGCTGATAGCCTCGGGCGTCACCGTCGTGTTCGGGATCATGACGCTCGTCACGGGCGATGCGACGTGGGTTCAGATCAAGGTCACGATCTTCAACGCGCTGTTCGCGGTGTTCCTGATCGTCGGGCTGGTGATGAAGAAGAACTTCTTCCAGTACATCTTCGAGAAGACATTCCACTACACGCGCGAGGGCTGGGACAAGCTGACGTGGAGCTTCGCGATCTTCTTCATCGTGCTGGCCGGCGCCAACGAGTATGTGCGCATCACCTTCCACCAGGGCGTCAACTACAACATCCTGGGAATGACGATGGACGGCGTGAACGTGTGGATCATGTTCAAGATCGCCATCATCATGCCGGCCACGGGCATCTATGCCTGGGCCATGACGCGCCTGTTGCAGCGCTATCGCCTGCCTGAGCCGGAACGCAAGGACATCGTGGCGACGGCGGTTTCTGGCGTGCCCGTGGCGCACAAGAAACCGGTGACGGATCCGAGCCCGGCTGGCTAACGCCCTTGCAGCTCTCTAGCGCGGCCCGGTTGCATGCGCTGCGCCGCGGAAGATGGCGTTGGCGAGCAGGACGTTGAGGCCGTCGAGATAGGCGCGCACGGTCGGGTTCTGGGTGAACACGATGAGCTGGCCGCGCCCTTTCGGCTCCACCACGACGAACGGCTTGAAGGCGAGCTGCCGCTTCGTCTCTTCCCACAGATAGCCTGACACAACGAGGTCCTCCGGGCCGGCGAAGCTGACGACGTTGACGCCGTGGTCGCGCCTGACCGGCGTGAAGATGTCGCCGCCCGACATCAGCACGTTGAGCGTCGGCTTGAGACCCGCGGCGAGCCAGTGGTCAAAATCAGGCGTCGCCTTCACCAGTGCGCCGGGGGAAGCGTCCGGGGACTCCTCGATCGGCGTTTCTGCGGCCGCCAGCGCATCGCGCGTTGTGAGTTCCGTTCCGTGGGCAGTCGCCTTGTCATCGGGCGTTGCAGGCTTGTCCTTCCGGAACGCGGTCTCGCGACGGATCGACGCCATGTCGGACTTGGGATCCGATACGAATCGCGCCGCTTCTCCGATCGCGATGAGAACGCCGCCGCGCTGCATCCAGGCGCGCAGGCCCGCGCCCCCATCCCCCATCACGCCGCCAAAGTTTCCGCCTTCGGGCAGGATCACGACGTCGAACTGCGAGATTTCGCTTGAGGACAGCGACGACGTGCGGATCGGTGTCACAGGGTAGCCGAACTGGCGCTCGATCACGAACCGGAGATTGCCCGCGGCGCTGGATCGCGTTGGCGCATCCCATGCGAGAGCGATGCGCGGGGCATTGTGGCTCACCACCTTGGTGCTGCCGAAGCTTGGGCCGTCGGTGATCCAGCTGTCGTCGATCCCTGTGATGCTCGCGCCGGTTTCGGCGGCGAGACGCTGAAGCTTCGCGGCGAGCCCGTCCGTGCCGGAATTGCGGAAGATGAGCGTGCCAGCGGGATAGGAACGGCCGTCATGCGTGAAGGCGAAATCCGAGCTGGAGACCGCAATGCCTTCACGCAGCGCCGAGGCAAGCAGCCGCACAGCCGATGTCGAGCCCCACGGCGCAAGGAAGCCATAGGCTGCTTCGGGCCGTGCCACGGCGCCAGGGAGTTCCGTATCCGGCGAGAACGCGGCCATGGCTCCGGTTGGCTCATCGGCGCAGCGATCTGTCGTAACGTTGAACATCACGGGAAGCGACCATGCCGTCACGTCGTAGAGTTCGGGCTCGAGGTCCTTGGCGCGGCGGCGCTCCTGCTCGGCCATGAATTTCGGGTCGAGCGAGACCTGCGGCTCCATCAGCGTGCGGACGAGGCGACCGGCGGGCTGGCCAAGGGACACGGCGTAGGACCCTGCAGGGTAGGTCTTGCGGCAGGCGCGGATGGTGTCGGTCGCGCGGCTGACCTCGATGCCTTGCGCTGCAAGCAGTTTCGCGAGGCGATCGGCCGTCGACTGGTCCTGCTGCGGCGGGATCACGTAGGACCGCACGGCGCCCTTGCGCCCCTCATCGATGGCGGAAGCGCGATAGGCGTAGAACTCGCGCAGCATCTTCTCGCGGTTGGAGGCGACTGTTTCAAGCGTCGCGATGGACGAGGTGAAGTGGCGGCGCACCGTATCCTGATAGCTCATGTCCGAGCCGTCCGAGCGGTGTGCGAGAAGCCCGCGCGCGGACGCCTGCTCATAGGTCGTGCCGATCGAGCCATGGAACAGCGGCCATGCGGCGCCGTAGCCGGGATAGAAGGCGTCATACACTTCGCGGGTGAAGTAGGAGAAGCCGAACTGGTCGAACCAGCGCGCATTGTTGCGGCCGATCAGCTTGAGCGCGTCGCGCTGGGTCTGCGTGATGTCCGGGTTGTATGGATCGGCTTCGGGCGAGAAGAAGTAGGTCGAGTCCGAGCCCATCTCGTGCAGGTCGACGAAGACGAGCGGAAACCACTTCTGGAAGATCTCCACGCGGCCGCGCGTCTCGGGCTGGGTCAGCGAGATCCAGTCGCGATTCATGTCGAACAGGTAGTGGTTGGTGCGGCCGCCGGGCCAGGGCTGGTTGCGCTCGGCCGCGATGCGGCTTCCGGAGGGCGCCAGTCCCGTGGTGTCGTAGAAGCCATTCACGAAGCGGTCGCGGCCATCAGGGTTCTGGACGGGATCGATGAAGACCACCGTGTTGGCGAGAATGTTCCGCACCGTGGGATCATTGCTGGCGGCGAGCAGGTGATAGGCCGTCATCATCGCTGCGTCGGAAGACGATATCTCGTCGCCATGGACGCCGTGGCCCAGCCACACCGAGCCGGGTGCTCGGGCGATGATCGCGTTGGCGGCGGCTTGCGATGTGCGGCGCGGATCGGCGAGGGCCTTCATGTCGGCGGAGAAGGCGTCGAGTTGCGAGATGCGCTCGGGTGAGCCGATGGCGACGTAGACCAGCTCACGGCCCTGCCAGCTCTTCGCGTACGGTGTGACGACGATGCGGCCGGGAGCGGCCTGCTGAAGGGCGCGGAAATAGCGGATGACGTCGGCGGCCGGCGTGATGCGCTCGCCGGACGGCTTGCCCAGCACGCTCTCGATCGTCGGAATGGCTGGGTCGTAGGTGACGCCGGGCAGGAAGCTCTGGGCCTGCGCTGCGCCATGGGTCGCGAGGCCCAGAACGAGAGCTGGAATGACCGCAGCCACGAAACGCAGAAAACGCATGAGTGAATCCTTTCGGCCTGGGTACATATCGCACACGTCAGGCCAATGTCAGCGTCAGTCGCCTAAGCGGGGAGTGATACGGGAGTCCCTGCCGCCAGTTACGGCAGGAGCCCGCCGGGCGGCTCATAGTGAACGCCTGCGCCAGGCCCGAGCGGGAGGTCGAGGAAGACCCAGCCTGCCGTCATCAGCATGCCAGCCACCATGAAGGTGAGTGCGTAGGGCAGCATGAGCGCCAGAAGCGAGCCGACGCCGAACGTCGTGTCCCACCGCCGCGCGAACACCAGGATCAGCGGGAAGTAGGACATCAGCGGCGTCATGATGTTCGTGTAGCTGTCGCCCATGCGGTAGGCCGCCGTCGTCATCTCCGGTGAAATGCCAAGCAGCATGAACATCGGTACGACGACGGGCGCGAGCGCGCTCCACTTCGCCGAAGCAGAACCGATGAACAGGTCGAGGAAGGATGAGAAGGCCAGCACGCTGACCAGCAGCACAGGCGCGGGCAGGCTGATCGCCTTGAGGATTTCCGCGCCGTTGATGGCGGCGATCGGCCCAAGGCGGGACCAGTTGAACATCGCCACGAAGTGCGCCGCGAAGAGGGCGAAGACGATGTAGGGCGCCATGGAGCGGATGCCGTCGATCATGCGGTCGATCACGTCGCGCGTGTTCTTGACCACGCCGATCGCAATGCCGAATGCGATGCCGCAACCGAGGAAGAGCAGCATGAATGCGGCAATGAGCGCAGTGTAGAAGGGCTGGAGCTGGGCCGGGCCTTCGGCGGTCTCGTCGATCAGCGGGGTGTAGCCGGGCCACAGGCACATGGCGGCGAAGAAGCCGACCACGACGAGCGCCACCACACCCGCCCAGGCGAGGCCGCGCTTCTCAGCGGGCGTAACGGCCGACTTGGCGAGTTCGGCCTTCAGTGCGTCGTCCGCCTGTCCGCCCCATTTGCCGAGGCGCGGTTCGACGACCTTGTCGGTGATGAACCAGATGATCGGCGTGAAGACAACCACGATGCCGAGGATGAACCACCAGTTGCCCAGCGGGTTCATGCGCCACGTCGGGTCGATGATTTGCGCAGCTTCCTCGGTGAAGCCGAACAGCAGGACGTCGATCTGGCCCGGCGTGATGTTGCCGGCATAGCCGCCCGAGACGGCGGCGAAGGCTGCGGCGAGGCCGACCAGCGGGTGGCGGCCCACCGCCGCGTAAAGCAGGGCGGCAAGCGGGATAAAGACGACGTAGGCAGCGTCGGATGCGTGATGGGACATCATGCCGATGATGCAGACCAGCGGGGTCAGGATCGCGCGCGGCGCATCGCGCAGGCTGCCGCGGATGAGGGCGCTGAACAGGCCGACGCGCTCGGCGACGCCGGCGCCGAACATCACGAGCAGGACGAGGCCCAGTGGCGCAAAGCCGGTGAGCGTGCGCGGCATCTCGGTCAGGAGGCGGGACATGTTCGCCTCGGAGAACAGGCTCTCGGCGCGGTAGGTGAGGACGCCGTTCTCGAGCGTGGCGTATTGCGGGGCGGTGTCGCCCGGATAGCCGAGCGAAGCGGACCAGCCTTGCGCGGCGCCGATGGCCGAGAGGATCATCAGGAGGCCGATCAGCCAGACGAAGATCATGATGGGGTCGGGCAGGAAGTTGCCGACCTTCTCGACGAAGCCGAGGAAGCCCTTCTGGCGCTGCACCTCAGGCGAAAGGTTGGGGGCGGCGTCGCTCATGCGGCGTCTCCTGTTTGGTTAAACAGGAGACGAAGTTCGCCGGCCCTGCGTTGCAACAATCATGTCGACAGGGCTGCGCCGCTGCAACCGGGAAGCAGCGCGATTATCGTCGATGTTATCGCACTGGCCACACTGCAGTCAGCGCCGGCTGGGTGTAACGCTCGCTACGCGGATGTCCCGCCAAGGATCTCAGCCGTCGACCGGCGCGTGGTCTTCCTCGTCTTCGGCGGCGTGGGCCCGGTTGATGGCGGCCAGCGTCTTCTTGTCGAGCTTGGAACCGTCGAGGACCACCTTGGCGTCGTGAACATCCTGCACGGCGCTGATAGGCACGGTGAAATCGCCTGCATTCTCGATGTAGATGATCAGGACGCTTTTGTTCACGGCGCGCACGGCGCCGAAGGCGACCTCCCCGTCATGCAGGAAGACGGGGTGCTCAATGCGGATCGGTTCAGCCATGGCGGCGCTCCTCTTTCCAGAGGAAGTAGTGCGTTCGCCTGGCGGCGTTAGTTCTTCGCGCCGATGAGCTCGTCGATGGTGCGGCGCGCGATGACCATGGCCTGCACTTCGCCGGCGCCCTCGAAGATGTTGAGGATGCGGGCGTCGCAGAGGACGCGGCTGATGGGATACTCAAGCGCGAAGCCGTTGCCGCCGTGGACCTGCAGCGCGTTGTCGGCGGCGGCCCAGGCGATGCGGGCGGCCAGCATCTTGGCGAGGCCGGCTTCGAGGTCGCAGCGTTTGCCGTCGTCCTTCTGACGCGCAGAGAAGTAGGTGAGCTGGCGGACGCCGATCAGTTCGGCGGCCATCATCACAAGCTTGTCGCTCGTGCGCGGGAAGTCGAAGATCTGCCGGCCGAACTGGGTTCGATCGAGCGAATACCTGAGGCCAAGCTCGAGCGCGTTCTGCGCGACGCCGATGGCGCGCGCTGCGGTCTGGATGCGGGCGCCTTCGAAAGTGGCCATCAGGTGCTTGAAGCCCTGGCCCTCGATTTCGCCGAGCAGATTCTCGGCCGGCACTTCGAAGCCGTCGAAGCCAAGTTCGTATTCCTTCATGCCGCGATAGCCGAGCACTTCGATCTCGCCGCCCGTCATGCCGTTTGCGGGGAAGGGGTTGTCATCGGTGCCGCGCGGCTTCTCGCACAGGAACATCGAGAGGCCGGAGAAATTGTTGGTGTCCGGGATGGAGCGGGCGAGGACCGTCATCAGGTCGGCGCGGGCGGCGTGGGTGATCCAGGTCTTGTTGCCGGTGATCTTCCAGTTGGCGCCGTCCTTCGTCGCGCGAGTTCGCAGCGAGCCGAGATCCGAGCCGGTGTTCGGTTCGGTAAACACGGCGGTCGGCAGGATTTCGCCGGACGCGATGCCGGGGAGATACTTCTCCTGCTGGGCGCGCGTGCCGCCGACGAGCAGAAGTTCGGCCGCGATCTCCGAGCGCGTGCCGAGCGAGCCGACGCCGATATAGGCGCGCGAGAGCTCTTCGGAGACGACACACATCGCCGTCTTGCCGAGACCGAGGCCGCCGAACTCTTCAGGGATGGTGAGGCCGAACACGCCCATCTCGCCCATCTGCTTGACGACGCTGTCAGGGATGAGTTCGTCCTTGAGATGCCATTCGTGAGCGTAGGGTTCGACGACTGCCTTGCCGAAGGCGCGGAACTGGTCGCGGATCTGTTCGAAGGTCTCTTCGAGCCCGGTGTATTCGATGGTCGCCTTCTGGCTATCGATGAAACCACGGATGTGCTTGGCGGCCGCCATGCGTGCGGCAGGGGTGTTGCCGCGCGTGATCAGTGTGATGATCGCCGGCGTGCCGAGTTTCTGGATGACGGAGGCGTCGGCGGTCATGTCGCTCGGGCGCACAATCTCAAGCTGCGTCATCGGCAGGCCGCCGCCGAGCTGGTAGAGATATTCGCCGAACAGGATCTGGGTGAGCAGCTGTTCAATCTCGCCGAAGCGGCCTTCGGCGTTGATGCGCTCGGCCCAGTTGGCGGTTTCCTTCAGCGTTTCGACATAGGTGAGCACCCAGGCGAGGCCGTGCGTGGCGCGCTGTTCCTCGTCGATCTTCTTGCGGTCAACCTTGCCGCCGGGGGCGACCACGGCGGCCACGGATTTGCGGAGGTCGAGGAAATACCCCTCGGCGTCCTGTGCGGCCTGGCGAATCGTCGCCAGAAGGTTCGCAATCACCACGCCGTCCGACATTCGCCTGCACTCCCGTCCTGGAAACAGTTCACTAGCTGATTGCGGCGTTGCAGCAAAGATCGTGTCGATTTCCCTACACAACGCCGTGTGAACTGGAAAATCCCACCTCTAGCCGCCCCGCCAAGCTTGCCTCTGTACGGAGCTAGCTGCAAAAACGGCCACAGGCAGACGCTGCGGCAAGACATCGCGCGTCGCTGATCCGGAGGAGACTAAAGATGCGGTCCACGCGTTTGGCTTGTGCGTTGTTGGCGACGATCGCTTCGGCGGCGTTGGGCGGAGCAGCCTTTGCGCAGACGAGCGCGCCCGGCTTCACGCCGCCAAAGACCAGTTGGGGTGCGCCGGATCTGCAGGGCTACTGGAGCAATTCGTCGATCACCGACATGCAGCGTGCGCCAGAGTATCCGAACCTGATCATGACCGATGCCGAAGTCGCGAAGATGGAGGGCGCGGACTACTACAACAACCGGACCCGGGAAGACGCCAAGCCGAACCGCCCCGAGGACGTGAAGCTGCTGGACGGCACCGACCTTCTTTCGGGCGGCGGATACAACGCGTTCTGGGTGGACCAGGGAAGCCATGTCGCGCGGGTGAAGGGCGCGCCCCGGTCGTCGTGGATCGTGGAGCCGGCCAATGGCCGCATTCCGCGCAAGGGCGCTGCCGCCGAGGCGCGACCTGCTGCACCAGCCGTCCGCCCGACCGGCGCGCCGGCGCCGACCGGCACGGTGCAGGGACCGGGCGCCGTCGATCGCAATGCCGGCGGCGGCTTTGGCAGCTATGACAATCCCGAAACGCGCCCGATGGGCGAGCGCTGCATCATCGGCTTCGGCAACACCGGCGGGCCGGTGATGACGAACGTGCTGTACAACAACACCTACCAGATCGTGCAGTCTCCGACGCATGCGATGATCCTGGTAGAGATGGTGCACGATGCGCGCATCGTGCCGATCTTCGGATCAGCAGCAGACGCGCGGGCAAGCTTTCGGCCGGACGTGATCAAGCAGTGGCTGGGCGACTCGGTCGGCTGGTATGAGGGCGATGCGCTGGTTGTGGAGACGCGCAACGTGCACCCGCAGCAGCGCGGTTATCTCAGCAACGATGGCGTGCTGACCGAGCGGTTCTCGCGCTGGGACGACAAGCAGATCGTCTACGAATTCACCGTCGATGATCCCGCCCAATTCACCCAGGCGTGGAAAGGCGAGATGGCGTTCAACCTGTCGCCGGAGCCGTCCTACGAATACGCCTGCCATGAAGGCAATTACGCCATGGAGGGCATTCTCGCCGGCGCGCGCGCCCAGGAGCGCGCGGGTGGCACCGTCGCGGCGAACGCCGACGAGGAATAGGGCGGCGCGGCTTCAGGCCTGCGCTGGATCGGGGCAGCTGACCTGATTGGTCGAGTCTGTGTCCGCAAACGCGGGGGTAGGACGCTTGCTTTTCCAGCGCATTGGCCGCTGAATCCACACGGGTCAAACAACGAGCCTCCGTACACGGAGGCCGCCTGATACGGGATGCTGACATGAAACGCCTGACGCTGATCGCCGCCGGCCTCGTTGCCGGCGCCTCCCTTGCCGCTGCCGCCTTTGCGGGCCCGAGCTATGATGCGGAGGGCCGCATCGTCATTCCGCAGAACATGGATCGCTGGCCTACGGTGGGGACGACCTATGCGCTGAGCTATGAAGGCGATGGCGGCGTGACGCTGAACACGGTGCGGCTCGATCCGGAAAGCTACGACGCATTCGTTTCGACCGGAAAGTTTCCCGTCGGCGCGATCTTCCAGCTCGAGGTGCGGCGGCCGGTCGAGGAAATCGCGCCGGCCAAGGGCGGCAAGACGCAGGGCGAAGTCATCGGCCGTTCGCTGCATGTGAAGGACGAAAAGGCGGGCCCGGGCACCTGGACGTTCTACGGCTTCGGCGCTGCCTCAACGGTGGGCAACGCAATCCCGCGCAGCCAGGCCTGCTATTCCTGCCACGACCAGCACGCCGGCACGACCGACACGGTGTTCATGCAGTACTATCCGACGCTGACCGAAGCGCACACGCGCGCCGCTGCTGCAAAGTAGCGACGCGCGGGCTGTCGTTCAGGCCGCCTTCACCAGACCCTCGGCCACGAGCGCTGCCTGCACTGCGGGGCGGGCGGCAACGCGCTGCTGGTAGGCGAGGAGTTTCGGGAAGGCCGACAGGTCGACCTTCAGCGAATTCGCCCAGCTGGTGACGGTGAACAGATAGGCGTCGACGGACGTGAAGGGCTCGCCTGTGACGTAGGTGCGGCCGTCGGACAAAAGCTGTTCGATCAGCCTGTAGCGCGTTTGCAGCTTGTCGATCGCCGCCTTGCGCGCATCGTCAGTGATCGCGGGGTTGAACAGCGCGCCGTAGGATTTGTGGATCTCGGTCGAGACATAGACGGCCAGTTCGTCCTGCTTCAGGCGCGCCTTCGTGCCGTGCGCGGGGGCGAGTTTCAGTTCGGGCTTGAGGTCCGCGACATAGCCGTGAAGAACGACATTCTCGGTCAGGATATCGCCGTCGTCCATGCGGAGTGCCGGTACGTAACCCTTCGGGTTCAGCGCCATCCAGTCTTCGCCGTGCTCCGTGGTCTTCTTGCGGATATCGACCTTTTCGAGGTCGAACGACAGGCCTGCCTCACGCAGCAGGATGTGGGTGGCGAGTGAGCAGGCGCCCGGCGCGTAGTAAAGCTTCATTGATGGATCCCTCTGGTTCTCCGGTCGAGATAGGAAGCAGGTTCCGGATTTGGAATGGCGCACCGGGCGTTGCGGGCAAAGAATCGCCTTGCGCCAAGGGAGGCCGTTCCCCGGCTCGACGTCGCGGGACGCGATTGCAGCTTTTGCCGGGTGTCGGTACCACAACCGGCGTCGGTACGGCGAAGGAGCCTAGGATGAGGAACATCATCGCTTTGCTGGCGACGATCGGGTTGGCGTCGTGCCAGGCCATGGGGCCGGTTGAGGCGCAGCCCGGACGCGTGGCGGCGCCGCCGCTGCCGTCCAGCATGGACTTTGCCGACCCGACGCAGAATCTCGAAGTCATCACGGTGGCGCCGGGACTTCGCTACGTGCTCGGCCGCAACGTGTCGTCGAACACGATCGTGCTCGATACGCCGGCCGGCGCCGTGATCATCGACACGTCGCGGCCACCGGCGTCGAAGGCGCATTTCGACCTGCTGCAGAAGGGCGGCGTGACAAAGGCCGCCTATGTGATCCTGACGCATGGTCATGGCGACCATACGGGTGGCGTGGTGCTGTGGAAGCCGCTCGGCGCGAAGGTGGTGGCGCAGGAATCGTTCGGAGAGTTTCTCGGCTATCAGCGCATGCTCGCGGGTTTCTTCGGGCGGCGGAATGCGGCGCAGTTCCAGTTTGCCGGAAGCGGCGGGGCGGCCGCGGCAGCGGCGCCTATGCAGGCGGGGCCGGCGCCGAACGTGCTGGGCATCGTGCCGGACATCACGTTTCGCGACACGCTGGACCTCGACGTCGGAGGCGTGAAGCTGCAGCTGATCTCGACGCCGGGCGAGACGCCGGATCATCTCACCGTGTGGGCGCCGAGCCTGAAGGCCGCATTCGTGGGCGACAATTTCTACGAGTCGTTTCCGAACATGTACACGTTGCGCGGCACCCGGCCGCGCTGGCCGATGGACTACATCAATTCGCTGGACAAGGTTCTCGCGCTCGAGCCGGAAGTCGTGATCCCGAGCCATGGCCCGGCGATCGTCGGCAAGGACAATGTGCGCGCGCAGTTCACGAAGATGCGCGACGCCATCGTCTATGTGCACGACGCCGTGCTGAAGGGCATGAACGAGGGCAAGGACGTGCACACGCTGATGCGCGAGATCAAGCTGCCGCCCGCGCTCGATGTGGGCGAGGGGTATGGCAAGATCTCGTGGTCGGTCCGTGGGATCTTTGAAGGCTATGCTGGCTGGTTCGATGGCGATCCGGCCGGGATGTTTCCGGAAGGACGGGACAGCGTTTCGGGTTCGCTAGTGAAGCTGGCGGGCGGTGGGAAGGCGATTGCGGATGAGGCGGGAAGTCTGATCGGGCAGGGCAAGCTGGTGGAGGCGTTGCACCTGACATCGATCGGCCTCGAAGGCGCGCCGGGGGACAAGGATGTTCTACGCGCACGCGTGGCAGCCTTCGAGGCGCTGGTGAAGGCATCGACCAACCGCAACGAGCTCGGCTGGCTGAATCAGGGTCTGGCGGAAGCCCGGAAGGGGCTGCAGTAGCCGTTATCTCGACAGCAGGTAGTGCGTCGCGCCTTCGCCGGCGACGAGCTTGACGGTTTTCAAGCCAAGCGCGGGCAAGTTGATGCCATGCAGCAGGTGTTCGCCTTTGCCGAAGACGACGGGGCTGACGGCGAGATGCATTTCGTCGATCAGGCCGGCCTGCAGGTATTGGCGGATTGTCGAGGCGCCGCCGCCGATGCGGACGTCCTTGTTCTTTGCCGAAGCCTTCGCTTTTTCGAGCGCGGCGAGGGGGCCGTCGGTGATGAAGTGGAACGTCGTGCCGGCGAGGGCGAAGGACTTGCGCGGATAGTGTGTGAGAACGAACACATCGCAATCATAGGGCGGGACGTCGCCCCACCAGCCTTTCCAGCTGTCATCCGGCCAGTCGCCGCGCACGGGGCCGAACATGTTGCGGCCGAGGATCCAGGCGCCGACATTCTCGAACGAGCGTTCGGCCATGTCATTGTCGACGCCGGTCTGGCCGCCATCCTGGTTGAAGACTTTTTTCTGAACGGTCCGGGTCGGGAAGAACCAGTTATGGAGCTCGGGGCCGCGCTCGCCGAGCGGGTTCTCGAGACTCTGGTTCGGTCCGGCGCCGTAGCCATCGAGCGAGATGGAGAAGCAGTTCACCCGGGCTTTGGACATGTGTCGAGCCTACCTCGTTGTTGCAAGGCAAGCCTACGACATGCGCCGCTGGAAAATGAAGAGGATGTCTTCGAGACCTACAGCCCCATCTGTGTCCGGAATTTCCGGCGCAGCAGGTCGATCGGCGCTAGGCCCTGGTCGGACTTGTAGTGCCAGAAGGTCCAGCCATTGCAGGAGGGCGCGTTCTGGACGTGGGCGCCCATGCGGTGGATCGAGCCGCTTGCGTCGCCATTGGCCAGCGAGCCGTCGGCGCGGACGCGGGCGACGTGGCGGTTCTGCGGGCAGAACAGGCGATCGCCGGGGCGGACGAGGCCGTGTTCGACCAGCGCGCCGAAGGGGACGCGCGGTTCGGCTTTCTTGCTCGATTGCACCTCGATGTCCTCGGCGCCGAGCGTGCGGACATTGGCGATGCGGCGGGTGGCGACGTCGATGTAATCAGCGTCACGCTCGAGGCCGATGAAGTGGCGGCCGAGCAGTTTCGCGACGGCGCCGGTGGTGCCGGTGCCGAAGAACGGATCGAGGATCACGTCGCCCGGATTGGTGGTGCCGACGATGATGCGGTGGAGCAGGGCTTCGGGCTTCTGCGTCGGATGCGACTTGCGCCCGTCTTCGCCTTTCAGGCGTTCGCCGCCCGAGCAGATCGGGAAGGTCCACCAGTCAGAGCGCGCCTGGATGTCTTCGTTGCCGGCCTTCAGCGCGTCGTAGTTGAAGGTATATCTCTTCTGCTCCTGGCTGCGCGCGGCCCAGATCAGGGTTTCGTGCGCATTGGCGAGGCGCGTGCCCTTGAAGTTGGGCATCGGGTTCGACTTGTTCCAGACCACGTCGTTGAGAATCCAGAAGCCCAGGTCTTGGATCGCGGCGCCGACGCGGAAGATGTTGTGATAGGAGCCGATGACCCAGATGGCGCCGTCGGGCTTCAGGATGCGGCGGGCTGCCTTGAGCCAGTTGCGCGTGAATTCATCGTACGCTGCAAACGAGGCAAACTTGTCCCACTCGTTATTCACGGCGTCGACATGGGAGTTGTCGGGGCGCGTGAGGTCGCCGCCGAGCTGGAGGTTGTAGGGCGGGTCGGCAAAGATAAGGTCGATCGAGTTGGGCGGCAGCGCGTTCATCGATTCGATGCAGTCGCCGACCACGATCTGGTCGAGCGGCAGTCTTGGCGGCGTGAGAATCTTCGCGGCGAGAGCCGAAGCGGCCTTCGATTTCGCGTTCTTCTGAACTTGCGGGTCGATCGTCTTGATCGCCATGGGGATGTCTCACGCAACGCCCGTACGGGACTGAAGCAGTGAGATTCGCTGACCCGGGTAAATAAGCTGTTGAGTCAATGATTAAGCGGCCATTTACCATAATGGCCCTGACGACGTCGGGCGCTACTCCAGCAGCCAGCGGAGTTCTTCGGTTCGGCTGCGCGCCAGCATCGCGAAACAGGTGGCGACAACGGCCGGGCGCATCGATCCGCCATAGTTGGCGAGCCCGCCGGCCGAACAGAAATCGCTTCGGCTGGTGCTCCATGTCTGCTGCGATGACGACAACAGCATCTCGGCGCCAACGTATTCCGGACCGAGGTCGGCATACGAACGATCCTGTTCGCGAAACTGCGCAATCACCTGGTCGTAGACTGCAGTCATCTCCTTGTCGGCCGCTTCGTGTTCCACACGGGCGCACATGTTGATTTCGGCCTGGGAGATCGGCTCGACGCAGTTCGGTATGAAGGAGACCTGTGCGCTGGCGGCGTGACCAAGGCAGACGAGCAGGAGAGCGAGACAAGGCGCCGCTGCCTTTGTTGTACTGGTCATGTGGTCGCTCCATCCCGCCTGGGCAAGCGATGGTGGATTGCTGGCCGGCGTCAAGGATCATCGAACAGTCCCATCTGGCTGCCGTGATCCTTGCGGGGTGGGACACGGAAGAGATCCGTGCGGAGACTCGTGCGAGCGGAGTTCAGCCCGAGACGGCGTGAAGCGTTGCGGAATCGCGCGGCGATCAGCTGGGCGTAGGGGCCGTCGCCGCGCTGGCGGACTTGCCATTCCGAGCGGTAGTCCTGTCCGCTGTGCATGCCGCGCAGGAGCGACATCACGCGCTTGGCGCGGTCGGGGTAGTGCGCCTCAAGCCATTCGGTGAAGAGGCTGGCAATTTCGAGCGGCAGGCGCAGGAGCACATATCCAGCGCGCTTTGCGCCGGCATCGGCGGCGGCTTCCAGCAAGTGTTCGAGTTCGGGTTCGTTGAGCGCGGGGATGAGCGGCGCCGTCATCGCCGTGACGGGGACGCCCGCACTTGAGAGTTCGCGCATGGCGTCGAGGCGGCGATGCGGGGCCGCGCACCTTGGCTCCATCACACGCGAGAGCTGGCGGTCGAGCGAGGTGAAGGAGATGGCGACGGAGACGAGTCCTTTTTCCGCCATGGGCGCCAGCAGGTCGAGGTCGCGCAGGATCAACGCGGACTTGGTGATCAGCATCACCGGGTGGTTGAATTCGGACAGGACTTCGAGAATGCCGCGGGCGATGCGCAGCTCTTTCTCCAGCGGCTGGTAGATGTCGGTGTCGCCGGCGAACTGGATGGGGCGGGGCTTGTAGGTCTTCTTCGACAGCTCCCGCCGGAGGAGGGCGGGGGCGGAGGGTTTCACGAAGATCTTGGTCTCGAAATCGAGCCCGGGCGACAGGCCGCGATAGGCGTGGTTGGGGCGGGCGAAGCAGTAGATGCAGCCATGCTCGCAGCCCTTGTAGGGATTGATCGTCCGGTCGAAGCCGATGTCGGGCGAGGTGTTGTAAGTGATGATGGTCTTCGGCTTTTCGAGGATGGTCTCCGTCTTCAGGGTTTCTGGCTTTTCGTCTGCCGTCCAACCGTCATCGAAGGGTTCTGCGTACTCACGTTCGAACCGGCCCGAGGCGTTGGACAGCGCACCACGGCCGCGCGCCTGGTCGCGGAGTTCGGACCAGTCGGCGTCGATCGATCGGGTTTTCCATCGCTCTTGCGGGGGCATTTCGCTGCATCAGTAACCAAGACCCCAAAACTAGAACAAAACAAAAAATAAAAAAGAACAAAACAGGCTTGCGCTGGTCCGCGCCTTGTAGTTCGTTGTGGATGACCTCCCCGAACGCAGAGCCTAAATGGCCGGTCGAAGAGTCAGGAAACGGGACCCCGCCCGCAGCTCGTCCCGTTTCTCCACGAGGCGGCGGATCGATGACAAGTCGGTCCGCCGCCGGTCCCTCACGACGCCTGTCCTTCAGGACGGGGTCACGCAAGACGCGGGGGCGCATCGCCGCTATCGTGCGCCGATGGACGTGTCCCAGCCTTCCGGCAGACCTGAAGCCGCAAAGCAGGAATCTGCACGGATGGCGCGTGGCGTCCTGACGGTTGCGGCGCTGTTGTCGGTCACGGCCGGTGTCGGCCTTGCGGCGGCGGCGATCATCCGCAATCCGACCCTGGAGGGCGTGGCGGGTGGCGTGTTTGGCGGCTTCACTCTGGCGCTGGTGATCATGGGGATCGCGGCCTGGTCGGCCATGGCGCTGATGCGGACGCCGAAGCCGGTGGACGCGGCGGCGGGCGATGCGCTCGCGATGCAACTGAAGGATGTGTTGGACGAGGTGGAGGCGGCGCGGCTGGAGACGGTCGAAGCGATCAACCGGCGTGCGGTCTGGCGTGTGCCGCTGGCCGCAGCAGGGGGCGTGGCGGTGGTTGTCGTCGGCCAGTTCTCCGATGATGCGCCGGATTTTCTGGAGACGCTTGGGCTGCTGATCGCATCTGCGATCGCGGGTTATGTGTGGGCCTCGCTGGGTCCGGCGTCGGCGTATGCGCGGCTGTACAAGGACAAGGTGTTGCCGCGGCTGGCGTCGTCGTTTGGGGCGCTGAGTTATCGTGGCGCAGTGACGCCGGATCTTGGCCGGCTGAAGGAGGAATGCATCTTCCGGCGGTTCGACGCGGTCGAGGCAGATGACGAGATATTCGGCACGCACAGGACGCGGCCGATCAGCATTGTCGAGCTGAAGCTGACGCATGGCTCGGGCAAGAACAAGGACACCACGTTTGATGGCCTTCTGGTGACCCTGGAGTTGCCGCGCGACACGGGCGCTGTGACGGCGGTGGTGACGGACGCAGGCGATCTGGGCAATTTTTTCGACCGGCAGAAGGGGCAGCATCGCGAGCGCGTGCGGCTCGAGGATGTCGCGTTCGAGAAGATCTACGAGGTCTATTCGACGGACCAGGTGGCCTCACGCGCGCTCCTGCACCCGGCCTTCATGGAGAAGCTCAAGGCGCTGGGCGAGCTGCAGGATTTCGAGCGGCCGCAGGTGTTGTGCGTCGGGCGCGTGTTGCAGATCGCGATGCCGAAGCGGACCGGCGCCAACCTCTTCGAGCCGCCCTCGTTCAGCAAGCCAGCGGCGACGCGGGAGCAGCTGGTGCAGTTGCAGAAGGATATCGCAGGCGTGCTTGCGGCGGCGGATGCGGTGATCGATCTCGACCATCGCTTCGAGGTGCGAAGCGGGTAAGCGGGTGCGGTCTCAGACGCGCGGGCGCGCTGAGGTGTGAGCGGGGTGTTTGTCGGATTGCGGGGAAAGGCGGCGGGCCTCGGGCGCATGCGAGCCGGCCCTCGTCCCTCGAGACGGCCTTCGGCCTCCTCAGCGATGAGGGCTACGAGGGAATTGCTGGACGAGACTGTGGCTACCCCACAGCCTCATGGGTCGCTGCGCTACGCGCGCGCGTCGAACCATGGGGCGCGTGCGCTGATGCGCCGCTCCAGCACCGGCGCAGGATGTCGGTGTAGTGCGCTGCTGCGCGCGAGCGGTTCTGCACCTGGTCCATGTAGGAGCGGATGCGCGCCATGAGGGCGATGTTGTCGGCGGGGAGGTCGGCGAGTTCGAGCTTCACCAGCTTCGGATTGTAGCCAAGGCGGCGCTAGGCTTCGCGCCAGAGCGCATAAGCCAGTGTCGCTTCAGCCGCGAGGTGCGGGTCTGCGAGGCTGTCGAACTTGTCCTGCGATGGCTTGCCGCCTCTGATGATGCGGAAGCCTTCGGCGATCAGCGGAATGACGAACAGCCAGAAGCACGCGAACACTCCCGCGAGTGCGGGGAGGTCGCGCAACACTCAGGCGGGAGCGCGGCGTTCGTGCTTCATGGGCGTGATTATACGGCCGCATTTTCCCCCGCCGATTTGGCGCCACTGTTTCCCCCAGATCGTTCGGGGAAGTGATTGCTTGGGTTGGAATTCGTCGTTCAGTTTCCTCCAAACGCGAACAACGGTTTTCCCCCAAACTCGGCGCCGAACGGGGAGCGCTCTCACCAGTGAATGCAAATCTATTCCGAGTCAGTCGCGGGAGACTTACGCCGGCAGGAATTTCAACGCGACGCCGTTGATGCAGTAGCGGAGGCCGGTGGGTTGCGGGCCGTCGTTGAAGACGTGTCCATGGTGGCCGCCGCAGCGCCTGCAGTGAACCTCTGTGCGCGACATGCCGAGGGTCCAGTCAGTCTTTTCCCTCACGGCGTCGTTGATCGGCTGATAGAAGCTGGGCCAGCCGGTGCCGGACTCGAACTTGGTCGCGGAGTCGTAGGCGGGGAGGTCGCAGCCCGCGCAGGTGTAGACGCCTTTGCGCTTCTCCGCGTTCAGCGGGCTTGAGCCGGGACGCTCGGTGCTCTCATGACGCAGCACGGCGTAGGCTTCGGGCGCGAGCAGCTTGCGCCATTCGGCGTCCGTGCGCGTGACCTCGAATATCTCCTTCTCAGCCGACGCCTCGCCGCCAGCGCAGGCCGTGACAAACAGGCCGCCGGCAATGGCGGTTCCTGTCCTTAGCAGGTTGCGACGTGTAGTCATGGCAGGGCTCTCCGGGAGCGGCGTTGTGATCACGCCTGCCCGGAGAAGCTAGCTCACGTTAAGGCAGGGGCCAATTGCGGGCTGACCGCGCGGCTACAGCCCAGAGGGGAAGCTCTTCATCAGCTCGGCGTCGCACTTCTGACCGTTCTGCTCGACTTCCGCCTGCGATGCCTGGATCTTGCCTTCGAGCACGCCCTTGCACCCTACAGCGCCGCGCCGCGCTTGATGCCAAGCTCATCGCAGAGTTTTGCGATGGCGCGGAGGTCGTCCCAGGCTTTGGACTTGTCCTCGGGACGGCGGAGCAGGTAGGCGGGGTGGAGCATCGGGATGCAGGGGATCGCGACGAGGCCTTCCTGCTGGTAGCTGAGCTTGCGGCCGCGAAGCTTCATGATGCCGTCGTCCTTGGCGAGCATGGCGCTGGTCGCGAATTTGCCGGCGGTGAGGAGCAGCTTCGGCTGCTTGAGCTCGATCTGGCGCAGCAGGAAGGGGGCGCACATCTGCATCTCGACGGGGGATGGGTCGCGGTTGCCGGGCGGGCGCCAGTAGATCAGGTTCGTGATGTAGACATTTTCCTGACGGCTGAGGCCGATGCTTGCGAGCATCCTGTCGAGCAATTGTCCGGCGCGGCCGACGAAGGGGAGGCCGCGCGCGTCTTCCTCGGCGCCGGGGGCCTCGCCGACGATCATGATCTCTGCATCATAGGCGCCGTCGCAGACCACGGTGGTCTTGGCGGCCTTCTTGAGGGGGCAGCCGTCATACTGTTCCACGATGGTGCGGAGTTCCGCGAGCGAGTTGGCCTGCAGGGCGAGGCGTTTGGCGTCGTTGATGGGGTTGTTGTTGAGCTTGCGGGGCGCGCCACGCGGGGCGGCGGGCATGTCGGGTGTGCGGGCGATGGTCGGGGCGCGGGCAGGCGCGGGGGCGCGCGGGGCCGCTGCGGCGCCGGGCGGACGCCACGTCCGCAGCGCGCGCGCTTCCTCCAGGCCCATATCGGTCCAGAAATCAGCTAGCGCGCGCAGGGCCATTTCGGATTGGGGGTGCGTCATGCCGCCCTTTGACTCCGTGCTTGTTGCATCTGAACCATGAGGCTAACTAGCCCTCAGGTATAGGGATTTCCGGTTGGGTCGATTCCCGCGGGGCATTCGGAGACTGTTATAATGACTGAGGCCGTCGAGCGGGAGTCCATGGATTTCGACGTGGTCATCGTGGGCGCTGGCCCCGCTGGCCTCGCCGCGGCGATCCGCATCAAGCAGATGGCGGCCGAGACCGGGAAAGAGGTCTCGGTTGTCGTGCTGGAGAAGGGCTCGGAAGTCGGGGCGCATATCCTGTCGGGCGCGGTGATGGATCCGCGCGCGATGGACGAGCTGATCCCGGACTGGAAGGAAAAAGGCTGCCCGTTCGAGACGCCGGTGACCAAGGACACGTTCCTGGTGCTCGGCGAGATGGGGTCGGTGCCGCTTCCCGTCTTCCTGATGCCGCCGATGCTGCACAATCACGGCATGTATATCGGTTCGCTCGGCAGCGTGACGCGCTGGATGGCGCAGCAGGCCGAAGCGCTGGGCGTCGAGATCTATCCGGGGTTTGCGGCGTCTGATCTCACTTATCGTGAAGATGGTTCCATCAAGGGCGTCATCGCGGGCGTGATGGGGATCGAGAAGAATGGCGAGCCGGGACCGAACTATTCGCCCGGCATGGAGCTCAACGGCAAGTATGTGCTGATCGGCGAAGGCGTGCGCGGGTCGCTGGCCAAGCGCCTGATCCGCGACTTCAAGCTCGACAAGGATTCGCAGCCGCAGAAGTTCGGCATCGGCATCAAGGAGCTGTGGCAGGTTCCCGCCGAGCAGCACAAGCCCGGCTTCGTGCAACACACCTTCGGATGGCCGCTGGGCAATTCGACGGGCGGCGGCACGTTCATGTACCATTTCGGCGATCGCTATGTGGCGATCGGACTTGTTGTTCACCTGAACTATAAAAATCCGTGGCTGTCGCCGTTCGAGGAATTCCAGCGCTTCAAGCATCATCCGGATGTGTCGAAGCATCTCGTGGGCGGATCGCGTATCTCGTATGGCTCGCGTGCGATCACCGAGGGCGGGTGGCAGTCGATCCCGAAACTGACCTTCCCGGGCGGGGCGCTGATCGGATGCTCGGCGGGCTTCGTGAACCTGCCGCGCATCAAGGGCAGCCACAATGCGATGAAGACGGGCATGCTGGCGGGCGAGGCTGCGTTCGCGGCTGTCGCCGATGGGCGTCAGGGCGATGAGCTGACGGCTTACGCCGAAGCGTTCAAGACGAGCTGGGTGGCGAAGGAGCTGAAGGCTGTCCGCAATGCGAAGCCGCTGTGGACCAAGTTCGGCACGGCGCTGGGCATTCCGCTGACGGGGCTCGACCTGTGGGTGAACACGCTGCTCGGGCGGTTCTCCTTCTTCGGGACGATGAAGCACGAGAAGTCGGATGCGAAATCGCTGGAGCCGGCGGCCAAGCACAAGAAGATTGTCTATCCAAAGCCGGACGGCGTGCTGTCGTTCGATCGCCTGACGAGCGTCGCTTACTCCTTCACCAACCACGGCGAGGACCAGCCGGCGCACCTGAAGGTCGCCGACATGGCGCTGCAGAAATCGAGCGAGCTGGGCGTCTATGGCGGTCCATCGAACCGCTACTGCCCGGCCGGCGTCTATGAGTGGGTGGAGGAGGCGAATGGCGAGAAGCGCTTCCAGATCAACGCGCAGAACTGCGTCCACTGCAAGACATGCGATATCAAGGACCCGAACCAGAACATCACCTGGACGACGCCCGAGGGTGGCGGCGGGCCGAACTATCCAAACATGTAGGCTGCGAGGTCGGGGGGCGAGCATGCGGGCCGGAGTTGTTTTCTTGCGCGGCGTGCTGATCTCTTCGGTCGCGCTGTTGCTGTCGGGATGCCTTTCTGGCGCGCTCCAGGAATTCGGCAGCAATGGCTGCCGGACGGTTTACGTGCTGAGCGGCGGAGTGGTGCAGCCGGTGAACAGCTGCGGCGGCATTCCGCGTGACGGGCTGATGGCGCAGACATCGGCGGGTGCGACGGGCAGGGGTCTTGTGGCCTTGCTCGCTGCGCCGAAGTTCGAAGGGGACGCCTTTTACACCGGCGTCGATACCCCGCAGGACAGAGCGCCGCTCACCAAGATCGTCAACGATGCGGTGCGGGATGTGATCGCGATGCCGGAGCCGAGAGATGCGGTGCGCGTGCGCCGCAGGCTGGCGCTGTCCCTCGCATCTCTGGACGTGTTTGCGACCGAGGATCGTGAGCATGCGCTCATGTATCTGGTGCTTGCATGGCGGGCGGCGGGGTTCTTGTCGTAGAGCGGTCTCGCTGGCGTACCGGATGATCAGGTCTTGCAGGCTGCATGAAATGAGCGACGACAATGTCATCCGGTTCCGCAAGCCGCCGCCGCCGAAGAAGCCGCGGCGTCCATTGCGAGTGTCTCCGTGGTTCGTCCTGATCATTTGCGCGCTCGCCATCGGCGGCGTGACTTATTTGCTGAACCAGCAGACCGCCCCTCAGCTTGTCAGCGAGTGACTGCCCTGAATGCGCGGGTTGCCGTGAGCTTTTGCTCGCCTGGCTCATGAATTAGGGATCGGGGCCGGCGATGAGCGACGCGTGCCCGTTGCATTTGGCCCGAACGTAAAGCCTCCCACACCCGCCCGCCCCGGTATCCGCCGCTTTAACGCCAAAAAGGGTGATGCAACTCACGGCTCCGGCTCGGTTGAGCCTTTGGTTGTGTTCGGATAGCGTCGGAAGATGAAACACCTGAAACTTCGCCTGATACTTGCGGCTTCGGCGGCCGTGCTGCTTTCGGCGTGCGCCACGGGCGGCGTGCCCGGGTTCGGCGACATGGGCGGGTGCCGGACAGTCTATGTGTTCACGGGCGGCGGCGTGCAGCCGATGAATACATGCGGGCAGCTGCCGCGCGATTCACTTGCCGTGCAGAAGGCGATGATTGCTCCGGCGCCGGAAGGCGATGCGCCGCTAGATCCTGCGGCGGCGTCCGCTCCTGTGATGACTCCGGTGTCAGCGGCGGCCATGGCGACGGCGCCGTTCGATGCGCCTATGGCGCCTTATGCGAGCCCCAACGCGATGATCGAGAACGCCGACATGAATGCGTTCATGACACGCGTGCGTAGTGAATTTGCGCGGTCCGAGAGTGCGGGCGCGTGGGGCTATATGGTGGTCGACGCCATCGCGGCGGATGACACGGCCACGGCGCAGTCCGTGATCGATGCGCTTGAAGGCAAGCCGCAGCAGGAATGGATGGGGGCCATTCATCTCAAGCCGTGGGTGATGGCGTTCAACAGCCGCGCTGACGACGCCAAGGCCGAGATGGTAAAGCTGCGCCGGGCGCTGCCGGCTGCGACCGTGATGGGTCATCGCGCGCTGCTGGCCGAGGGGCTTGGCGACCATGATGGCGCGCTGGCGGTTTACGATGAGGCGCCGGATGAGTTCGACGCGCCCGATCCTGCCGAGGCGGGATCGATGACGTATTTCGCGCGGGCGCGGGCGTTCAATGCGCAACGCCTGCTGGCCTTGCGCCAGGCGGAACTGCTGCGCGGGATCAATCGCGATGCGGACGCCGTCGCGCTGCTCACGCGGCTGCTCGCGGCGTCGCCGCAGGATGGCTATGTCGAGTCGCGGCTGGAGATGGCGAAGTCGGGCGGGGATCGCTGGAAGCCGCGTACGCTCAAGCAGGCGATGGCGCTGGCGATCGGCGATCAGGCGGACCTGGTCGAGGAACAGGAAGCCATCATGGCGGCGATGAGCGGACGCGGCGCGAAGGCGCCGTTCAACCACCTCCTGTCGTCGATGCGCCAGAGTGCGCTGCTGGTCGACCCGGACAATGGCGAGATCCGCATTGCGGAGGCGGGCAAGCTCTATGAGCAGGGCAGGTTCGAGCCGGCGCTGCGCCTCTCGCAGATCGGCAATCCGCGCAAGGAGCACGCGGCGCTGCTACAATCGACAGCGGGGCTGGCGGCGCTGGAGCTTGGATCGCCCGAGACGATGGAGGCGGTGGTCGAGCGCTCCTTGAAGATCGACAACAGCGCCGATGCGAAGGTGCAGGCTGCGAGTTCGCTCGTGTCGGCAAACCGGATCCCGCGGGCGCTGCAGCTGATCGAGCAGGCGATGAAGCAGGAGCGGATGTCGGACGCGCAACGCGTGTTCGCGCTACTGACGCGCTCGCAGGCGCACAGCCAGGGCGGCAACATGGCGCTGGCGGTGAGCGACGCGCGCGCGGCCCGGGCGATCCGCGACGATGAGTCGACGCAGCAATTCCTGGCCTCTCTCCTGGTGGATACGCCGGAGCGGCAGGAGGGGCTCGGCATCATGCGCGAGATGCTGGCGGACTCGCCGGACAATACCGGGCTGATGAACAATTTCGGATACTCGCTCGTGGACGATCATGCGAGCGCGGCGGAGCTGGACGAAGGCTTCCGCATGCTGAAGCAGGCGATCCGCCTGACGCCGGACGAGCCGAACCTGCTCGATTCGATCGGATGGGCCTATTACCAGTATGGCGATTTCCGCGAAGCGAACCGCTTCATCGAGATGGCGCTGGAGGCCTACGATCCGTTCGGGCACTGGGAGCTGTCGGATCACATGGGCGACGTGAAGTGGCGCCTGGGCGAGCCTGACGAGGCGCGCAAGCACTGGCGCGAGGCGCTGACGGCCTACCCGCCCGCCGAGCGTGTGGCCCGGATCGAGGCGAAGCTGCGCGAGGGGCTGAATACGCCGCCGCCTGTGCGCCGCGACACGCCCGAGGTTCCGCTGAACCCGCGGGACGAAAGCATCAGCGATATCTGAGGGTTTCCTGACCTGATTGGCCAGATCCTTAACCGTACCTGCCGGTTGATGCGGCGAACGGCTTGAGGCAACGTGAGCGGATGTGGTCAGGAACATTGACGCCCGGATTCCGGACGCGGCTAGCATTGTTTTCAGGGGCGGCCTTGTCCGCGCTGGCGCTCGGCGGATGCGCTATGTCGCCCACGGCGCCGCCATGGTTCTCGGAAGCAATGCTGGAGGAGCTGCGCACGCAGCAGGAATATGCCGACTTCATCACGGCCCGTTATGCGGTGATGACAGGCGATCCGGCTTCGGCCGCGACGTACTATCGGCGCGCGTGGACGAGTTCGCCGGGCGATCCGGGCCTGCTGGAACGCGCGACGATCTCGACATTGGCGGCAGGCGATGCGGCGGCGGCGGTCAAGCTGGCGCGCGGGGCTCCGGCCGACGCGGCGGATGATGCGCCGAGCGCGCAGCTGGCGCTGATCATCGACGACATCGCGGAAGGCCGGCTGAAGTCGGCGCAGACGCGGCTGCGCAAGCCGGTGCTTGGCGCGCTGAATGTTGACCTCGCGGGCTTTTTGTCTGTCTGGCTTGCGACGGTCGAGAACGCGCAGAAGGGCGTGGTCGAGGCCGATCAGCTGCCGGGGCGGCGCATGGTGGCGGGCGAGCAGGCGGCGCTGAAGGCGATGGTGCTGATGCAGGCGGGCCGCGACGATGAGGCGGCGGAATTCTTCCGGCAGGCGCTGCGCATGCCGCTGGCGACGCGGGATGCGGTGGCGACGCTGGGCGCGAGCCTGCAGGCATCGCGCGGGAATGTGCAAGGCGCGCGCGATCTGATCGCGCTGGCGGCGGGCGGTGACGATGAAGGTGGGCCTGGCGTCGCGCGCGTGCTGGCGGATCTGGACGCTGGCCGGAAGATTGTGCGGCCGAAGCTGACGGCGCGCAGCGGCGCGGCGATGGCGATGTTCGTCGTGTCGGGCACGGGGCTGGTGCGGTCGAGCCCGGAGCTGTCGGCGATGCGGCACGCGCTGGTGCTGCATCTCGATCCGGATCTGGCGGCGGCGCGCTTTGCGCTGGCGGATGCCTATACGCGGCAGGACAGGCCGGATGCGGCGCTGGCCGTGCTGCAGTCCATTCCCGATTCAACGGCGTGGGCTGCGGACGCGCGGATGGAAGCGGCGGCGATCCTGAATGCGGAGGAAAAGCCCGCTGAAGCTCTCGTGATGGGAGATCGCGCGCTGTCGCTGTCGCAGCGGCGCGAAATCCTGGTGCGTGCGGGCGACCTCAACCGGTTCAATGGCCGGCTCGACGTGGCGCGCAAGCTTTACGACCTGGTGATTGCAGCGGATACGGCGCGCGGGCGCGCGGACTGGATGGTGCTGTATGCGCGGGCGACGGTCCGCAACGAGGCCGCTGACTGGGCCGGCGCCGAGGAAGACCTGAAGGCCGCGATGGCGATCGAGCCTGACCGGCCGGAGCTGCTCAACTATCTCGGATATGGCTGGATCAAACAGGGCAAGCGCGTCGAGGAAGGGCTGGCGCTGATCACGCGCGCGGCGGAGTCGCGTCCCGACCAGGGCTATATCGTCGACAGCCTCGGATGGGCGCACTACCAGCTTGGGCATTACGATGTGGCGATCGAGCATCTCGAACGCGCGGCTGAATTGTCGCCCATCGATCCGGAGATTCTCGATCATCTTGGCGATGCCTACTGGCGCAGCGGCCGTCAGGACGATGCGCGATTCGAATGGCTCGCCGCCCTCCGCCTGAAGCCGGAGGCCGCGCGCGAGATCACGCTGCGCGAGAAGCTCGAGAAGGGCTTGCCAGCGATGCCGGGAGCGCGTCTAGCTTCGCGCCCATGAGCCTGAGTCCAGATCGCGCGAACTTCTCCACGGCGTGGGCGCCGGCGAAGGTGAACCTTTACCTGCATGTCGGGGCGCCGGGCCCAGGCGGGCTGCATCCGGTGGATAGTCTTGTGATGTTTGCCGATACGCGAGCGGCGGATCGCATTCTTGCGCGGCCGGCGCCGCATGTGTCGCTGAGCGTCGAGGGGCCGGGGGCCAAGCAGCTGAAGCATGCGCCGAACAATCTTGTGCTCGCGGCTGCAATGGCGTTGCGCGATGCGTGCGATCGTACGGGGCTGGGCGCAGGGCTGACGTTGCACAAGGTGCTGCCGATAGCGGGCGGCGTGGGAGGAGGGTCGTCGGATGCGGCGGCGACCCTGCTCGTGCTGAATGAGATGTGGGGCGTGGAGTTTGGCGAGGCGGCGCTGGAGCGCATCGCGATTCAGCTGGGGTCGGATGTGCCGGCGTGCGTGCGGCAGCGGCCGCTGGTGATGCGCGGGACGGGGGACCGGCTGATCGATGTCGCAGCGCCGGACCTGCCGGCGATCCTGGTCAATCCCGGGATCATGCTGGAGACCCGCAAGGTGTTCGACCGGTTCGACCGGATGGGCGCCAACCGCACGTTTCGCGAGATGGAGCCGCCATGGGGCGAGGACGCGGAGCGTTTTGCGATTGGGCTGGCCGAGTTTCGCAATGACCTGCAGCCGGCGGCGCTGGCGCTGTGCCCCGAGATCGGGCGCGCGCTGGCGCTGATGCAGGCGCAGCCTGGTTGCCTGCTGGCGCGCATGTCGGGCAGCGGGCCGACGTGCTTTGCGCTGTTCGGGAGCGACGCGGAAGCTGCGGCGGCTGCCGCGGCGATCGGCGAGGCGAAGAAGAAATACTGGGTGAAGGCGACGACGTTCCGGGGCGCGCCGCCGGTTCCTGTCGATGACTGAGCCCTCTCATGATTGAGCTGTGGCACATCCTGGTGGTGTTCGCCCTGGCGGCAGCGCCTTCGGCCTTGCTTTGCCGTGTGGTGATCACGCTGCGGATCGTCGATGCGCCGACGGAAGCGCGCAAGCTACAGAAGGCCCCGGTGCCGACGGCGGGCGGTCTGGCGGTCGCGTTGTCGGCCGCGCTGGCGTTCGCGACGTATGCGGAGGTTTCGCGTTTCGGGTACGATCCTGCACTGATCGTCGCCGGCATCGGATCAATTGCGGTGCTGGCGGTGGGTCTTGCCGACGACATCCTGAAGCTGCGTGCGATCGTGAAGCTGGCGCTGATCGCCGCTGTCGCCGTCGGCATGGCGGCGCTTGGCCTGCGCGCAGATGTGATGGGGTTCTGGCCGGGGGCGTCGCTTGAACTGCCGCTGATGCTTGCGATTGCCGGATCGGCGTTGTGGCTGATCGTCGTGGTCAATGCGGTGAACTTCATGGACGGCGCCAACGGCCTGTCGATGGGAATGGCGTGTGTGGCGGCGGTGGGGCTGGCGGCGTGCGGGGCGGCGACGGGCGCGTGGCATATCTCGCTCGCCGCGGCGGCGCTGGCGGGCGGGCTGGCGGGGTTTCTCGTCTGGAACGTGCAGGGGCTGCTGTATGTCGGCGACGCTGGCGCCCTGTTCACTGGGGCGCTTCTGGGCGGGCTGGGGCTGGAGCTGGTGCGGCTGCGGCCGGATCTGCTGTTCGTGCCGGCGATTCTGCTGCTGCCCTTCCTGTCGGACGTTCTGCTGACGCTCGCGTGGCGATCGAAGCACGGCAAGAAGCTGTGGGTCGCGCACCTCGATCACAGCTACCAGATCGCGTTGAAGACGGGCCTGAAGCATTCGCAGATCGCGGGCGTGCATGCGGTGTGGGCGCTGAATGCGGCGGTGGTGGCCGTCGGTGCGACGATGCTCGGCGGCTATGCGCCTGTGATCGCGTTCATCGCGCTGCTGGCCATCAGCATCTGGGTGCACTGGCGCATCCGGCGCGCGGGCGTGGCGAACGGGCTGGTTGGCGCGGACGTGCTGTAGCGATCAGAACGCGCGGTTCACGGACTGATCCGCGAGCCCGGCGAGTTCGTCGTGGCAGGGGCCGCGTGCGGCGCAGGCGAGGGCGGCGCGTGCGGCGGCCGCTTCCATGCGCGCGGTTTCGAGCGTGCGCTCCGCGGCGCCTGTGGCGCGGATCAGGTGGATAGCGTGCGCGAGGTCGCTTTCGCGCTGGTCGCGTTCGCCCATCACGCGGTCCCAGAATTCGAGGTCAGCGGCGCTGCCGGCTTCCCGCGCATAGATGACGGGCATGGTGATCTTGCCTTCCCGGAAATCATCACCAACCGCCTTGCCGATGACGGAGGTTAGGCCGCCATAGTCGAGCAGGTCGTCGACGATCTGGAAGGCGCGGCCCAAGCGGCGGCCGTACTCACCCATTGCGTCGGCAGCGTCGTCGTCATCGGTGGCCGTGTACGCGCCGGCGCGGGCGGCCGCTTCGAACAGGGCGGCGGTCTTGGCTTCGACGATGGCCATGTATTCCGGCAGGGCGAGATCCGGCTTGCCGATGGCGGCGAGCTGGCGGACTTCGCCCTCGGCGATGACGCAGGAGGCGCGGCTGAGAATGTCGAGGATACGCAGGTCGCGCGTCTCGGTCATCAGCGTGAAGGAGCGGGCGAAGAGAAAGTCGCCGACGAGGATGGAGGCGGACGCGCCCCAGACATTCTTGGCGGCGGCCTTGCCGCGGCGCAGTTCGGAATCGTCGACCACATCGTCGTGCAGCAGCGTGGCGGTGTGGATGAATTCGACGGCGGTTGCGAGCTTGCAAACCGCGTCACCGCCAATGCCGCCCACGGCGCGGGCGGAGGCGAGGGTAAGGACCGGGCGCAGGCGCTTGCCGCCGGCGGCGATCAGATAGCTCGAAAGGTCGGGTATGGTGGCGACAGGGCTCGCCGCCCGCTCGGCCAGCAGGCGTTCGACATCAGCAAGCTCTGGCGCCAGCAGAACCATCAGCCGATCCATTGGCGTGGACGGCGACAGGCCTGGCGATGGGTCTTGCTTCTGGACCTCGGCGTGCAGGGCCAATGGGTATCCCTTGCGCTTGCAACACGACTAAAACGTCCGTTGCTGATATAGGATATTTCTCGCCTGAGAAGCCGGTCAACGAACAGGTTCCCGTCCCGCCATTGGCGTGGCAAGTTGTCGCGAGAATGATCGAAGTCCTGCGCACCAACAACCCCGTACGGCTCGACTACGCCGTTGTCCTGCTGACACGCGCGGGGTGTCATCCCTTTGTGGCGGACAGGTTTATCTCCTCTGTCGAGGGGGGGATCTCGGCCTTCGAGCGCCGGGTTCTCGTTCCGGATGAATATGAGCGGCGCGCCAAACTGGCGCTGAAGGAACTCGACCGGCCGCACGACGACGTGCCGGATTTCGATCCGGATGATGAACCCACGTGACAAGTCCGGACATAACGCATGACCGGTTTCTCGACGGCGCCGTGACCGTCGTGCAGCCGGCGGAGGGGTACCGCGCCGGCATGGATGCTGTGCTGCTGGCGGCCTCGCTGGCAGCGCGCGAGGGGGGGGCGATCGCGGAAGCTGGGTGTGGGGCGGGCGCGGCCTTGCTCTGTGCGGCCCACAGGTTGGCGGGGTGTTCGCTGACTGGCTTCGAGCGGGAGCCTGGCGCGCTGGCCTTGGCGCAGCTTGGGGTTGCCGCCAACGGTCAGCAACAGCGCGTGACGCTGGTCCAGCACGATGTCGGTGAACGACCGGCCGAGCTTGAAAACCGCTTCGACCAGAGCTTCAGCAACCCGCCTTTCTTCGACCCGGGGGCCGTGCGCGCGCCATCGCCGGGGCGGCAGGCCGCGTATCTTGCGGAGACCCCGCTCAAGGCCTGGATCCTCTTCCTGCACCATGTCACCCGGCCGGGCGGGCGGATCACGATGATTCACCGGGCGGCGGCGCTGGGCGACCTGCTGGAATTGCTGGGGCCGCGGACCGGCGAGATCGAGATCCTGCCGGTGAGGCCGGCGCCGGGGGCTGTCGCGGGCAGGGTGCTGGTTCGTGCGCGCAAGGGGCTGCGCCGGGGGCCGGTGACCCTATATGATGGTCTGACGCTGCATGACGTGGCCGGCGGTCCCGGTACGTCACGCGCGGCGGAAGCACTGCGCGGCGGCGCGCTGGAGTGGAAGTGAAGGGAATTCGGTCTTGGGCGGCGTGATCCTGTTGCTGATTCTGGTGCTGCTGATCGCCGTGCTGATCACGCCGGCGCTGCGCGCGCGCCAGAAACAGGCCGATCCACCGCCGGAGACAGGCCCCGACACGCCCCCGCACGGGGTGGTCGTGCACAAGCTGGACGACCATCGGAAATCGAAGTCGACGGCCGACGACAGCCACAAGTCCTGACTGCCCGGGCTCCTGCCGGCTGGCGATCTGGACGGGGGATGAGTCCCTGATGACGCTGCGGCAAAATGGCCGCTAAGGGTGCGCACGCGGGCTCGCACCCTTAAGTGCGTGTCAACGCGTTGCGTCGAGGGTCCCCGTCATGGAAGTCGTCATTCAAGGCATATCCCTCGTGGTCGCGTTCGGCATCCTTGCCGTGCTCGCTGTTCGGCCGAACGACAGTCGTCGCTAGCCCACCATTGTCTGGATGTTTGTGCGGACCTGTTCAGCGGCGCGGGTGGCGGAAGCGCGCGCCTGGCCCGCTGACGCCGCCATATTGCCAACCAGATCGTTGATAGACCCGATCGACAGCGACGCCGTCTGCATCGTCGAAGAGATTTCAGCCGTCGCGGCAGACTGTTCTTCTACAGCAGCGGCTACAGAGGAGAAGTTGCCCGTGATCTCCCTGACCGAGGACTGGATGGCGCGCAGCGAGGTGACGACCTCTGCGGAGACGTTCTGGACGTCGCGAATTTCGCCCGAAATCGTCTTGGTCGCGGATGTAACCTGAGCAGCCAACTGCTTGACCTCGGCCGCAACAACAGCGAACCCGCGCCCGGCTTCACCGGCTCGAGCCGATTCAATCGTCGCATTCAGCGCAAGCAGGTTTATCTGCGATGCGATGGCGTCGATCAGTTCGACAATACCCGACATTTGATCGGCCGTGCGCGTGAGCGCGGCGGTCTGCTTGTCCGCTGTGTGGGTGAGTTCCAGAGCGCGGTCGGCAGAACCCTTGGACGCCGCCACGCTGGCTGAAATCTCGTTGATCGAAGCGCTAAGCTCCTCCGTCGCGGCGGCAGCACTCTGAATTGTGCTGGAGGTTTCCCCGGACGCCACCGAGACACCGGAGGTCTGTTGGGAAACTGCGCTGATGCCCGTGACGATTGCTGCGATGTCCTTCTCGATATCGACCGCCAGCTTTTCGTTGCGCTGCCGGGCTTCAACAGTCTTTGTTATATCGGTTGCAAATTTCACGACCTTGGCGACTTTGCCATCAGCATCAATGATCGGGTTGTAGGTCGCCTGAATGTAGATGACACGACCTCCCTTGGCGATCCGCTTGTACTCGGCTGCCAGGTATTCACCGCGCCGAAGATTGTCCCAGAACTGGGCGTAGGCAGGGCTGCCAGCTTCGGCGGGCGCCACGAACATGCGATGGTGTTGTCCCTTGATCTCGCCGAGTGAATAGCCCAGCGCCATGCAGAAATTGTCGTTGGCGTTGAGGATGACGCCATCCGGGCTGAATGTGATCACGGCCTGGCTGCGGTTGATCGCGTTGATCTGGCCGCTGGAATCGAGTGCCTTGTTCTTTGCATCGGTGATCACCGTTGCGAATTTCACGATACGGATCACGCGGCCCGCCTTGTCGGCGATCGGGTTATAGCTGGCCTGAATCCAGACTTCCGCTCCACCCTTTGCGACGCGCTTGTATTCGCCGGAGAGAAACTCGCCGCGGCCGAGCGACTCCCAGAAGCGCCGGTAGTCTTCGCTGTTTGCCAGCCCGGCCGGAGCAAACATTCGGTGATGGCGGCCGCGAATCTCGTCCAGCGAATAGCCCATCGCGGAGAGAAAATTGGCGTTGGCAGACAGGATTTCGCCCGACGGGGTAAACTCGATCACGGCCATGACGCGATGAAGGGCGGCAAGGACACCGGCGTCGAACTTGCCATCCGGGCCGGCTTGGCCGCGGTGCAGACCCGATGAGGACGATTTCCTGTCTTGAAGCGCAAACACTGAGTTCTCCCCCGGACCGAAGTGCAGGGTCTTGTTGTGGGAGAACAGTTTAACGTGGGTTAAGCGACGACCTCACGTTCTTGACAGATACTGTTATCGAACATGCGCCTCTCCTGGACCGATCCAACGTCCAGGTGACAGCCGCAGCCAGTCGCACTAGGGAAAGGCTGCCAAATGAGACTGCCATGACAACATCAGCACGCACGATCCAGAAGCCCAGAAGCTTCCAGGAGATCATCCTGAAACTGTCGGCCTACTGGTCATCGAAAGGATGCGCGATCCTGCAGCCGTATGACATGGAAGTGGGCGCCGGAACGCTCCACCCCGGGACAACGCTGCGAGCGCTTGGACCGAGGCCCTGGTACGCGGCCTATCCGCAACCCTCGCGGCGGCCCAAGGACGGACGGTATGGCGAGAACCCGAACCGGCTGCAGCACTATTACCAGTACCAGGTCATCCTGAAGCCGAACCCGCCTGACATCCAGGATCTCTACCTGCAGAGCCTCTACGAGATCGGCATCGATCCTAGCGTGCACGACATCCGTTTCGTCGAGGACGACTGGGAGAACCCGACCGTTGGCGCGTGGGGGCTGGGCTGGGAGGTGTGGTGCGATGGGATGGAAGTCTCGCAGTTCACGTACTTCCAGCAGGTGGGCGGTCTTGATGTGCGGCCGGTGTCGGGCGAGCTGACCTACGGGCTCGAGCGGCTGGCGATGTATGTGTTCGGGCTGGATCGCGTCTACGACCTGCCGTTCAACGATCCGCAGAGCGAGTACCCGCTGACCTATGGCGACGTGTTTCTCGAGAACGAGAAGCAGCAGTCGGCCTATAACTTCGAGCATGCAGATACCGAGGTGCTGCAGCGCTGGTTCAGCGATTGCGAGAAGGTCTGCAAGAAGCTGCTCGGCTTGGAGAAGCCGCTGCCGCTGCCGGCCTATGAGCAGGCGCTGAAGGCGAGCCACATCTTCAACCTGCTTGACGCGCGAGGCGTGATCTCCCCGACGGAGCGGCAGAGCTTCATCGGGCGCGTGCGTGATCTCGCGAAGGGATCTGCGGAGGCTTGGGAGAAGTCGCAGTCTGCCGGGTGACCACGCGATGCAGCGGCGAGCGGCCTACGGCATTGCGGCGCTGATCCTTCTTGTGGTCGAGGTGCTGATTGCGCTGTTCGTCAACGATCACTTCGTTCGGCCCTATCTCGGCGATGTTCTCACAGTGATGCTGGTCTACGCCGCGCTGCGGGCGGCGACGCCGATGGGGTTTACACCGGCACTGTGTATTGCGCTGGGAATCGCGCTTGTCATCGAGGTCGCACAGGCGCTCAATCTGCTTGGCGCGCTTGGTCTTGCTGACAACCAGTTCGCGCGCATAGTCCTTGGCGGGGCGTTCGACATGCTGGACCTGGCGGCTTATCTTGCGGGCGGGATTGTCGTCCTGGCTGTCGAGCCCGGATTGCGGCGCGCCGGGAGGGGACTGGGGCTTTGAAGGTGGGGCGTTGAAGGTCGTCTATCACATTGTGCTGCACCTGCTCGGGCTGGGCTGCGTCGCCGCGTGCATCGCAATCGTGGGCACGATGGGCGCGCTGGACATTCACTGGACGGGCTGGGTCGCGGTGGCGTTTCTCGGCCTGCTGTCCGTCGGCATCGTGCTCGGATGGTTTCCGTGGCGCGGGAAGCCCCTGCGGGTGCTGCTGAAGGGGTTCTACCTGATGTCGGCGCTGGCGCTGATCGGGTTTGGTTTCACAATGGACGACCCGCTGAAGCCTGAGTGGTGGATGGTGCTGGCGCCCCTGGCGGCGGCGATCGTGTTGCGCGTGGCGATACGCTCCGTCATGCGCGCACACGACCGGGATGTTGTGTCAACAGCCGCTGCACAGGCGGGAACCGGATCAAGGCGCGCCTCAACCGACGATCCGTTCTTCGATTGACGAGAACCCGATCGGCGTGATCGGGAAACGCGCTTCCTGAAGCGTCCTGCATGCGCTGCGCGATTTGCTGCGCCTTGCATCGATGAACTGCGCGCCGGCTATTCCGTTCTCAGCGATCCGCGCCGACACGGCCTGCGCCGAGGAGGCAGAGGCCGCCATCGCAGGGGATGATCGCGCCGGTGATGTAGGCGGCGGCGTCTGAGCAGAGGAAGAGGGCGAGGTCGGCCACTTCATCCTTGGTGCCGAGACGCTGCATCGGCGTGCTCTTTGCGCTCTTCGCCATGGCTTCCGGATTGGGCGCGAGCCGGGCCATGCCTTCCGTGTCGGCGATCGGGCCCGGGATGATCGAGTTCACACGCACGCCGAGGGGACCCCATTCCACGGCGAGCGTCTTGACCAGCATGTCGGCGCCGGCCTTGGCGGCGTTGACGTGCGCCTGCATCGGATAGGGATGGACCGACTGCGGAGCGGAGATGGTGATGACGGAGGCGCCAGGCGTGCGCAGGTGTGGGAAGCCCTGCTTCATCACATTGTAGCAGCCGACGAGGTCAATATCGATCACGGCGCGGAAGCCGTTGTAGGAAATGCCATTGAACGGCGCGACGAAGTTGCCGGCGGCGCCCGAGACGATGATGTCGATCGGGCCGTGCGCTGCGACGGAGGCCGCAAACGCCTCGCCGACGCCGTCATGGTCGCGGACATCCTGCGGGATGCCGATGCACTTTGCGCCCGTGGCGCGGATGCCTGCGGCGGCGGCCTCGATCTTCTCGGGTGAGCGGGACAGGACCGTGACAGCAGCGCCCGCCTGTGCGAGGCGCGCTGCGATCTGGAGGTTGATGCCGCTGGAGGCGCCCGCGACGAATGCGGTCTTGCCCTTGAGAAGTCCGTCCTGAAACGTCGTCATGCTGGTCCCCTGTCTGTGATGTGATGGGACGCCATCGCGCGGCGGCTAGCAAGATGTCTCTGCGGCAGCTATCCCCGCGGCGCGGTGTGGGTATAAGCTCATCCAACGCATGATCCGCGCGGAGTCGCGGAACCAGGGGAGAGACGCCATGAAGATGATGCTTGCCGCGGTTGCGATGTTGCCTCTGATGGCCGGAGGCTGCATGTCGGTCTCTGTGACCGAGACGATGGCGGCCACGCCCGCCGCCATGGCGATGCCGGAGATCACCATCTACCACCTCGAAGGCCGCAGGTCGGAACGGATCGTCTGGCTGATGGAAGAGCTGGGCCTGCCGTACACGCTGAAATTCAAGCAGGGCGACCTTGCGGGCTCCATGGCGCCGATCCGGGCGATCAACCCGGAGATGCCGGTGGCGCCGACCGTCACGATCGGCGACCAGGTGCTGGTGGAGTCCGGCGCGATCATCGAGACGATCATCAACCGTTATGCGCCGGGCAAGCTGACGCCGCCGCTCAGCTCGCCGGACTACCCTGAGCACCTGAAATGGATGCACTACGCGGAAGGCTCGCTGGCCTCGCGCGTTATCGCGGATTATCGCGTCTGGCAGATCAAGCCGCCGACCGCGCGCTCGCCGCTGGTCGATTCGGAACAGGTCGTGCAGTACGCCGAGAACTATCTCGGCAAGCACCCTTGGTTTGGCGGCTCGGAGTTTTCGGCGGCTGACATCATGATGGTGTTCCCACTGAACTTCGCGACGGCGCTGAACATCGTCGACAAGAACCAGTTCCCGAGAATCGCTGAATGGCGCACCCGCATCGAGGCGCGGCCCGCCTTCAAGGCGGCGCGGGCCAAGGCCCTGCCGAACGGAATGGTGGGCAACCTTCCGGGCCTGCCGGCGCACGCCCCGCCGGGACCGCGCCAGCCGCCGCAGGCCCAGTGATCGATACGCTGGCGCGGGAAATCGCATCGCGTTAGAAGCAGGGTCATGAGAACCCTGCTTCTAGCTGCATTCCTAGCCGCATCCGCTTGCTCGCCCGCATCCGGGCCTGCGCCCGCGCCCGTTGTGGCGGCGCCCACGACGCCTGCCTTTTCCTATGAGGTGGTGGCGACCTATCCGCATGATCCCAAGGCGTTCACGCAAGGCCTGCTGATCGAGGATGGCCAGCTGTGGGAGAGCACAGGGCAGGAGGGCACGTCCTGGGTGCGCAAGGTCGACCTCAAGACCGGCGCGGTGCAGCAGGAGCACAAGATCGACCCGCAGTATTTCGGCGAGGGCATGGTGGTGTGGGATGATCGCATCATCACGCTGACCTGGCGGCACCAGAAGGGCTTCATTCTCGACAAGGAGACGCTCGCGAAGGAAGGCGAGTGGACCTATCAGGGCGAAGGCTGGGGCCTCACGCGTGATGACACGCAGATCTTCATGAGCGACGGCACGCACCAGATCCGCAAGCTTGATCCCACGACATTGCAGGAGACCGGCCGCATCGACGTGACGATGAATGGCCAGCCGGTTGCGAAGTTGAATGAGCTGGAGTTCGTGAAGGGCGAGATCTGGGCCAATGTGTTCGAGACGGATCGCATCGTGCGCATCGATCCGGCGACGGGCAAGGTGACGGGCGTGCTGCTTCTGCGGAACCTGCTCACGCCCGAAGAGCGGCGGCAGACCGATGTGCTGAACGGGATCGCGTGGGACAAGGCGAACGACAAGATCTACGTGACAGGAAAGCTTTGGCCCAAGCTGTTCGAGATCAAGGTCACCGATCCGACGGCCGGCGCGACGCCGTGAGGCCAGCGGCTGCGCTGATTGCTCTGGCGCTTGCGGCCTGTTCTGGACAGGTGGAAGATCCCGAGGCGGCCTACCAGCGCGAGCTTGCAGCGGCGAAGGATGCCGCGCGTGGCGCTCTGTCCATCTTCTGGGAGCGGTTCGTGCAGCCGGAAGAGGGCGACTACGATTTCTCACTGAAGGCTGCCTTTCCACGCCGCGACGGACAGCCGGGCGTCGAGGAGGCGTGGGTGGAGAATGTGGCCCGCGCTCCGGACAGGATCATCGGTGAACTGTCGGTGCAGCCGCGCTTTCTTGGCGATCTGAAGGAACACGCGATTATGGACTTTCAGGAGAGCCAGATCGTCGACTGGGCCTTCATGGGCGGGGACCAGCTGTTCGGCCACTACACGACGCGGGTGATGCTGCCGCAGATGGATGCGGCGCAGGCGGAGTGGCTGAGGCCGTTGCTGTCCAAGACGCCGGCTCCGGAGAAGCGGGCCGAATAGCCCGCCGCCCCCAGTGTTCACTGGGCGGTTGGGGCGACAAGGGCGCGGGCGTTTGCCATGGCCTCTTCGCGATTTGCTGCAACCTTTGAGCCCTCAACGGCGCGTCCCTCGCAGATGGAGGCCCGGAGCATGGCTTCGGCCGAACCATCCGAGATCGTCTGTAGGGGGTGTCCAACGGACTTGCCGAGGGAGGTACCATCCAGCGCGAGGTATTCGCCGGCATTCTGCGTGAATGTTCCGGTCTGGCAGTCGAGGGTGAACGGGTGAGACATCCACTGGACCACGCCCATCGGCGTCGATCTTGGTGTCCTCGTGAGGATGAAGCGCCGAGCCATCGCGACCTGGCCTTCAACTGCAATGTCGCCCCAGCCGATCACACCGTCTGCGGTCTCGAGATACCCCCAATTGCCCGGCTTCTGGGCGTGGGAGGGAGCGGCCAGCAAAAGCGCCGCCAATGTGAGAAAAACAGCATGGCGCATGCGCAACCCCTCGATTCAAGCGCGGGCACATAACGACGGGATTCTTCCGGCCGCAACTGCTCGTGGCAGGGGCCGGGCTGCCGTCTTCTCCCTTGAATTTCCCTCCATTCCGCTGCACTCCCCACCCAACGGAACGTGAAAGTCGGCATGCCCCAGCTCCTGCTTGAAATCCTGTCAGAGGAAATCCCGGCCCGCATGCAGGCGAAGGCCGAGGCGGACCTCGTGAAAGCGCTGATGGACGGGCTGACCGCCGCTGGCCTGATGCCTGAGGGCATCAAGGGCTTTTCGGGGCCGCGGCGGCTGGTCGCCGTGGTCGAAGGCCTGCCGGTCAAATCCGCCGACGTGGTCGAGGATGTGATCGGTCCGAAGGAGGGCGCGCCGGACGCGGCGATCCAGGGCTTCCTCAAGAAGGCCGGGCTGTCGGACATTGCCCAGGCGCATGTGCATGACGTGCCCAAGAAGGGGCGGGTCTATGTCGCGCATGTTCGCAAGGCGGGCCGGCAGACGGCGGATGTGATCGCGGCGCTCGTGCCGCAGATCATTCGCGGCTTCCACTGGCCGAAGTCGATGCGCTGGGGAACTGGAGACCTGCGCTGGGTGCGCCCGATTAGCCGCATCCTCTGCACGTTCGATGGCGAGGTGGTGCCGTTCGAGATCGAGGGCATCAAGAGCGACAATATCACCGAGGGCCATCGCGTGATGGGGCGCGGGCCGTTCAAGGTGCGCCGGTTCGATGACTACTCTGACGTGCTGAAGAACAAGGGTCGCGTGATCCTCGACCGCGAGGAGCGGAAAGAGATCATCCTCACCGACGCGAAGCAGCTGTGCGCGGCGCAGAACCTGGAGCTGGTCGAGGATATCGGCCTGCTCGAGGAAGTGGCCGGGCTGGCGGAGCATCCGGTCGTCATCATTGGCGACATGGATAAGTCGTTCCTCGACCTGCCGCCGGAAGTGATCAAGCTGTCGATGCGTACGCACCAGAAGTATTTCGCGGTGCGCGATCCGGCGAAGAAGGATGGCGCACTGGCGCCGAAATTCATCGTGGTGGCGAACCTCGATGCGGCGGATGGCGGCAGGAAGATCGCCGAGGGGAATTCGCGCGTGCTGTCGGCGCGCCTGAACGATGCGCGATTCTTCTGGGACAATGACCGGAAGATCTCGCTCGAGTCGCGCTTCGAGAAGCTGGGCAACATCGTGTTCCACGAGAAGCTGGGTACGGTGAAGGCTAAAGCCGAGCGCGTTATGGAGCTAGCAAGGCGGGTAGCGCCGAAGGTTGGCGCTGACCCGACGCAGGCGGATCGGGCAGCGAAACTGGCGAAGTGCGATCTCGTTTCCGACATGGTGGGCGAGTTTGCGGAACTCGAAGGCGTGATGGGCCGGTACTACGCGACGCTGCAGGGCGAACCGCAGGCAGTCGCGGATGCTGTACGCGATCACTACAAACCGAAGGGGCCGGGAGACACCGTGCCGGGCGGACCGGTCGGAGCAGCCGTGGCTCTGGCGGACAAGCTCGACACAATGGTCGGGTTCTGGGCGATCGATGAAAAGCCTACGGGCTCCAAGGACCCGTTTGCGCTGCGCAGAGCGGCTCTTGGATTCGTGCGGATCGTTCTGGAGAACGAGCTGCGACTTGGTCTGATCGACACACTGAATGGGGCGCTTCAAGTCCTCGAAGTGCAGAACCTAGGCACTGAGGACGGTCACTCACTTGGGATCCACGAGAAGTGGGCCGACATCCACGCTAGCCTGATGTCGTTCTTCGCCGACCGCCTCAAAGTGCACCTGCGCGAACAGGGCGCGCGGCATGATCTGATCGATGCGGTGTTTGCGCTGGGCGAGGATGACCTTGTTCTCATCGTGAAGCGTGTTGAGGCGCTGGGTGAGTTCCTGTCCACCGAGGACGGCAAGAACCTGCTCGCGGGGTACAAGCGCGCGGCGAACATCCTGGCCATCGAGGAGAAGAAGGACGGAAAGTCCTACTCCGGGCAGGGTATCTCCATGCCGGGCGATCCGCCGGAGGTGGATGCGCTGGTGTCGGCGCTCGCCAAGGCGGCGCCGGAGGCTACATCTGCACTGGAGCGCGAGGATTTCGCGGGCGCCATGCGGGCGCTGTCGAAGCTTCGCGGGCCGGTGGACGCCTATTTCGACAAGGTTACAGTGAACGCGGATGTCGCGGATGTGCGTGAGAACCGGTTGAGGATACTTTCGCAGATCCGCGATGCGCTCGGGCGCGTGGCGGATTTCAGCAAGATCGAAGGCTAGCGAGCATGCGCCTCGTCCTTCGAGACGCCGCTTCGCGGCTCCTCAGGATGAGGCGCTACTAGAGAATGGCGCTCGTTGAGGGCGCAACCATAGAGGAGAAATCCTCATCCTGAGGAGAGCCCGCAGGGCTCGTCTCGAAGGACGAGGGTTTCGCCACAGAACTTGAAGGCTGACCAGCATGTCCCAACTCGCCACCAAGTGGGTCTATGATTTCGGCGGCGGCGCCTCGGATGGCGATGCGTCGATGAAGAACCTGCTTGGCGGCAAGGGCGCCAACCTTGCCGAGATGTCGAAGCTGGGCCTGCCCGTGCCGCCGGGCTTCACCATCACGACCGAGGTCTGCACGGTCTTCTACAAGAACAAGCGGAAGTACCCGGAGGACCTCGAGGGCCAGGTCAACGATGCGCTGAAGGCGCTTGAGGGGCGGACGGGCAAGAAGTTTGGCGATGTACGCAATCCATTGCTGGTGTCGGTGCGCTCGGGCTCGCGCGCGTCGATGCCGGGCATGATGGATACGGTGCTGAACCTCGGCCTCAACGACCAGACGGCGGAGGGCCTTGCCAAGCTCTCGGGCGACCGGCGCTTTGCCTATGACAGCTATCGCCGCTTCATCCAGATGTACTCCAACGTGGTGCTGAACGTCTCGCACGACGAGTTCGAGCATATTCTCGACGACTACAAGGAAAGCCGCGACTTCAACTTCGACACCGATCTCGGCGCCGAGAGCTGGATCGAGGTGATCGCGCTCTACAAGAAGGCCGTGGAGAAGAAGGCCGGGCGGCCCTTCCCGCAGGAGCCGAAGGATCAGCTGTGGGGCGCCATCGGCGCCGTGTTCGCGAGCTGGATGAACGATCGCGCGATCACCTATCGCCGCCTGAACGATATCCCCGAGAGCTGGGGCACGGCTGTGAACGTGCAGTCCATGGTGTTCGGCAATATGGGCGAGAGCTCGGCCACGGGCGTGGCGTTCACGCGCGATCCGTCGACCGGCGAGAAGCGCTTCTATGGCGAGTATCTGGTCAATGCGCAGGGCGAGGACGTGGTGGCGGGCATCCGCACGCCGGCGCCGATCTCCAACTCGCGCAAGGCCGATCTCAGGTCGGAAGACCTGTCGCTCGAAGAGGCGATGCCGGAAGTCTATGGCCAGCTGATCGCCGTGGCTGACCGGCTGGAGCGCCACTATCGCGACATGCAGGACATCGAGTTCACGGTGGAGCAGGGCGTGCTCTACATGCTGCAGACACGCGGCGGGAAGCGCACGGCGCAGGCGGCGCTGAAGCTTGCGGTGGACATGTGCCAGGAGGGGCTGATCACGGAGCGGGAAGCCGTGCTGCGGCTTGACCCCTCGCAGCTTGACCAGCTGCTGCACCCGACGATCGCCAAGGACGCGGTGCGCGACCTGTTCGTGAAGGGCCTGCCGGCGTCCCCCGGCGCGGCCGTGGGTCAGGTGGTGTTCGATCCAGCTGAGGCCGTGGCGCTCGCGGGCACGGGCAAGGCAGTGATCCTGGTGCGTATCGAGACGTCGCCGGAAGACATTCAGGGCATGCACGCGGCCAAGGCCATCGTGACGGCGCGTGGCGGCATGACTTCGCATGCAGCCGTGGTGGCGCGCGGCATGGGGCGGCCGTGCGTGTGCGGTGCAGGCTCGCTGCAGATAGACGCGGAGAAGGGGATTGTTCGCGTCGGCTCGCGCACGCTGAAGAAGGGCGACATCATCACGGTCGACGGCGCCAAGGGCGAGGTGCTGGTGGGCTCGGTGAAGATGGTAGAACCGGCGCTCGGCGGGGATTTCGGGGTGCTGATGGGCTGGGCGGATTCGGTGCGGCGCATGAAGGTGCGTGCGAATGCCGAGACGCCGCTGGATGCAGAGACGGCGCGCAAGTTCGGCGCGGAGGGCATCGGCCTCTGCCGCACGGAGCACATGTTCTTCGATGCGGAGCGCATTCCGGTGGTGCGCGAGATGATCCTCGCGGAGAAGGAAGGCGGACGGCGTCGTGCGCTCGACAAGCTGCTACCGATGCAGCGCGCCGATTTCGCCGCGATCTTCCGCATCATGGCCGGGCTGCCGGTGACCATCCGCCTGCTTGATCCGCCGCTGCACGAATTCCTGCCGCACAAGGACGAGGACATTGCAGAAGTCGCCAAGCAGTCCGGCATTTCGGCTGGGGTGCTGAAGGCGCGGGCGGAGGAGCTGCACGAGTCGAACCCGATGCTTGGGCATCGCGGCTGCAGGCTGGGCGTCACCTTCCCGGAGATCTACGAGATGCAAGCGCGCGCTATCTTCGAGGCGGCGCTGGATGTGGCGAAGGAGACGGGCAACGCGCCTGTGCCGGAAGTCATGATCCCGCTTGTCGCGACCAGGCGCGAGCTGGAGCTGATGCGCGCCATTGTGGTGCAGACAGCCGAGCGCGTCTTCCAGGAGCGCAAGGCGCAGGTGGATTATCTCGTCGGCACGATGATCGAGCTGCCGCGCGCGGCGCTACGGGCCAGCGAGATCGCTGAGGAGGCGGAGTTCTTCTCCTTTGGCACCAACGATCTGACGCAAACGACGCTCGGTATCTCGCGTGACGATGCTGCGCGCTTCCTCAAGGTCTATGAGGAAAAGGGCATCTACGAGAAAGACCCGTTCGTCTCGATCGATCGCGATGGCGTCGGCGAGCTGGTGCGCATGGGCTGCGAGCGCGGACGGGCGGCGCGGCCGCGGATCAAGCTCGGCGTCTGCGGCGAGCATGGCGGCGATCCGGCTTCGGTGTTCTTCTTCGAGGAAGTGGGGCTCGATTACGTTTCGGCCTCGCCCTACCGCGTACCCGTAGCGCGGCTCGCGGCGGCGCATGCGGCTCTGGCAAACAAGCGCTAGAGGCAAGCGCCACAAAATCTTCATGCCGAGGCGTCGCCGGGACGCGGTATGAGAAACCGTGCCCAGGAGAATGATGCATGCACCTGTCCCGCCGCAGTCTCATCCGTTCCGCAGCCAGCGTCGCCATCGCAGCGCCTGCTCTGCAGCTGCTCGGCGGGTGCGTGACAGGTGGAGAGGCGCGGCCGTTGGTACGGCAGCGCGTGTCGGCGCTGGCGCTCACGCCTGATCCCAAGGGGCTGCTCGATCTCGCGCCGGGGCTTTCCTACACGGTGCTGTCGCGTGCGGGCGACGAGATGGCCGATGGCCTGCTTGAGCCGGGCAATCATGACGGCATGGCGGCGTTCCCGGTCGAAGGCGATCCGTCGCGCTGTATCCTGGTGCGGAATCACGAGCTTGGCGCGGTGTCTCCGGTATCGGCCTTCGGCGCGGACTATGCGCGCGCGTCGCGCATCAGTCGTCATCATGTCTACGATCTCTCGCCGTCGGGCAGGCCATTCGCCGGCGGCACGACAACGGCCGTCGTGAACCTCGCATCAATGCGCGTGGAGCGGACGCATCTGTCGCTGGCCGGTACGGCGGTGAATTGCGCTGGCGGGCCGACGCCGTGGGGGTCTTGGCTGTCGTGCGAGGAAACGCAGATGGTCGCAGGCCCTGAGGCCAGCAAACGCCACGGCTTTGTCTTTGAAGTGCCGGCCGCGCTTACGACGCCTACTGCGCCTGTACCGCTGACCGCGATGGGGCGGTTCTCGCATGAGGCTGCCGCAGTCGATCCGGCGACCGGTATTGTCTACCTCACCGAGGATACGGCTGACTCGCTCTTCTACCGCTTCCTGCCGTCTGCGCGCGGTGAGCTGGCGAAGGGCGGCAGGTTGCAGGCTCTGGCGCTGGTGGAGCAGGCCGGGGCGGACACGCGCAACTGGTCGGCTGACCAGGGCGGCGATGTCGCGCTGCGCACCACCCCCAACCGCGATTATGCCGTCCGCTGGATCGACATGGCGGACGTCGAGGCGCCGGATGGAGACCTGCGCTTGCGGGGAAGGAAAGCGGGCGCTGCGATCTTTGCGCGTGGCGAGGGGCTCGCCTTCGCGCTGGAGCCGCAGGGCGCTGCGATCTACTTCGCCTGCACCTCCGGCGGCCCCGCACAGATGGGGCAGATCTTCCGCTACATCCCGAGCAGGCATGAAGGGACGTCGCGCGAGAACGAGGCGCCTGCGAGTCTCGTGCTGTTTGCCGAGAGCGGAGGACAGTCTGATTTCGAGAAGTGCGACAACATTGTCGCCAGCCCGCGCGGCGACCTTATCGTCTGCGAAGACGGAGGCGGCGACAACTATGTGCGCGCAATCACGCCGGATGGCGTGATCTACACGCTGGCCAGAAACGCTGACGGCGGAAAATCGGAGCTCTGCGGCGCGTGCTTCTCACCGGACGGTCGAACCCTCTTTGTGAACATGCAGCGTCCCGGCATCACGCTGGCCATCACGGGCGCATGGGACAGCGTGCGGACGCAGGCGCGCAGCCTCGCCTAGTGGATGGGTCATTGAGCTCTTTCCCGCCCTGGCGGGTCCGAAGCCGCCCCAGATCGACATATCCACAAGAGTCGGTTTCCGTAGCGTCCGCGTGTTAATCTGAGTCAAAACAGCGTTAACGGGAATCCGGGGCTGTGTTGCCCAAACACCGCCGAGCCCTATCTCGACTTTCGGCCTGGTCGAACAGGCTTGAAAGAAGAGGCAATTCGTAAACGGAGATGGTTAACCGCTCGCCCCGCAGTTGTGCGGCGGCTGGCGGATTTCGCGTGGCGCATACCTTGCCATGCCTGGGTGGTCTGAACGGCGGGGTTGCCCCGTATCAAAGGCCCGGATAGGGCGGCTGGGTCGCAAAGCTACAGAAACGAATACGCGACGGGTGTTGGTTGGAGTGTCGATTTTGGACGCGCGCGGGCGTCCGGACCGGATTGTCGGTTAACGAAGGTAAAGGGATGGCTGGGGTGTTAAAGCTCCCGAAAGCTCTCGGGCCTATGCTTGCTCATCTGAAGGCGGCGATCACAGCCGTCTCAAGGTGGTGGGTTAGCATGTCGGTTGCCGACAAACGCCAGACGCGTCAGCGCACCCTCACGGTTGGCGCCTGCGCCGCCGCGTTCGCGCTCGGCGGTCCGCTCGTTGCCCAGCGCTTCGACGTCCAGAAGTCCCAGGAACTCTATCTGAATGAAGCAGCCGTGCTCGCGGAGTCGATCGCGGCTGACACGTTTGGACCGACGTTGCGCCCCGGCATGTTCAACAACAAGGCGGACGCATCCGCCCTGATGATCCCGGCTTCCTACGGCGCCGAACCCACGGGCTTGATCGATGACACGGGCGAGACAGCTGACGCCGACCTGATCGGCGGAATGACCCTCCGCGCGCGGGACAACCTGGCGCTGGAAGGCCTGCTGTCATTCACGCTCGATGATCTTGGCTCGTTCACCGGCGCTGATCGCCAGCTCGATTGCCTCTCGCGCGCTGTCTACTACGAGGCGCGCTCGGAAGACACGGCGGGGCAGCTCGCGGTGGCCGAAGTTGTCATGAACCGCGTGCGTGACCCGCGTTTCCCGAAATCGATCTGCGAAGTGGTCTATCAGGGCCAGTATCGCGATACGGGCTGCCAGTTCACCTTCACCTGCGATGGATCGGTGCGCACCAAGCCGTCGGGCGTTTCGTGGGATCGCGCGAAGAGCGTCGCGCTGCATGTCATGCTGGGGCTGAACAAGCCGGTCACCAACAAGGCGACCCACTATCACACCGACTATGTGAACCCATACTGGGCCCCCGGCCTGGTCGAGACGGCCACAATTGGCACGCACATCTTCTACCGGTTCCCGAAGACGTCGACGGAATGGCGCAATGCCCGCATTGCGCTGGACGCAAGCCGCCATGGCGAGAGCTCGATCATCGTGCTCGACGAGGACGCGACGATCGAGGCCGGGTTGGACGATGTGTCATCGGACGCGATGCAGTCGCTGATCACGATTTCGGCTGAGCCGGATCATGTGGCGCTCGTTCCCGTCGCGGCTGACGACACCGACCGGCAGCCTCTCTAGCTCTCGTAGTCCAGACCGACATCAAGGTTCACGGCAGAGTGCGTCAGCGCGCCTGCGGAGATGAAGTCGACGCCTGTCGCGGCGATGGCCTTCACTGTGTCGAGCCGTACGCCGCCCGAAGCTTCGGTCTTGGCGCGGCCGGCGATGAGCGCGACAGCCTCCCTCAGCAGGTCAGTGGCCATGTTGTCGAGCAGGATGGCGTCCGGCTTGAAGGGCAGGGCCTCGTGGATCTGGTCGAGGCGATCGACCTCGATCTCGATGGCGCGCAGATGGCCGACGGCTGCGCGCGCGCGCTTGAGCGCTGGGCCGACGCCGCCTGCTGCTGCGATGTGATTGTCCTTGATCAGGATGGCGTCGTCCAGGCCGAGGCGATGATTGACGCCGCCGCCAAGACGAACCGCGCGTTTCTCGAGCGCGCGGAAGCCCGGCGTCGTCTTGCGCGTGCAGGTGATCTTCGCGTTCGTGCCAACCGCTTCTGCGACGAATTTCGATGTCAGGGTGGCGACGCCCGAGAGCGGGCCGATGAAGTTGAGCATGACGCGCTCGGCCATCAGGATCGACCGCGCGGAGCCTTCGATGCGGATGAGGTCGGCGCCCTTGGCGAACGCGACCCCTTCTTCGGTGAGCGTCGTCCACGTCGCGGAAGGATCCACAAGGCGCAGGGCGAGCCGTGCGGCATCGTAGCCGGCGGCGACGCCGGGTTCGCGTGCGTCGATGACAGCGCGCATGCGGGTGTCGGCGGGGATGACCGCATCAGTGGTTATATCGCCGCCGCGGCCGAAGTCTTCGGCGAGGGCGAGGCGGACCAGCGGCTCGATCACCACGTCGGGCAGGTACGGGATGGGCAGTCTGTCGCTCACGTGGCGTCTCCGTCCGCGGTTGCGGCGTGGTGGATCAGGGGCAGGCCGTCTTCGCCGCGACGGATGAAGGTGCGGTGAGGCGCGGCGGTTTCGGGGAAGTCGCTGCGGTAGTGGCCGCCGCGGCTCTCCTGTCGCGCCAGAGCGCCGGCTGTGATGAGGCGGGCGGCGACGATTGCACGGGCGGGGCCGACATTTGCATGCGCGGCTGTCAGCCAGTCGAGCGTTGCGCCGAGACCCGCGGCGTCGCGCACGACGCCCACCTGGCCATGCATGCGCTTGCGCAATTCGACGAGGGAGAGTTCGTTCAGTTCCGGCGGCGCGCTGGCGCCAGCTGTCCCGGGTTCGGCCAGCGTTGCGCCTTTCAGGCGTCGCGCGGCGCGCTCTGCGAACACCACGGCTTCGAGCAGCGAGTTGGAGGCGAGGCGGTTGGCTCCATGCGCGCCGGTCGCCGCTGACTCGCCACAGGCAGAGAGACCTTCGAGCGATGTGCGCGCCCAAAGATCCGTGACGACGCCGCCCATGTGGTAATGCATCGCGGGCGCGACGGGGATCGGCATGGTGCGCGGGTCGATGTTGGCCGACTGGCAGGTGGCGAACACGGTGGGGAAGTGATCCGGGAAGTGCGCGCCGACTGCGGTGCGGCAATCCAGGAATGCACCGCGCCCTGCCTGCCGTTCGGAATGAATTGCGCGCGCCACTTCATCGCGCGGGGCAAGATCACCGAGCGGGTGGTAGCTTGTCATGAACGCGCGGCCATCGCGATCAATCAGGGTCGCGCCATCGCCGCGCAGCGCTTCGGTCGCGAGCGGGGCGGGATCACGGCCAATGTCGATTGCGGTTGGGTGGAACTGGACGAATTCCGGATCGGCGATGAGCGCGCCTGCTGTGTAGGCCATTGCGACAGCGTCGCCCTGTGACGAGCGCGGATTGGTGGTGATGGCGAAGAGGCCGCCGGACCCGCCTGCGCACAAGACGGTTTCACGCGCGCGTAGTTCGACGCGGGCTCCATCTGGATCCTGCGCCAGCACGCCGGCGATGCGGCCATTGCCATCCTGCAGCAGCGCAAGCGCCTTCACGCGTTCGATCACCTCGATATGGGCGGAGGCGGAGACGGCATAGCTGAGCGCCTCCATGATCGCCTTGCCGGCAAGGTCTCCGGATACGCGCGCGACACGGGCGCGCGAATGAGCAGCTTCCAGCGACAGGGCGAGATCGCCCTCGGCTGTGCGATCGAACGGCACGCCGAGTTCGAGCAGGTCGCGAACGCGGTGCGGTCCGTCCTCAGAGATCAGGCGGGCGACGACCGGGTCGACAATGCCGGCGCCTGCGGCGACGGTATCGAAGGCATGCAGCGATGGCTCGTCTTCTGGCGACAGCGCCGCCGCGAGGCCGCCCTGCGCCCATGCGGAGGCAGCGGCCTGCCCGAGCGGGGCCAGCGCGATGACGGTGCAGCGCCGCGGCGCCAGCTTGAGCGCGAGGAACAGGCCGGCGAGCCCGGCGCCGACAATGAGGATGTCGCGGTTCGCCACTGCCTAGCCGATCAGGTCGTGATGCCTGCGGAAGACCACTTCGGCCTGGCCGTAGGAATGGAACAGACCGCGCATTTCGTCGCCGCGCGTGTTGATCTTCACCTTGAAATGGTCGGGGGCGTAGTTGGCGCGCATGTAGCCGAGCAGGTCAGCAGGATCTGACTTGGTGATCTTCTCGATCTTGCTGGTGACAACGATGTCCTGGCCAGCCTGCTTGGCGGTGCATGTCTGTGTCGTCTGAACGGACTTCATGAAGCCCGTCTCGCATGACCAGTCCGTGGTGAAACGACAGATCAGTGTCTTGTCGGGCTTGCGCGTGACAGACATCTGGCCTGACAGGACGCAGTTGTTTCCCATCTTCCCCGTGATGAACGACCATTCTCCGACCGGCGAGGCAGGCGTCGGATCAGCCGATGCCGATTGCAGGACGAGACAGGCAAGGGCGAGGCTGGCGATCAGCCGCCGCGATGATCTGTGTTTCATCCAATGCCCGCCCTGGTTCTCATCCGATCAGCTCGACGTCGCGCCAGAAGCGCGCCTTGAGCTGGCGCTGTTCGTCGTAGTGCGAGCCGTTCATTTCCTGCTTGTTGCTGGAAAGCTGAACGATGAAGTTGTCCGCGAGGTACGACGTTGACTGGCCAGCCGGCCGCACTTCGAGAATCTTGCCCACGCTCGACTTGATGGCGACTTGCTTGCCGATGCGCTGCGCCGTGCAGTTCTGCTGGACGCGGATGTAGAGATCGAAGTTCAGCTTGCCGCAGATCTGTTCGCTTTCGAACACGCAGTTGTACGTGTTCTTCACCGATGTCTGGGTGAAGGTGATGCGGCCGGAGATCTGGCAATCGTCAGCAAACTTGGATGTGTCGAACAGCCAGTCGCCGGCAACGTCGTCGGCGAACGCTGGCATCGCCGCCGAGAGGGCGATCGAGCAGCCGAGAATGGCCGCCAGTCTGCGCATGACGCCGCGAGGTTTCATATCATCTCGACCGGAACCCGAACGCCGTCCCCGACCTTGAACTTTGGTGCTCTCGCGGGCGGACCCAGCGCCAGCATCGCCTCGATCGCCGCCTTGGCCCGGATGCGGATGTCCTCCGGCACCGTGACCTCGTGCTTCATCGATACCAGCGCGTCGTAGATGTTCTCCAGCGAGATGCGCTTCATGTGCGGGCAGAGGTTGCATGGTTTCACGAACTCCACGCCGGGATTGTCCGCGGCGACATTATCGCTCATCGAACACTCGGTGAGGAGAACGACCTTCCGGGCGCCCGATTCCTTCACATGGCTCGACAGGGCCGATGTTGACCCCGCAAAGTCGGCTTCTTCAAGGACATCCGGTGGACATTCCGGGTGCGCCAGCACAATCGCGCCCGGATGCGCCTCACGGATTTGCCGGACATCCTCGCCCGAAAACTTCTCGTGGACCTCGCAATGACCCTCCCAGGCGATGATCCTTATGTCGGTGTTCGCAGCCACGTTTCGCGCAAGGAATTCGTCCGGCACCATGATCACGGTGTCGACACCCCACTCCTTCGCGACATGCTCGACGACCTGCGTGGCGTTGGACGAGGTGCAGGTGATGTCGCATTCGGCCTTCACATCGGCCGTTGTGTTCACATAGGTGACGATCGGCAGATGCGGGTAGCGCTGGCGGATCAGGCGCACGTCGGCGCCGGTGATCGAGGCCGCGAGCGAGCAGCCGGCGCGGGTGTCCGGGATCAGCACCGTCTTGTCGGGGCTCAGGATTTTCGAGGTTTCGGCCATGAAATGCACGCCGGCCTGGACGATGACCTTGGCGTCCGTGCGAGCGGCTTCGCGGGCGAGCTGCAGCGAGTCGCCCCGGAAATCGCCGACCAGCCTGAACACGTCGGGCGTCATGTAGTTGTGCGCGAGAATGACCGCGTTCTTCGCCTTCTTGAGAACGTTGATGTGGTGCACCAGCGGTGCAACCGCGGGCCACTCCATCGGCGTGATGAAGTCCTTAACCTCCTCATAGAGGTGGTCCGTCGCGGCTTTGACCTCGGCGTTGTAGGCGAGGCCGCGCTGTTCGGCGGCGGAGGGGCGGCGGCGGGCGGCGGGGATATCGCATCCGGGGCCGAATTCGATGACACGGGCCATAGAGGTCCCTCCAACTTGTGCTCAACTTGAGCATAAAGTGGGCCTGAAAAAATGGCTTTCAATTGAAAGCCGCTCATCCGATCTGATAGCTCACTTAAACTCAACTTGAGTATAAGTAGGTTCTCATAAAACCGTCATTTCGTCGAGCAGATTCGTTGCGCCGCCATCGGTCAGCTGCGCGGAGTCTGAACACCCGACAGATGGCCTTGCCGGTGGGCTTCGCGACGGAAGCGGAAAAGCTCGGCGGGGCGGCCGCCGGTGGCCTGCGTGGTCTGGCCGAGACCGACGACGAGGCCGGACCGATCGAGGGAGCGGCGGAAGTTCTGTTTGTGCAGGCTGAGGCCGAGGATCGATTCCACGACCTTCTGCAATTCGAGCAGCGTGAAACTGTCGCGCATCAGTTCGAAGACGACTGGGCGGTATTTCAGCTTGCCGCGCAGCCGGCCGATCGCTGTGGCGAGGATGCGGCGGTGGTCGGAGATCATCGGCTCGCCAAGTGCGGACACCGGAAGCGTGGGCGGCTTGCGGCCGCTATCGCGCGTGGCTTCGGGCGCGAGGCCTGCTTCGTATAGAAGTTCGTAGCGTTCAAGCGTGCGTTCCTCGATCCAGGGCTGGCCGTCGAGACCGAAGGCCAGTTGCACGCGGGCGAGTTGCGTTGATGCCTGCTTGCCGCTCGCGTCGGACCAGGCGAGCAGGGCGGGGGCGAGCGCCTGGTCGATCAGTGCGGGTCGACCGGCGCGGTGATCTTCCCACGGAAAGAGGCGGTACCAGTCGCGCCAGACGGCGTCGAAAGCGGAGATGTCCGTACGCTCCGGCGTCAGGCCGAGATAGCCGACGGAGATCAGGCGCGCGCCCGAGGGAGCGTCGCCTAGATCGGCCTGCGGCAGTTCGCGGCCGAGGTCGCCGAATGTGTAGAGCTGTTCGACATAGCCGGGCTCGAAGCCGGTCTGTGCGCGCACCCAGTCGCGCAGGCCGAGTTCGAATGTGCGGTGGCCTTTCGGGTCGAAGCGGCCGTGCGGCAGCCCGGCGGCGCCATCGGCGTGGCGGGTGGTGAGGGCGTAGGGCGCCTTGCCGTCGGCAGCCACGATCACGGCTGACAGGCCAACGGCAATCGGCGTGGTCATCGCGGTCCGCCGAAGATGGACGGAATCGAGAAGGTTTGCGCCTCGTCGGAAACGGCGCCGCGGCCGATGGCCTCCACGGCCTTCGACATCCGGCCACCACGGCCGAGCAGGGCGTCGGCGTAGCCGACCAGCCTCGGGTTCGGCGAGGCGGTTGGCGATGCAGAACGGATCGCGAGCGCGATCTCTTCTTCATCCGCGTTCGGATTGTGGACGCACGCCGTGATGAAGGCGCTGGCGGTTGAGCGTGAGATGCCGGCCCAGCAGTGGATCAGCATGGGGTCGGCGCGATCCCAGCCTTCCACGAAGCGGATTACGCGCTCGGCGTCTGACACTGCGGGGGCGCGCCATTCGCCAATGTCTGCCGTGATATCGTGGATCGGCACCTGCAAGTGCAGGTCCGGGGCGAGCCCGTCGAATACCGGGAATGTGTCGTACGGGCTCAAAAGGCTGACGATGCGCGACGGGCGCAGTTTTTGGGCCAGCTTGGGCGCGGCGGCGAGGGAGCAGATCCAGATTGTCATGAGCGGAGCTTAGGGCGGGTCGGCGACAAACGGAAATCGGTTCAGCCGCAATGTGCACCACCGCCGAATTGAGGACGTTTCTACTGGCCTTCCATCTCCCCCTGCAGCGCCGCGAACCGCCTCAGGAACAGAGCCTGCGCATCGATCGGGGACATTGGCGTCATCTCTGGCGCAGGACCCGGGGGCGGGGCGCCGAAGAAATCCAGCGCTTCGTCGATGTCGAAGCCGGCGAGGCGGGTGGCCTCATAAAAGGCGGCTGACTGGTCGGCCTGCTTGATGCGGGCTTTCAGGTCTGCGGAAATCTTCGCTGGCAGGCCGAACCGCAGGCGGATGGCGGATTCAAGCCGGGCCTCGAACTGGCGGTAGTCGACGCCGAGCGCATTCTTGAAGGGCGAGATCATGTCGCCGATCACATACTCTGGCGCATCGTGCAGCAGCGCGCCGAGCAGTTGGTCCGGGCCGGCATCCGGCCACATCTGCTGGACCAGCGATTCCACCAGAACAGAGTGTTGCGCGACAGAGAAGGCGTGGTCGCCTTTCGTCTGGCCGTTCCAGCGGGCGACGCGCGCGAGTCCGTGGGCGATATCCTCGATCTCGATGTCCAGCGGCGAGGGGTCGAGCAGGTCCAGCCGGCGGCCGGACAGCATGCGCTGCCATGCGCGTGGAGCGGGCGGCTCCTTGCCGTTGCGAGGGTTGCTGCGCGAGCCTGTCGTCATGGCGATGTCGTGCCATCGAATTTGTTCCGGCGGCAAGCGGAACTACGGAATCGGAACCACGTTGGATTATGTGCAGAATGCGTCGCGACGTGCGACCCGCGGGCCGAATGGCTCCAAAAAACTTCTCGAAAAGCGCCGTGCTTACCAGAGCGAAAGCTTTGCGAGAGGCTTCGTTAATTCGCTTGCTCTAAGTTCATCGGAAGTCGCGGGAGAACAACGAGACATGTGGGAGTTGATGGTGGAAGCGGCGCAGAATCCTGCGCTGCACTGGGCGGTCATTGCGGTCGCCGTATTGGCCTGGATTCTGAAGGTCCTGAGTTCGGGCGACGGGGCCCTGATGGGCGACATGTATCACGACGAATTGGACACCTGATGCGGAGGGAAGGGTCACTGGCCCTTCTCCCATGTCTGACGTGTCCGAAAGACGCCGGCAAAGGCGCGGGGTGGTGGAGGAGGGGCGGCTTTTCAGCCGCCCTTCTGATTCAGGGCTACCGGTGACCGGCTTGGGCCGAGGCTTGGCCAATCGCTGCTCCGGGTCCATACAGCGCCAGACTTTGCGGAGCTGGCGATGGCCGAGACATTCGACCTGATCATCAAGGGCGGCACGGTCGCAACACCGGGCGGGATAGGCGTAACCGACATTGCGGTGAGCGGCGGCCGGGTGGTCGGGATCGGGTCATTCGAAGCGACCCAGGCGGGCGACGTTTTCGAGGCGCATGGCCTCCACGTGCTGCCCGGCGTCATCGACACGCAGGTCCATTTCCGTGAGCCTGGGCTGGAGTGGAAGGAAGACCTCGAGACCGGCTCCCGTTCTGCAGCGCTTGGCGGCGTCACGGCGGTCTTTGAGATGCCGAACACCGATCCGTCCACGACGTCGCCGGAGATGATGCTCGACAAGCTCGCCCGCGCGAAAGGCCGAATGCACACCGACCACGCCTTCTATGCCGGCGCGACGCACGACAACACGGACGTACTCCACGAGATGGAGATGATGGCCGGCGTGTGCGGCGTGAAGGTGTTCATGGGCGCAAGCACGGGGCAGCTGCTGGTCGAGGATGATGAGGGCGTGGAGCGTGTGCTGAACGCGATCACACGCCGTGCGGCCTTCCATTCCGAGGATGAGTACAGGCTCGCCGACCGCCGCAAGCTGGCGCGGCAGGGCGACTGGACCTCGCACTATGAAGTGCGCGACGCGGAGGCCGCGATCTCGTCGACACGGCGCCTGCTGCGCCTTGCGCGCAAGACGGGCAAGCGGATCCACGTCCTGCATGTGACGACTGGCGAAGAGATGGAGTTGCTCGCAGCCAACAAGGACATCGCGACGGTTGAAGTGACGCCGCAGCACCTGACTCTTGTTGGTCCGGACGACTATATTCGTCTCAAGGGCTATGCGCAGATGAACCCGCCGGTGCGGGACTCGGCCCAGCGCGCGGCGCTGTGGAAGGCTCTGAATCAGGGCATTCCCGACCTGATCGGATCGGACCACGCACCGCACACGAAGGAAGAAAAGTCGCGACCCTATCCGGCCTCGCCCTCGGGCATGCCGGGCGTGCAGACCATTGTGCCGGTGATGCTGACGCATGTGGCTGACGGCAAGATGAGCCTTGAGCGCTTCATCGAGCTGACCAGTGCGGGACCGCAACGCGTGTTCGGAATTGCGAACAAGGGCCGTATCGCCCAAGGCTATGACGCCGACTTCACAATCGTCGACATGAAGGCGCGCAAGACCATCACGCATGAATGGTCGGCCTCGCGCTGTGGCTGGACGCCGTTCGACGGCATGGAGGCGAAGGCCTGGCCGATGGCGACATTCGTGCGCGGGACGATGGTGATGTGCGATGGCGTGATCGTCGCGCCGGGGCGTGGCGAGGCGGTGCGTTTCGTCGAGACGCTGGCGCACGCCTGATGCACGAGCATCGCAGGGGACTTAACCGGGCGCTGTTCTGGCTCTATTCCGGGCATGGCCGCTGGCCGAACGTATTCCGATGGTCGATGCTTGCCTTCGACCTTGTCTCGATCGTCCTGTTCCTCTTTCACCCGTCGATTTCCTGGCGCGGCGAAGACCGGCTGACCGACGGCGTATGGGTCGTGATCGATGTGTTCATCGCAGCCATAATCACACTCGACCTTGCGGCGCGTTTTTACATCGAGCGCTACAAGACGCGGTTCTTCCTGCGTATCACCAACCTTGCCGATCTCATCGTCGCAGCCACGCTGCTGATTCCCTTCGTCGCGCAGAACCTGGTCTTCCTGCGTGTGTTCCGCGTTGTCCGCCTGGTGCGCGCGTTTGAGTTCATCGACAGGCAGAATGTCGTGTCGAAATGGCTGAACTACAACTCGTTCGTCGTGTCGAAGGTCGTCAACCTGATCGTCTTCGTCTTCATTGTGACGGCGTTCGTTTATGTCGACCAGCACGGGCAGAACGACAAGATTCAGAATTATCTCGACGCGCTCTACTTCACCGTGACGACCCTGACGACGACCGGTTTTGGCGACATCACCATGCAGGGTACGACGGGGCGATGGCTGTCCGTCATCATGATGGTGCTGGGCGTATCTCTGTTCCTGCAGCTGATCCGCGCCATCGCCATCGGCGACAAGATCCGTCACGACTGCCCCGCCTGCACGCTTGCGATGCATGAACGCGACGCCGCCCACTGCAAGCGCTGTGGTGCAAATCTGTTCCCCGAGGGTGAGGCAAGGCCGACCGCCTAAGTCTGTGGCGGACTTGCCATGACGCCGGCTGCCGATAGGGTCCCCGCGCATGATGGGAGGCGGACATGACGGACCTTCAACGCACGGTGACGGGCGCCGAAGCGATTATCGGATCGCTGGCGGATTGCGGTGTCGCCGCGTGCTTCGCCAACCCCGGCACCAGCGAGATGCATCTCGTGACGGCGCTGGATCGCGAGCCGCGGATCAGGAGCGTGCTGTGCCTGTTTGAGGGCGTGGCGACGGGGGCGGCGGATGGCTATGCGCGGATGGCGGGCGTGCCGGCGCTGACGCTTCTGCATCTCGGGCCGGGCTATCTCAATGGCGGGGCGAACATCCACAATGGCCGGCGTGCGTTCGTGCCGATGATCAACCTGATCGGCGATCATGCCGTGACGCACCGCCAGTATGATGCGCCGCTGGCGTCGGACATTGCTGCGCTCGCCGCGCCCAACTCGCGCTGGCTGAAGTCGGTGGACCTCGTCGAGGATGCTGGCGCGCTGGCGGTCGAGGCGTTTGAAGCCAGCTACGGTCCGCCACCGGGTCCGGTGTCGCTGATCATGCCTGCGGATGTGGCGTGGACAGGTGGGGCGAGTCGGGCATCCGGCGGCGCGCGCGCCGGGCTGAAGGCGGCGGACGATGAGGTGATCGAGAAGGCTGGGCGCGCAATCACCAAGGCGAAGCGGCCGGCAATGCTGGTAAATGGAACGGTGCTGCATGCCGGCGGGGCCGAGACGCTGCGGCGGATCGAGGCGCAGGGCGTTCGCGTCATCACCGACACGTTCATGGCGCGCCATGTTCGCGGCGGCGGGCTCTACGATGCAGCGCGGCTGCCTTACTTCGCTGAGATGGCGGTGGAGACGCTGGCGGATGTGGACCTGCTCTTGATCGCAGGTACGAAACCGCCGGTTGCGTTCTTTGCCTATCCCAACACGCCGGGGGCGTTCACGCCGGAGGGGGCGCGGACGATCAGCCTGGGCGGGCCCGAGACAGACAGCCAGAACGCCGTCGCGCGGCTGGCCGACTGGCTCGATGCGCCGGTGGCGCCGCGCGCGCAGAACTGGGCGCGCCCGGCGCCAGGGTCGGGAGACAAGTTCAATCCGCACACGATCGGTCTGTCGCTCGCGCACTACCTGCCAGAGGATGCGCTGATTTCGGATGACGGCGTCACGTCGAGCCTGCCGATCTATCAGGCGATGGCGGCTGGCGCGCGCCATGAATGGCTCGGTCACACCGGGGGTGCGATCGGGCAGGGCATGCCGGTGGCCGTGGGCGCAGCCATTGCGCGGCCAGACCTGAAGACCGTCTGCCTCGCGGGTGACGGGGCAGGCATGTACACCGTGCAGTCACTGTGGACGATGGCGCGCGAGAAGCTCGACGTTCTGACCATCGTGTTCGTCAACAACGCCTATCGCATTCTCAAGATCGAACTCGCGCGCACAGGCGCCGGCAATCCGGGGCCGGCTGCCAACAGCATGCTGAGTCTTGGCAATCCGGAGATCGACTGGGTCAAGCTGAGCGAGAGCATGGGCGTGGGCGCCGAGGCCGTTGCGACCTGCGCCCAGTTCAACGATGCGCTTCAGCGCGCGGTGAACACGCGCGGACCGCGCCTGATCGCCTGCCTCATTCCTTGACGGCCGACTGGCGAGTGGCGAGAACGCGGGAGATCTCGCGCGAGAGAGCGGCGACGTCGACAGGCTTGCCCGAGACGCCTTCGAACCCCGCGCCGCGATAGGCGTCGAGGTCTTCGCGCGAAAGCTTGGCTGTAAGTGCGAGGCCCGGCGTTGTCCGGTTCAGGCCATCTGCGTCGCTGCGAATGGCGCTCAGTGTCTGCATCCCATCGAGGCCGGGCATCACGATGTCCATCAGGACGAGGTCGAAGCGCTGGATCGCACATACATCGAGCGCCTCGGCGCCGGATGCTGCAAGCGTGACGGCAAAGCCCAGCTGGCCGAGAAGCAGCTCCGCGATGCGGCGGTTCTTGTCGTTGTCGTCGACGCAGAGGACATGCAGCCCGTCCCATGCTGCGGCCGTTGAGTCGGCAAGCCTGGCCTCAGCCGGCAGCCCGCCTGCGCGATCGAGTGTCAGCGCGAGCCGGAAATGCGCGCCACCGCCCTGTGACGGCTCGAGCGTGAGATCGCCGCCCATCATGCGCGCAAGGCGCCGCGAGATGAAAAGGCCAAGCCCGGCGCCCCCGAGGCTGGCCGAGCCGGGCGCCTGTTCGAACGCGGTGAAGATACTCTCAGCGGCATCTTCAGGCACGCCGGTGCCCGTATCGATCACGCTGACGGTGACGCCGATGCGTCCATCCGCCGTGTCCTTCGTCGAGACCATCAACCTGATCGCGCCTTCGTCGGTGAACTTGATGGCGTTCGAGATGAGATTGCCGACAATCTGCCGGACCCGGCCGGCATCGACCATGAGGGGCGCATCGTCTGCGCCGCTGACGTCGATGCTGAGCGCGACGCCCTTGTCGGAGGCCTGCGGTCCCCAGAAGTCCAGCGTGCGCCGCACGAGGGCCACGATGTCGGTCGGCGACGTCGTGATTTCAAGCTTGCCTGCGTCGATCCGTGAAACGTCCAGCAGGTCGTTGACGATGGCGAGCAGGCCGCGCCCCGCCTCGTCGATCAGGCTGAGCATCTCCTGGCTTTCGCGCTCATCGAGCCCGCGCTTCAGCAGTTCGACCGACCCGAGGATGGCGTTGAGGGGCGTGCGCACTTCATGGCCCATCACGGCGATGAAATCCGACTTCGCCTTGTTGGCGGCTCTTGCCTGGTCGCGCCCGGTGCGGAGGGCTTCTTCGGCGACCTTTATGAAGTTGATGTCCTGGAGCGAACCTGAGATGCGCATCGTGCCGTCGGGATTCTCGCTGTCACGCGCGCGCGCGGAGAACCAGCGATAGCCGCGGGACTTCGTCAGGAGCCGGAAATCCACGCGGATGCGGGTGCCGCGCGTGCGCCCGGTCGCGAAGGCGTCCCTCAAGGTCTGGACGTCGTCCGTGTGGATGAATCTGTGGACGTCGACGAGGATCGCGCTGAACTCGGCGCCCGAATAGCCGGTCACGGCCTGGAAGCTTTCCGAAACATCGAAGCGCGGCACGTCAACCTCGGGTACATCCCAGAGCCCGACGCGCGCCGCCTCCAGCGCGACACCGGCGCGTGCGGCGCTGTCGACGATGGCGTTGTTGGCGAGCGTGGTCTGGTCGAGGAGGTAGTCCCGCGACACGCCTGACAGCCATGCAATGGCGCCAAGACCCAGCGTGACGGCAATCAGGACGATGAACACCCGGATGACATAGCTCTCATGGGAATAAGTTGTCGGCTCGCCGATCACGCCAAGCGCAGCCAGTACGGATGTCCCAATCGCCAACACGCCCAGTGCCGCGCTGAGGACGCGCGATTTCGGCCTCTGGAAGAGTGCGGCGATTCCGGCGATGACCGGCAGTGAAAACACGACCGGCGCGATAATGCCTGAATTGACGTAGGCAATCAGAATTGCCGAAACCAGGCTCGCGCCCAGCAGCCAGTCGAGCGCCACACGCGGATCACGCTTCCAGCGCAAGTGCAGAAACCCGATGATGCAGACTGCGGCATTGAACGCGGCAAGCGCGATCACGGCATAGGTCAACGGATTGAGCCACAACACAGTGATCCCACCCAGCGTCCAGGCAAGCGCGCCCGCGAGGCATATATAGCCGGCTGCAACCTGATGAGCCGCCTCCGGAGCGTCGCTGAAGTGGAAGACATCCGAATAGAATTGCCGGCGCGGCCTGCCTGCGAACAGGGCTCCGAGCACGGCTAGAGCGGCGTACCTGAAATAGGAATCGAAAGGGGATTCCCGAAGGTCGCGAAGTCTGATTCACCGAGGATGGAGGTGGATCATGGGCAAGAGCTACTCCTCTGACCTCAGGAAGCGGGTCGTCAGGTTTGTCGATGCGGGTCATTCGCGGCGCGAGGCAGCGCAGCATTTTGGGGTCAGTCCGAGCTTTGCGGTAAAGCTCGAGGCACGCCGCCGGGAGCATGGATCGATAGAGCCGGCCGTGCAGGGCCGCCCCAAAGGGAGCGGCAAACTGGCCGCGCAGATGGAGTTCCTGACCGGACGTGTGAAGGCTCAGCCCGACATCACCATGCCCGAACTGGCTGCCGAACTGCTGGCCGCTCGCGGGGTGAAGGTGAACCCGGCTTCTCTGTCGCGGGTGCTCTGCAACGCCGGCTTCACATATAAAAAAACAGCTCATGGCGTCGGAGCGCGAGCGCGCCGACGTTCGTGAACGACGGCGGGTATGGATCGACACGCGCCAGCCCCTGATGCGGCTTCAGCCTGGCCGCCTGGTGTTCATCGACGAGACGGCGGTCACCACAAAGATGACGCGACTACGCGGGCGAAGCCTCTGTGGCGACCGCCTGCAGGCTGACGCTCCCTTCGGGCGTTGGGACACGCAGACCTTCATCGCCGGGCTGCGCTGCCACGGGCTCACAGCGCCTTGGGTCATCCATGGCGCCATGGACCGCATCG
>JBBAUA010000005.1:33651-105066 GCA_040398465.1 Hyphomonadaceae bacterium | reverse complement strand
ATACGTGGCGCGGGCCGGGCAAGGTGCAGATCGAGGTCGCAGATATCGCGCTGGCGTGAGGGGCGATGCCGACGCGCCTAACCTTTGTTGTTGCTGCATCCCGATCAAGAACATATCAAGAACAAATGCGCCTGATCGACAAGCTGAAAATCCTGGCGGACGCCGCGAAGTACGATGCGTCGTGTTCGTCGAGTGGCGGCAAGAAGCGCGATAGCAAAGCCACGCGCGGCATAGGGTCGAACGAGGGGACGGGGATCTGTCACTCGTACACGCCGGACGGCCGGTGCGTGTCGCTGCTGAAGATCCTGCTGACGAACCAGTGCCTGTACGATTGCGCGTACTGCATCAACCGGCGGTCGTCGAATGTCGCGCGCGCGAAGTTTACGGTCGATGAGGTCGTCCAGCTGACGATCGACTTCTACAAGCGGAACTATATCGAGGGGTTGTTCCTCTCCTCGGGCATCATCCGCTCGCATGACGACACGATGGAAGAGATGGTGCGCGTGGCGCGGAGCCTGCGCGAGGATCATCTGTTCGGCGGGTACATTCATCTCAAGCTGATCGCGGGGGCGTCCCCGGAATTGCTTGCGCAGGCGGGGCGCTATGCGGACCGCGTGTCGGTGAACATGGAGCTGCCGAAGGAGGAGAGCCTTGTGCTGCTCGCTCCGGAGAAGCGCGGCGACATAATCCGCAAGTCGATGGCGCATGTGCGCCTGGGCATCGATGAAGGGCGCGATCGCGGCGCGCCAAGCTTTGCGCCGGCGGGACAGAGCACGCAGATGATCGTGGGTGCGGACGCTGCGAGCGACCGGGACATTCTGGCGAGCAGCAAGAATCTGTACGGGTCATATGGGCTGAAGCGGGTCTACTATTCGGCATTCAGTCCAATTCCGGATTCCAGTGCGCGCTTGCCATTGAAGGCTGCGCCGTTGATGCGCGAGCATCGGCTGTATCAGGCCGACTGGATGATGCGGTTCTATCGCTTCACGGCGGACGAGATCGTTACGGGGAATGACGGCCTGCTCGACCTCGCGATCGATCCGAAGCTGGCGTGGGCGCTGGCGCATCGGTCGGCCTTTCCGGTGGATGTGAACACGGCCGAGCGCGAGATGCTGCTGCGCGTGCCGGGGCTGGGCGTGAAGGCGGTGGATCGCATCGTGCTGGCGCGGCGGCAGCGGACGCTGGGGCTGGAGGATATCGCGCGGGTGACGCGGTCGGTGGCGAAGTGTCGGCCTTTCATCGTCGCGCGCGACTGGCGCCCGGTGAAGCTGAGCGATGAGGAGGACCTGCGGTCACGGGTGGCGCCGCGCGTAGAGCAGATGGAGCTGTTCGCGTGATTGCGGTCGAGCTTCCCGGGGCCGCGACGTACGGACAATGGCGCGACAAGGCGCGAGGGCTGGTACTTGCTGGTGTGGCGCCGGAGCAGGTGGTGTGGAACGGCGCCGCGGCGCCGGGGCTGTTTGCTGACAAGACGCCAGTGGGTGGCGCGGGCGTGGTGCATGCGACGCGCGGGTTTGTGGATGTGGCGCGCAAGGCTGTGCTGCATTCGGAGCGGGAGCGGTTCGCGCTGCTGTACCGCGTGCTGTGGCGGCTGCAGGCCAATCGCGCGCTGATGGATGATGCGGCGGATGCGGATGTGACGCGGCTGCGCGATCTCGCCAAGGCGGTGCGGCGCGACGAGCACAAGATGCATGCGTTTGCTCGCTTCAAGGAAGTTGCGACGGAGGATGGGCCGCGCTTCGTTGCGTGGTTCGAGCCGCAGCATCACATCGTGGCGGAGAGCGCGGATTTCTTCGTTCGGCGGTTCACGGGCATGCGCTGGTCGATCGTGACGCCGGAGGCGAGCGTGCACTGGGACGGCGGCGAGGTGACATTCGGTCCCGGTGGCCAGCGCAGCGATGTCCCGGCGGAGGATGCGCGTGACGATGACTGGCGCGAATACTATCGCGCTATGTTCAATCCGGCGCGGCTGAAGATCGCGGCGATGAAGCGCGAGATGCCGAAACTCTACTGGAAGAACATGCCGGAGACGCGCGAGATTGCGGGGCTGGTGGCGGCGGCGTCATCGCGTGCGGGCGAGATGGTGGAGGCCGCGGCGACCGCGCCGCGAAAGCGGGCAGGGGCAGCCGCAGCGCGGATCATGCCGGAGGCGCCTTCGCCCGCGACGGCGCGAGTCAGCGATCGCAGGGCTGCGCCGTCATCGATGGCGGAGCTCAATGCTGCTTTGCCAGGGTGCAGGGCGTGCGCGCTGTGGCGGCCGGCCACGCAGGTTGTGCCGGGTGAGGGCGTAACGGATCGGCCGTTGCTGGCCTTGGTCGGCGAGCAGCCGGGGGATCAGGAGGATCTGGCAGGGCGGCCATTCGTCGGCCCGGCAGGGCATCTTCTTGATCGCGCACTGAAGGAGGCGGGCGTCGCGCGGGACGAGGCGTTCCTCACCAATGCGGTAAAGCACCTCAAATTCGAACCGCGCGGCAAGCGGCGCATTCACTCCAAGCCCAATGCCGGGGAGGTCGAAGCCTGCCGTTGGTGGGTTCGCCACGAGCTGGCGCTGGTGCAGCCATGGCTGACGGTGGCGCTGGGTGCCACGGCAGCAGCCTCGATTGCAGGGCACAATGGGCCGCTTCATGCGGTGAGGGGCCGGATAATCAAGACGCTGCAGGGGGCTCCGGTTTTCGTGACGGTGCACCCCTCATTCCTGTTACGCCTGCCCGACGAGGACGCAAAAGCGCTTGAATATGCGCGGTTTGTGTCGGAGATGGCCGAGGCGAAGGCGCTGGCCGGCCGCCTGTCGGCGGAGGCGCTGGACACCCGATCCTGACCGCTTGCGCGGTCTGGGCGATGCAGCTATATCGCCGAACTCCGCCGCGTGGTCCCTTCGTCTATCGGTTAGGACATCTGGTTTTCAACCAGGGAAGAGGGGTTCGACTCCCCTAGGGACTGCCAGCGGTTTGTCTCGGCTCGGGATTACCGCGCTGGTTGGCGTTGATGCTCCTGTGCAACGTGTTGTTGCTGCTTATCGCGGCAGCGTGATCACAGCCTCATAATCGCGTCGGGAAGCATCTTCCCGCGCGAATTTGTCATGCTACAGTCATCGGGCTGGGGAGCCCGTGCTGGATGCAGCCGCTTGAAAATCCGACAAATGACGCAGCGCCTGAAGAGGTGATCAGGGTCGAGGGCCGCGTGAAGTGGTTCGACGCCGCCAAGGGCTATGGGTTCGTGGTTCCCGAGGGGGGCGCGGCCGGCGGCGGGCTGAAGCGAGACGTTCTGCTCCACATATCGGTGATGCGAAAATACGGCGTCGACAGCGCCCCTGAAGGGGCGCGAATCGTCTGCCATGTGGCGACCCGGGACCGGGGTTACCAGGTCAATGAAGTGCTCGAACTGTCGGCCGGCGAGGCCGCTGGCGTTGCTGAGGCCGAAGGGCCGGTGGAAGTGGTGCTGGTGAAGTGGTTCAACCGCACGAAGGGCTATGGCTTCGTGCAGCGGCGCGACGATCCGGAGGACATCTTCATCCACATGGTGGTGGTGCGGAAGATCGGGATCGAGGACCTGCAGCCGGGTCAGACCTTGCTGGCGTCTGTCGGCAAGGGGCAGAAAGGCCGGCATATCGTGAGCTGCAGGCTGCCGCCGTGAGGGAGTGGACGCCCTTGGCATCGCGCGGCCGGCGTTCTATCCGGGCTGAATGAAACGCACCCTTTTCGCCATCGCACTTGCGCTTGTTTTGCCGGCCGCGGCCATGGCCCAGCCGGCGGAGACGCTGACTATCGTGTCCGGCGAGAAGACGCACGCCGTGAAGGTGGATGTCGCCGAGACGAAGCCCACCGCGGTGGCGGGCCTTGCCGGACGCGCAGCGCTGGCTGCGGGTGAGGGGCTGCTGATCGACTATCGCAAGGTGGGCGAGAACCTGTCGCCGACGATGAAGGGTGTCGGCTTCGATCTCGACGTGGTGTTCCTGGCGCCCGACGGCACGATCGTTGGCATGATCCAGCATGCGCGCGCGGGAAGCCTGCGGCCGCTGTGGGTCGGGCTTGGCTCCGCGGCGGTGCTGGAAATTCCAGCGGGGCAAGTTGCAGCGCTCGGCCTCAAGACAGGCGACAAGGTGAGGCACAGGGCGTTCGGCAATGCCGGCTGATCAGCCGGACATTGTTGCGCCGCCAGGTTTCGTTCATGTCCTGCGCGCTCCGTTCGTGAACCATGTCGGGCCGCTGTTCCAGTCGGTCGAGAACGCACCGGGCGAGATCACGCTGGGGCTGACGGTCGAGCTCGTTCACACCAATACCATGGGCTTCATGCATGGCGGGATGATCGCAACGATCTGCGACAGCGCGATGGCGCGTGCGGCGGTGTTCAAGCTGAACCGCAGGACAGTGACGCTTCGGATGGGGATGGAGTATTTCGATCCGGTGCGTAAGGGCGACTGGCTGACGGCGCACGGGCGTCTCGTCGGGCACGATGAAGAGGTCGCACAGACGGAGTGCATGATCCTGGTTGATGGCGAAGTGCGCGCTCGCGGAACCGGTGTGTTCAGGTTGCTGCGTGCAGTGAAGTAGGGCGGGTTCGGGGGGGCTCCTGTTTAGGCGATTTCTGTTCCGGCCCGAGGGCGACGTGGCGCACCCTGTAAGGGATGCCGGCTTCTTCCAGCGCCCAGCGGACGCGGAAGGCGCGCATCAGCGGCGCAGCGAAATCGGGAACCCATCTGTATGTGGTCAGCGTGATCAACGCTGTGCCTCCTTGTGTCCGGCCGCGCGCTCCGCAATCGCCATGTTCTCGACGTAGAGCTGTTGCTTGTTGATGAGCGAGTTCCATCCGCCGATGTGGCTGTCGCGAGCTGCGACGCTGACGAACGGGGTCTGGTGGAAGGACTCGATGGTCTGACCATTACGCTCCTCGAAGGTGACAGCGATCAGCGTGTCGACGGGGTTCTCTCCGTCGCGATCCCATTTGAACGTGAAGATGATGCGCTTGTTGCGCTCGACCTCGCGGATGACGCCGCCCATGCCAGTCATGCCCCAGTCCTTCGCGGCCATGGTGGAATGCCAGCGGCGGCCAGGCGTCAGTTCCCAATCGAGAGCGGTGCAGGTGAATTTCTCCGGACCCCACCAGCGGATCATGTGATCGCGATCCTCCCAGAGGCGGAAGACGAGGGCGACGGGGGCGTCGAAGGTGCGAGAGATCAGGAGTTCGTCGTCGTGGAAGCCTTCAGCGCTTGCGGTCATTGGCGCTTCCTTTCCTGCGGGGCGGTGGAGGCGGGGACGGCGGCTTCTGGATCTGCGCGAGGTAGACGTCCATGCGATCGAAGGAGCCCTCCCAGAGCTTCCGGTATCGCGAGAGCCAGCCATCGACCTGTTTGAGCGGGGCGGCCTCCAGATGGCAGGGGCGCCACTGCGCCTCGCGTCCGCGTGAGATCAGGCCTGCCGTTTCCAGCACCTTCAGATGACGGGAGATTGCAGGAAGGGAGATATCGAATGGCTCGGCCAGTTCATTGACGGTCGCCTCGCCCTGGCTGAGGCGGGCGAGGATGGCCCGCCGCGTGGGGTCGGCGAGTGCGGAGAGCGTCTGGGAGAGTAAGTCCATCGCCTGCATTTAACGAAGACGTTAATTAACGAAAGAGCCAAATATGGGTCGATTGCGCATTGCAGAGACCTTTTTCCGGGGCAAATAGCGCGACATCAGAGCTTCGCTTCCGTTCCGCCATGTTTCGGGTATAAACCCCGCCTGATCGGAGTGTGGCGCAGTCTGGTAGCGCATCTGCTTTGGGAGCAGAGGGTCGTTGGTTCGAATCCAGCCACTCCGACCAATCTTCGCCCGCCATGCCGTGGGCTTCGGCCTGGCATGCCGTCGTTTCCGAGAAACAAATGACTGACCGGCCCGTGATCCTGCTGGCGGCGCATGGTGAGCGCGGCGGAGCCGCGAACAATGCGCGGCTTGCCGGCATTGTTGAGCGGGTGGGGCAGGCGCTGCCGGAGGCTGATGTCGGTTCGGTTCTCGTCAATGTCGAGGGTGTGGTCGAGCGGGCTGTCGAGGCTTGCGGGGGGCGCAGGCTGATCATGCTGCCGCTGCTGTTCTCGGACGGCTTTTTCTTCGAGAAGCGGTTGAAACCGTTCCTGGCGGGGCCCCATCGTACGCTAGCGCCGCCGATGGCGATGTGGCGCGGCTTTGCGCCGTTGCTGGCGGACAATCTCGCGCTCCGCACGATAAGCCATGCGGCGGACCCGCGGGTAGTGCTGCTGGCGCATGGCTCGAAGCAAACCGGGCGATCGGCAGCGTGCGCGCGGATCGTCGCGCAACAGATGCAGGCTCGCTATGGCCGTATCGAGGTGGCCTTTCTCGAGGAGGCGCCGTTCGCGCAGGACGTGGTAGCTGCTGTTGAAGCGCCGTGGTCGGCGGTGGGTCTGTTCCTTGGAGATGGGATGCACGGCGGGACGGACTTCGACGTGCTGGTCTCGACGGCGCCGCGCCAGCCGGTGGCTGCTTTCACCGCGGGGGAACTACCGGGCCTCCCAGCACTTGTCGTTGCTGAGGCCAGAGCGCGGCTCGCGGCTTGATGAGGATCAAGCCCGTGTTGTCGTCGCCGGCCCAGATTTCGGTTCAGCAAGGGGGGGCGTGCAGGAGGCCTCCACGATGATGCGCACCGGTTTTCTTATGCTGGCGACAGTCGGCGTCTTGGGGCTTGCCGGGTGCAGTCCGCCGGCCTCTGTGGAATCGCCGAAAGTGGAGACGCCAGTTGCGGCGCAGCCCGCGCAAGGCGGTCCAGCCGCGTATCGTGGGGCGGCTGTGGCGGGGCAGGTGTGCTCGCGCTGTCACGATGTCGGGATGGGAGCGCCGCCCGTGATGGAGATTGGGGCCCCCAAATTCCGTGAACTGGCCGCGCGGACCCAATCCACCCCTGAAAGCCTCGCTGCAGCCATGCGGGACTCGCACCCGGTCATGCCGGACTACATCTTTGGTGATGCAGAAATCTCGGACCTGGCGGAGTACATCCTCAGCCTCCGGGGGGATCCCGGCTGAGACGCGAGCGCGCGGTTCTGCGCAGTTGAATTTTCACGGTTTTGCGGGCAGATGGGCCAGATTACGGAGTCGCCGCCCATGCTTGCGAAAATCTACCGCCCCGCCCGCAACGCCATGCAGTCCGGCACGGCCAAGTCGCAGGACTGGCTGCTGGAATTCGACAGCGAGACGCCGCGCACGGTGGACCCGCTGATGGGCTGGATTTCCAACGCCGACACCAATACGCAGGTCCGGATGACGTTCGCCACGCGTGAGGAAGCGATCGCGTTTGCGCGCCGGGAGGGCATCCCCTTCCAGGTCACCGAGGCGCGGGAGGCCAGACGCGTGATCAAGGCCTATGCCGACAATTTCGCCGCCGGCCGCCGCAAGCCCTGGACGCATTGATTCCCGGGCGCCCTACCATCCGGCCGTGAACCCAACTAAGACGCGCAGGCTGCGCCTGATCCCGTAGCTCAACTGGATAGAGCACCCGCCTTCTAAGCGGGTGGTTGCAGGTTCAAGTCCTGCCGGGATCGCCAGCGGCCGCTGCTATTCTGTCCTCAGCCGCGTTTGCCACAGGGCGGCGCTGACTGTGCAATCATCTCGACCGACAGGAGCAGCAAGTCGCGCTCGTTTGCTATGGTGACGCGGTAGACGTCGGATTTCCAGATCTGCTACGGTTCCTTGCAAAGGACCTCCGCGATCAGCTTCACGGCGTGGCGCCTGGCGGCGTGCAGATCGTCAAGCTCGACGCCGGCTTCATCGCGGACTTCTACGTCGTGCATCAGGTGAAAGTCGAACCCCGGTAAGGTGGTGCTCGCCGGCAAAGGCAGCACGACGCCCATGGCCATCGGGGCTCGCTGTCGAACGCCAACGCGGCATCGCGGGTTCGGTTGCGTACAGAGATGCAAGCCCGACAGTTTACAACGCGGGCCCGGACGGGGGCGTCCGGAGGCCCTGCCTGACGTTCTGTAACCGAAACCGGTTTCACGCGTTATCGCGCAAGCCCCGAAGCAACTTACAGGAGCGCGCCATGGCCGATGCCGACCGTACGAACTCGCGTGATCATGACCCCAAACTTCACGCAGATCATATTGCTGAGCAGCAGGCGCCGTCGTGGCTAGATGGGCTTCCACACAATTTCGACGGTTGGGGACCGAAGACTCCCGATGCGGACGCGCCCGATAACACGATGCATGCGGATTCCGAACTGACGTGGACCGGCGAAGTCGATGAGCTCGACCACCAGCTCTGGAGCTTTCAGCGCGCCGGACGGCGTCACCACTAAATCGCACAGTTCATTCAGGAAAGACGCCTGGCCGCGATTAGGCTGCTGCTGAAGGACCAGCGGGGTTGAGCCGCGGCGAGACGGAGCTGCTGCGGTTGCTGTAACGGGACGCGTAAGGCGTCAGTTCAGGATGTCGCCGCCGGGGCAGGATGTGGCTGCGCCGACGCCCGGGTTCATTCTTGCAGCCCATGCGCCCAGGCCATCACGCCACGAAGCTGCCTGCGGTGTTGAAATGGCGCCGCGCGCGATCTCGGTTCCGTCACGAACGAGTGCGACCTCCACAGTGGTCATTGAGTCGACCGCCTTCGCGAGCCTGGCGAAATCGGCGGCGCCCAATCTGGGCGCCTTGCCGTCGCCGTCGGTTTCCGCCGTATCGAGCCAGACGGAATACATGCCCGAGCTGACGGGAGCGGGCTCGAAGGGGCCAAAACTTGTCCCATCAATTGTCAGCTTCATCGTGATTGGTGCACCAGCAATCGTGGCGAAGTTGGCGCCTATGGCTCGGAAGCTGACGGCGCCGACCGCTGGCTTGCCCTTCCCGTCGCCGGGAATGAAGTAACTCACGCTGAACGAAACGTTTGAATAGGGATTCAGCAGATCCACCGCGTCCGTAGGGTATACGACTGCGCGAGCCGACACCCCGCTGCCGTAATCGAGCTGCGCTCTGGCTTCCGCGCCAACCACCTTGCCACGCGACTGGAAAAAGTACTTGCCCGATTCCGGTTTGCTTTCGTCGGCCAGCTGGAGCCGGCAACGGGCAAGCCAGTCGGAGCTCTGAGCGACTGCAGGCGAGGTTGGCGAAATCACCGGTGCTGTCAGCAACAGGACGAGCGCACGCGTTAATCTCACGATTACAACTCCCCCGAACTCTGATCCGGCGAGGCTAATGCCAGCTCCCGGCTTGTCCAGTGCTGCGGGCGGCTGAGGTGCCGCAGTCAGCACTCACACATGTTGAGCGCCAGACCCGGCGGGCCTGCGGCATGGGCGGGTGATGAGCGGCGCCATGCCGTGCGTCGGGGCATGATCGACCTCTCACGACGAATTGTGGCGGCGATGCCCAAGGCAAAGGCGTCGCGAAGGCCGCACTGCACGTTCAAACCGCACCTGTTGTTGCCAATGCACCACGCAGGCGACGGAAGGGAAAAGCAGCTCGTTCAAATGTTGCAAGCGCTGGTTCAACTTCGAGATTCGTCTATGATCCTGACTCACGCGCCGGGGTGGATTGCAGAGCCCCCTCTTCAATTTCTTCTCCGCGGCGCCGACATTTGAGGAGACAGTTCCTCATCGCACCACTCAGGGTCGCGCCCGCCGCACCCGCTACGAGGCAGGGCGCGCTACTCCCGACAGGGTGCAGCTTACGAGGGACTGCACGGCTCGCACTGCGAGTTGCCGGCGAGCCTAGTACGTGCCTCTGGCGCCCGAGAGGGCAGAGATGGGAGCGATGATGTCGCGCGATCTGTTCGATAGCTACACCAAGGCCTTCGAGACCCGTCGCGAGACGGTGATGACGATCCAGGAGTATCTGGAGGGGTGCAGACAGGACCCGCTGATGTATGCAGGTCCACACGAGCGGCTGCTTGCCGCCATCGGCGAACCCGAGATGATCGACACGTCGCGGGACTCGCGGCTTGGACGCATTCACTCGAACCGCACCATCCGCGTCTATCCGCGCTTCTCCGAGTTCTACGGGATGGAGGAGACGATCGAGCGGATCGTGGCCTTCTTCCGGCAGGGCGCGCAGGGGCTCGAGGAACGCAAGCAGGTGCTTTACCTGCTCGGGCCCGTCGGCGGTGGCAAGTCGTCGCTGGCCGAGCGCATCAAGGCGCTGATCGAGGACCAGTACATCTATGTACTGAAGGCGGGGAATGATCTCTCGCCAGTTTTCGAGAGCCCGCTGGCGCTGTTTGATCCAGACACCCAGGCTGAGACGCTGTTCAAGGCCTACAACATACCGCGCCGGCGGCTCACCGGGCTGATGAGCCCGTGGGCGCTGAAGCGGCTGGACGAGTTCGGCGGCGACATCACGAAGTTCCGGGTCGCGAAGGTGAAGCCGTCGCGCCTTCGCCAGATCGGCGTCGCGAAGGTGGAGCCGGGTGACGAGAACAACCAGGACGTCTCCTCGCTCGTCGGCAAGATCGACATCCGAAAGCTGGAGATGCACTCCCAGAACGACCCGGATGCCTACTCCTATTCGGGCGGCCTCAACCGCGCGAACCAGGGCGTTCTCGAGTTCGTCGAGATGTTCAAGGCGCCGATCAAGATGCTGCACCCCCTGCTGACGGCGACGCAGGAGGGGAACTATGTCGGGTCCGAGAACATCGGGGCGATCCCGTTCACGGGTATCGTGATGGCGCACTCGAACGAGAGCGAGTGGCGCGCCTTCAAGAACAACAAGACCAACGAGGCCTTCATCGACCGTATCTACGTCATCAAGGTGCCGTATGCGCTGCGGGTGACGGAAGAGACGAAGATCTACGACAAGCTTGTGCGTGGGTCGGAGCTGGCGGAAGCGCCGCTGGCGCCGGGCACGCTGGAGATGCTGGCGCGGTTCTCGGTGCTGTCGCGCCTAAAGCCCCACGAGAACTCCAACCTCTTCGCGAAAATGCGGGTGTATGACGGGGAAAGTCTCAAGGAGGTCGATCCCAGGGCCCGTACGCTGCAGGAGTACAAGGACGCGGCAGGAGTGGACGAGGGGATGGAGGGCATCTCCACCCGCTTCGCCTTCAAGGCGCTGTCGGCGACGTTCAACCACGACACGGAAGAGGTCGCAGCCGATCCGGTTCACCTGATGTACGTGCTGGAGCAGGCGATCAAGCGCGAGCAGTTCCCTGACGATACCGAGGGCGCATATCTGGAATTCATCAAGGCCGACCTGGCGCCGCGCTATGCGGAGTTCATCGGCCACGAAATCCAGAAGGCGTATCTGGAGAGCTATCACGACTACGGTCAGAACCTGTTCGACCGCTATGTCGACTATGCCGATGCGTGGATCGAGGATCAGGATTTCAAGGACCCCGACACGGGCCAGATGCTGGATCGCGAGCTGCTGAATCAGGAACTGTCGAAGATCGAGAAGCCGGCTGGAATTGCGAACCCGAAGGACTTCCGGAACGAAGTGGTGAAGTTCACGCTTCGCCAGCGCGCCAACAACAAGGGCCGCAATCCGAGCTGGACGTCGTACGAGAAGATCCGCGAAGTCATCGAGCGGCGGATGTTCAGCCAGGTGGAGGATCTGCTGCCCGTGATCTCGTTCGGGTCCAAGAAGGACTCGGAGAGCGAGAAGAAGCACGACGAGTTCGTGCAGCGGATGGTTGAGCGCGGGTACACCGAGCGGCAGGTGCGCAGGCTGGTCGAGTGGTACATGAGGGTCAAGCAGACCAGCTAGGGCCACAGCCAGGATCTGGGCATGAACATCATCGACAGACGTCGGGACCCGGGAGGCAAGTCGCTGGCGAACCGCCAGCGATTCATCAGGCGGGCGCGTGCGCTGGTAAGGCGTGCGGTGCGCGAGGCTTCGGGCAACCGGTCGATCAAGGATATCGACAAGGGCGGCGACATCGTGGTGCCGGCCGATGGCGTACGCGAACCGGTGCTGCGGCGGGGACGTCAGGGTGGCAAGCGTGAGTATGTGCTGCCCGGCAACAAGAAGTATGTGCGCGGGGATGGCATCCAGCGGCCCGAGGACGAGGGCGGGGGTGGCGGCGCTTCCGCCGATGGCGAGGGCGAGGATGATTTCCGCTTTGCGCTGTCGGACGAGGAGTTCCTCGACCTGTTTCTGGAGGACCTCGAGCTTCCCGACCTTGCCAAGCGGCAGGTGCTGGGCGTGGAGGAGACGAAACCTGTGCGCGCAGGTTTTCGTTCGGCGGGACCACCATCCTCATTGTCAGTGTCGCGCACCATGCGAAACTCGCTGTCGCGGCGCACAGCGCTCGGCCGGCCGCGGCCGCAGGACATCGCCGCGATGGAAGCCGAGATCGCGCGGCTGGATGGTCTTGAAGGCCAGGAAGACAAGGCCGCCGCCTTGCGCGCCGACCTGGAGCGCAAGCGCACGCGCATGCGCATGGTGCCGTTCATCGATCCGCTGGATGTGCGCTATCGGCGGTACGAACAGATTCCGCGGCCTGTCGCTCGCGCCGTGATGTTCTGCCTGATGGACGTGTCCGGCTCGATGGACGAGCACATGAAGGACCTCGCCAAGCGGTTCTACTCACTGCTCTACCTGTTCCTGAAGCGGCGCTACAAGCGCGTGGACGTTGTCTTCATTCGCCATACGCATGAAGCGAAGGAAGTGGACGAGGAGACATTCTTCCATGCGCGCGAGAGCGGCGGCACGGTGGTGTCGACGGCGCTGGAGGAGATGGCGCGTATCGTCCAGGACCGCTTCCCGGCCAACCAGTGGAACATCTATGCGGCGCAGGCGAGCGACGGCGACAACCTGCCGATGGACAACCTCAACACGATCAACCTGCTGAAGTCCGCCATCCTGCCGCTTTGCCAGTACTACGCCTATATCGAAGTCGGGCATGCGCGGGAGGGTGGCGGCGGCGAGGCGTCTTCGCTGTGGCGCGCCTACGAGCCGGTGGTGGCGTCGGACGAGCGCATGGCGATGCGCAAGGTAAGCCATCGCCGCGATATCTATCCCGTCTTCCGCGAGCTCTTCGCGAAAGAGGGTGCAGGCGGGACCGGGGCAGAGGCGGAGGCTTGAGATGAGCGACGACGCAGTCCTGACACGCAAGAAGAAGTCACGGCTTGTAACCAAGCCCGAACCCGCACCGTCCAGCCTGCTGTTCAACGGGCCCGACTGGAATTTCGAGACGCTGGGCCGGATCTTCGACGCCGTGCGTGAGATCGGCGAGGGCGAGCTTGGGCTCGACACCTATCGCACGCAGATCGAGGTGATCACGTCCGAGCAGATGCTGGATGCCTACTCCAGTGTCGGCATGCCGCTGTTCTACAAGCACTGGAGTTTCGGGAAGGACTTCGCCCGCAACCAGATGATGTACAACAAGGGCTATCAGGGCCTCGCGTACGAGATTGTCATCAATTCGGACCCCTGCATCTGCTACATAATGGAAGAGAATTCCGCGACGATGCAGACGCTGGTGCTGGCGCACGCCGCGATGGGGCACAACCACTTCTTCAAGAACAACTATGTGTTCCGGCAGTGGACGGATGCGAGCGGCATCGCGGACTACCTTTCGTTCGCCAAGGCCTACATCGCCAAGTGTGAGGAACGATATGGCGTTGAGGCCGTGGAGCGGTTGATCGATGCGGCGCATGCGCTGCAGAGCCACGGCATCCACCGCTATCCCGGCAAGCGCTCGATGGATCTCGCGACCGAAGAGCGGCGCGAGAAGGAGCGGAGGGCGCATGGCGAGTCGCTGTTCAACGATCTCTGGCGCACCGTGCCCCAGGCAAAGGGCAAGAAGCCGGCGACCAAGAAGAAGCTGGATGAGGAACGCCGCAAGGCCATCCTGAAACTGCCAGAGGAAAACATCCTCTACTTCCTCGAGAAGACCGCGCCGCGCCTGCAGGGCTGGCAGCGCGAGATCCTGCGCATCATCCGGCTGATCGCGCAGTATTTCTATCCGCAGCGCCAGACCAAGATGATGAACGAGGGCTGCGCGACGTGGACGCACCATCGCATCATGACGCGCCTGCATGAGAAGGGTCAGATCAGCGACGGATCGTATCTCGAATTCCTGCACTCCCACACCAGCGTGGTGATGCAGCCTGAGTTCGACGATCGCCGCTATTCCGGGATCAACCCCTACGCGCTCGGCTTTGCCATGATGCAGGACATCGAACGCATCTCGCTGACGCCGACTGACGAGGACCGTTCGTGGTTCCCGGACATCGCTGGGAATGGCGAGGCCTACGAGACGCTGAAGATGGTATGGGCCAACTTCCGGGACGAGAGCGTCATCTCGCAGTATCTCTCGCCCCACCTGATCCGGAAGATGGGCCTGTTCCACATCGTTGACGACCACAACGAGGACGAGATGGAGGTCGCCGCCATCCATGACGAGCGTGGCTATCGCGAGGTGCGCAGGGCGCTCGCACGGAAGTACGACGTCGCGCGCAGCGATCCGGATATCCAGGTGGTCGACGTCGACCTCGCCGGCGACAGGCGGCTGGAGCTGCGCCACAATGTGATGGACGGGGTGACGCTGGAAGAGAAGGACACTGACCGCGTTCTTCAGCATCTTGCCGACCTGTGGGGGTATGAGGTGCGGCTGGTGGAGGCGGACGACGAGACCGTCTATGCCGAACACAAGGCCGAGCCGATGAGGCCGTTCGCCTGACACGCGCAAACCGCGCACCGTGCACGCTCTTGTGACCCATGCCCCCGAGAGAAGGGCCGTTTGCCGCGCCACGAACCGGCTTTGCAGTCCGGGTTCCAAGGCGCTAGGTTGACACAAAGGGCCGGTCCCGCCGGGGTTGGGCGAGGGCACAAGGTCTACACGGGAGGAGAGCATGGCTTCGCGGGTCGCCCCATGGGCGTTTGCGGCCGTTTACGGCATTGTTGCAATCATCGCGATCTGGGGAGGCGTTGCGGCGCTTAACCCTCCGGCGCCACCGCCGTCGCCATTTGATCCGAACCCGCTCCCGCCACTGGTGAACTCCGGCATGTTCGCTGCGGCGATGTTCTACTTCGTCACTGCGATCGCGTTTGTGGGCGCTGCGGCGCATGCCGTGCTCATGATCCGCCGGAATGAGGCGCTGGCGCTGCAACTCGGGCTCAACAGCGCGTTTGCGGCCCTGCTGGGTGTGATTGCCGCCTACAACATCTGGTACGGCGGGATCCTTCTCTCGCTCGGCGGAGATTTCTACTTCCTGATGATCGGAATCGCGCTGGCGATGGTCGCAGCGTTGCTGATCCTTCGCAATTCGCTGTCGGCGACAGTGTTTGCAGTCATCACGATCGGCACGATCATCTGGGCGTTCATGGAAACGGGGCTCGATTTCCTCGCCCTGCTGCCGCGCCTTGATGGCTGGATCGTGCTGGGACTCTGGTTCATCGCGCCGTGGTACCGGAATGCGATGAAGCAGGGCGAGAAGCAGCCCCTCTATGCAGGCGGTCGCTGGCCCGGCTTTGCCAGCCTGGCGGCGGCCCTGCTGCTCGCTGTCGCGGCTTTCCAGGCCTACCCTGTCGCCGATGGCACGAAGAATGAGGTTGGCGCCGGGCCTGCCGTCACCGACTGGCGCCACTATGGCGGCGTGCCGGGCGGTCAGCGATTCGCGCAGATCGACCAGATCAATGTCGGCAATGTCGCCAAGCTCGAGAAAGCCTGGGAATTCCGCACCGGCGTCGCATACGATTTCAAGCAGACGCCACAGATGGCCAACGGGCTCGTCTATATCTGCACGGCGGGCAACACGCTGATCGCGGTCGATTCCGATACCGGCGAAGAACGCTGGCGCCACGACACCAAGACGAATGTGCCCGGCGGTCTGGCAAACGGCTCGACCTTCGCCAAGACATGCCGCGGCGTTGGCTATCACGAGGCGCCCGCCACCTATGCAGGCGAATGCGCCAAGCGCATTGTCACCGGAACCGTGGACGCCCGCCTGATCGCTGTGGATGCGCTTACGGGTCGCCGGTGCGAGTCCTTCGGCTTTAGCGGCGAAGTGAACCTTGCGTCCGGCCTCGGCTACTCGCCGCTTGGCAACTTCATGGTTACGTCGACGCCGCTTGTTGCGGGCGACAAGATCGTGGTGGGCGGCTGGGTGACCGACAACCAGCAGATCGGCAATCCCTCCGGCGTGCTTCGCGCCTACGACGCCATCACGGGCCAGTTCGCCTGGGCGTGGGATATGGGAAATCCGGGCTATCAGGGTCTGCCGGATGAGGGCGGCGAGTACACCCGCGGCACGCCGAACGTGTGGTCTAACACGGCTTATGATCCGGTGCTGAACCTGATCTACGCACCGACAGGCAACTCATCGCCGGATTATTTCGATGGCGATCTTCGCTCCAAGGAGGCGGAAGAGAATTCCGCAGCAGTCGTTGCCATCGACGCCGCAACGGGTCAGCGCCGCTGGGTTTACCAGACGGTTCACCGTGACATCTGGGACTGGGACGTGCCCTCTCAGCCTGTGCTGGTTGATATCCGCAAGAATGGCGAGGGCGAACTGATACCGGCCGTGGCGCAACCCACCAAGCGCGGCGAAATCTTCCTGCTCGACCGCCGCACGGGCGTGCCGATCTACGACACACCGGAAATGGCCGTGCCGCAGGGGCCAGCCGAAGGCGAATTCGTCACGGCGACACAACCCTTCTCGCCCCTGCCGCACTTCCGTGACGACCGGATCGAGAAGGACATGTGGGGCCTGACCCCGCTCGACCTGCTGCACTGCCGGATCGAGTTCAAGAAGATGCGGTATGAAGGGCTCTTCACGCCGCCGATGCGCGGCGGCGGCGGCTATGGTCAGCCCGAGGACACCTGGGGCGGGACGTTCCAGTATCCGGGCAATGCCGGTGGCTTCAACTGGGGCTCCGTCTCGGTCGACGCCGACAATGGCCTGCTGATCGGGGCGCCGATGCTGATGGGCAACCGCATCGTGTTGCGGAGCCTCGAAGATCGCGCGGCGATGCAGAAGCTGAACGCTGAACGGCGCGCGGCGGCAGCTGCTGACGATCACGCCGGACCACCCGCGCCCGCCGCTGGCGGGCCGGGCGGACGCCAGCAAAGCCCGGAAGCCAAGGCGCATGCCGAACGCTTCAACCAGGACCGTGTGCTCTATCGTGGCGACACGGCGCCGTTCATGTCGGAGTGGCGCTTGCCGCTGCCCTTCTTCAATGCACCGACGGACCTGCCTTGCTTCGAGCCGCCCTTCAGCCAGATCGGCGTCATGGATCTCAACACCAACAAGCTGTTGTGGAAGCGCGGCATCGGCTCGCTGAAGGACAGCGGCCCGTTCGGCATTCCGCTCGGACTGCCGACGCAGGTGGGCACGCCGGTGCAGGCGGGCAACATGACGACGCGTGGCGGGCTGATCTTCCATGGCGGCGCCATGGACGCCACCTTCCGCGCCTTCGACCTGCGCACGGGTGAGGTTAGATGGGAGGCCGCACTTCCCGCCAGCGCCCACGCCACGCCGATGAGCTATGTGGGCAGGAACGGCAAGCAGTACGTCGTAATCACTGTGCCCACCCCCGGCTGGCGCTATCCGCGCGTGTCAGCGGCCGACGCCGGTCCGCCTGATTCGCAGGGCGGCTATGTGATCGCCTACGCCCTGCCGGACGGGGCGCAGTAGGCGCCAGGCCAGGGACCAAAGCAAAAGGCCCGGAGCATCGCTCCGGGCCTTTTCGATTCTGTTCTTCCCGATTGGGAGGAAGGCTTACTTGATCTTGCCTTCCTTGAAGTCGACGTGCTTGCGCACGACCGGGTCGTACTTCTTCAGGACGAGCTTTTCGGTCTGCGTGCGGGGGTTCTTCTTGGTGACATAGAAGAAGCCCGTGTCGGCCGACGAGTTCAGGCGGATCTTGATGGTTGCTGGCTTGGCCATGGTCGGTCTCGGACTGGTCTGCAAATTCGGAAGCGTGCTTAGACAGGCGCGCGGCCATGAAGTCAAGCGGGGGCGGCAAATAGTTGATTTATTGGCGTTTTCGTATCAGCCGAGCCGCTCGCGGACATGGCCTTCATGTGTCCAGTAGAGGTGGAAGGGCTTCAGTGTTTCCCGCTTCACCAGCCGGGCCTCGACCTCGGCGATCACGAAACGGGTCACGTTGGGCAGGTCCAGCTGGGCCACCTCCGGCAGGGTGAACCAGCGCAGGTCGGCCAGTTCCCGGCCGTCGATCGGCGGGCGGTCGTCGATCAGGGCGTCGGCGGCGTCGGCCATGAAGAAACGCGCGTCGAACCGCTTGTGGCGCATCGGCGGGGTGATCGCCCGGCCAAGGAAGCGGAAGTTAGCGAGGCAGGGCGCGGCGCCCTGCCCGAAATAATCGGCCCAGGCGGCGGGCACATCGCCCAGGCCGCCGGCCGAGCGGCCGACGATGAGTCCTGTCTCCTCGAACACTTCGCGCACGGCCGTCAGCGGGAATGCGCGCGTCGCGCGGGCGGCGCCGATCTTCACGATCGTGTCCTCGCCCTCCGCCAGCTCGGTGAGCGAGGGAACGATTGCGTCCTCGTCGTCCACGCGCCCGCCGGGGAATACGTACTTGTTCGGCATGAAGTCATGGCCTTCGGACCGGCAGCCCATCAGGATGCGCGGCCCGTCGGAGGTCTGGCGGTAGAGGATCAGCGTGGCCGCATCGCGCGGCGTTGCCGGATTCGCGACGAGGTTGGCGGGATCTTCACGAAGCAGGTCGTCTTCGCTGAGGCTCTTCGCTGCGGCGGCCTTTGCGGCTGCCACCTGCGCAGGATCATCATCGGGATCGAACGGCTTGGTCATACATTTGAGTTGGACCCGTCCGGGGATTCAGTCAACGGCGGGGCGCCAGCGAGCCTAGCTGCCCTTGCGCTTCTTGTTCTTCCCATAGCTGGGTTTGCCCTTGCCGCCGCCTGGCTGGGTCGAATGACGGATACCGGGCGGGCGGCCGCCGCCGTCGGCCGGGCGCTTGCGCGCCAGACCGGAGCGCTCGAAGCGCGCTTCCCGCTCGGGCATTTTGAGATCCTTGCGGCGCGCGCGAGGCGGCGACTGCATGGAGAACAGCAGCCCGCCATTGACAGGCGTTGCCTCCATCAGTTTGACCTGCACATTCATGCCCATCTCGTAGCGCTGGCCGGATCGCTGGGCGACGAGCGCTGCGCTGCGATCATCGTGGACCCAGTACTCGTCGGACAGGCGCGAGGCGGGAATGAACCCGTCCGCGCCATTCTCTGCGATGCGAACGAACAGACCCGCGCGCGTGACGCCGGCAATGCGAGCGTCGAAGATGGCGCCGACACGGTCCGCCATGTAGATGGCGAGATAACGGTCTGTCGCCTCGCGTTCGGCCGCCATCGAGCGGCGTTCCGTCATGGTGACGTGCTCGGCCATCTCTTCCAGCCGCACCGCATCATTGTCCGACATGCCGTCCTGCCCGAGGCCAAGCGCACGGATGAGGGCGCGGTGGACGATGAGATCGGAGTAGCGGCGGATGGGCGAGGTGAAGTGGGCATACTTCAGAAGGTTGAGTCCAAAATGACCGAGATTCTCATGTGCATAGCGGGCCTGCGCCTGCGTGCGCAGCACCATCTCGTTGACGAGGTGTTCGTTTTCGGACGAGCGCACTTCGGCCAGAAGCCGGTTGAAGCGATGACCCGTGATCGTCTCGCCACGCGTCCATTTGAGGCCGATGGTCGGCAGGAAGTTGGCGAGGGTGTTGACCTTCTCCTCGCTCGGTTCCTCGTGCACGCGGTAGACCAGCGGGGTGCGCTTGTCCTCTAGCGTTTCTGCGGCGCAGACGTTGGCCTGGATCATGAACTCCTCGATCAGGCGGTGCGCGTCGAAGCGTTCGCGCAGGCTGATCGAGACGATCTTGCCGTCCTCGCCGATGCGCACGCGGCGCTCCGGCAGGTCGAGGTCCAGCGGCGCGCGCTGGTCGCGGGCCTTGGAGACTGTGCGATAGGCTTCCCACAGCGGCTTGAGCACGGGCTCCAGCAGCGGCTGGGTCTTGTCGTCCGGATTGCCGTCAATCGCGTCCTGCGCCTGGCGGTAGGACAGCTTTGCGGCTGACCGCATCTTGCCGCGGATGAAGCGGTGCTTGGTCTTGTGGCCGCCGGAGTTGAAGAAGATCTCGACCGCGAACGTCTCGCGCAGTTCGCCTTCCTTCAGCGAGCATAGGTCTGCCGAAAGATGCTCGGGCAGCATGGGGGAGACGCGGTCGGGGAAGTAGGTCGAGTTGCCGCGCCGGTAGGCTTCACGATCCAGCGCCGTGCCTACGCGCACATAGGCGGCGACGTCGGCGATGGCCACGATGACCCGCCATCCGCCGTGGCCGTCGGCCTCGGCGTAGACTGCGTCGTCGTGGTCGCGCGCGTCTTCAGGATCGATGGTGATCAGCGGGATGCGTGTCAGGTCCTCGCGCGGCGATTGCGCCGGCCTGGCCTTGTTGGCTTCCTCGACCACCGCTTCCGGGAATTCATCCGGCACGCCGTGGGTGTGCATGGCGATAATGGAGGCCGCGCGCGGATCATCCAGCCGGCCGATGACTTCAACGATGTTCGCCCGGCGCGGGCCATAGCCGCGGGCGGGGCGCGCCTGGATGCGGACGATGTCGCCATCCTGCGCGTTGCGGGAGTCGCCCTTCTCGACGATGAACTCTGACTTCTCCTTGCGGGATGTCGGCTCGACCGTGCCGCCATAGCGGTTCGCGCGGTAGACGCCGAGCAGAGATGTTTCCGGCGCTGCGTCAATCTTCTTGATCGCCCGCGCTTTCCAGACGCCATCGCGCCCCTTCTCGATCTTGCAGAGCGCGCGCTCGCCGACGCCAAGCGCCAGCGGGATCCCGCCCTTGCGATGATTGGCGCCCGAGGGGCCCGCAAAAATGATGTCCGGTCCGAACGGACCGTCCTTGCCCATGGCGCGGCCGATCAGTTCGCCGTCACGGTCAATGCGCTCGAAACGCACGATACCGGTGGGCGGGGGCTGTTCAGCGGGCGAGAATGCACGCTTCGCCGTGCGCACGAGTGCGCCTTCGGCTTCCAGCTCGTTCAGGATACGGCGCAGTTCGGGCTTGTGCTCGGTCGCCACGTCCAGGCCGCGCGCGATGTCGCGCTTGGCGCCGTGGGTCGGGTTCTTTGCGAGATAGTCGAGGACGATCTCGCGCGTGGGCGGACCCTCAGCTGGCGGAGTCCTTGGGGGTCGAGGCGCCCGGCTCATGCTTCCGCTTTTGTCGCCTTCGCGCTTTTTGCTTTTGCCGGGGCCTTTTTGGCCGCGGGCTTCCTGGTCGTCGTTGATTTCGTTTCTCCAGTGGGTTTTGCGGCAGCCTTCTTGGCTGGCGCCTTGGCCGCGGCCTTCTTCGCGGGCTTCTTGCCCTTCATCTTGGTCGAAGGGGCTGCGGCTGCGCGGGCGTCGACCAGTTCGATGGCTTGTTCAAGCGTGATCGAGACCGGGTCTGCGCCGCGCGGGATGTTCGCGTTGATCGTCCCGTGCTTCAGATAGGGGCCGTAACGGCCGTTGAAAAGGTTGATGGGCTCGCCATCGGGGTGATTGCCGAGTTCCTTGAGCGGGGCGATGGCCGCGCCGCGGCCTCGTCCAGCGCCCTTGCCGGCGCGTTTTTCCGCGATCAGCGTGACGGCGCGGTTGAGACCTATCTCGAACAGTTCGCTGACATCCGGCACGTTGGCGTAGGTCTTGATGTGCTGCACGTAGGGGCCGTAGCGACCGAGATTGGCGACGATCGGCTCGCCGTCCTCGGGGTGCTTGCCCACTTCGCGCGGCAGCGAGAGCAGCTTGAGCGCCTGTTCCAGGTTGAGTTCGGATACGGACCAGCCGTTGGGAATTGACGAGCGGCGTGGCTTCTCGCCCTTCTCGATCGGATCGGGACCCAGCTGCACATAGACGCCGAAGCGTCCGGACTTGAGTAGGACGGGGATACCTTCCTCATTATTGCCGAGGACCTTGCCGTCAGAGGGAATGTCGCTCTGCTGGTTCGGGTCTCCACCGAAGGGACGGGTGAAGCGGCATTCGGGATAGTTCGAGCAACCGACGAAGGCGCCGAACTTGCCGAGCTTCAGCGACAGCTGGCCGGTGCCGCAGGTCGGGCACTGGCGCGGTTCGACGGCATTGCCGTCCGCATCGTTGCGGGGCGGAAAGAGGTATGAGCCGAGCACGTCGTTGATCGCATCGATCACGTTCGAGACGCGCAGCTCGGTTGTCGCGCCGATCGCGGCCGAGAAATCTGTCCAGAAATCGCGAAGCAGGTCTTTCCAGGCAAGCTTGCCGTCGGACACCAGGTCGAGCTTTTCCTCTAGCGAGGCGGTAAAATCGTACTCCACGTAGCGGGAGAAGAATTTCTCCAGGAAGATGGTGACCAGTCGCCCCTTGTCTTCCGGGATGAAGCGCTTCTGCTCCAGCCGCACATAGTCACGGTCGATCAACGTCGACAGGGTCGAGGCGTAGGTGGACGGGCGGCCGATGCCGAGTTCCTCGAGACGCTTGACGAGAGAGGCTTCCGAATAACGGGGCGGCGGCTCGGTGAAGTGCTGCGTGTGCACGGCCTCGACCAGCTTTGGCGTGTCGCCCTGGTTGATGACGGGCAGACGGCCGCCATCATCCTCGTCGCTCTCGTCCTTGCCTTCCTGATACAGCGTCAGGAAGCCGTCGAACTTGATCACCTGTCCCGTGGCGCGCAGCGTGGCGCGGCCACTGGTGGACGGGATTTCGACGGTTGTGCGCTCGATCTGCGCCGCTTCCATCTGGGATGCGACAGCGCGTTTCCAGATCAGTTCGTAGAGCCGCGCCATGTCGGGCTCCATCGAGACCTGACCGGGCTTGCGGTCGAAGTCGGTGGGGCGCACGGCTTCGTGGGCTTCCTGCGCGTTCTTGGCTTTCGAGGTGTAGCGGCGCGGGCCGTCAGGCAGGTAATCCTTGCCGTAGTTGCGGCCAATGGCGGAGCGCGCGGCGGCATAGGCTTCTTCCGCCATCTGCACACCGTCAGTACGCATGTAGGTGATCAGGCCGGTGTTCTCTCCGCCGATTGCGACGCCTTCATAGAGGCGCTGTGCGACCTGCATCGTGCGCGAGGCGGAGAAGCCGAGCTTGCGGGCGGCTTCCTGTTGCAGCGTCGATGTCGTGAAAGGCGGCGGCGGATTGCGGCGATGCGGCTTGGCCTCGACCGAAGCGACCTTGTAGCTGCCGGCCTGAACAGCGGCGAGGGCGCGTGCGGCGCTCTCCGCATTCGGCAGCGAGAATTTCGTCAGCTTCTGTCCGTCGAGTTCCGTCAGCCGCGCTTCGAATTCCGATCCGTTGACCGAAAGACGCGCGGCAACGTTCCAGTATTCCTGCGTGATGAATTTCTCGATCTCGATCTCGCGATCGACGACGATGCGCAGCGCCACCGACTGCACACGGCCGGCCGAGCGCGAGCCGGGGAGCTTGCGCCACAGCACGGGAGACAGCGAGAAGCCCACGAGATAGTCGAGCGCGCGGCGGGCCAGATACGCGTCCACCAGCTGCTGGTCGATCTGGCGCGGATTCTGGATCGCTTCCGTCACCGCCTGCTTGGTGATCGCGTTGAACGTCACCCGCTGGATCGTCTTGCCCTTCAGCACCTTGCGGTTGTTGAGCGCCTCGAGCACGTGCCACGAGATCGCCTCGCCCTCGCGATCAGGGTCGGTTGCGAGGATCAGGCCGTCGGCGTCGCGCATTGCATCGACGATTTCCTTGACGTGCTTGACCGATTTTCCGTCGATGTCCCACGTCATCGCGAAGTCCTCGTCGGGCTTCACGGAACCGTCTTTCGAGGGCAGGTCCCGGATGTGGCCGTACGACGCCATCACCTTGTACCCGGGGCCCAGGTACTTGTTGATGGATTTGACCTTTCCAGGCGACTCGACGACGACGACCTGCATTTTTCCTCGTGTTTTCAATGCATTTGTGGGGAGGATGCGGCGGAAAGTGGGGGCCGACGCCGTGAATGTCAATTCGCCGGACCATGACGGTCCGGGCCTCCCCCGTAGGGGGAGATAATTTGCAGGGTGTGAAGATCAGGGCGTCAGACGGCCCTTGAGGCTGTTCCGTAGACATGGGTCACGGCCTCGCCGGCTAGCTCCAGCTCTGCGAGCGCCGCCAGCACCAGACGGTGTGGCGCATCCACCGCGCGCTCGATTTCGTCGACGCGGACGGGCGTCGGCGAGAGCGCTTCGCGGACGGCGCGGAGCAGTGATGGCGGCACATCTGCGTCGCGCGGACTGAAGCGATCGGCGAACGGTTCGTCGAAGCTGGGGGCGGAAATGCCCTGCATGGCCTGCAGCACGTCTTCCGCACTTTCGATAAGCGCTGCGCCCTGCTTCCTTGATCTCAACCTCTTCGCCTGCCTTTTTCGCGAGTGTGGGCAGGTCGGCCAGAACGTCGGCGGCTGCGCCATAACGGTCCAGCAGGTGGAAGAAGGTGATCGGCCCGATCGCGCGCGTGCGGGAAAGTCTCAGCCAGTCGGCGCGTTCGGCGCCCGTCAGTGTGCGGCGTCGCGCCTGCGGCATACCCGTCCCCTCCCACGCGAATTCCGAACGCATCGCGCGCGGCATGCCCAGATCATCCTTAATGGCGGGTGCGATGGCACGGAAGCTGCTGGGTTAATCCAAGGATGAGGCGCAACGCCTCGTGAGCCAGGCGATGCAGATCTCCGTCGTTCTTTGCACGCGCAACCGCGCTGAGCAGCTGCGAAGCACGCTCGAGAGCGCGACGCGCATGCGTATTCCGGACGGGCTCGCGTGGGAGTTCGTGCTTGTCGATAATGGCAGTACGGACCACACAGCCGATGTCGTCGCCGATTTCGAGGGACGACTGCCGATCAGGCGCGTCGTCGAGACAACGCCGGGCTTGTCGAACGCCCGCAATTGCGGCGTGGCCGCCGCGCGCGGCGACCACATCTGCTGGACCGATGACGACGTGATCATCGATCCGAACTGGATCGCCGCCTATGCCGAGGCGTTCGCGCGGCATCCGGAAGCGACCGTGTTCGGCGGCGCAATCGAGCCGGTGTTCGAGCGCGAGCCGCCACAATGGTGGTTCAGCAACCGGAGCTGGCTGGGCAATATCTATGCGGCGCGGGATTTTGGTGCGGAGGAGATCGAACTTTCGTCTGCAGACCAGCGTCTGCCCTTCGGCGCCAACTTCGCGGTTCGCCGGAAGGAGCAGGCCGAAACGCTTTACGATCCAGAGCTTGGCGTTGGGCCAATGTACAAGCGGCTGGGCGAGGAGACGGCTGTCGTTGTCGCGCTGCTTGAGGGCCACAAGGGCTATTGGGTGCCTGGCGCTCGGGTGAAGCACATCATCCCGGAGAAGCGGCTCGGGCTTGGCTATGTCGCGGACTATTACCGGGCGCTTGGTGAATCATGGGCGTTCCTGTCACAGCGCGATAGTGCGAACATTCTTGGGGCGTCGATCCCTGCGGGTGGCAGGCGCATCAAGGGCATGCCGGTCTGGCTGATGCGGAAGGCGGGCGTCGCATGGATCAAAGCCCAGGGCGCGCGCTTGCACGTTGCGTCGGAAGCGTGGCTGAAACCGTGGACCGATTTCCAGTATCTCGTCGGCGCGCTCAACTATTGCCGCAACAACGCGCGCTGAGCCTCAGGTCTCCGCAGGCGGGGCATCTTTCTTCTTGCCGATCTTTGGCTCTGTCCCAGCGAGTATGCGCTGGATGTTGGCGCGATGCCGCCAGTAGATCAGCAATGCCAGCGCCCCCGTCACGATCCAGCCGTCACTCAGCGGATCGAGGAAGTATGCGATCACTGGCGCTGCCGCTGTCGCCACAAGTGCTGCGAAAGACGATATGCGGAAGAGCGCAGCCGTGATCAGCCAGATCGCGCAGAAAGCCAGCCCGACCTGCCACATGCCGGCAAGCAGCAGGCCGACATAGGTGGCGACGCCCTTGCCGCCCTTGAACTTGAGCCATACCGGATAGCAGTGACCAACGAAGGCGAACGCGCCGCCGATCAGGCCGACTGACTGGATCGAGCCGGGATAGAAGGTCGCACCGGTGTTTGCGCCGTATGCAATGACGCCCCACACGCACAGCCAGAAGGCCAGCCCCGCCTTGCCTGCATCGAGCAGCAGCGTCGCAGCGGCGAGATCCTTGCGTCCGGTTCGCAGCACGTTGGTCGCGCCGATATTGCCAGAGCCAATTGCGCGAATGTCGCCCAGGCCCGCCATCTTGGTGATGACGAGGCCGAACGGGATCGAGCCAAGCAGATAGCCGCACACAGCCGCAGCAAAGTAAGCAATCGAGCCCGGATCGGTCATGCGATGTCCTCAGCCGCGCTCGAATACGGTCGCGCCATTCACCCAGGTGCGCAAGACCTTGCCTTCTAACTTGCGCCCGTCGAACGGCGAGTTCTTGGAGCGTGAGGAGAGGTCGTCCCGGTCGCAGGCCCATGGCGCGGCGGGATCAAACAGGACGAGATCAGCCGGCGCGCCCTTGGCCAAGCGGCCTTGCGGCAGGCCGAGCAGGTCGGCCGGGCCGCTGGTCACGGGCTTCAGCGCGACGGCCAGTGGGATTTCCTCGCGCAAGGCGATGCTGAGCAGCGCTGGCAGCAGTGTCTCAAGGCCAACGGCGCCGTAGGCAGCGTCCGCGATCGGCAGGCGCTTGTCTTCAGTCGGTTGCGGATCGTGCGCCGAGACCACCGCATCGATCGCGCCGCGCCTGAGGCCATCGATCAGCGCCATGCGATCGGCCTCGCCGCGGAAGGGCGGCTGGACCTTGCAGTAGGTGAGATAGTCGCCGACATCGAGCTCGTTGAAGAACAGCGAGTAGCTGGCAACCGAGCAGGCGACTTTCACGCCTGCCGCGCGGGCGCGTTCGACAGCCGCCAGCGAGCGCGCAGTCGAGATGCAATCCGCCAGCAGACGCACGCCCGTCGTCTCGGCCAGCATCAGGTCGCGCTCGAGCGCGATCCATTCCGCCTCCAGTGGCGTCCCGCGCAGGCCAAGCCGCGCGGCGAAGGCGCCAGCGGTCATCACCGTGTTCTTAGATAGAGCGGGCGTATCAGGTCGAGACGCGACGAGCGCATCGAAGCTTGCCGCATAGCTCATCGCGCGCCGAAGCACTCCTGCGTCCTCGACGGGCTTGTCGCCATTGGTGAAGAAGGCGGCGCCGGCTTCGCGGATCAGGCCGATCTCGGCCATCTTCAGGCCGTCGAGGCCGATGGTCAGTCCGCCTGTCGGCAGGACTTTCACCTTCGCCACGCTCTCGGCGCGGCGGGTGATGAAGTCGACCAGGGCGACGCTGTCGATTACCGGGTCTGTATCGGGCATGACGACGAATGTCGTGACGCCGCCGGCCGCCGCTGCGTCGCCTGCAGTCGCCAGAGTTTCCTTGTTTTCGGCCCCCGGCTCGCCGGTCTTGACGCGCAGGTCGATCAGGCCCGGCGTCAGCACCTTGCCCTTGGCGTCGATCTTGACGTCGCCCGCCGTGGTCTTCGCGATCCCAGCGCCGACATCGGCGATGACGCCATTTTCGATCAGCAGGCCGCCCTTTTCGTCGCGCCCCGAGGCGGGGTCGATCACGCGTGCATTGTAGATGACTGTGCGTCCGCTCATTGGTTCTTTGCTCCAATGTCGGGGGCGTTGCGCGCGAGCGTCTCGAGCACAGCCATGCGGATCGCGACACCCATCTCCACCTGTTCGGTGATCAGTGAGCGCGTCTTGTGGTCGGCGATGCCGCTCTCGATTTCGACGCCGCGATTCATCGGCCCGGGGTGCATGATGAAGGCGCCCGGCGTTGCGTGGCTGAGCTTGTCCTCGTCGAGCCCCCAGAAGTGGAAGTATTCGCGGGCGGAAGGCAGATAGGCGCCATCCATGCGCTCCTGCTGCAGCCTGAGCATCATCACGACGTCGCAGCCCTTGAGGCCCTTGCGCATGTCGGTGAAGACTTCCGCGCCCCACTCGGCCGCGCCGGGCGGCGTGAGCGTGCGCGGGGCGATGAGACGAACCTCGGCGCCGAGAATGTTCAGGCAGGCCACGTTCGAGCGCGCGACGCGGCTGTGCAGAATGTCGCCGCAGATCGCGATGCGCATGCCGCCAATGTCGCCAACGCGGCGTCGGATGGTGAGTGCATCGAGCAGCGCCTGTGTCGGATGTTCGTGCGTGCCGTCGCCGGCGTTGATGACCGCGCAGTCGACTTTCCGCGACAGCAGTTTCACCGCGCCGGATGAGCCGTGGCGGATGACCAGCAAATCGGGCCGCATGGCGTTGAGCGTCATCGCCGTGTCGATCAGGGTCTCGCCCTTCTTCACGGATGATGTGGCGATGGGCATGGTGACCACGTCCGCGCCCAGGCGGCGGCCGGCGATCTCGAACGATCCCTGTGTGCGTGTGGAGTTCTCGAAGAACAGGTTGACCAGCGTGCGGCCTGCCAGCACGTCGGCGTGTTTAACGCGCCTGCGGTTGAGCTCGACATACCTGTCGCCCAGCTCCAGCAATGTCTCGATTTCGAGCCGGTTCAGGCCCTCGATACCCAGAAGGTGCCGATGGGGGAAGGCGTAGTCCGCCATGATGATTGCCCGCGATTTGGGGGGTCATAGCGAGGCAGGGCGGAGTCGGCAAGCGGGGGTCAAAAGCCCAGCAAATCGCTAACCAAACAGTCCCGCAAACCAGATCGCCGCGGGAATCGCCGCCGCGGACAGCAGCGTGGTCGCGGTAATGTGCCCGGCCATGAAGCGCGGATCGCCGCCCATCTCGCGCGTCAGGATATAGGCGGCTGGCGGCGAAGGCGCAGCGCCGCAGATCGCGAGTACGGCGAGGTGCATGCCTGACAACCCCATCGCGAGACCGATCCCGACGAAAATCAGCGGCGCGACCACAAGCTTCACGACCACTGCTGCGGCCATCAGGACCGGGCGCGCCGAGATTGCCTTGAGGTCGAGGCCCGCGCCGACGCACATCAACGTGACGCCCAGCGCCCCGCGTCCGACAATACCAAGAAAATCCATCGCAGGCGGCGGAAGCCGCAGGCCGGACAGGTTCACCGCCAGCCCGAGCACGCAGGCGATCAGTAGCGGGTTGGTCGCGAGGCTCCGCATCACGCCGCGCCAACTCGGATTCTGCCCCTCGCCCCAGCGCGAATGAACGGTCACCGTCATGATGTTCACCACCGGTATGCCCGGTCCCATCAGCAGCGCGACCAGGGCGGCGCCTTCCACACCGAACACAGCCGCGGCGGCCGCGAGTATCACGAACGTGTTCCAGCGTACGGCGCCTTGATGTGCGCTGGCGAAGGTCGGTCCGGACCCCGCGACAGGTTTCAGCACGAAGCCGACGACGCCCATCGCGATGAAGGACAGAACGCCGGCTGCAGCGAAAGAAGCATCCTCGAACGACAGATCCGCGCGGACAATCTCGGTGAACATGAACACCGGCGCGAGGACCATGTAGGCAAGACGATTGACGCCCGGCCATGCGGATTCGGGAACGACCTTCGTCAGGCGCGCGCCCCATCCGGTGAGGATGGCCAGAAAGACCGGCGCGAGCGCCACCATAAGCGTGGTCATGTTGCGTTGTGCTGCCGGTCGATCGCGCCTTGCAGGATCCAGGCGGCTGCCAGCTTGTCGATCACCTCGTCGCGGCGGGCGCGGCTGGCGTCGGCCTCCAGAAGCGCGCGCTCGACGCCGGCTGATGACAGGCGCTCGTCCCACAGTGCCAGAGGAATGTCGCGCCGCTGCAGGATGTTCTGGGCCAGCGAGCGGGCGGACTGGGCGCGGGGGCCTTCCGTGCCGTCCATGTTCTTCGGGAGACCCATGACGAGGCCGACGCACTGCCGCAGGTCGTAAAGCGCGAACAGGCGGTCAAGTGACGGGGCCAGCTTCTTGCCCCGCTGGATGACCTCGACCGGGCTCGCGATCAGGCGGCCGGGGTCGCACGCTGCGACGCCGATGGATTTCGCCCCTGGGTCCAGCCCCAGCAGCGGCCCACGAGGCGGCAACTCCTGCAATGCGATAATCGGCATGTCGCTGCCCTAGCGAATAACCCCGCCGGTCACAATGCAGTACATCTGTCCGGACAGCGTTTAGGCGGCGTCCGGACGCCCGAGGACTTGCCATTCTGATGCTGGCCGCTTGTGCTTCTGGTCGCATGGTCGGTCGCGACACGGAGACGAAAATGAAGCCGCCGAGATTCGTTATGGCGACGCTTGTCGCCGGTCTGGCGCCCCTCGCGGTTTCTGCGTGCTCGACAGGGGGCTCGCCGCCGCCGTCCCCCGTGTCTGCGCAGGTCACCGGAACCGCCCCGACGATTGGTTCCCGGGCGATTGCCATCGATCTCGCAACGCGCATTGAGTCCGACTTCGTGTTTCCTGACCAGGGCAGGCGATATGCCGCGACGCTTCGCGCGAATGCGGATGCTGGCAGGTATGATGCTATCCTAGGGATCGATCTCGCCAAAAGGCTCACCGAGGATCTCCAAAGCGTCGCACCCGATGGCCACCTGCGCGTGATGTTTCAGGGAGAGGGTGGCAGCGGCGGACCGCAAATCGTCATCCACCATCCGCCGGGTGCGCCGGACGGGCTTCCGCCGCCGGGCGGTCAACCGCGGATGATCCGCATGGAGCCGCCGCCGGTGATGGAGCAAGCCCGCTGGCTGGCCCCTGGCGTCGCTTTCGTCCGCTTCAACCTCTTTCCCGGTGGGCCCGAGGCAACCGAGGCTGCTCGCACTTTCATGGCGACGCATGCTGCCGCCAGCACAATCATCTTCGACCTGCGGACGCACATGGGCGGCGGCCTAGACGAAATGGATGCGATTTTTCCATGGCTCTTTGCAACGCCGACGCGGCTTGTCTCCATGGCGGCGCGGAAGTCGGTTGATGAAGCGGGGGGCTCTCCGGTTGGCGACGGCCCCGCACTGCGCCGGGTGCAGGGGGATCCGAATTTCGTCACGCGCGAGCATTGGGCGACGCCTGGACCCGACTCGCGTCTCTTTGACGCCAAGGTTCTTGTCCTGACATCGGGCTTCACCGGCTCGGCGGCGGAGCACTTCGCACTCGCCATGAAGCACAGCGAGCGCGGAACTCTGATCGGTCGGGCAACCTTTGGCGCCAACCATTTCGGCGGAGACCAGGACCTGGGCGGCGGGTTCACGGCGTTCATCCCCGTGGGACGAACGTTTGATCCCGCCACTGGCGAAGACTGGGAGGCCGTTGGAGTTGCGCCCCATGTCGATGTCCCGCCCGAGGCAGCCCTGATCGAGGCGTTGACGCGGTCCGGTGTCTCGCTCGAAGCGGCGACCAAACTTTCGGCCGAAGTCGCCCCAAGAGGCCCGATGGTCAACCCGCGTCGGGGAGAGGGTTCTTGATCAGTCTTCGGCGCCAGCGCCGCGATCCGTGATGTAGCCGTCACTTGCAAAAGCAGCGGCGCAGGGGCCTATTCCGCGAAACATCCGGGAGTCCCCCATGCGTCTTGCCTTTCTCGCCCTGACCGCCTGCCTGCTGACCGCGCCCGCCTTTGCGCAGGACGCCATCAAGTTTCCCGAAAAGCTGGATGCCAAGGCTGCCGGCTACCAGATGGTCTATACGGACGTTGGTCCCCTTTATATTGCCGGGCAGCCGAGCGAGCAGGCTGTGCGTGACCTTCAGGCCAAGGGGGTGAAGACGATCATCAACCTGCGGACGCAGCAGGAGATGGACAATCGCAAGGCCGTGCCGTTCGACGAGGCCGCGCTGACCAAGGAGCTGGGCATCAACTATGTCCATGTTCCGCTGGGCGGGCCGGACACGCCGTATACGCCTGAAGCTGTCGACAAGGTGGCGGACGCGATCGCGAAGGCGGATGGCGAGGTGCTGCTTCACTGCACCGTCGGCTGGCGCGCCAGCCATATGTGGGCGGCCTACCTCGTCAAGCACAAGGGGCTCAGCGAGGAAGAAGCGATCAAGCAGGCGAGCGCGATCAACTTTGGCGGGTACACGCCGCCGAATGGTGGGCCGCTGCCGATCGATGGTTTTCTGGGTCGGGTGAAGCCGTAGTCGGGCTTCCAGCCATTAGTCCCTGAACGCCGCCACCTGCTCGCTTGTCGCCAGCAGCGCCCCGTCTGGCGACCAGAGCCTCAGCTCGTGATCGAAGTATCCGCCTTCGCAGCGGCGGCAATGGACTTCGCTCAGGATGAAGCGGGAGCCGACGGCGGCCATCTCGTCGGGAGTGGCGTGGAAGTGCGTTGTCATCGAGACAGTGGCGGAGCCCGAGATCATCTCGCGTTTCCAGATCACACGCGGCGGGGCGAGGTCGGCGAGAGCTGCGAGCATCAGGGTATCGAGCGGGCGGCCGGCGCGGTCGCGTTGCCAGACCAGTGAGCTGGCGGGCCTGGTTCGGTCGAGTTCGGGCGAGCGCGGCGTGGGCGTCGTCCAGCGTGTCTGGAATTGCGCGCCGAAGCCGGCAGGCGGCGCCCACTCGCCGAGCGACGGCGTGTCTGGCGGTGGCGCCTCGGGCATCAGGACATCGGTGAAGCTGGTCGTCTGCCGCCGCACGCCGAATGTCGCCTGGGCGTGGGCGCAGACCTTGCCGCGCTGGCTCAGCTCGGATCGCCAGAATTGCAGGCGTGCGCCGGAGCGGAGAAGGCGCGTCGAGATTTCGTAGGGGCCGTCGCCGATCGCTTCGAGGAAGAGGACGCTGAGCGACAGCGGGTCGCCGTTGGTCTCGGGTTCGACCATCACGCCCTTCAGGAGCGCAGCCGCGGTCCAGCCGCCGAACTGGCTGCCGAACCCCTTGTAGGCGGGATCGACCTCGCCGCGCCAAAGGTTGTCGCCGGCGGGGTCGAGATGGAGGGTGTCTGCGAAGCTGATCATCCGCCGCACAAAGCCCGGAGGCGGCGCGAGGTCAACGCGACGGTTCGATTAGCTGGGCTGAACCTGCAAATTGCTCAGTCCTTGCGCTTGCGGCGCGGGGCGAGGACGAACCAGAAGAACAGGCTGAACGCCATGCCGACGGCCAGCGTCACCAGCGGCAGCCATGGCCAGTACTCCTGACGCAGGGCGCTGTCGGGCCGGAGCGAGAGCAGGCCGGCGCTGATCGATATCGCAGGGATGGCGCCCATGAGCGACATGACCGCGGGAGAGGGCTTGGGCCGCTCCATTACCACCACTTCTGCGGGCGCGCCTTGAAGCTGGCGGCGTCTTCGATGGCGGCGGCGACCTTGAAGCAGGACTCTTCGTCCAGCGCCTTGCCGATCACCTGCAGGCCGAGTGGCAGGCCCTGGGCGTCGAGGCCTGCGGGCATGGCGATGGCGGGAAGGCCGGCGAGGTTGGCGGTGACCGTGAAGATGTCGTTGAGATACATCGCGACCGGATCGTCGCCCTTCTCGCCATAGCCGAACGCTGCGCTCGGCGTGGCGGGCGTCAGCAGCGCGTCGCACTGTTTGAACGCTTCCTCGAAGTCCTCGAGAATCCGCGTCCGCACTTTCTGGGCGCGCAGATAGTATGCGTCGTAGTACCCGGCGCTGAGGACGTAGGTGCCGATGAGCAGGCGGCGCTGCACTTCGGCGCCGAAGCCTTTGGCGCGCGTCGTCTCGTAGGTCGAGGTCAGCGAGCCATCGCCACTCTGGCGCGAGCCGTAGCGGATGCCGTCATAGCGGGCGAGGTTGGACGAGGCCTCGGCGGGGGCGACGATGTAGTAGGCCGGCAGGGCATATTTCGTGTGGGGCAGCGAGACGTCGATGATCTCGGCGCCGGCGGCTTTGAGCCAGGCGATGCCTTGCTGCCAGAGCTTCTCTATTTCTTCCGGCATGCCGTCGGCGCGGTATTCCTTCGGGACGCCGATCTTCATGCCCTTGATCGATTTGCCGACAGACTTGGTCCACTCGGGCACGGGCAGGTGCAGGCTGGTGGAATCCTTCTTGTCGCCCGAGCACATGACTTCGAGCATCAAGGCGGCGTCCTTCACCGTCTTGGCGAGGGGGCCGGCCTGATCGAGCGAGGAAGCGAAGGCGACCATGCCATAGCGGCTGGCGCGGCCGTAGGTCGGCTTTATTCCGACGATGCCGGTGAAGGCTGCTGGCTGGCGGATGGAGCCGCCGGTGTCGGATGCGGTCGCGGCGAGGCAGAGGTCAGCTGCGACGGCCGTGGCCGATCCACCGGACGAGCCGCCCGAGGTCAGCTTGACGTTTGAGTTCTTGCGACGCCACGGATTGGTCGGCGGGCCAAAACGCGATGTGCCGTTATCCGAGCCCATGGCGAACTCGTCCATGTTGAGCTTGCCCAGCATGACCGAGCCCTGGTCCCACAGGTTCTGCGTGACCGTGCTCTCATAGGTCGGCGTGAATTCGCCGAGGATGTTTGAGCAGGCGGTCGTGCGGACCCCCTTCGTGCAGAACAGGTCCTTGATGCCGAGCGGGGCGCCTTCGAGCTTGCCGCCCTGACCCTTGGCCAGTTTCGCGTCGGACGCCTTCGCCATCTCCAGCGCCTTGTCGGCGGTGACGACGACATAGGCATTGAGCGTTTCGTTCGACTTCTCGATCTGCGTCAGGAAGGCCTGTGTGATTTCCTGCGACGAGAACGTCTTCGCCTTGAGGCCATCCACGGCGTCGGAAAGGGTGAGCTGAGTGAGGTCGGTCATCTGTGTGCGGCGTTCAGTTGTTGTTGGCGGGGGCGGCCGGGCGCATGTCATGGCCGTAGGCGGCGAAGAGTTCGAGGGCGCGGTCGAGGCCGATGCCCTGTCGCTGTTCTTGCAGGAGCGGATGGTCGGGCCTGTTCGTGTAGGGTTGCGTCCCGGCCAGCAGCAGGAGCGGCGGCCAGCCGTCTTCCTGCTGGAAGGCGAGACCCATCAGGTTCGCCGTGTCGTGGTGGCCGGCGATGCGGCTGACCAGCCGGGCCTTGAAGCGCGCCTCGTTGCTAAGGGTGTTCTGCGCCTTGGCTGCGATGTAGGCTTCGAGGTCGGAGCGTTCAACCGACGCCCAGACCGTGTACATGAAGGCGGCAGGCGAGGCGCCGCGCATCTGCAATGGCAGGCGCATCCGCATCGCGAAGTTCTGGCCCTGCCAGACGCAGTAGCTCTCTGAGATGAAGGTGCGGTCGAGCTGGATCTCCTCGTCGGGAGCGTACTCCTTCGGACCGTCCCACATGGCGGGCGTCAGCATGTTGACCGGGAATAGCCCGACATGCCGTTCACCGCATGAGCAGGGAAAGCCGTCCTGGTTGAACGCCTGCCAGCGAGGGTCTGCGCTAACGTCCTGGGTCGTCATCTACTCGACCACCTTGGGGACGACGAAGAAGCCGTCTTCGGTTTTCGGCGCGTTGGCGAGAACCTGATCGCGGATATTGCCATCCGAGATCACGTCCTCGCGCATCGGCAGGGTCATGGCGACCGGCGTGGTCATCGGCTCGACGCCATCGACACTGACCTCGTTCAGCTGCTCGATCCAGGCGAGGATGCCGTTGAGCTCGCCGGCCAGGGGCTCGAGACGTTCCTCCGGAACGGCGATGCGGGCGAGGCGGGCAACCTTGCGGACCGTGTTCTTGTCGACGCTCACTGTGAGTCCCTCGGCCAGAATCCTGGGGTGTCATGCGTGGGAACGGCCCACGCGCCTGCCCTAGACGGCCTCGCCCGCTAACTCAAGCTTTTGGGGCCAGCTTCAGGCGCGCCCGCCCGAAATCTGCAGGCGGTCGGGCGAAATGCCGATCCGGGCAAGGGCGCGGCTCCATTTGGTGTCGAGCGAGGGGTCGTAGACCAGCGCCACGTCGGGCTCGCCGACCAGCCAGACATTCTCCGCCAGCTCCATCTCCAGCTGGCCTGCGCCCCAGCCCGAATAGCCGAGGGCAAGAACGAAACGTTCTGGCGGGTGGTCTGACGTCATTGCATGCAGGATGTCCCGGGTCGCCGTGAGGCAGACGCCTTCGCAGACGGCGAGCGTGGCGCCCTCGCTGTCATAGTCCTCGGAGTGGAGCACGAAGCCGCGCTCCCGGCCGACGGGGCCGCCCATCAGGACGTGAGCATCCTCGGGCGCGTCATGGCCATCGACGCCGAGCTGGTCGAGCAGTTCGGGAAGGCTGTCTTCCTCGCTTGCCTTGTTGAGGACGATGCCCATCGCGTGGTCGGCATTGTGCGTGCAGACGAGGATGACCGCCCGGCTGAAGCGGGGGTCTTCAATCGCCGGGGCGGCGATCAGCAGCTTTCCGGCAAGTGAACCTTCCAAGCGAAAGGACCTTTCAGGGCGGGACGGATGAGGCATGCTGGTCTTTCACGGCTGGCATTGCAAGCGCAGGTCTGGGCAAGCTGTGCATCTGGCCGAAACGGATTCGCTTTTGGTCGAAAATCGACTAGATGCTGTCTCACCCACCAATTCCCGCGAAGGACACAGGCCATGACGATCAAGTTAGGCGACAAGTTGCCGGAAGCGACCTTTGGCCTGATGAAAGACGGCAAGCCGGGCAGCATGACGGTTGCCGAGCTGACCGCCGGCAAGAAAGTCGCGCTGATCGCGGTGCCGGGCGCCTTCACGCCGACCTGCTCGGCGCGCCACCTGCCGGGCTATACCGAGAAGGCCGCCGACTTCCGCGCCAAGGGCATCGACACGATTGCCTGCGTCTCCGTGAACGATGTGTTCGTCATGAACGCCTGGGGCAAGGACCAGAAAGTCGGCGATGACGTCGTCATGCTGGCTGACGGCAACGGCGCCTTCGCCAAGGCTGTCGGGCTGGAGATGGACGGCTCTGGCTTCGGCATGGGCTCGCGTTCGCAGCGCTATTCGATGATCGTCGAGGACGGTGTCGTGAAGCAGCTGAATGTCGAGAAGCCGGGTGTTTTCGAGGTCTCGTCGGCCGACTACATGATGGGCCAGCTCTAGACCCGCCATTGACCCCCATCCGCTCTCGCGACTAGCCTCTCCCCATCGTTGAGGAGTGGGCGGATGGACTTCGGCTTTGACTTTGCCAGCAGCGCTGGCCTGCTCGTTCCGATCGTGCTTGTCATGCTCGGCGTCATCCTGATCTTCAGCGCCGTGAAGGTGGTGCCGCAGGGCTATCAGTACACGGTCGAGCAGTTCGGGCGTTACACGCGAACGCTGCAGCCTGGCCTCGCCTTCATCATGCCGTTCATGGACCGGATCGGCCACAAGCTGAACATGATGGAGAGTGTCCTCGACATTCCGACGCAGGAAGTGATTACCAAGGACAACGCGATGGTGTCGTGCGACGCCGTTGTGTTCACGCAGATCGTTGATCCGGTCCCCGCCGCCTATGAGGTGAACGACCTCATCCGCGCGATCAGCAATCTGTCGATGACCAACATCCGGACGGTGGTCGGTTCGATGGACCTCGACCAGGTGCTGTCCAACCGCGACGACATCAATGCGCGACTGCTGTCGGTGATCGATGCGGCGACGCAGCCATGGGGCGTCAAGGTTACGCGGATCGAGATCAAGGACCTGACGCCGCCGGCGGACATCACCGAGGCGATGGCGCGGCAGATGAAGGCCGAGCGCCTGAAGCGGGCGCAGATTCTCGAAGCTGAAGGCGACAGGGCTTCCGCCATCCTGAAGGCCGAGGGCCAGAAGCAGTCTCAGATCCTCGAAGCCGAGGGCCGCCGCGAGGCTGCGTTCAGGGATGCCGAAGCGCGCGAGCGTGCGGCGGAAGCCGAAGCGAAGGCGACCGAGGTCGTTTCCGAAGCCATCGCCAAGGGCGACGTGAATGCGATCAACTACTTCCTCGGCCTCAAATATGTGGAGGCGTTCGCAAAGCTTGCAAGCTCTCCGCAGCAGCGCACGGTGATCGTGCCTGCCGACTTCGCCGGGCTGGTCGGCGCCATCGAGGGCGTGAAGGCGCTGACCGACAATGTGAAGCGCGTACCCGAGACGCCGCCGCAGTCGCCGCGTGGCGGCGGTGGTCCGCCCGGCAGCCCCTTCGTGACGCGGAGCTAGGCCATGGACATGGTGATCGGCTTTCTCGAAGGGCTGACCATCTGGCACTGGATCGGGCTTGGCATCGTGCTGCTCGCGATCGAAGTCGGGGTCGGCACGTTCGATCTGCTCTGGGTCGCGGCGGGCGCGTTCCTGACCGCACTGTTCATGATCATTGTTCCGGCTCCCATGAATGGCTGGGAAGGGCAGCTGACATTCTTCGGGGTCGTCGCGATCGCGTTCGTCCTTTCGGGGCGAACATTGTTCAAGGGGCTGCGCAACCGGTCGACATCGCATCCAAATCTCAACGACCGCTTCGCCAGCATGGTCGGACAGCGTGGCGAGGCGGCAACGAATTTCGATCAGGGCCGTGGCAAGGCGAAGCTTGGCGACACGGTGTGGCTGGTTATGCAATCGGACGACACGGTGATTGTCGAAGGCGATGTGATCGTCGTCACCGGGTCCGAGCAGGGCATGCTGAAGGTCAGGCTCGCCTAGGCCTTCGCGCCGAGCTTCAGGCCGCGCGTGACGATGATCTTCGCGAGGTTCACGCCGGGGATGAACATGCCGGCTGCTTCTATGCCGGCATCGAGCAGGAAGTCGCGATCGACAAGCTTGCCGACATAGGTCTCGAACGTGGTCCCGCCAGTCTGCGTTTCACCCGTCACGGCGTCGACCTCGACCACGGCTTCCTTCTGCTGCCATCTGTATCGCAGGGCGTAGACGGGGCGGTAGAAGAGGTCGATTGCATCGAGGCGCATTGTCTCCTCGATGATGCGGTCGGCCTCGATCTTGCGAATCGAGCGCGAGATCACCTCGCGCACCAGCATTGACGCCTTGGCCTGCGGCGGCACGACAATGTCGCCGGCCCGGGCACGCGCATTGAGGTCCTCCGTGGTGACCGGTTCCGCGGAGAAGGCGAGATAAGGCTTGAGGCCGAGATCGCCCTTCTTGCTGATGCCGTCATAGAGCCAGTCTTTCCGGCTGCTCTCGTTGCAGCATTCGGTGACCGTGATCGTAGCTTCCTTGTCGGTGGCCGCAAACGCCTGCCCGCCGATTGCAACCGACTGGACCTCGCCTGACACCTTCAGCCTGTGTTCGCGCTGGCGTTCGTAGACATAGGTCGTCGCGGCGCTGAGGCGCCAGAAGGGCTGCAGGCGCAGCTCGCGGTAGACGATCTCGAAATCCTCGTCCTTCGGCTTCTGCAGAAGGCCGCCGAGTTTCGCGAAGGCGCCGAAGGCATCCGTGCGCTTCGACCATGCGCGCGCTTCGGCCTGGGCGGCGCCGAGCACGTCTGGCAGCAGGAGAATGCGTTCTTCGGCAAGTTCGACGTTCATTGTCCGTCCCGGCTTTGACGGCAGGCTACACCAGCGTCATGAGTCCTGCAAAAGGGACGGGCCTCTGCGAAAGGATGGGGAGCGCAGCTGCAGCGCGCAAGACCGCGCCTATCGACGCGGACGGTTTTCCTCGCAGCCGAGTCTGGCGAGGGCGTCGGCGCGGTCGTTTTCCTTGTGACCCGAATGACCCTTCACCCAGCGCCAGTCGACCTTGTGAGAGGCGGCGGCGGCATCGAGGCGCATCCAGAGGTCCTGGTTCTTGACCGGCTTCTTGTCGGCAGTCTTCCAGCCATTGCGCTTCCAGCCGATGATCCATTTGGTCAGGCCGTCCTTCACATAGGTGGAGTCCGTGTGGAGGATGATTCTCGCGCCCGCGGGATACGCCTCGAGGGCCGAGATGGCGGCCATGAGTTCCATGCGGTTGTTGGTCGTGCTCGGCTCGCCGCCGTGGAGTTCCGTCTCGACGCCGTCGACGCGCATCAGCGCGCCCCAGCCGCCGGGTCCCGGATTCCCCGAGCACGCACCATCCGTCCAGATTTCGACTTTGTCTGCAGTGTTTGGGTCAGCCATGCCGATCAGGTCGGGGCGTTCGCTTCCCGCGTCAAGACTCGTGCTAGATTGCCGGCATGGGCCACAGTGTTCAGCTGATCGTCGGACAGGGCGCCGCCATCGCCAGCTTCCTGCGCGAATGGCCGGTTGCGCGCGTGGTGGAGCTGCGCGGCGGGTGGCAGGCAATTCCTGTGGACGAAGCGCTGTATGCGGCCATCGAGGCCCGGCATCCGGGCGCCACCCGGCCGTCGGGTCTGGATGTTTCTCCACTCGGGCTGTCGGAGGCCATCGCCGCGTCGACCGTTGGCGACGGCGGGCTTGCCTATGTCGAGACGGAGTATTTTGGCGGGACGGGCGCCCAATCGTCGATCGCTTTTGTAGATGGGCGCGAAGTGGTCGCGCCGCAATCGGGTCGCGCCGCGGGGCCGATCAATCAGGCGCTGCGGAGGATCGGTGTTGCGCGCACACTCGCTGAAGATGAGTTCGATGCCATCGGGCTTGGTGAGCGGCGATCAATGGCGGACTACGAGCCAGAGGGGCCGATGCGACTACGGGGGCAGGCTTCGCCGGTTGCGGCCGCGCCGCAGGCGGCAAGCGACAAAGAATTCGTGCCGCTCTGGAAGATCGCGTTGTTCATTGTCGCCTTCATCGCTGTCGGCGTGTTCGTCGCGATCGCTAGCCAATCCTAGGGGCTCACGCCCCATAATCCTCCGGCGACTTGGCCTGGCGATGGAAGCCGAGGCGTTCGGCGTAGTCGAGGGGGTTGTGCGGTTTGACGAGGGCGTCTTTCGGAGTTGCTGCGAGATCGACGAGGCGCGTCAGGAAGAAGCGCATGGCGGCGCCGCGGGCGAGGATGGGGAGGGCTGCGCGTTCGCGGGGTTCGAGGCGGCGGACGGTTTCGTAGCTGGAGATCAGCGCGCGGCCCTTGGTGAGGTTGAACTCGCCGCGCCGTTCGAAGCACCAGGCGTTGAGGCAGACGGCGATGTCGTACGCAAGAAAGTCGGAGCAGGCGAAGTAGAAGTCGATGACGCCCGAGAGCTTGCCATCGAGGAAGAAGGTGTTGTCGGGAAACAGGTCGGCGTGGATGGCGCCGCCGGGCAGGGTCTTCGGCCAGTTCGCTTTCAGGAAGGCCATGTCGCCATCGACCTGGGACGACAGCCCGGGCGAGAGTGCGTCGGCTTCGGGGCCGCGGCTTTCCCACAAGGTTGGCCAGGCGCCGATGGACAGGTCGTTCGGGCGGCGGAGGCGGAAGTCGCCGAGGGCGGCGTGGAAGCGGCCGAGGGCCTGGCCGAGGGCGCGGCACTGGTCAGCGTCGGGGCGGCGGGGGCTCATGCCCTGCAGGAATGTGCAGATGACCGCCGGCTTGCCCTGCACGGTGCGGAGCGGGTTTCCGTCCTTTGCGGGCACGGGCAGAGGGGCCGGGAAGCCTTTTGCGGAAAGATGGCCCATCATCCCCATGAAGAAGGGAAGGTCCTCCCGCTTCGCGCGCTTCTCGAACACGGTGAGGATGAAGCGGCCCTTGGGCGTCTCAAGCAGGAAGTTGGAATTCTCGACGCCTTCGGCAATGCCCTTGAACGCCAGAGGCGGCCCGAGATGGTACTCGTCGAGCAGGGCGGACAGCGTGATGTCGTCGATGTCGGTGTAGACGGCCATGGGGGCTGGTTACGGGCGGAGCGCGCAACGCGCAAGCGTGTGTGCGTTTAGCCGGGCTTCGGTGTTCGCATCGGATCGAACTTCGCCCGCGCGCGCTCCAGCCGCTCCGTGAGATCAGCCAGCACGTCCGGGTGGCGCGAGGAGACGTCGTAGGATTCGGCCGGGTCGTTCGCGATGTCGACGAGGACCGGCCAGTCGGTGCGGCCGGCCAGGTCGAGCTGGGCGTCGAGCGAGCGGTAGTGCGAGCGGACGACGTATTTGTAGCGCTGGGTGCGGATGGCGGCGATGTCCTCGTTGAGGAAGAGCAGCAGCTCGTCGTGCGGCGAGACGGCGTTGCGCGTGGTGAGCAGGGCGGCGATGTCCTTGCCGTCGAGTTCGGCGGCGACGAGAGGCGCGCCGCACCAGGCGGTGAGCGTGGGCAGCAGGTCGGTGTTCATTGCCATTGCGTCGTTGACGATGCCCGACGGAATGCGGCCGGGCTGGCGGGCGATGAAGGGCACGCGATAGCCGCCTTCCCAGCCAGCGCCGCCCTTGCGATCGCGCAGGCCGCCGGCGGAGCCTTCCCACCAGGGGCCGTTGTCGGAGGTGAGGATGACCAGCGTGTCGTCGTCGATGCCGTGCTGCTTCAGGCGTGCGATGAGGCGGCCGATGTTTGCGTCGATCTCCTCGACCACGTCGCCGTATTCGGCAGCTTGGCTCTTGCCGTCATGGTCGGGGTGCGGATCGAGGGGGATGTGGGGGGCGGTGAGCGTCAGCAGAAGGAAGAAGGGCTTGTCCTTGTTGGCGTCGACGAACTCCAGGCCGCGGGCGAAGAACTTCTCGGTGAGGCGATCCATCGCCATCGGCTCTTCGGTGAGTTCGACGCCGGCGCTCGTGGAGTAGTAGGCGATCGGCTTCATGTCGTGGCTGTAGGGCAGGCCGGAGAACAGGTCGAAGCCGTGCCGTGTCGGCGGCCAGAACGGCGCGACGTGGCCGAGATGCCATTTGCCGACGAGGGCGGTGGCGTAGTCGGGCTTCAGGGCTTCGGCGATGGTGATCTCGGCGAGGGGCAGGCCGTGCGTGTCGGTCTGGCGGATCACGTCGCGCGCGAGGCCGGTGCGGATCGGGTAGCGGCCGGTGAGCAGGCCGGCGCGGCTGGGCGTGCAGACATTGGCGGAGGCGTAGAAGGTGGTGAGGCGCGCGCCCTCTGCAGCCATACGATCGATGTTCGGTGTGCGGATGACGCCGTTGCCGAAGACGCCGAGATCGCCATAGCCCAGATCGTCGGCGAGGATGAGGATGATGTTGGGTTTGCGGGTGGCGTTGGCCTGGGGCGGCGAGGCGCAAGCCGCGAGGGCGGCGGTGGCGACGGACGTGGCGAGGAAATGGCGGCGGTTCATCGGGGCATGGTGTCCAGATTTAAGGGCGCGTCTAGGGGGGCGGGCTAACCGGCAGGGATGCCTTCGCGATCCCGCAGGTGGCTGCGGGTTTGGCGGTTACCGCTGAATGCTGGCTATCCGGGGTCCTGAGGGCGGCTGGATCGTAGTCGTCGGAGCGCTGGCGCTGCCGTTCGAGTGCGGCGAGACGCGCCTGTTCCGCCTCGCGGGCTTCGCGCCCCGCAATGCGCGGGTCGATGCGGGGCTGGTGGGCGGCGATGGTCATCATCGCAGCCTGGATGCGGTTGGGCCGAGTGGTTTCAGCGGATCACGGATGCGATTGCGTTCGAGCGGAAGCTCAAGGGGTGGTCGCGCGCCAAGAAGGAAGCGTTTCTTTCGGCGCGAGTGGGATCGCTTGCGTGAGCGGGCGAAGCGGCGTGGGACGTTTGTGAAAGCGCCACTGGGAAGCACGTCCTCGTCCTTCGAGACGGACGCTGCGCGCGCTCCTCAGGATAAGGACTACTCTGGCGGTATGGATGGTCAGTGACGGGCGGCCGAGGCTACGCCACGTCGCTCTTCTTCTCGTGCGCCGAGTGGATCTTCTTGCTGACCAGGCGGTCGAGTTCGTTGGCGACGGAGATGCGGTGGATGAAGGCTTCCTCGGGCATGTCGAGGATGATGGTGATCGTCTGGAAGTGGTACTTCACCACTTCGATATCGTAGGTGGCCGTCATGCCGACGCCTTCGATGTAGCGCAGGGCGGACGTCCAGACGCGGTCGACCGTGTCGTCGCCGAGGCGGCTGACTTCGGCGGCGTTCTGCTGGAGCAGGCGGTACATGCCGCGGATGCCGGCGCCGCGATCCTCGTTGGAGCGGTTGGCGTATTCGGTGAGGCTGTCGATGATGCCGCGCAGCTTGAAGGCGTTTTCCTTCGACTGCTCGGACTTGGCCTTCTGCGGCGGCTCGTCGGTGAGGCGGCGCCAGGGGCCGGCGTAGTTGGGATCTTCCTTGCGGCGCCGGCAGGGGCCGACATAGTTGCGGCTGTCGATGAACTTGCGCGGATGCAGGACGATCTCTTCGATCCGCGAGAGCACGCCGTGAGCGCTGACGGGCTTGAGCAGGAATTCGTTGATGCCGTTCTGGCGGGCGGACATCAGCTGGTCGTGATCGATGACGCCGGCGAGCAGGATAATCGGCGTCTCGCGCGCGATGCCGGTCGTGTTGCGACGGATCTCACGGGTGAATTCGAGACCGGACATGCGGCCGGCGTCCCAGTCCACGAAGATGAGGTCGGGCTTGAAGGTGCGGCCGACCGAGAACGCCTCGACGGCGTTGGCGGTGGCGTTGATGCTGGTGATGGTGAGACGGCGCAGGCTATCGGCGACGACGCCGCGCATGAACGCGTTCGGATCCACGATGAGGACCTTCATGCGCTTGAGCAGGTCGGGGGAAATCGTACGCTCGTCTGACATCAGCTTGCCGTGACCACCCATTCTGAGTTCCGGCCAAGGTAAACCGACAAGGTAATTTTACCGTTGAGGCGATGCGGATTTGACGGGGCGGTTGGTTAACGGCTGGGAAAGAGGTGCGACAGGACAAAACTGCTTGCAGGTGAGGGCGTTGGCTTCAGGTGTGTAACTTGCTAGGGATGGCTCCCGAACAGGAGACTGTTCCTTGAGGAGTCTGGCGTTTTGAGTGACGAGGAAAAGCTCGACCAGCGCATCCAGCTCGTCGCTTCGGCCAGTTTCGGCCGGGACGTCGATGACTGGCGGCGCGGACAGCAGGACCTGCCCAGCCGGTCCGAGGCGATCCGCAGGCTGGTCTATCTGGGGCTGCAGCACGAACAGGAACATCCGATGCGCATGATCACGGCGATCGTCCGGCCGCACCGCTATGAGGCCGTGCGCGAGGCGCTGACGCAGCTTGGCGTGTCTGGGGTGACAGCGACGCAGGTGCAGGGTTTCGGCCGGCAGCGGGGGCAGACCGAGTTCTATCGCGGCAATGAGTATGCGGTGGCCGAGGTGCCGAAGATCCGTATCGATGTGGCGGTGCAGTCGGGCATGGCGGAGGCCGTGATCGAGGCGATCCAGAAGGCTGCGGGATCGGGCAAGATCGGGGACGGGAAGATTTTCGTCTCTGGGCTCACCGAGGTGGTGCGGATACGCACCGGTGAGCGGGACGAGAAGGCGCTGGACTAGCGGGCGACGAACGACGCGTTCGTGGTCTTGTTCGCTTCCGCGGCCGAAGCGACGAAGATGCGTTGGTCGTAGCCGGGGAAAGCGGCCTGGATCGTCTTCGAATCCGGGAGCACATAGAAGACGCCGCCTTTTTCGAAGGTGGGCTTCACGACCCTGGCGTAGAAATCCTTCGAGACGTTGATGCAGCCGTGCGTGATGCGGTTGTCATCGGGGCCGGGCGAGGCGAGGCGTTCCTTGCGTTTTTCCTTCGGCGTGCTGTTGTCGGCGAGGGGATGAATCGAGACGGCGGTCTCGTAGTCGACCCATAGCACGCGCTGCTTGCCGGCGGCGGGGCCGTAGGCGGCGAGGAAGCGACCTGCAGGCGTGGTGCGGTCCTTCATCGGAATGTCCTTGAGCTCGCGGTCGCCGACGCCGGGGGCGCTGTCGTCGCCCACTGCAGAACCGATGAGCGCGGGGGCGAGGCCGCGGAGTTTTCCGTTGGCGCCGAAGATCAGGACTTGCGCGGCTCGCTTGTCGACGACGGCGAAGGGCAGGCCGCGATTGTCGCCAGCGGCGATGACCCAGGCGGCCAGATCGACGACCTGGTCGGCGATCGGCTGGGCGGGGTCGACCTCATCGATGGCCTGCAGTGCGGTCTGCGCGACAGCAGTCAGGCCGAGGGGAGCGGCGAGCGCGATGCCTGCCGATAGAGCGGCGGCGCGGAACAGGGTTGCGGACGCGGTACGAATGAAGGCGCTCCGTGGTTTGGTCGTCTGCGATCTGCGACCGGACATCGGAAGGGCCGGACGCATTTTAACGCCCGGCCCAATCCATATAGGTCACTGATCATTCAGTGACAGAGGGGTCAACCCCGCGGCGTGCGGGCCGGACCGCGCTCCATGGTGTCAACGCGGCCGCCGAGCTGGTCGACGCGCTGGTTGGCGGTGCGGGCGTCGGTGGCGGCGGCCTGCGCGGCGGTGTTGGCGGCGCGAGCGTCGTTGGCGGCGGCCTGTGCTGCGGAGTTCGCAGCTTCGGCGCGCTGTGCGGCCTGCTGGACGCGGGCGTCGGTCTGGTCGATGCGGGAGTTCACCATGGCGATCTTCTCATCGACATACTGATTGGTGGCGCAGGCGCTGAGTGCCAGGCCGCCGAGAGCGACGACGGCGATGGCACGAGCACTGGCGGCATGATTCTTCAGCCAAGACATTTCGTGAATCCTCTTGAACTTGCTGACGTTCGCCCGGATGAGCGCCGTCACGTTGGGAAACGTAGACGTCCGGGCAGCAGGCAGGCTCGGAAGCGCGCATGCGACCCGGGTGTCCTTCAACGTTTCAGGGGGTCGCGTTGTTCCGGATGCGGACGATCACTTCCGGCGGAAACGCGGGAGTTTTGTCTGAAAAAATGGTAAGGTGATGCTAGAGGTCCGTACCCGGATCGTCTGGCTTGCGCAGCGCGCCGGGGAGTCGGGCGATCAGGCTGACGACGTCGCTCTGACGGCCTGCGCCAAGCTTGCGGAAAATGCTTTTCAGCTGACCGCGAACGGTGTCGACGGCGACGTTGCGGCGGCGTGCGATTTCCGACGGTTCGTGGCCCTGTGCGAGCAGCGAGGCGACGTGCGATTCAGCATTCGACAGATCGAACAGTTGTTCGAGCTTTGCGGCAGTCGCGGTGGTGTTCATGTCGAGGTCGGTGAGCATCACCAGGATGCGCGCGCCGGGCAGCGCATCCAGTCCCACGCCGCGCACCGGCACCGGTTGCACCAGAATCGGCTTGCGGCCATCGGGGCGGCGAATGACGATGTCCTGCGCGACGCCTTCGGTGAGGCCGCTACGCGCGCGTGATGCAAGCTGGCCGAGTGCTTCGTTCGCGCTGCTGTTCGACGCCCACAGGCTTCCCGAACGGATGTCGATCTCGGAGCCGAGCATTGACTCGGCGGATGGTGTCACGGCTTGGGCCTTGCCGTCGCTGTCGAGGATGACCGCCGCGAAGTTCGCAGATGCAAGTCCGTCGAGCATGCCGCGGACGCGCACCTCGCGGATGTGACGCGCCATCAGGAGCGCGCGGTTGGCGAAAGGGGCGAGGCCGGTCAGCATGTCGACATCTGTGCTGCCGGCCGGGCCCTTGTCCTCTGCCCGAGCGAGCGAATAGATCCAGGTGTCTCCGCCCACGGCGAAGCGCCAGCCCGCGAAGTACGCCATGCGCTTTGGAACATAGAGTTCGTTGTAGATCGCTGAGCTGGTGCGCTCTTCTTCCGGCACGACGAGGTGATCCAGGAAAAGGCTGCCGTTTGCCGTGTGGTTAACGTTCGCTGCGCGGTAATCGACTTCGCGCCAGCCGCCTGTGGCGTAGGCGTTGAGGGCGTCGAGGCTGTGTTCCGAGGCGATGAAGGTGGGGTTTTCGAGTTGGGAGTGCACGAGGCAGAAATGGTCGAAGCCGATCTCGCGTGCGACCGCGTCGAGCGTGTGCGGGAGATCGTCGGGGGTGAACAGGGATGCTTCAAACAGCTCGGTCGCGCGGGCGATGCTGGATGTGTGCATCTCGACTCGATTCCTGCGCGCCTGCCTGGCGCATTGCTTCAGACATCAGGATCGTATGCAGCGCGACCCCGGAAATCTACCTCTGCGCGCAGGGAGTTGCGCGGGGCGCGGGGGTGGAGGTGCGCAAACAGCCGAGGCCAGAAACGATCAGGGGCGCCGGTTGCCCAGCGCCCCATGACTTTCGGCCCTGGGTTGGGGAACGGGCCGGAAGCGTCACAAGAATGTCGTGAAGCCAGGGTGGGTCAACTGGATTGTTGCGATCGCAATACAGATCCTGTGGATTGTAGCGCGCCCTACCTAGATTGGGTGTGACTTCTTCCGGCGCTCGCGCGGAAGGATGCGGTCGTCAGGGCCAGGCGGCTTGTCGCGATTGAACAGCGTGACGAGCGCGCGCCAGGTCATCCAGAAGGGCAGCACGGCGATGGCGCCCAGCAGCAGCGGGATGCCTCCATTCTGGGCGGCCCAGCCCACAATGTTCAGCACGCCGTTGACGATCTGACCGAGCCCGCCGCCGATGGTGAAGCCGGGGGCGAAGGGGTTGAAGCCGCCAGCCTGGAATATGGCGCCGACGACGACACAGACGATGGCGAGACGCGTCCAGCCCTTCCAGCCGACATTGAACATGCGGCCGGAAAAGGACAGCGGCGCGCGTGGGCGGCGACCGCGTTCGTCGGAAGCCCAGTACGGATCGGCGTCCGATACCGGCTCGAAGGTGGTGTCCACGACTTTCGCCGGGATCTGGCGGTCGTCTGGCCGGGGATTGGCCATGGCTTCCTTTCCCTGCTGGGACTGTTTCCCAATCCGCATTGGGGGGGACGCTATCAGTCTGTCGGTTCAAGTCCACGGGGCGGGCGGAACTCGTCGTCAGCCAATTGCAGTTGCGGCGGCGAGCGGTCGTGGGCCGGTTTGTCGACGTGAACCTGATGTGGATAGGGGATGGTGATGCCGTTATGGTCAAACGCCAGTTTGACATCGCGGAGCGTGTCGCAGCGCGCGTCCCACCAGTCGGAATTCGACACCCAGGCGCGGGCGCGGATGTCGACCGAGGATGTGGCGAGGTCGGTGACCTTGACCCAGATCGGCGGCTCGCTGCGGATCCGGGAATCCTTCATCAGGATATCCGAGATGAGGCGCAACGCCTTGTCGATGTCGTCGTCGTAGTCGATCGAGAAAAGCAGATCGAGGCGGCGGAGACTGCGGGCGGAGGAGTTGATGATGACGTCGCCCCACGCCTTGTCATTGGTGACCACGACCTCGCGGTTGTCGAGCGTGTTGAGGACGGTGGTGAAGGGCGTGATGTCGGCCACAGTGCCGTCTTGTCCCGCGACGCGGACGACGTCGCCGATCTTGTAGGGACGGAAGACGGCGATGACGACGCCGGCGGCGACGGCCTTGAGGGTGTCCTGCAGGGCCAGCGCTATCGCAAGGCCGGCGGCGCCGACGATGGCGAGGAGCGAGGCGGTGTCGAAGCCGAACTGCTGCAGCGCGGCGATGAGGCCGACGGCGAAGGCGCCGAAGCGGACAAGGGCGCCGAGAAAGGTGAACAGCGTCTCGCTGCCTGCATTCGCGCGGCCGAGCTTCTGGCCGAACTTGCGGACGCGCGAGCCGAGCCACGAGCCGAGGAACCAGACGCCGACGAGGATGGCGAGGCCGCGTACGGAGGCGATGCCGAGCGTTTCGGCCTGCTGCAGCGGATAACCGAACAGGAGGTTGGCGACGATGACGCACGCGATGAGCAGGGAGAGGGCGCGGATGAGCGCGCCGAGAATGTCGACCATCACATGATCGGCTGTCTTCGGCTCGCCGTCGGTGGGTTTGCCCTGCCGGAGTCCGGACAGCTTGTTGGCGATGAAGCTGAGCACGCGCGCGATGACCAGGCCGATGACATAGCCGAGCAACAGCGCGATGGTGGACCACATCCATTTCTGGGTGGGGCCTTGGAAATCCATCGCCCAGAGCTGAAAGTCGTAGAGCTGCTGCTGGAAATTCATGCGCGGTCCGGGCTGTTGAGGCGACTGGGTGGTGACTAAGCCGGAATCGCGGGAGGCCCAAGGGGGGCGATCGTCACTGCGTCGCGGCGGTCTTCCTGTAGCAACCCCAGTGGGATTGCATGTTGAGGCTCCAGGCCAGGGCTGTCGCCATGATCTGGGCTTCGGGGCTTTTCACGCCGCGATCGCGGTAGGTGTTCCAGGCGCCGTTCCAGGTGGCGTTGCTGTACTGGAAGAGGCCGGTGTAGGGGCCTGCGGAGTTCACGATCAGGGGGCGACCGCCGGATTCGCACATCATCACTGCGTACATGCGCGCGTCGGATTCTTCGTAGGGGTGCTGGCGGCGGGCCCATGCGATCCAGGCGCGGTACTGGCTGAGTGTGTCGGCGCCAGGGGTGGCGCGTGGGTCTGCAGGGGGCGTGGAGAGCGGCGGAGGCGCCGTGGCAGCGGCTGGCGCCGGAGCCGTGGGCGTGGACGAGGAGGCGCAGCCGGCGAGGGCGAGCGGCGCGCCAATCGCGATCGCGCAAGATAGTCGGCGCATGTTCTGCAGCACGGTTCGTCCCCATCGGCTTCTGCCGGACGCGGTAAAACTAGCACGTCACGGTTTGCGTACAAAGGCGTGTTGAGGGCCGTGACGCGGGTCGGCGTTCTGCTAGGGTCGGCGCAACGGGAGGACGCATGAAGTATCTGAGGACTATTGGCGCAATCGTGGGGGCGCTGTGCGTGCTCATGGGCGTGGTGTGGATTTTCCAGGGCGTCAACGTGATCCCGGGCAGCTTCATGACGGGCGTCATCGACTGGTCGTATCGCGGCGCTGTGCTGGCGGTTGTCGGGCTGGCCGTGCTGTTCCTTTCGCTGCGCCAGCCGCGTGCGAAGGGGCAGTGAGCGCGGCCGGGGCACGGCAGGTGCTGATCGAGGGTTCGACAGCGCGGCCGGCGCGATTTGCGGGCGTGGGCTCCGAGATCGTGCGCTGGGTGGGCGGGGCCTATCTGAGGCTCGCCGGATGGAAGGTGTGCGGGGATTTTCCGGCGCTTGACAAGGTGGTGCTGGTGGCGGCGCCGCATACGTCGAACTGGGACGGGCTCAACATGCTGGCGACGGCTGCGCATTATCGCGTGAAGCTGCGCTGGATGGGAAAGGCGAGCCTGACGCGCGGACCGTTCGGGTGGTTGATCAAGGCGCTGGGGTGCGTGCCGATTGATCGCTCGCAGAGCAATGATCTGGTGCGCGTGATGGCGGATGCGTTTGCAGCGTCGACACGGATGGTGCTGGCGATTCCGCCCGAGGGGACGCGCAGTGCTGTGCGTGAATGGAAGAGCGGGTTCTATCACATCGCGGTTGCGGCGGGAGTGCCCATCGTGCTGAGCGTGCTGGACTATGGGACGAAGCGCGTGAGCCTTGCGGCGGTGGTTTATCCGAGCGGGGACTATGAGGCGGATCTTGCGGTGATCCGCGGGCACTATGCGACGGCGAAGGGGAAGAACCGGGAGAAGTTCGTGGCTTAGTCCGGAAGCATCGCTTCCAGCGTTTCGATGCGGTCGGCGTCGCGCGAGGGTTTGTCCCAGCGGATGCGATGGATGCGGGGGAAGCGCATGGCGAGGCCGGAGCGGTGGCGCGGGGAGCGCTGGAGGCCTTCGAAGGCGATCTCGAGGACGAGGCCGGCGTCCTTGTTGGCGGTGACGGAGCGGACGGGGCCGTAGCGGTCGATCGTGTTGTCGCGGACGTATTTATCGAGCGTGGCGAGTTCTTCGTCGGTGAATCCGAAATAGGCTTTTCCTACAGGCGTCAGTTCTTCGCCTTCAGCCCCATCCTTTCCCTGTACTGTGCGCCAGACGCCGAAGGTGAAATCGGAGTAGAGGCCCGAGCGTTTGCCGTGGCCGCGCTGGGCGTACATCAGCACGGCGTCGACGAGGTAGGGGTCGCGCTTCCACTTGTACCACTGGCCGGCGGGGCGGCCGACGACGTAGGGCGCGTCCCAGCGCTTCAGCATCAGGCCTTCGATCTCGTTGGTGGGCGGGTTGCGGCGCAGGTCGTCGAGTGCGGCGGCGTCAGTGAAGGGGACGAGCGGCGAGAGGTCGATACGCGGATCGTCGAGCGTGACGATGAAGCGTTCGAGGCGTTTGCGGCGCTCGGCAAAGGGGAGTGGACGGAGGTCGTGGTCGTCCTCCTGCAGGAGGTCGTAGGCGCGGAGCATGGCGGGGCGCTCGGCCATCTGCTTTGGGGAGACGAGCTTGCGGTTGAGGCGTTGCTGCAGCTCGTTGAAGGAGGCGACGCCGCCTTGCGGGGAGCGGATCAGGAGCTCCCCGTCGATGGCGGCGTTGAAGTTGGCGGCTTCGAGCAGGTCGGGGAAGGTCTTCGAGATGTCGTCGCCGTTGCGGGTGTAGAGGCGGCGTACGCCCTTGTCGGCGGCGAGCTGGACGCGGACGCCGTCCCACTTCCATTCCGCGGCGAAGTCTTTCGGGGAGATCAGGGAGGGATCGAGATCGGCGGCCTCGATGCGTTCGGCCTTGCTGAGCAGCGGGTGGGCCAGCATGGGCGGGCGGAAGGGGGAGAGGGCGCCGGAGACGGGTTTGGGGCCTCGGCTGTCGAGCCAGGCGAGGAGATCGAGATAGGGCGGCGCCATGCCGTGCCAGAGTTCTTCGATCTCTGACACGTCGACCTTGCCCCCCTCTTTTGGGCCATAGTCGGCTAGGGCCTGTCGGGCGAGGCGGGCGGACACGCCGATCCGAAGGCCGCCGGTAACGAGCTTTAGCAGCGCCCAGCGGCCGGTGGAGTCGAGCGCGTCGAGCCAGCCTTCCACCAACAGCAGGCCTTGCGCCTTTGTGGACTCCATCAGGGTCTCGACGACTTCGCTGAGGTCGGGCGAGCGGTTGGCGCCGGGGCGTTGCGGCCAGATCAGGGAGATGGTTTCGGCGAGGTCGCCGACATAGTCGTAGCTCAGGTTGAACAGGACGGGATCTACGCGATCGGCGACGAGGGCGCGGATGGCGGCGGGTTTGACGGAGGGGATGTTCAGGTCGCCGGTGATCGCCGCGATGGCCCAGCCGCGCGATGGATCGCTGGTGTGGCGGAGATAGTCACAGATCAGCTGGAGCTTCGCGTTGCGCGACGGCGTGAGCACCAGCCGTTCAAGGAGCGCGGCGAAGGATTGCATGGCTGGCAATGTAGGGTGGAGGGCAGCCGAGAGCGAGAGCGATCGTGTGTGAGGACATCTATGGCAGTTATCCCGGCCGGGCGCAGCGAGAGCCGGGACCCATTGCGCATGTGTCGAGTTGGAGGAATGGGTCCCGGATAGCCCTTGCGGGCTTCCGGGATGACATTCGCGCGTGTGGGCTATGCAGCAGTCGCAGCGCGCTCGGCTGCGCGTATGTCGACTTCGACGCCGGGGTTTGTACGGAAGACCATCATGCTGCGCGCGTCAGCCTTGTAAGCTGGCCATGCGGGCACTTTCGCATTGGACGGATCGCCGTTGCGGGCGAAGGCGATCCAGCTTTCCGACATCTGGTCGGCGATGGCTTGCGCCTCGGGGCCGGTGCCGGACATCGACTCAGACTTTGCCACGTTGTCGAACACCATGCCGATGTCGAGCGCGTGGGGGACGTAGCGCTTGCCCTCCATCACCGGCGTTTCCCAGTCGAGCATATAGAAGAAGACGGGGGCGCCGCCTTGCTGTGCCTTGCGGTCGGCGACGGTGACGCTGCCGCGGAAGAAGGTGTTGTCGGAGGTCGCCATGAAGAAGAGCTCGGGCGCTTCGATGTCTGGATGGTTCTTCTTGTAGAGGTCGATGATCGTTGTCTCGTTCTTGCCGGGGAAGGCCTGTTTGATGGCGGCGGGGAGTGCTTCCCACGTGAGCGCGTGGTTCGGGCTGTCGGCGGCGGTGAGCGACGTGCCCTCGGTGCGGTTGCAGCCGATGAGGAGGGGCACGTTCGCGGATTGCGACGGGCCATCCGGGTTGAACGGATCGCGCGTGATCGAGCGGCCGTCCAGCACCGGGCCGGCGCCGGCGCCTTGCACGCCCTCGGCCGCGGACTGCAGGTCCGCCACGGGCTTGGTGAGGATTTCGGCGATGGTGTCCTTCCTCAGGCCTAGCTTTTTCACCACCTCGTCCGCCGCCTTGGCTGATGTGTCTTTCGGTGCGTGATTGATGCGCGGGCCGGACTGCACGACGGCGCGATGGAAGAGACCTTGCGCCTTGTCCATCGCCATCAGGGTGCAGACCTTCGAGCCGCCGCCCGACTCGCCGAAGATGAGGACGTTGGCTGGGTCTCCGCCGAAGGCTTCGATATTGTCGCGCACCCATTCGAGCGACTGGATCATGTCCAGCGCGCCTACGGCGCCGGAATCCGCGAACTGTTCGCCATAGCCACCGAGGTTGAGATAGCCGAACTGGTTGAGGCGATGGTTGGTGGTGACGACCACGACATCGCCGCGCTTGGCGAGGCGCACGCCGTCATAGGCGTAGGACGAGCCGGAGCCGGTGGCGAAGCCGCCGCCATGGAACCAGACGAGGACGGGGCGCTTCTTGCCATCCGCTGCGGGCGTCCAGACATTGAGGAAGAGGCAGTCTTCGCTGGCGGCGATGGGCGGATCGGGCCGCCAGGATTTGAAGAGGCCGCCGCCGTCGCCGGAGACGGGTTGCGGCGCTGAGTTGGCGTAGGCGAGCGCGTCCTTCACATCGGTCCACGGTTCGGGCGCGCGCGGGGCCTGGAAGCGGGTGGTGGCGGTGTCTGCGCCGTAGCGGACGCCCTTGAAGGTGGCGATGCCGTCTTCGAGCGCGCCTTTGACCTTGCCGTAAGTCGTGGCGACCACGGGGTTCGGATCAACGGCTGCAGCGGCGGGCGCAGGGGCTTCATTGCTGCACGCTGCGATCAGGCCGCTGCCTGCGCCGATGGCGATGAGGGCGACGGATGCCTTGAGGATGGCGCGGCGGCTGCCGTGCATGTGATTGCTCATTGTTCTCTCCCTGGGTGCTCCGATCTGGTCGCCGGATGCGTTGCTAACGGTAAAACCTCGCGCATACTGCGTCCAGTAATCGAGGAAGAAGTTCCGGAGAGATGGCGGCGAGGCGATCCAGCCCCGCGCGCGGCCGGACAGGAGGACAGATGAGTACGTTGCCCGCTCCGCCGCAGGGGTTCGAGCCTCACTTCCGGCAATCGCCACTGACCGAACCGTGGGAGCCGATCTATTCGCAACGGACAAACGATCGCGTGATCATCGGGCTTTACGCGCGCGAAACGCACACCAATTCGCGGGGGATGGTGCATGGCGGGTTGATCGCGGCGCTGGCGGACAATGCGATGGGGTTGAGCTGCGTGCAGGTGCTGACGGCGGCGGGGCGCAAGCCGGAGGGCGGGCTGGTGACGGTGTCGATGGCGACCGACTTCATCGGCGCGGCGAAGCTGGGCCAGTGGGTGGCGTTCGATACGCAGTATGTGAAGACGGGGCGGACGCTGTGCTTTGCGCAGGCGTTCGTTACTGCTGACGGCGAGGTGATCGGGCGCGCGGACGCGCGGTTCCGGGTGCTTTAGCCGCCGGTGCCGATTTCGGCTGGCGTGGATGATTGGCGCGGATGTTGTCGGCCGCCAGCCTTGCTGTCTCATTGATGCGGCGCGCGCGCGTTTCAGGCGTCTTTGCTTGCGTGATCCATTCGAGGATGGCGCGGCGCACCGATGTGGGGAAGGCCTCGAAATTGAGTTTGGAGGCGGGATCGGCGGTGAGTGCTTTCGCAAGATCCGGAGGTGGCGACAGCGTTGCGATGGAATCCAGCAGGGACCAGCTGCCGCCTGCTTTCGCCCGATCGATGGCGGCAAGCCCCGCGTTCGTCATGCGGCCGTCGGCGAGCAGCCGCTCGATCTTCGTCTTGTTGACGGCCGACCACGCGCTGCCCGGTTTGCGTGGACTGAGGCGCACCATCGTCCTGTCTGCGTCGAGCTTGCGTGGGAGACTGTCGATCCAGCCGAAGCAGAGCGCTTCGTCGACGACGTCGCCGTAGGGGACGTGGCGTGCTCCGGCTGCTTTCTTCCACGTCACGAGCCAGATGCTTGTGGTGCGCGTGTGGTTGCCTTGCAGCCAGGCGCGCAGCTCCGCACGCGAGGCGACTTCGACACGGGGATGATCACCGGCCATGCACGCTCGCCGCGTGATGCGCCTCGTCGCGCGAGGATTGCTGCAGGATCATGATCTTCTGCCAGATCTTGCGCGAGAGGCTGGTGGTGAGGTCCTCGATCTCGGTGACTGTCTCGATGATCACGGGGTCGCGCATGTCCTGCATGTAGAGGGCGGCGAGCTTGCCCGTGAGCGACAGCATTTCGCTGCAGTAGTCGAGATAGCGGAGCAGCTCCAGTTCGGACATGTGGTGCACGTCCGACGATGCCGTTGACGTGTATTCCTTGAGCAGCTGGGTCGGGTCCTTGGTCAGCTGGTGCATGTCGACGACGTGGGCGATGGAGCGAAGCTCGTGCAGGTCGGCGAGGACGCGGTCGCGGCGCATGTTCGATTCCAGATTGAGCAGGAACCAGATCGCGGCGCCCGCCAGCGCGACGATGTTCAGGATGGCCTCGACGCCCTGAACCAGGTCGACGGCATCGGTGCTGACGCGCAGGGGGCCGAGATTGAGGAGCGTCCAGATCACGCCGCCGGCGCCGAGGAGGATCGCGACGCCGACGCCGGTGCGGACCAGAAGGTTGGGTCGCACCACCCAGGAAAGCCGCTCCCGGTCCTCGCGCGCAATGGTGAGGAGCTCCGCGCAAAGCCTTACGATGCCGCGGTCCGGAAAGCGCTCGACGATCCGCTTGTGCAGCTTCTCGATCGTGGCTTCGATGTTGGCGGCGTTCAGCGTGCGGTAAGGCATGCGGCAGTAATGCCGTGCTCCGGCGGATCGGGAAAGGGGCGGACTATTCGCCCGCCTCGTCCTCGTAGCCGATCAGGTGCAGCGGTCTTGCCCTGCGGCCGTTGAGTTCGGCCCAGCGGGCGAGCGCGTCGTCGCGGCCGTGGGTGACCCAGAGTTCCTCGGGGTTCACGTCGGTGACTGTTTGCGTGAGTTCGTCCCAGTCGGCGTGGTCGGAGAGGATGAGGGGGAGTTCGATGCCGCCGGCCTTGGCGCGCTGGCGGATGTTCATCCAGCCGGAGGCGAAGGCGATGACCGGGTCGGGGAAGCGTTCGGCCCAAGGCGTGCCGGTGGCGGACGGCGGGCAGACGATGATCTTCCCGGCGAACTTCTGGTTCTCCTTGCGCTGTCCTTTTTCCAGCGTGGCGGTTTCGAGCGGGCCGAGGTCGACGCCGAGGCGTTTGTACATGTCGCAAAGCTGCTTCATGGCGCCGTGGATGTAGATCGTCTCTGTGTATCCGGCGTCGCGGAGTTCGCGGATGACGCGCTGGGCCTTGCCGAAGGCGTAGGCGCCGACGAGGTGGGCGCGGTCGGGGAAGGCGCGGAGGGAGGCGAGGAGTTTGGCGACTTCAACCTTGCTGTCGGGGTGGCGGAAGACGGGGAGCGCGAAGGTGGCTTCGGAGATGAAGATGTTGCAGGGAACGACTTCGAACAGCGCGGCTGTGGGATCGGCGCGGCGCTTGTAGTCGCCGGTGCAGACCATGGTTAGGCCTTTCCAGCGAACTTCGACCTGGGCGGAACCGATGACGTGCCCGGCGGGGTGAAGTGTCACATCAACATCGCCGATGCGGTTGGTCTCGCCATAGGGGGCGGACTGGCGGGCGCGGGTGAATTCCTGGCCGTAGCGGGTCGCCATCGCCTCGATGGTTTCGGGCGTGGCGAGGACGGCGCCGTGGCCGGCGCGGGCGTGGTCCGAGTGGCCATGCGTGACGACGGCGCGATCGACCCCACCGCGGACCGGATCGATGTAGAAGTCGCCGGGCGGGCAGTAGAGGCCCCGCGGGGTTGGGCAGAGCAGGTCTTCGGGGCGTATCATGTGGGAAATATGAGCGTTGGCGTGCGGTTAGCCAAATCTTTCGCGGCGTAGTGCTCCAATTGACCGCTTCGCGCGTATCTACGGCATGAAGCAGCTTGTCCTCGCCCTCAGCCTCGCCGCGTCCGCCATGATGAGTGGGTGCATCACCTCGCCCGGGCCCGGAGGTGGACCACAGCCCGTCGCCAAGGTCGACGCCGCGCGGCTCTATACCGGCCAATGGCACGAGATCGCCTTCCGGCCGAACTGGCTGCTCGAGGGCTGCGTCGCGGGGATCACGCGCTATACGCCGAAGACCGAGCCCAACCAAGTGCATGTGCGGGATTCCTGCCGGGACAAGACGCTCGATGGCCCCGAGAAGGTGGTTGAGGGAACGGGGCATATTCTTGACGCGGGCGCGAACGCGAAGATTCGCGCCGACTATTTCCTGTTCGTCAGCCGCGAAACTTGGATTGCGGCATTGGCCGACGACTACAGCTGGTTCATCTCCGTCACGCCCGACTTTGGCGAAGTGAACATCTTCACGCGCAATCCGCAGCCCGGCCAGAAGCTGATCGACGAACTGGTCGCGAAGATAAAGAACTGGGGATATGATACCAGCCTGCTCGTTTTCCCGCTTCAGCCGCCTGCCTAAGAGACACGGCTCGCGCCACGCACGAGCGCCTTGAAGGCGTAAGGGCAAGGTTGCCGCTTTGCGGCCGACCTACCCTGCCGCTGCCTTGAGTTTTCCCCAAATAGCCCGATCTATGCGGCGACGTCGCACCCCTAATGGTCACGGGGCGGCGGTTGAAGGGGATTCATGCCCAGCGCTTTTGATGCTGCCCGGCGGATGATCGCTGCGATGTTGGCGGGACGGACGTCGGCGGAGGTCGCGCAGCGGACGCGGCCGGATGCCGTGACTCCGCTGAAGCCGTGGATACGTCCGGCCAAGCATATCGAGGCGACCTTCACGGCGGCGAACTGGAAGACGCTGGTGGGGCATTCGGGCGCGACCGAGGCTGACAAGGAGACGCTGTATGATGCGCGGGCTCAGGAAGAGTTGGAGCGCTACGAGCACAACATCGAGAATTATGTCGGGACGTTGCGGCTGCCGGTCGGTGTGATCGGGCCGCTGCGGGTCAACGGGATTTTCGCGAAGGGCGATTACTATGTGCCGCTTGCGACAAGCGAGGCGGCGCTGGTTGCGAGCTATGGGCGCGGGGCGCGGCTTATCTCGTCGGTGGGCGGGTGCACGACGGGCACGCTGGCCGAGGGCGTGCATCGCTCGCCGGGGTTTGCGTTTGCGTCGACCACGGAGGCGGGGCTGTTCGTCGCCTGGGTGTGCGAGAATTTCGACTTGCTGAAGGCGACTGCGGAGACAACGACGCGGCACGGCAAGCTGGTCGAGATGAGCCCGCACGTCGAGGGCGACCATGTCTATCTGGTGTGCAGCTACACGACCGGCGATGCGGCCGGCCAGAATATGGTGACCATCGCGACCGAGGCGGTGTGCAAGGCGATCGAGGAACGGTCGCCGATCAAGCCGATCTATTGGTTCGTCGAGGCGAACCTGTCGGGCGACAAGAAGGCGTCGGCGATGTCGTTCATGGGCGTGCGCGGACGGAAGGTGACGGCGTCGGTTGATCTTCCGGGCGAGCAGATCCGCAAGCAGCTTCACACCACGCCGCAGCGCATGGAGCAGTACTGGCGGATGTCGGCGTTGGGGGGCGTGATGTCCGGGTCGATCGGCGTTCAGGGGCACTACGCGAACGGGCTCGCGGCGCTGTATCTGGCGACGGGCCAGGATGCGGCGTGCGTGGCGGAGAGCGCGGTGGGCGTCACGCGGATCGAGATGCGCGAGGATGACCGGCTGTTCGTGTCGGTGACGCTGCCGAACATCATTGTTGGGACGGTTGGCGGCGGGACGGGACTGCCGACACAGTCTGCGGGGCTCAACATTCTCGGGCTCAGGGGTGCAGGGAATGTGCGGCAGTTCGGCGAAGTGGTCGCGGCGTTGTGCCTTGCGGGCGAGCTGTCGATAATCGGGGCGCTGTGCGCGCATGAGTTTGCGAGCGCGCACAAGAATCTGGCGCGGGGCAAGGCGTGAGCGACGCCGTTGCACGGTCTGACACGCGCGGTCCCGACGCCAGAGGACTGGGCGCGCGGCTGTGGGCGTATCAGGCGGAGCGCTTCCCGCTGGTGAAGCATGGCGTATTGATCGCGGCGTTTGGCGCGTCGGCGACTTGCCTTTCGGCGCTGTTGCGCGGCGGAGCGCCCAGCGTGCTGGCGATTGTTGTCGCGGTGCTGGTGTTGTTCGGATTCTTCTTTCAGCTGCGCGTCGCGGACGAGCACAAGGACAATGAGGACGACACGAAGTTTCGTCCGGAGCGGCCGGTGCCGCGCGGGCTGGTTACGCTGGCAGAGCTTCGCGTTGTGGCGATTGGCGTGGGTGCCACGCAGGTCGCTCTGACGGTTGCGCTGGACTGGCGGCTGCTGGGGCCTCTGCTGCTGGTGTGGGCGTGGATGGCGGTGATGACGAAGGAGTTCTTCGTTCCCGCCTGGCTGAAGAAGCGGCCGATCATCTACATGGTGAGCCATATGGCGATCATGCCGCTGATCGATCTCTATGCGACGGCGTGCGACTGGCTGCCGGCGGGCGTGGCGCTGCATGAGAATTTCGGGCTGACGCTGGGAGCGTTCCTGTTGCTGTCGCTGGTGAACGGGTCGGTGATCGAGATCGCGCGAAAGAGCTGGGCGCCTTCGAGCGAGCGCGAGGGCGTCGAAACGTACTCGCGGCTGTGGGGCGCGCAGCGCGCCGGCATTGTGGTGATGGCGCTGTTGCTGGCGGGGCTGGCCCTGTCGGCCTTCATCAATGTGCGGTCGGATGCCGGTGTGGTTGTGCTCGTGGGCTTGATGCTCGTGACGATGTTCGCTGCTTGGACAGCCATCAATTACGCGGGCGCGCCGGCGGCGAGACAAGTGAAGCAGATGGAGACGGGTACGGCGGTGTTCGTGCTGGGGAATTACCTGCTGCTTGGCGTGATCCCGCTGCTGATGTCGTTGCTGCCATCGTGAGCGACGCGCGCCGATATGTGTTGACGGGTGAGGCCGCGATGTCGGCGGCGCTGGCTGGCGGCAAGGGCGCGGCGCTGGCCAAGCTGGCGGCGACGTTTCCGGTGCCGGCGTTCTTCGTGATCGCGGCGGAGGCTTTTGATCGGGACGGGTTGAAGGCGGACGCGCGCGGAGAAGTGAATCAGGGGTTAGCGCGACTGGCTGCACAAAGCGGGGCAGGGCGGTTGGCTGTGCGCTCCTCCGGGCGCGAGGAAGATGGCGCGGCGTCGGCGCATGCAGGTCAGTTCGAAACGGAGCTGAATGTTGCGCCGGGCGATGTGGCGGCTGCTGCGCATCGGGTGTGGCGGTCGGGATTCAGCGAGACGCTGGCGCAGTATCGGCAGGCGCATGGGCTGTCGGGTGATCCGCAGCCGCCTGCCGTTGTGGTTCAGGTGATGGTTGAAGCGCGTGCCGCGGGCGTGGCGTTCTCGGCGGATCCGGTGTCGGGCGATCGCGGCGTCGTAGTGATCAGCGCGATTGCGGGGCTGGCGGACAGGCTGGTCGGCGGCGAGGCGGATGGCGACAGCTATCGCGTTGGCGCTGGCGGGGCGACGCTCGAGGCGGACCTGGTGGGCGATGCGGCGGTGCTTGGCGAGGCTGAGCGCGCGGAGGTCGCGGCGATGGCGCGGCGGGCAGCGGAGCATTTTGGTTCGCCGCAGGATATCGAATGGGCTTTCGATGGGCGTGGACTGCACATGTTGCAGGCACGGCCGATTACGACGCTGGGAAACGTTGAGAGAGAGACTGTCCTGTCCTCCCCCTTGCACGGGGAGGAACCACGCGGGGAGAGGTCGAGCGATCTCACGATCTGGGACAACTCCAACATCGTGGAGAGTTATCCGGGGGTCACGTCGCCGCTGACGTTTTCATTTGCACGATATGTCTACAGCCATGTGTATCAAGCCTTCTCGCGACTGATGGGCGTGCCAGCGGCGGATGTCGAAGAGCATCGCGCGGTGTTCGAGAACATGCTCGGGCGTGTGGATGGGCGGGTCTATTACAACCTGCTGAACTGGTATCGCGCGCTGGCGCTGTTTCCGGGGTTCAAGGCGAACCGGAAATTCATGGAAGGCATGATGGGCGTCTCGGAGGCGCTGCCGGAGGATATGGCCAGTCGCATCGCCCCGCCCTCGACGAGCAGATTGGAGCGGTTCGTTGATAACCTGAAACTGGTGCGCGTGGGGCTGGGCCTGCTCTGGCATGAGGTGCAGATCAAGGGGACGATACGCGAGTTCTACGCGCGGCTGAATCAGGCGCTGGCAAAGCCGGACGGCGCGATCGATGCGATGCAGCCGACGGAGCTGGTTGCTGAGTACCGGTTGCTGGAGCGGCAGCTGCTGGCGAAGTGGGATGCGCCGCTGGTCAACGATTTCCTCTGCATGATTGCGTTCGGCGCGGCGCAGAAGTCGATGACCAGGTGGGCGGGCGATGAGGGCGTCGCCTACCTGTCGGCGACCTTGATGGGGCAAGGCGATATTGTTTCGGCGGAACCGGCGAAGATCATCCGGGCTATGGGCGCGATGGTGCGCGGGCGGCCGGAAGTCATCGCTCGGTTGGCGGCCGGGGATCGGACGGCGGTGGACGCCACACCGGAATTGCGGTTGGCGTTCGATCGCTACATCGCGAAGTTCGGCGACCGGTGCACGCAGGAACTGAAGCTTGAGAGCCGGACGCTGCATGAGGATCCCACGCAGGTGCTGATGGCGGTGGCGGCAGCGGCGCCGGCGCGGGGAACGGAGGCTGTTCAGGAGGCGAGGCAGGACCTGCATCGGTTGATCCCTGATTTCGGCAAGCGCGTGCTGGCGCGGTGGCTGGTGGACTGGGCGAAGGCGCGGGTGCGGGATCGCGAGAACCTGCGGTTCGAGCGGACGCGGCTGTTCGGGCGGGTGCGGCGCATCTTCCTCGCGCTTGGCGCGCGGTTGCGCGCCGCTGGCGTTCTGGAGCAGCAGCGCGATGTGTTCAATCTGACGGTGGAGGAGCTGCTGGGCGCCGTTGAAGGCGCTGGCATCACGCAGGATCTGAAGGCGCTGGTGCGCTTGCGGGCGGCGGAGCATGCGGGGCAGATTGCGCGACCCGATCCGCCGGAGCGGTTCAGCGTTTCGGGCGCGCATGTGACGGGCGTGGCTGGGCTGACGGCGCAGGCGGCTGTCGCTGGCGAGGGCGGCGAGATGCGCAAGGGGCTGGGGTGCTGCAAGGGTGTGGTGACGGCGAAGGTGCGGGTGATCGAGGATCCGCGGGTCGAGGCGTTGGGCGCGGGTGAAATCCTGGTGGCGCGGCATACTGATCCGGGCTGGATCGCGGTGTTCGCCAATGCGGCGGGGGTGATCGCAGAGCGGGGCTCCCTGCTCTCGCATTCGGCCATCGTTGCGCGGGAGATGGGGGTGCCGTGCGTGGTGTCGCTCAAGGGGGTGACGCAGTGGCTGAAGACAGGCGATACGGTGCGGCTGGACGGCGGGGCGGGCACGGTTGAACGGGTGAGCGGGGGGTAGCGATGGCAGAGACCGATATCGCAAAGCGCGCGAGCTTCGACATCATCCGCTACGCGCAGGCGTGGGAGGATGCAGACATCCTGTGCGCGGCGCTTCGGCCAGGACCGAACGATACGGTGGTGTCGATTGCGTCTGCGGGCGACAATGCGCTCGCGTTGCTCGCCGAGGGGGCGGAGCGCGTCATCGCGGTGGACCTCAACCCGACGCAGCTGGCGTGCGTGCGGATGCGGATGGCAATGTACCGGACGCACAGCCATGAGGAGTTTCTAGAACTGATGGGGTCGCGGCCATCCGGGCGGCGGCGGCATCTGCTCGAGCATTCCGCCTCGCAGCTTTCGGATGAAGACCAGGCGTTCTGGGCCGCCATCAGGGATGATGTTGCGAAGTATGGCGTGGGGGGCGTGGGCAAGTTCGAGCGATACTTCCGCACCTTCCGCGAATGGGTTCTGCCCTTCGTGCACAACAAGGACACGATCGACGCGCTGCTGCGTCCGCGCGATGCCGATGCGCGCGGGGCGTTCTACGACAAGAGCTGGAACATCTGGGGCTGGCGCATGCTGGTGAAGGTGTTCTTCTCGCGCTTCGTCATGGGGCGGCTCGGGCGCGACCCCGCGTTCTTCGATCATGTCGAGGGCGGGCCGTCGGCGCAGGTGGCGCGGCTGACGCGCAAGGCGCTTGTCGATCAGGACCCGGCGTCGAATCCGTACCTGCACTGGATCCTCCAGGGCTGCCATGGCGAGGTCTTGCCGCGCGCGCTGGAGCTGGAGCGGTTCGAGACGATCCGCGATCGGCTGGACCGGCTCGAGGTGCGGCTCTGTACGGTGGAGACGCTGGCGGAAGAAGGCGTGAAGGCCGATGCGTTCAACCTCTCCGATATCTTCGAGTACATGTCGCCGGCGGCGCACACGCAGGCTTATGCGAGCATTCTCGCGGCATCGCGGCCGGGGGCGCGGATTGCCTACTGGAACATGATGGCGCCGCGACGCGCGCCTGCGTCGCTGGCTGATCGGGTGACGACGGATGGCCCGCTGGAGGCGAAACTGAAGCCGCTGGACAAGGCGTTCTTCTATTCGGACTTCGTGATCGAGACCGTAAAGTGAACGAGGCGCTGCTTCCCAGCTTGGCGAAGATCGCGGGGTCGGTGATCCTGCTGGCGGGCGTGCTGTGGGGCGTGTCAAAGCTGGCGAAGCTGGCGCGGCTTGATCCCGAGGTTGGCCGCAAGCTGGTGCATATCAGCCTGGGCCTTTACTGCCTGACTTTCCCCTATGTGTTCGATGAGGCGTGGGAGGTCAGTGCGACGTGTGCGCTGGCCTTGCTTGTGTTCGTCGCGGCGCGCAGCGTGGCGCGGACCAGCCTCGGTGGCGGGCTCCATGCGGTCGCGCGCAAGTCTTACGGCGAGTTGCTGTTTGCGATCGCGGTGGCGCTGCTGTTCTGGCTGAAGGACGGGCACTTCATCTCGACGACGATGCACCAGAAAGCGCCGCCGGGGGACATTCTCTACATCCTTCCGATCCTGGTGCTGACGCTGTGCGATGCGGCGAGCGCGCTGGTTGGCTCGCGCTATGGCCGGCGCGTGTTCGAGGTGGAGGATGGCAAGAAGAGCGTCGAGGGCGTGGTCGCGTTTGCGATGACCGCGTGGCTGCTGTCTCTGATCGCGTTCCTGATGCTGACGGACATCGGGCGCGGCGAGGCTGTGCTGCTGGCCTTCATCACCGCGGTGTTCGGCGCGCTGCTGGAGGCGGCGAGCTGGCGGGGGCTCGACAATCTGTTCATTCCGCTGGGGCTCTACTTCCTGCTGTCGAACCTGCTCTATATGGGTGCGCCGGGCCTGACGGCGCTGGCGACGGTGTTCCTGCTGTTGCTGATCGCCCTGCTTCTGGTCACACGGCATCGGCCGGGAGAAGAGCGGCATTTCCTGGCGGTGGGATCGACGCTGTTCTTCTGCATCGCGATCTTTGCGGAGCCGACCAGCATCGTGACGCCGGCTGTAGCGGTGGCGACCTACATTGCCGCCCTCAGCATCCGCAGGCCGGACAGGCCGCCGCATGATGCGCTGAACCTGCTGGTGGTGGTGACGGCGATTGCGTTGCTCTACTTCGTCGTGAGCAATTTCGCGCGCATGGACACGATCCATGGGTTCAATCTTTCCTTCGCCGGACTCGCGGCGGGTATTGCTGCGCGCTTTGCAAGGAATGTGTGGCGAGCGTCGGTGGCTGTCGTGATCGCGTGGGGCGCCATGTCGATCCGCACCTACTGGGCGGAGGGGCAAAGCGAGCCGGCGCTGCTGTTTACGCTGGTCGGGCTATTCGGCATTGTCGGGATCGCGCTGGTCGGATGGTTCCTGCGGCGCCGGGACTATGACCGGCCGTGGCTGGTGCTTGGTGGTGTGTGCATGTTTGTGGGTCTGATCGCCTTGCCGCTATCGCCGCCATGACGGACGCGATCGCAATACCAGGCGCGAGCCTCACCATTTTCCGCGACGCGCCATCCCTGGAGGGGCGGCGCACGGCGGCGCTTGGAGCGTTCGCGTGTGATACGGCGGAAGCGGGCGCGCGGGCGATACGCGAGGCGATCGCGACGCTGAAGGCCGAGGGTTTTGGCGCTGTGCTGGGGCCGATGGATGGGAATACCTGGGGCAAGCATCGGCTGGTCGTCGAGAGTGATGGGCGGGCGCCCTTCCTGATGGAGCCGTCGAACCCGGCGCATTATGTGGAAGCGTTCGAGCAGTCGGGGTTTTCGGTGGTGTCGCGCTACGTGTCGGCGGTTCGGCGTGCCGATGTGGCGGCGGGTGCGTCGGCGGCGCCGGCGGGACTCCGGTTGCGGAATTTTGACCCGGCGCGCGCCGAGCAGGAGCTGACACGCGTTCATGCGCTGTCGCTGGAAGCGTTTGCGGACAATCGTTTCTATCAACCCATCGGGCTGGAGCATTTTCTCGCAAGCTATCGGCCGGTGTTGCCGGCCGTCGACCCGGAGCTGGTGTTGCTGCTTGAGGATGAGGCGGGCGAGCTGAAAGGGTTTCTGTTTGCTGTTCCCAATCTGGTCGAGGGTCCGCAGACGAAGACGGTGATCCTGAAGACGTATGCATCGCGCGCGAGGGGCGGTGGATCGATGATGGCCAATGCGTTTCATGTACGGGCGAAGGCGCGCGGGTTTGTGGATGTGATCCATGCGCTGATGCATGAGAGCAATCTCTCGGCGACGCATAGCGACAGGACGGGCGGCAAGGTATTCCGGCGCTATGCGCTGTGGGGCGGGCTGCTTTGAATCTCGTCGAGACGTTTCTCGCGCAGGCGGCGGCGCGGCCGGATGTGGCGGCGATCATTGCTGCGGATGGTCGGGTGACGAGCTATGCGCAGCTGGCGCGGGCGTCGGCGGTGCGGGCGTTGGCGTATGCGCGTGCGGGCGTTGGCGCAGGCGATGTCGTGCTGATCGCGCGAGGTGTTTCGGTCGAGCTCTACGAGACCTTGCTGGCGATGTTCCGGCTCGGTGCGGTTGCGATGTTTCCGGAGCCCGCGGCGGGGCTGAAGGGGCTGCGTGTCGCGGTGGACATGGTGAGGCCCAGGACAATCGCGACGACAGGTATCGGGCATGTGGTGCGGATGCTGTTTCCGGAATTGCAGCGGCTGAAGCCGCTGCCGGATTTCGATGACGATGCGGTGGCTGGTGATCCGCTGGCGCATCTGCCGGGGGATGCGCCTGCCCTGATCACGTTCACGTCCGGATCGACGGGGCGGCCGAAGGGGATCGTGCGCTCGGCGGACTTCCTGATGCTGCAGCATCGGCTGCTGGAAGACCTGCGGCGGACGAAGCCGGGCGATGTGGATCTGATCTCGTTGCCGGTGTTCATCCTGTCGAACCTCGCGGCGGGGGCGACGAGCGTTATCCCGGCGGGCAAGCTGACGCGGCCTGCAATGCTGGATGGCGGGAAGCTGCGCGAGCAGATCGTGCGGCATCGCGTGAACAGGATTGTTGCGCCGCCGGCCGTGATATCGCGCATTGTTGAGGGCGCGGCGCCGATGGCGCAGCTGGAAGCGATCTTCACGGGCGGCGGGCCGGTCTATCCCAACCTGCTCCGCGCCGTCGCGAAGGCTGCGCCAAATGCGGCGATCCATGCGGTGTATGGATCGACGGAGGCGGAGCCGATTGCGCATCTGGAGCTGAAAGACGTGGCGGAGGCAGACTGGCGCGCGATGGCCGAGGGCGCCGGGCTGCTGGCGGGCAAGCCCATCGTCGAGATTGCTGTCGAGCTGCGCGACCATGAAGTGTTCGTGGCGGGCGCGCATGTGAATCGCTGCTATCTCGATCCGGCGGATGACGTCTCAACGAAGTCGGTGCGCGATGGCGTGCTGTGGCATCGCACGGGCGATGCTGCGCGCATTGATGAGCTGGGACGGCTGTGGCTGCTGGGACGACGCCAGGCGGCCAGTGGCGGGTTGTTCCCGTTTGCGGTGGAGACGGCGGCCTTGAGCTGGCCGGGCGTTCGGCAGGCGGCGCTGCTGGCGGGCGACGGGCGCGCGCGGCTCGCGCTGGCGGGTGACGGATTGAATGCGGCAGACATGTCAGCGCGCGCGAAGATGCTGGGCGATATCGCGGTCGTGCTGGTGAAGGAGGTGCCGATGGACAGGCGGCATAATTCGAAAGCGGACTATGCGCGGCTGGGGAAGATGCTGGCGTGACGGGGCGCGCACCGATGAACGCGGCGGATCGGGTGCGTGCTGGGTTGGCGTGGGGCTTCGTGTTCGGCTGCGTGTCGCACTTTGGCTGGCTGTGGGTGAATGGCAGCCTGCTCTATCACGGACCTGCGCCTGAATGGGCCGTGTGGTTCTGGTTTGACGTCTGTGCGGTGGACCTGGTCGTGTTCTGGCTGATGCTGGCGCATCCGCGTGCAGGCGTGGCGCTGGGTGTGGCGACGATGGCGACGACGCTGGCTGTCAACTGGACGCAGTTTCCGACATTCGAGTACGGCTTCAACTGGGTGCTCATCGGCCTGACGGTCTTTGGCGTGATCGTGTTCGTCACCGCGCCATGGCTGTGGCGCGCGTCGCGGTGGCGGTTCAGCCGGACGTCTTGAGGATGAAGCGGCGGTTGAGTGGCTGAACGGGGCGCGCATTCATGGGAAAGAGCTGGGCGAAGGCGGCGAGCTGACTGGGCGAGGCTGTGATCGGTGTCGACATGACCGTCCAGTGCACAGTCTCGGAGCAAGGCGGCGTCGTGAGCGAGCCTTCGTAGCGATAGAGGCTGGAGTCCTTTGGGAGGAAAGCGTCCAGATCGATCTGGCCTGCGGCCTCGGCCGTCCCCTCCTTCGCAGGCGCCACTGCCCAGATGGGGTTGAGCGACGGATTGACCGCGCCACCGTCGACCATCACGCCGATCACGGCGAGGTCTCCGTCGGGGGCGGCATGGACGAAGTGGATTTCGAGCGGAAAGGACTTGCCGTCGATTGTGTGTTCGGACGGGTGGTGGAAGTGGAACTGCTTGAGGGCGTAGTCCTTGCCGGCGAGCTGAAGGCTGCCCGGGCTCGTGACATTGACCTGGAGTGTGTGGCCGTTGTTGACGACTTGTGCGCCGTTCGCCGGTGACCAGCGCGCGACGGGGGCCGCGACGCTGGCGGACAGCGGGTTTGTGAGGTCGATGGGCGATTGCTGGCCGCCGATGGCGCAGGGTTTGTTCTCGGGGGCGAGCTCGCCCCAATGGTTCGGTCCGCCCTCGCCGGCATAGCTCCAGTGGGATGTGTGAGACACGGCCTTGGTGTCGGAAACGTCGGACGCGGCAGGCGCTGGGCTCGCGTGATCTTCAGCAGGAGGCGCGGAGAAGGCAGCGGTCACACCCGCCATGGCGAGGGCGCTGAGGAGGAGCGATGCGCGGATTGAGACTGTCATGACGAAAGATGTTGCGCCTACATGGCTATCAAAGGGTTAAGGACCGGGCAGGGCGCCTTAACCTGTCCTGTCGCCCGGCCTATGGTCGGTTGATGGCCGACGATCCCAAACCGCCCAGCCTGTTGCCGGCCCGCTTCGCCGACTGGTTCGCCACGCGTGGCTGGAACCTGCGTCCGCACCAGGCGGACCTGATCGACGCAGCGCGGCGGGGGCAAGGCGGGCTGGTGATCGCGCCGACCGGCGGGGGCAAGACGCTGGCGGGGTTCCTGCCAAGCCTGATCGAGCTCGCGGAGGCGCCGCCGCGCGTGCATCCGGCGCTGCATACACTTTATGTGTCGCCGCTGAAGGCGCTGGCAACCGACGTGGCGCGCAATCTTGGGCGGCCTGTCGAGGAGATGCAGCTCGACATCTCGATGGACACACGAACGGGCGATACGCCCGCCTCGCGACGGCAACGGCAGCGGGCGAAGCCGCCGGATATCCTGCTGACGACGCCGGAGCAGCTGGCGTTGCTGGTGGCGTCGGAACACGCGCAGCGGTTCTTCTGTGATCTTCGCGCGGTGATCGTCGACGAGGTGCATGCGATCGCCAACACCAAGCGGGGCGACCTGCTCGCGCTTGGGCTGGCGACGCTGCGGGTGTGGGCGCCGGCCGCGCGGCATATCGGGCTGTCCGCGACGGTACGCGATCCGGAGGCGTTGTCGCGCTGGCTGGGGCCGGACACGCCGATCATCCGGCACATGGGTGGCGCCCAGGCGAATATCAGCGTGCTGGATTCGGAAGCCCGCATTCCGTGGTCGGGGCATTCGGGGCGACACAACATTCGTGAGGTGTACGACGCGATCAAGGGCGCGCGGATGTCGCTTGTGTTCGTCAACACGCGCAGCCAGGCGGAGATGACGTTTCAGGAACTGTGGCGTGTCAACGAAGACGGTCTGCCGATCGCCCTGCACCATGGCTCGCTTGATCTGGAGCAGCGCAAGCGCGTCGAGGCGGCGATGGCGGCTGGCAAGCTGAAAGCGGTGGTTTGCACATCCACGCTCGACCTTGGGATCGACTGGGGCGACGTTGATCTGGTTGTGCAGATGGGCGCGCCGAAGGGATCGTCGCGCTTGATCCAGCGGATCGGTCGTTCGAACCACCGGATGGACGAGCCGAGCCGCGCGCTTCTGGCGCCGAGCAACCGGTTCGAGGTGCTTGAGTGCCGCGCAGCCGTGGACGCGGTCGCGGCGGGCGAGTTGGATGGCGGCGGGCCTCGGCGGGGCGGGCTCGACGTGCTGGCGCAGCATGTGATGGCGCGGGCTTGCGGCGAAGGTTTCGATGCCGTGCGGCTGTACGATGAAGTGCGTCTGGCGGCCCCGTATGCAGATCTCGCGTGGGAGACGTGGGAGCGCGTGGTCGATCTGGTGGCGACGGGCGGCTATGCGCTGAAGACCTATGATCGATTCCGGCGGATCGTGCGGTTTCCCGACAATGTCTGGCGCGCGCGCAACGACGATGTGCGGCGCCAGCACCGGATGAATGTCGGCGTCATCGTCGAGGATCCGATGATCTCGGTGCGTATGGTGTCGTTCATCAAGGCTTCGGAGAACAAGCGGCTGATGCGGCCGGGTCGCAAGCTTGGGGAGATGGAGGAGTATTTCTTCGAGATGCTGACGCCGGGCGACACGTTTCTGTTTGCGGGCGAGGTCCTTCGGTTCGAGGGCGTGTCGGACACCGAGGCGCTGGTGACCAGGACGTTCGATCCGGACCCGGCCATCCCGAGCTACAATGGCGGCAAGTTTCCGCTGACGACGTTTCTGGCGGAGCGTGTGCGCAACATTGTGCACGACCGCGAGCACTGGAAGAATCTGCCGGATCAGGTACGCGAATGGTTCGAGGTGCAGGAGCGCAAGTCGATCATCCCGGCCGCTGACCAGCTGCTGGTCGAAACGTTTCCGCGTGGCGAGCGGCACTACCTCGTCTGCTATCCGTTCGAGGGGCGGCTGGCGCATCAGACGCTGGGCATGCTGCTGACGCGGCGGCTGGAGCGGACGGGGCTGAAGCCGCTGGGCTTTGTGGCGTCGGAGTATGCGCTGGCGGTGTGGGCGATGGAGGACATGCGGGGCGAGGATCTCGAGCAGCTATTCCATGAAGACATGCTGGGCGATGATCTGGACGCGTGGCTTGAGGAAAGCGCGCTGATGAAGCGAACCTTCCGCACCAACGCGCTGATATCCGGCCTGATCGAGCGGCGCATGCCGAAGCATGAGAAGACCGGTCGGCAGATCACCTTCTCCACCGACCTGATCTACGATGTGTTGCGCTCGCACGAGCCTGATCACATCCTGCTGCAGGCAGCGCGGCAGGATGCGGGCGATGGGTTGCTGGACATCCGCCGGCTGGGCGAGGCGCTGAAGCGCATCAAGGGCAAGATCGTTCATGCGAAGCTGGAGCAGATCTCGCCGTTCGCAGTGCCGGTCATGCTGGAGATGGGCAAGGAGCCGGTTTTCTCGGGCGACGCCGCCGAAGCGATACTGCGCGAGGCTGAGGACGATCTGGTGCGGGATGCAATGAGCTAGCGGTTTCCGGCCTGCGGATCCGTTCTGTAGGACGCGTCGGAATCGGCGAAGTCAGCGTCGTATCGTTCCCACTCCGCCTGAGTCTTGCAGGTTCTTCTTGGAAGTGTTGAACCCGTTACCCGCAGGGACCGGCACGTCCGGGCGGTGGG
>JBBAUA010000005.1:0-33551 GCA_040398465.1 Hyphomonadaceae bacterium | reverse complement strand
CATGACCTGCGGCGCGCTTTGGTGGGAGGAGCCGGGTGTGCTGGTCGTGTCCGACCTGCACTTCGAGAAGGGCTCGTCCTACGCGGCGCGGGGGCAGATGCTGCCGCCGTACGATACGCGCGAGACGTTGGCCCGCGTCGGACGTCTGATGACAGCACTTTCGCCCCGGACCGTGATCTCGCTCGGCGACAGCTTTCATGACCGGCGGGCGCGGCCGCGCATGGCGCCCGATGACGTCGCCAGCCTGCGGGGGATGACCGGGTCATGCGACTGGGTGTGGATCGAGGGCAACCATGATCCGAAGCCGCCGGAAGACCTTGGCGGGCGTGCGGCTGTCGAGATCACGATCGGCCCGCTGACGTTTCGGCACATTCCATCTGCGGGTGCTGTGGTCGGAGAGGTTGCCGGGCACCTGCATCCGTGCGCGCGCGTGGTCGGCCGAAGCGGTCGGTCGGTGCGCAAGCGCTGCTTTGCGACCGACGGCGCGCGGCTGGTGATGCCGGCGTATGGCGCGCTGACGGGCGGGCTGAACGTGCTTGATGAAGCGTTTGCGCCGGTGTTCCCGAAGGATCTGTTTGCCGGCGTGATCGGGCGCGATGGCGTCTACCTCGCAGGGCGGGACAATCTCGCGCCGGATGGCATGCGCCAGGCCGTGCTTGACCCTGCCCGCCGCCGCGCATAGGCGGGGCGATCAGGAGTCGCCCCCGAAATGTCTACCGTATCTGTCGCTGCACTTGCCGAAGCCGCAAAAGCCTGGCCGTTCGAGCTGGCGCGCGAGCTGAAGGCGCGGATCGAGAAGCTGGAGAAGGCTGGTCGTCCCAAGGATGCGCCGGTGGTCTTCGAGACGGGCTATGGCCCGTCGGGGCTGCCGCATATCGGCACGTTCGGCGAGGTCGTGCGCACGACGATGGTGCGACGCGCGTTCGAGGCGCTGACCGGCGGCGCCTACAAGACGCGGCTCATCTGCGTGTCGGACGACATGGACGGTATGCGCAAGGTGCCGGACACGGTGCCGAATCCGGAAGCGCTCAAGGAATACATGCAGAAGCCGCTGACGTCGGTGCCCGACCCGTTCGGCACGCACGAAAGCTATGGCGCACACATGAATGCGCGGCTGCGGGCATTCCTCGACAGCTTTGGGTTCGAGTACGAGTTCGCCTCGGCGACGACGCTGTACAAGACGGGCCGGTTCGACGCGATGCTGCTGCGCGCGGCGGGGAAGTACGACCAGATCATGAAGGTCATGCTCCCCACCCTCGGCGACGAGCGGCGGGAGACATATTCGCCCTTCCTGCCGATCTCGCCGACGACGGGGCGTGTGCTCTACGTGCCGATGAAGAACGTGGACGCGAAGGCGGGCACGGTTACGTTCGAGGACGAGAGTGGCGAGGACACGACCGTTCCCGTGACAGGCGGTCATGTGAAGCTGCAGTGGAAGCCGGACTTCGGCATGCGCTGGGCCGCACTTGGCGTCGACTTCGAGATGTTCGGCAAGGACCACCAGGCCAACATGGGGGTCTATGACCGTATCTGCGAGATCCTCGGCGTCCCGGCGCCGCTGCACTACGTCTACGAATTGTTTCTCGACGAGAAGGGCGAGAAGATTTCCAAGACCAAGGGCAATGGCATCTCGGTCGAGCAGTGGCTGGCCTATGCGCCGGAGGAAAGCCTGTCGCTGTATCAGTTCCAGAAGCCACGCACCGCCAAGAAGCTGCACTTCGACGTCATCCCCAAGACCGTGGACGAGTACCTGCAGTTCCTCGACGCGTATGCAAAGCAGACGCCGAAGCAGCAGCTGGAGAATCCGGTCTGGCATATCCATGGCGGCGCGCCGCCGGCCAAGTCGAGCCCGGTGTCCTTCGCGATGCTGCTGAACCTCGTCTCGGCGGCCAATGCGTCGAACAAGGATGTGCTGTGGGGATTCATCCGCCGCGAGGCGCCCGATGCATCGCCGCAGACCGAGCCGTTGCTGGACCACCTCGTAGGCTTTGCGCTGAGATACTATGCGGACTTCGTGAGGCCGCAGAAGAAGTATCGCGCGCCTGATGAGAAGGAGCGCGCGGCGCTGGAGGATCTGGCGTCGCGTCTCGAGAGCTGGGATGGGCCGCTTGATGGCGAGAGCCTGCAGACGATGGTGTTTGCCATCGGCACTGAGCGGCAGTTCGAGCCGCTGCGCACATGGTTCACCGCGATCTACGAGGTCTGCCTCGGCCAGAGTCAGGGGCCGCGCTTTGGCGGGTTCATCGCGCTGTATGGCGTGAAGGAGTCGGCGCAGCTGATCCGGGAGTCGCTGGCGCGCATTTCGTAAGGTGGATTTCGCTAGGCGCTGTCTACCCTAGGTCCGCATGGGGCAGCGGATCAGCTCGATGGATTCGCTGTCGTTGATCGTGACCCGCATCTTCAGCTTGTTGGGGTTCACGCGGAAGAAGACGAAGTCGTTGCTGGTGCGCCCCGCGGCGACACAGCGGGCGCTGGCGGACCAGATCTGCCCCTCATCGCCCGAGGACTGGTTCATCCGCTCGAAATGGCAGAAGCGCTCGCGTTTCATGCCCATGCGCGACTGTTCGATCGTCCAGATTTCGCGCTGGTTATTGCAGGCGTTGGAGTCCGCCGCCCATTCTCCCGCATAGGCGCGTTCTTCCTCCTCGCCCTCGGCGCGGAATGCATTGGGGTCGGTGTCGGGAACCTCTGCGGCGGGGGCCGCCGAGTCGTCCACGGGGGCTTCGCAGGCGACCACGAGGGCAATGAGGACGAGGCTGGCGAGGCGGCGCAAGTGAAGGGCTCCTTGGGGCGCAGTAAGCGCCTGAGTTTGGGCCGTTGCGCAAGGGGCTAGCTGGCTGCATCCTGCATTTTGCGGCTTGGGAATCTCTTCATGCGCGAAAAAGCGGGCGCATTGAAACTTGTAGCGGCCGGGCTTGGCGGCTCGGCGGTGCTGCTTGCATGGGCGATCACACTGTCATGGGTTAGTCCTGCCTTCGCCCACCCGACATCCACAGCCCTCGCCGACCGTTATGCGCGTGGAGAGTATCTGGAGGCGGCGTCGCTTGCCGAAGCAGCGGCGGGGGCGGATGACCTTGCCTTTGCAGCGCGCGCGCTGCTGGCGCATTGCATGACCGGATCGGCGGCGCCCGATGCGAGCCTGGTCGAACGGGCTGTGAAGGATGCGGAGGCGGCCCTGCGGCTTGACCCCGCGCATGAGGAAGGCCGGTTACAGCTTGCCATCGCCCTGTCGCTGAAAAGCCGGGACATGGATCTGATGGCGGCCTGGAGCGCAGGATATGGCGAAAAAGGCAGGAAGCTGGCCGAAGAGGTGCTGCAGGCCGACCCGGCAAACTTCTACGCGCATGGTTTTCTGGCCGTGTGGAACCTCGAGGTTGCGCGGCGCGGCGGCGGCATGGGCGCGTGGATGCTGGGGGCGAGCACGGAGTCGGGCCGCAAGCACTATGAACAGGCGCGGGCCCTCGCGCCTGATGATGTCGGGGTGCACTGGCAGTACGCGCGCGCCCTCGCCGCACTGGATCTGAAGGGCAAGACACCGGAAGTGCGGGCGGCGCTGCAGCGCGCGCTGGCGGCGGCAGCGTCCGATCACGTCGAGCTGGTGATGCAGGCGCGGGCGCAGCGATTGTCTGACGCGCTAGCCGGTGATCGCGATGCCGCGCAGCGGCTGGCTCAGGCGATGCTGTAGCGGGCGCTGCCCCCTTTCTATTGCGTCTTCAGAGCTGGCCCGGTGAACTCGGTCTCGATGTCGATCGTGACCTCGTCGAACACGCCCATGGTGGAGCCCGGCGCCGGGATGCCGATGTCGATGCCGAAGTCCGAACGCTTCAGCGTTCCGTGGGCCGAGAAGCCGATGCGGGCGGCGGGGTCCATCGGGTGGCCTTCGTAGCCGCCGTTGAATGTGGCGTGGAGGGTGACGGGTTTTGTTGCGCCTTTGAGCGTGAGGTCGCCGACGATGTCGGCGGTGGCGGGGCCGGTGCGGGTGATGCTGGTGGATTCGAATTTCATCTGCGGTGTGATCGAGGCGCCGAGCCATGTGTCGCTCAGGAGTTCGTCGATGAAACCGGCGGGCGGTGCGGGGATGGCAAGAGAATTCAGCTCGACGGTCGCAGTCAGTTTTGCCGTCTCGGGCTGGGCTGGATCGAGCGTCATGTCGGCGGCGAAGGTGCGGAACTGGGCGGTGTAGTTCGAGAAGCCGAGATGGTTGACCTTGAACACCAGGGTCGCGTGGGAGGGGTCGAGCTTGTAGGCGCCGGCGGGGAGTTTCGAGACGTCCGGGGCCGCGGGCGCTGCGGCGATCTCGGCCGGAGCAGCTTCCGGCGCGGTTGCGGCGGTAGCGGGTTCGCCCGGGGAGCAACTGGAAAGAGCAAGCAGCAGGCTCGCGATGATGGTTGCCGTTTGCGTGGGCTTCATGTCGCGCTCCAGTTGGCGTCGTGTCCTGAAGACGATGGGACTTCGGGTCAACCGACAATTGGAACGAAAAACTCCCCCGGTCAGGCGCTGGCGGAGCAGGTTCGGCGACTGGCTGGAAGGATCAGGCCGTCGCGGCGGAAGTGGGTCAGGCGGGTCATGGCGTGCACCTGCCTTGCCGTTTCGATGGGTCCAGGGTGGGCGGGGCCGGGAGGGCTTGCGATTACGCGGGAGGTAATGGAAGTGCGACGCGGGCGCGGCTACTCATTGCGGTATGGCACAGCAGGCAATCTCCACGTCGTCTCCCACCCACCCCGCACGCGTCGGCGAACTCATCCGCGACTGGCGCTCGCGACGGCGGATGAGCCAGCTCGACCTGGCGCTCGAGGCGGGCGTCTCGCAGAGGCATCTGAGCTTCGTGGAAAGCGGCCGGTCATCGCCCTCGCGCGATATGGTGGAGACGCTTTGCGAGCATCTGGAACTGCCGCTGCGCGAGCGGAACGTTGTGCTTCTGTCGGCGGGATTTGCGCCGGCGTTTGCGGAGCGAAAGCTGTCAGACCCGTCGATGGCGGCTGCACGCGCTGCGGTGGAGCTGGTGCTGAAGGCGCATGAGCCCAATCCCGCGCTGGTGGTGGACCGCTGGTGGAATCTGCTGATGGCGAATGGATCTGCAGCGCCGTTACTGTCGCTGGTTGAGGATAAGTCGCTGCTGGAGGGGCAGCCGAATGTGCTGCGCCTGTCGTTGCATCCGGGCGGGCTGGCGAAGAACATCCTGAATCTTGGAATGTGGAAGGCGCATGTGCTGTGGCGGCTGGGCCAGCAGATCGAGGCGACGTGCGATACAAAGCTGATCGCGCTGGAGAAGGAGCTGGCGGCCTATCCCGCCCCGCCCGCGCCGCGCCGCGAGCGCAATGAAGCGGATGCGATTGCGCTGAATCTCGAGATGAAGATCGGAACGCAGGTGTTGTCGTTCATCACCACGACCACGATTTTCGGCACGCCAGCTGATGTGACGCTCTCGGAGCTGTGCCTTGAGACGTTCTTCCCGGCGAATGCGGAGACGGCGGCGGCGATGAAGGTGTTGGCTGGCGGGTGACGCTACTGGCTCGCCCACAGGATACGCGCCATCCACGCCAGATCATTGCGGGCAAGTTCGCGCGGGTCGGAAGCGGGGTTGAGCGAGATCAGTTCGACCATGCGTTCGGTCTGGCGACCGAGAACCCTGGCGAGGACCTCGCCTTGCTTCGTGCGCACCACGACGCGGTCGCCGCGGCGGACCGCGACGCCTGGCGCGACCACGATGCGGTCGCCGCGGCGGTAGACGGGCTCCATAGAGTCGCCGCTGATCTCCAGCGCGTAGACATTCTCGGTCTCGAGGCCGGGGAAGCGGACCTCCTCCCAGTTGTCCCCTATGGGGAAGCCGGCGTCATCGAAATAGCCCTCGCTGCCGGCCTTCGCGAAACCGAGCAGCGGGGCGGTCTGGCCCTGGCGGCCCTCGGCCAGCGCGGCGAAGTCCTCCAGAGAAGCGCCGACGGCCTGCAGCGCCTTCGACAGGCTTTCCGTCGAAAGCCAGCGGGGCGAGCCGTCCGGCGTCACCCGCTTGGACTTGTTGAACGCCGTCGGGTCCAGCCCGGCGCGGCGGGCGAGGCCTGAGGCGGAAAGACCATGCTGGTCAGCCAGCGAGTCGATGGCTTTCCAGAGATCATTGTGCTGCATGGCGGCCTCCGGATAGGACACAGCACCCATTTATAGGAAGATAGTCCTATTTTCAACGGATTTGACCGCCCGGGCGCCTGGAGGTCAAAATTCACGAAATCTGTCCACGCCGCTGAATTCAGACCAGTTTCCGTTGGATAGCTTTGGTCCGGCCGATCGACGCCTGTTGAACCGCTGGGGCAAGTATCGCACAACGAAGCGTTCGCGCGCCCTGCGGTGCGTGAGAGCACACGGCCTTCCTGGCCGCGGAGCCCATGGAACTAGCGATCCTGTTTTTCCTCGTCCTGCTCAACGGCGTTTTCGCGCTGTCCGAGATGGCGATCGTTTCATCCCGCCGGCCGCGCCTGAAGGCGATGGCGGACAAGGGGAATGTTGGCGCGAAGGTCGCGCTGAAACTGCTCGACGATCCCTCGAAGCTGCTGTCCACCGTGCAGATCGGCATCACAGCGATCGGCGTGATCGCTGGCGCGTACGGCGCAACCTCGCTTTCCGATGATCTCGCCCCGTGGGTGGCGGGCCTGCATCCGTCGGTCGAGCCTCATGCTTCTGCGATCGCGTTTGGTATCGTCATCGTCTTCACGACTTTTCTGTCGCTGATCCTCGGCGAACTGATCCCGAAGCGCATTGCGCTTGCCGCGCCCGAGCCGATGGCCGCGGCGATGGCGCCGGCCATGGCGCTGCTTGCTCGGGTAGCCTCGCCGCTGGTCTGGTTGCTTCGGGCCGTCACGGAAGGGTTCCTCACCGTGTTCGGGCTGAACCGGACGCGACAGGAAGACGTGACCGAAGAGGAACTTCACTCACTCATCGTCGAGGGCGAGAAGGCCGGGGTGATCGAGGAGGAAGAGCGGGAGATGATCCAGGGCGTGATGCGTCTTGGCGACCGCTCCGTGAAAACCATCATGACGCCGCGCACCGAAATGGTGTGGCTGGATCCCGACCAGGAGCGCGAGGACCTGCTCAACGAGATACGTGAGAGCGGCCATGCGCGCTTTCCTGTCGCCAAGGGCGATGCGGATGAGATCGTCGGTATCGTGCAGGCGAAGGAGCTATTCCTGCACCTCGCCCGGACCGGCACGATCGACCTGACAGCTGTGATGCACACGCCGCTATTCGTGCCGGAAACGATGCCGGTCTTGCGCCTGCTGGAAGCCATGAAGGGCAATGTTGTCCGCATGGCGATCGTGTCGGACGAGTATGGTTCGGTGCTGGGCCTCGTGACCGCGACGGACCTGCTGGAGTCGATCGCGGGCGATGATGCGCTCGATCATGAGGACGCGCTGTCGCCCCCGGTGCAGCGCGATGATGGCAGCTGGCTGGTCGACGGCATGACGCCGGTGGACGAGTTCGAGCAGCTGGTCGGTGTGAGGGGGCTCAACGACAATGAGGGCTATTCGACCGTCGCCGGCCTCGTGATGCATCTTATGCGCGCCGTTCCCAAGGAAGGCGACAAGATCGAGCAAGGCCTGTTGACGTTCGAGGTCGTCGACATGGACGGCCGGCGCGTGGACAAGGTGCTGGTCCGCAAGACAGAGCCCGTGGATGACGATCCGAGCGGCTGAGTTCTAGATATCGACGCCTGCGCGCTTCAGGCCGAACGCCACGATCTTGTTGAGCAGGTCCTCGTAGCTGATCCCCGCATGCAGGGCCGCTTGCGCGTATTCCTGGCTCGAGGCGATCTCGGGGTTCGGGTTGGCCTCGATGAAGTAGGGCACGTTGTCCTTCGACAGGCGGAAATCGATGCGGCAATAGCCGTCGAGCTCCAGCGTGTGGCAGATGCGCTTGGCGAGCGTGCGGATCTTGGTGACGACATTGGTCGGCAGATTCTCGGCGGGGCCCTGCAGGATGCCGCGCTTTTCCTGGTAGATGGGGTCGTGCTTCACCTTCTCGGTCGCGATGGCGTGGGCGCCGTCGGCAAGGTTGGAGAAACTCAGCTCCCAGACGGGCAGCACCTGGATGCGGTCGTTGCCGAGACAGCCGACATAGATTTCGCGACCGTCGATGAACTCTTCTGCGATGGCCGGCGTGTTGAGACGCTTGTGGATGAAGGCCACACGTTCAGCGAGCTTTTCGTCGGTGTCGACGATGGACGCCTGCGCGATGCCGAGTGAGGCGTCTTCCCAGAGGCTCTTCACGATCAGCGGAAACTTGAGGCGGCCGGGGCGATTGACCTTCGCGCCAATTGGAAACACGCCGAAGGCGGGCACCGGCACGCGGTGATACTTCAGCAGCTTCTTCGACAGGTCCTTGCCGCGCGCCAGCATCAGGCCGCGCGGGTTGCAACCAGTGTAGGGCACGCGCAGCAGTTCGAGCAGGCCGACGACGTTCTGGGCGTAGAGCGTCTCGCCGTGGAATTCTTCGAGCAGGTTGAAAACGATGTCCGGCTTCCAGTTTTCGACCGCGTCGCGGATCGGCGCGAGCTCGGTCTGGACGCCCAGCATGCTGACTTCATGCCCGCCATTACGCAGCGTTTTCATGACGTCGTATTCGGTCTTCCAGACGTAGCCTTCCTCTTCCGACAGTTCTTCCATGTTGTCGGGAGGCACCAGATCAGGGTGCGCGAGAATTAGAATCCGTAGCGACTTCATACTGCGAACCACTGCCTCCGCGAGGCGTGGAGCTGGTGGACGACCTTGTTGTTCAAGAGGCGGACCATAGCGTTGCGAAGCTCATACTCGCGTCCCGCCGCGCGCAGCTTGAGCGCCCGGGCGCGGCTGACCAGCAGGTCGATCTGGTTGTCGAGCGCCAGCTGATAGGCGCCGGAGATGCGCCACGCCGCTTCGCGGATGCGCGTGCGGTTGCCGCGGATGAAGGACGAGGCGGTGGGGCGGTGGGCGTGCCGCGGATCGGCGGAGAAGATGCGCTGCAGGTCGCGGTCGTAGCGGGTGTCGGTGTCGACGGCGTACCAGGCGAGCTTGGTCTCGTAATGCTCGGCCAGCGTGCGGTTGAGGCGGCCGACGGGGTCCACTTCCATGCGGCGCGTCAGGCCAGCGCGCGTGCCGCCTATTTCGCCCATCAGGGTGTCGACATATTCGAGCTTGGCGAGGGCGCCGGGCCATTCGGCGTAGCGCTGGCGCCAGTTGACGCGCGGGCTGAGCCAGATGGCGAAGGTCTCGGCGAAATCCTCGTCGGGATGGCTTTGTGCGTACCAGCGGGGAAGGTGCTGGACGAAATTCCGGCTGTTGGGGTTCGGGCGATAGCTCTCCGGGTAGGCAGTTGAGGAGCGGCCGAACGTTTCCTGCCATTTGCGGCGGCGATGAAGCGCATAGGCATGCTGGACAATGTGGCCGGCTTCGTGACGCAGGATCTGCATCGCCTGGCGCTGGGTGCCGCCCTCGACGTCCTTGAACATCTTGCGTTCGAGGCGGGCGAGGCGGGGGTGGGCGAGATAGAAGGGAACGGCGATGCCGGGCGTGGTGTCCGGGCTGAACCATTCGTCCGAAATCCAGGCATGGGCCTGCACGAGGCCGCGGCGTTTCAGTTCGCCATTGAGGGTCTTCACGCAGGCCTGCAACCATGTGCCCTCGATCGACAGGTTGAGGTCCTTGAGCCGCATCTGCAGCAGTTCGTCGTCCGGCAGGAAGGACCACCAGGGCTGTCGGCTCTTCGTGCTCATTGACCAGAGGGTCCCGCCGCTGTCGCCCATCAGCCAATCCCCCGGGAGGGCCGCTGTCCCGACGCGCCGGCGCGAACGGCCCGGCAGGGCCGGACCTCACGTTTTCCGGGCGTTTTGGTCCATGAAAGCAAGCAGGCGGCCTCTCCGCATACGATGTGCGGATGGAACGCTTTCTAAACTATAAATCCCGGCGGGCGCTTCCAAAAAAGTAGGCCCGGCCGGGACTTTCTTCAGTCAGACCGGGTCGTAGGGGAAGACGTCGGCCGAGGCGTCCAGCTTGAAGAAATCCGGGGCCATGGCCGGGAGGCAGGTGTCGAGGATTTTCTGGGGATTCCAGCCGGTCAGGTCGGCCATGGACCGGATCGGGCGGGGCTGGTCGAACAGGACGATCTCGTTGCCGCGGACGCCGAAAATCTGGCTTGTGACGTGTTTCGCGCTGTCGGAGCACAGGGCGACGGCCAGCTGGGCGACCTGGTCGGCGCGCATGGCGTCCCGCATCCGGCCGACGCGCTGGGCGCTGGCTTCGTCCTTCACCGGGATAGAGGCGATCATCCGTGTCCAGGCGAAGGGGGCGATGACGTTGGAGCGGACATTGTTGCGGGCGCCTTCCATGGCGACGATCCGGGACAGGCCGACAATGCCCATCTTGGCGGCGGCGTAGTTGGCCTGGCCGATGTTTCCGATCAGGCCTGAGGTGGAGGTGAAGAGGACGTAGGCGCCGTCCTTCTGTTCACGGAACAGTTCGATCGAGGCGCGGGTGACGTTGAAAGAGCCGCGCAGATGGACGGCGATGACCTTGTCCCAGTCCTCCTCGGTCATCTTGTGGAACATGGTGTCACGCAGGATGCCAGCCGGGTTCACGATGGCGTGGAGCCCGCCGAACGTGTCCTTCGCCTGTTCGACCATGCGCTGAACCGACTTGTAGTCGGTCACGCTGTCGGAATTGGAGGCGGCTTCGCCGCCGGCGGCGCGGATCTCCTGGCAGACCTGTTCGGCGGGGCCGGCAGAACCTTCGTCGCCGCCGGTGAGGCCGCCGCCAAGATCGTTGACGACGACCTTCGCGCCCTCGCGTGCGAGGAGAAGTGCGGCCTCCTTGCCGATGCCGTTGCCGCCGCCGGTGACGAGGACGACCTTGCCTTCGAGCACACCCATGGAAGTTTCCTCCTGATTTTTCCGGTTAATCAGCACGGCGCGGCCGTCCAGAGAAACCCCGTCCCACAATTTTTCTTGCGCAGGGGGGCAAGTGACCCTATTTGCACCCGCCTAAAACCGGCTGCGCGAAGGGCCCCCGATTCCTTAAATGGGTTTGGGGGGAAGACGGCGACCAGCGGTGACAAGCTGACCTGGGCTGATCTCAAAAGAGAGAGGCTGCGGTCGTTGGTTCGTCACTCTCGTCTTCGGAGCCTTGGCCCCATGTCTACGCCTGCCGCCACGATCCCCGCCTATTCCATTTCGCTCGATGCGCCCGAGCATGCTGCCGCCGTGGAGGCGCTGTATGATGACGTGTTCGGCCCCGGCCGCTTCGCCAAGACGGCCGAGCGGCTGCGCGAAGGCAACACGAAGATCGCAGACGCGAGCCTTGTCGCCATCGATAGCGAGGGCCTGACTGGCGTTGTCCGTGTCTGGCCGGTCACCGTGGGCGAGACGGGCCGCGCGGCGTTTCTCGGGCCCATCGCCGTGGCCGAGCGCCGCCGCGGCAACGGCGTGGCGTTCAAGCTGATGGAGCGCGCGATCGGCGTGTGCCGCGAGCAGGGCTATGCGGCGGTGATCCTGGTGGGTGACCTCGACTACTACGATCGCTTCGGCTTCAAATCGGCCGAGGGGCGTTTCCAGTTGCCCGGTCCGGTGGACCAGAAGCGCGTGCTGATCCGCGATCTCTCGGAGCGGGCGGGCAAGCTGTCGGGCTTGCTTAGCGTGCTGAGGTAGCTGACGGCTTCGCTCGCTTCGAGTAGGCAGCCGACCGATGGGGACGCTTGATGGGCTGGAATCCTTTCGACATTGGACAGGCCACCGACCCCAAGCGCAATGCCTGGTTACATTCCGAACCGTTCAAGAGAGAGCAGCAGCGGAAATCTGCACAGCAACACGAAGTTTTCCGGGCGACTGCGCTTCCAGGGATTTGCCTCATCGCAGTTTTTGCGGCGTTTTGGGGCAACCGTGATCTTCAAGCTTTCTGGACCGCGCAGCGCGAATGGGCAGCGCTTCTTCAGGCAGTCGCGCTTGTCTCAGTCGTGGTAATCTTCGCCCGCCTCTGCATGATTGCCACGCGACGATACGGTCAAGACGTAGCCGAAGAAGGTATGCCGCCAGTCCCGGCTTGGTTCCGACTTGTTCTTGCTTCGATGGAGCTTGGACAGATGGCCGGGCTGGTGGGAATTGTCTTGGTGAGAGTTCTGGACCTGGATGGGCAATGGTCCGACGCGGTGCTGGTCTGCTTGCTCGGCGCGATTGCGTTGACAATTGGCCAGGCACTACTCCGCTGGCGAGCGGAGACTTACGGTTGGGTTACCGGTCGCCTTTTCTGGGGCCGCTTCGACTAACGCCCCTCGCGCCGCCACGCCAGCATCATGAAGGCGCAGGCCAGCAGCATGCCGACGACGCCGGGAAGAAGCGTGGTGCTCTCTGTTGCCCGGACGGCGTAGGCTTCGCGGCGGCGGAGGCCGTACCAGTCATCGGCGGCAGCGGGGCCGCGTTCGCCGACACGTTGCATGCGGGGCATGTTGGGCGTGCCGTCGGCGCCGAGGCGGTAGACGCCGCCGAGCGTGGCCGCGGCGAGCGGCTGGACCTTCTCGGTCGTGGCGCGCAGGTCAAGATATTCGCGCGGGTGGGTTGGGCCGCGCAGGGTGACCGCGTTGAGCTTGCCGCTGGTCGCGCGATAGAGGCCGAGTTCGGCGGCGGGCGTCGCGGCCTGGTAGATACCGGGCGAGATCAGCGTCCACGGCGTTTCGACGTCGACGCCGTCCGGGCCGAGCATCTTCAGCGGCGGGGGCGAGTCCGAGAGCGTCTGCAGGCGGGCCTTGACTTCGGGCGAGGCGCCGGCTTCCAGCGTGAGCAGTTCTTCCTCGAGTTCAGGCTCCTTCATGAGCCAGTGCGCCGTGCGGCGGATGAGTTCGGCGTAGGGGCCGCCGCCTTCATAGCCGCGCGCCCAGAGCCAGAGCTGGTCTGACATCACGCTGGCCACGCGGCCCTTGCCGACACGGTTGAGCAGCAGCAGGGGCGAGCCGTTGGGCGTCTGCATCAGGGCTTCGGAATTGCCCTGTTCGAGTTTCATGTAACGCATCCACGGGCCCCAGCCTTCGGTGGAGAGCGTGGCGGTGACGGAGTGGCGCTTGCCGAGGGTTGTGAGCTGGGGAATGAAGCGGCCGTCGACCATCTCGCCGGTTGCGCGGCCGGGCAGCACGCCGCCAAGGGGCGTGTTGTAGAGCATGTAGGCGCCGGGATAGGGCGGGCCTGAAGCGATGAGCAGCGCGCCGCCCTGTTCAACATAGCGCGCGACACGATTGAGATAGGCTTCTTCGAGCACGGCGGGGCGGAGTTCGTGGTCGAAGATCACGAGGTCGAACTCGTTGAGCTTTTCGCGGAACAGCTGGGCCTTCGGGAAGGCGATCAGCGCGATCTCTTCGGTCGGCACGTTGTCGGACTTGTGCGGCGGACGGAGGATGGTGAAGTGGACGAGGTCCACCGCCGGATCCGATTTCAGCAGGTCGCGCCAGACGCGGGCGCCGGCGTGCGGCTCGCCCGTGACCAGAAGCACGCGCAGCCTGTCCTGCACGCCTGAGATGCGGGCGGAGGCGAGGTTGTTGGCGAGCGTGAGTTCGTTGGGAATGCCGTCGACCGAGAGGACGATCAGGTTCTCGCCGCGCGTATTCAGGGTGAAGGGCATCATCTGCGGCTCGCCGACCCGGATGGTCTGGCTGGGCCGTTGCTCGCCATTGATGGTGACGTCGACGCGCACCGTTTCCGCGGTCGGGTCGTTGACGCGGACGCGCATCTCGACGCGCTGGTCGATGATGGAGAAGGAGGGGACGGACTGGATCTCGATATTGCGGTCGATCTCGTCATCGCCGCCGACGATCATCGCGTGGACGGGGCCGAGCTGCAGGGCGTCTGATGTGTCTTCGGGTATGTCGTGAATCTGGCCGTCGGTGATCATCACGGCGCCGGCGATGCGGTCGCGGGGCACGTCGGACAGGGCTGACTGCAGCGCGATGTACATGTCGGTGCCGTCGGCGCCGGGGTCGGTCTCGGCGATGCGGAGTTCGAGGTTCTCGTCGGCTTCTAGGTCGCGGCGGAGGGCGTCGTAGGCGGCCTGCGCGGTTTCGGTGCGGCCGCGGAAGTTCATGCTTTCCGAGCGGTCCATGATGACAGCGACGACGTCCTTCAGCGGTTCGCGCTGTTCCTCGATCCAGAGCGGGTTGGCGAGGGCGAGGGTGAGTACGGTGAGGGCGAGCGCACGGAAGAGCCACGCCTTGCCGCGGTAGACGACATACGCGCCCCACAGCGCGAACGCGCCGCCGGCGAGCACGAACAGTGCGATCCAGGGGATGAGCGGGTCGAAGCCCAGGCGGGATGCATCCATCATGGTCAGTCGGCCCTGTCGCGCGAGGTGCCGAGGCGTTCAAGCAGATCGGGGATGTGAACCTGGTCTTCCTTGTAGTTGCCGGTGAGGATGTACATCACGAGGTTGATGCCGAAGCGGTAGGCCATCTCGCGCGCCTGCGGGCCGCCATCCATGGTGAGCAGCGGCTTGCCGGAGTTCTGGTCGATCGCCCATGCGCCGGCCCAGTCGGAGCCGCCGATGAAGAGGCCGGAAACGCCATCGCCCCGGCGGCTGTCGCGGTCAAGGGCGCCGCTCTCGATCCAGAGGCGCCCGTTGAGGCGGCCGGGGAAGGAGCGGATCAGGTAGTAGCTCTTGGTGAGGACGTGGTTGGCGGGCGCGGGCTGCAGGCGTGGCGCGTCGATGCCCTGCAGAAGGCGCTGAAGATCTGCGGAGACATCGCGGCCGGGCGCAGCGTCGCGCGTGTCGACGATGAAGGCGCCGCCGGAGCGGAGGTAGCCGTTGATCTTGGCGACGGCGGCGGCGGAGAACGGCTTCGCCTCGCGCGGCACGGCGTAATAGATCATCGGGTAGAGTTCGAGATTGTCGCGCGCGGGGTCGACGCCGTGCGGCAAGTCGGGCTCGACCGAGGTGCGCATGCCGAGCTGGTAGGACAAGCCGAACAGCCCGGCGCGCGTGGTGTCGTCGAGACGACGGTCGCCGGTCTTGATATAGGCGAAGCGGAGTTTTGCGGCGGCTTCACGGGCGAGCTGGTCGGATGTCTGAGCGTGGGCGCCCGGCGCCATGGTGAGCGTGGCCGCGGCAAGGAAGAAGATGGCGAAGCCGGCGGCGGCCTTGCGGCCCCAGAGTTGCGGCAGGCGTCCGGCGAAGGCGAGCGCGATGATCAGGTCAGCGGCGACAATGGCGAGGGCGAGGGCCAGCATCCAGCCGCCGAGGCCTGCGCGTTCGATGATCTGGGCCTGTTCGGTCACGCTTACCTCTGCAGGCCAGTCGTTGAAGGCTGCGGGAGCGGGCGCGCCGGCATTCATCGCGCGCTCGCCGCCGGGGCCGACATAGAGACCCGGCGGGGTGGTCGGTCCCGGACGGGTCGTCAGGAAGGTGGCCGCGGGGATGGGCATGGCGGACGATTGTGGCGGCGACAGGACGCCGAACCCGTCCAGGACCCGGGATGGCGTCAGCGTGCCTTCGGCGCCGAGAGCTGCGGGGCCGGAACGCTCGCCGCCCGAAACGACCGAGCGGCGCAGCATCTCGACGAAGGCGCCGGTGTAGGGGAGGTCGGACCAGTCCGGGTCGGCGGTGACGTGGAAGAGGATCAGTTCGCCACGGCCCATGCGGCGGGCGGTGACGAGCGGCGTGCCGTCTTCGAGCTTGGCCCAGGTCAGGCTTTCGAGCTCCGACGAGGGCTGGGCGAGAACCTGCTGGCGCACGGCGGTGTCGGTGGGGCGGGGGATTCCGAAGAAGGGCGAGGAGCTCGGGAAGTCGGCGATGCGCTGCGGCGTCTCCCACGAGAGGGACGAGCCGAGCGAGCGCGAGGTGGGGCGAAGCGTGACGGGTGTCAGCGCGCCTTCCTGTGCGGCGAGGCGCGGGCCGGCGAAGCGGATGAGCACGCCGCCCTTTTCGATCCATGCCGTGAGCCGATCGTTCATCGCCTGATCGATCGTGCCGCGGTCGCCCATGATGATGGCGTCGATGGGGGCGTCGAGCAGGTCGCCGAGGCGTTTCTCGGTGAGCTGGGCGTAGGGCTGCAGCGCCTTGCGGGCATAGTAGTGTTCGGAGAGCAGGGGCTGCGCTTCGTCGCGTGTGTCGGCGAGGCCGACATGGGGACGGCGGGCGGTGTCGTCCCAGAGCCAGACGCCGCCGGCGGAGGGCGAGCCGCCGATGCGGAAGCGGGCGACGCGATTCAGGGCGGCAGCCGGGATGGGGAAGGCTGCTTCGGCCGTGGTGTCGCCGCCGCCGAACGCTATGCGGGTGGAGGCGATGGAGGCGCCTTCTGCTGTCTCGGCGATGATGTCTGCGGTGACGCCCGGCTCGGTGGTGGAGCGGACGACGGCGACGCGCGCGCCTTCGGCGGAAGAGTCAGCCGAGGTGATGGCGAAGGCGTTCTTCGGGCGGTTGATGCGGACGTCGGTGGCGGCCTTGGAGGCGAGCGCACGGGAGAAGGCGGCGGCGCTGTCATGGTCGAAACCATCGGTCGCCCAGACGATGCGCCCGGGCTGGAGCGGCGTGGCGTTGAGCTGTTCGAGGGCGGCGTTGCGATCCGGCAGCCATGCTGCGGGGCGGGCGTTGCGCAGGAGCTGGCGGGCGGATTCGGCGTCAAGTGCTTCGGACGGGTCGCGGTCGACGTCGCGCGGGGCGGTGAACATCACATGGATCGCGCCGCCGCCATCCTGCGATGCCTCGTCGACAGCGGCGGTTGCCGTGCGGATGATGTCGCGCCAGCGTTCGGCGCTGGTCCAGCCATCGTCCACGATGATGAGCGTGCCGCCGATCGTGTTGACCTGCGCATTGGGCGCCCAGGTCGGGCGCGCGAAGCCGAGAATGGCGAGCGCGAGTGCGATCATGCGCAGCAGCAGCAGCCACCACGGCGTGCGGGCCGGCGTTTCTTCTTCGGGCTTCAGGTCGTCAAGCAGAGCGAGCGAGGGCAGCGCGAAGCGCTTGGGCTCGGGCGGCGTGGCGCGCAGCAGCAGCCAGAGCAGCGGCAATGCGATCAGGCCGAGCAGCGCCCATGGCTGCAGGAAAAGAAACGGACCCAAGCTCAAGCGGCGACCCCGCTCAGCTCGAAACCGTAGGCGAGCTTGCCAAGCGGCGTGCGCGCTTCTTCGCTGGTGACGTGCGAGACGAAGCGCCAGCCAAGTTCGGCGGCGAGGTCGGTCATATCCTGCCGGCGCTTGGCGAACTTTTCCATATAACCATCGCGGATGGACTCGGCGCGGCCGATCAGCCGCTCACGGTCCTGTCCGGGGCGGAAGAAACGCACGCGCCCGTTGAAGGGGTAGGCTTCCTCGATCGGGTCGCACACCTGAAGGAGCACGCCGTCACGGCACTTGGCGGCGATGGGCGAGAGGCGCGCGCGCCAGTCGTCGAGCGGCGAATAGAAGTCGCTGCAGATGACGGCCGCTGCGGTGTCGCGCGGCGGTTTCGGGAAGGGCAGGTCAGCCTTGAAGTTGCGGATGTCTTCGCCGACGCGCGACGGCGCGCGGGCGCCGGAGACTGCGCCGCGGCCGCCGCCCAGCGCGCCGCAACGTTCGCCTGAGCGCGAGAGGGCGCCGGCGAGCGACATGCAGAGCAACAGGGCGCGGTCGGCCTTGAACGGCGCGCTGTCGGCGCTGGACCAGTGGAAGCCCGGGCTGGGGTCGCACCAGAACAGGAAGGTGCGCGCGGTTTCGAGTTCGGTCTCGCGGACGAAGAGGTTTTCTTCGCGGGCGGACCTGCGCCAGTCGACGCGCTCGACGCTGTCTTCGGTGGTGTGGCGGCGATACTGCCAGAAGTTCTCGCCCATGCCGGCCTTGCGCCGCCCGGCAGAGCCGAGATGCGCGGCGCTCGCCGCGCGGGCGCGCGTCGTCAGGGTGCCGAGGTCGCCTGCGAGTGCTGCGGCTTCGGCCTTTAGTTGCGAGAGTGGCGCCTGGGGCAAGTGGGGAGGTCCTGACGGCGTTAGGCGGCTTTCGCGGCGAGTTCCTGGATCAGCGCCGACAGCGTGCCCCCCTGGCCGGTCGGATCGTAGGCCAGCGCCATGCGATGGCCGAGCGCGGGTTCGGCGAGCGCCTCGATATCGTCGAGCGACGGCGCAAGGCGGCCGCGCAGCAGCGCGCGCGAGCGTGCAGCGAGCATGAGGGCCTGGCCAGCGCGGGGCGACGGCCCCCAGTCGACGCGCTTCTTGACCTGCGGATGATCGGTCTGCTCGGGACGCGCCGAGCGGATCAGGCGGAGGATCGACTCCAGCACGGTTTCAGGCACCGGCATGCGGCGGACGAGCGACTGGAGCGCGATCAGCTTTTCGGCGTCGAGGATTGGGCGGACGACGGCGTCGCCCATGCCGGTGGTCTCGACGAGGATGCGGCGTTCCGTTTCGGCGTCCGGATAGTCGACGTCGACCTTGAGCAGGAAGCGATCCAGCTGCGCTTCGGGCAGCGGGTAGGTGCCTTCCTGCTCGATCGGGTTCTGGGTGGCGAGGACGTGGAAGGGCTTGGGCAGGTCGTAGCTCGCGCCGGCGACGGTGACGTGGCGCTCCTGCATGGCCTGCAGGAGGGCGGACTGGGTGCGGGGCGAGGCGCGGTTGATCTCGTCGGCCATCAGCAGGCTGGTGAAGATCGGGCCTTTTACGAACCGGAAGGCCCGGCCGCCGCCGCCGCTTTCGTCGAGGATTTCCGAGCCGAGGATGTCGGAGGGCATCAGGTCGGGCGTGAACTGGACGCGGCCCCAATCGAGGCCGAGGGCGCGGGCGGTGGTTTCCACCAGCTTGGTCTTGGCGAGGCCCGGAGCGCCGATCAGCAGGGCGTGGCCGCCGGCCAGGATAGTGGCGAGCACAAGCTCGACGACCCGCTCCTGTCCGAACACGACCTTGCCGATCTCGGCGCGGACCTGGCCCAGCAGCTGCACAGCGGCGTCAGCTTCCTTGACGATGTCCTGGGTGGGAGCGTTGGCGATAGCGGCTTCACTCATGCTGCGCATTTACCTATCTGTGAGGTCAGCCCGGAGCCGAGCCGCCCATGTCGAACGCGATTACCCCGAATGCCCAGGATATGCCCGGGTCGCTTGCGGAGCTGGTTTCCACCTTGCAGGTGGAAGCGGGTTTGGAAAAGCCCCGTTCCATGCCGCCGGTGCATTTGTGGGACCCCGCCCATTGCGGGGACATCGGGCTGGAAATCCGCCGTGACGGCTCCTGGTGGCAGGATGGCGTGCGGTTCAGCCGGGAAAAGCTCGTTCGGCTGTTCTCGACGATCCTGCGGCGCGACCCGGATGGGCATTATCTGGTTACCCCTCACGAAAAAGTGGTGGTGAGGGTTGAGGACTCCCCGTTTCTCGGTGTTCGCGTGGACCGGCATGAGTCGGACGGACATCAGGTGATACTGGTCACCACCAATGTGGGCGATGTCGTGGCGGTTGACGGCGACCATCCGCTGCGTGTCGAGACGGATGCGGCAACCGGCGAGCCGTCGACCTATGTCAGGGTTCGCGGCGGGCTCGAGGCCCGTCTGGCGCGGACGGCCTGGTACGAGCTGGTCAGCTGGGCCGAGCAGGATCCAGGGGCGGCCACGATGAGCGTGGCGTCGTCGGGGCTGCGGTTTGCGGTCGGCCGGACGGCTTAGGTCATGTCCTTCACATCAAAAGAGGACTTTCTGGCTCGGGCCGCCCATCGCCTGGAATCGACGGAAGCCACCTTCGACGAGCCGGTGCGGACTGACTACGACCTCAATCCGGACTGGCGCGCGCCTCCGGGCGGCGTCTATCGGCGCGCGGCGGTCCTGATCGGGCTGATCGACCGGGGCGAGGATTTCAGCGTGCTGCTGACGCTTCGGCCCGAGACGATGGCGAGCCATGCGGGGCAGGTGGCGTTTCCGGGCGGCAGGGTCGAGCCGGGCGAGACGCCGCTGCAGGCGGCCCTGCGCGAGGCGCACGAGGAGGTCGGGGTCGATCAGGCTTCGGTGAGGTTGCTGGGACAAGGCGACACCTATCTGACGGGGAGTGGGTTCGCGATCGCACCGTTCGTCGGGCTGCTGCCGCCGGAATTCGTGCCGGTTCCCCATGCGCGCGAAGTTGCGGACGTGTTCGAGACGCCGCTCAGCTTCCTGATGGATGCGGGGAACCACGAGCGCCATGAGAAGGAGTACAAGGGGGTCTTGCGCGCCTATTACGCCATGCCGCACAACGGGCGCTATATATGGGGGGCCACGGCTGGCATTCTGAAATCCCTCCATGACCGCCTCTATGGGGCCTGACCCGGACAAGCATGACACAGCGTATCCTGATCGAAATCCTGCTCTTCCTGATCCCGTTCGCGGTGTTCCTCGTCTATCGGGCCGCCTCGCGCGACCTGCGCGTACGGGATCGCTGGCCGTTGACCCGGCTGGTGATCATCGGCGGGGTGATTGCGGTGCTCGGTCTGGTCCTCCCGGCTATCTTCCAGCCGCGCGAGACGGAGAAGTGCTACGACCCCGTGCGCTATGACGCCGAGGGCCGCATCGTTCCGCCCAAGGAAGTCGACTGCGCGCAGGCGCCCCTGCCAGGCGGCGAGAATACCACCACCATCACGCCATCGCAGGCGCCCGTCGCCCCGCGCGATACGGGCAATTGAGCCATGCACCGGCTGGCGCCCCAGCCCTGGATGATCGCCGCGCAGCGGGTCATGGATGCGCTGGAAGCGGCGCAGCCGGGTAGCGCGCGCTTCGTCGGCGGGTGCGTGCGCAACGCTCTGCTGGGCGAGCCGGTTGCCGACATCGACATCGCGACGCAGCTGACGCCTGACAGGGTGGAGCAGGTGATGCGCGCGGCTGGCATCGCGGTACACCCGACCGGCATCGAGCACGGCACGCTGACGTTGGTGGCTGATCACAAGCCGTTCGAGGTGACGACGCTGCGCCGCGACGTGGAGACGGACGGGCGGCGTGCGGTGGTGGCGTTCACGACAGACTGGACGGAGGACGCGCAGCGCCGCGACTTCCGGATGAATGCGCTCTACGTCGATCGCGATGGAGTGGTGCATGATCCGACAGGCGGCGGCCTCGATGATGTGGCCGCGCGCCGGATCGTTTTTGTCGGCGATCCCGACACGCGCATTCGCGAGGACTATCTCCGTATCCTGCGATTCTTCCGCTTTCAGGCCTGGTATGCGCGCGAGACGCCGGATGCGGCGGGGCTGGAGGCGTGCGGCCGGCTGCGCGCAGGGCTCGACAGCATTTCAGCTGAGCGGATCTGGATGGAGACGAAGAAGCTGCTGGCTGCGCCGCAGCCTATGCCGTCGATGAGAGCGATGGAAGCGAGCGGCGTGATGGCGCAGCTGTTCCCGGAGTCGAAGGGGCTGGAGCTGCTCGACAGGCTCGTCACGCTGACGCGCAATGGCGATATCGCAGCCGATCCGATGCAGCGCATGCTGGCGCTGTTCTGGAAGGATGAAGCCGCCGTGCGCGCGGTTTGCAATCGGCTGAAGCTGTCGAACGACGAGCGCTACCGGCTCAATCGCGCGGCTGGCGACCAGAGTGCTCTGGAAGGCGCGACGCCAGCGCAGATAAGGGCGGCGATCTACAGGTCTGGCGTGCAGGTTGTGAAGGATCGCGCAGCGCTGGCGCTCGCTGGCTCTGCCGCGGCGCACTGGCGGACGGTGCTGTCAGCCGCAGACAGCTGGTCGCCGCCCACAATGCCTCTGACCGGCGCCGATCTTCTTGCGGCAGGCCTGGTTACCGGACCGATGGTTGGGAAGGCGCTGAAATCAGCCGAAGAAGCCTGGATTTCGAGTGATTTCTCGTTGGGACGGGAGGAGTTGCTTCGCCTTGTCTGATCGCGGAGCTGGATTGCCGGGCCGTCCTACGGCCACTTCACCACGGGCGGCATCGACGACAGGATGCTTGCGACATTGCCGCCGGTTTTCAGGCCGAATGTCGTGCCGCGATCGTACAGCAGGTTGAACTCGACATAGCGGCCGCGGCGGATCAACTGTTCTTCACGCTCTGCGGGCGACCAGCTTTCGGCCATCCGCTTGCGGACGATCTCGGGATAGACCTTCGCGAACTCGCGGCCGACATCCTGCGTGAAGGCGAAGTCCTTCTCCCAGTCGCCGGAATTGTAGCGGTCGTAGAAGATGCCGCCGATGCCGCGCGGTTCGTCGCGATGGGGCAGGTAGAAGTATTCCTCGCAGTGCTTCTTCATCGCGGCGTAGTCGACTGGCGGATGCGCGTCGCAGGCGGCCTGCATGGCGGCGTGGAACTGGATGGTGTCGGGATAGTCCTGCGTGCGCTGGTATTCCAGCAGGGGCGTCAGGTCCGCCCCGCCGCCGAACCAGCTTTCCGACGTGACCAGCATGCGCGTGTTCATGTGCACGGCCGGCACGCGCGGATTGACCAGATGGGCGATCAGCGAGATGCCGGCCGCCCAGAACTTTCCGCCCGAGGCCTCCGACCCGGGGATGGTCTTTGCGAACTCCGGCGCGAACTCGCCATAGACGCAGCTGACATGCACGCCGACCTTCTCGAACAGCCGGCCCTTCATGATCGCCATGGTGCCGCCGCCGAGATCCTTGGAGCCGTCGCCGCGTTTCCACGGTGTCTTTTCGAACCGGCCAGCTGCGCCCTTGTAGAGCGGCGGGCCAGCGGCGTCCTCGAGCGCCTCGAAGCGGCCGATGATCTCGGTCTGGAGTTGCTGGAACCAGGCGACAGCCCGGCCCTTGCGAGCTTCGATCAGGGAGGTTTCAGCAGCGTGTGTCATGGCCGTAGCTAGCCGCGACTTGCCATGCCCGTCCAGAGTACGCCCGTCCAGAATGGCCGGGGAAGGACATGCTTAACGGAGCGGGACCGTTGGAGCGGTTTGGCACTTGCTGATGGGCGCGGCATGCGTTCTGGCCGAAAACGGCGACTAGGCTGATGGCAGTCTGACGCAGGTGACTGTTAAGGGGCCGCCGCGCCCGCTGGCGACCGGCATGCGGCTTGCCTAGTGATCCAACAAGACACGACTCTGGAGTCGGCAATGCTGGGCAGGAAGCAGTCACCTCTCTCCGCAGCGCTATCAGCGCGCGTGCAGCGCATTGCTGAGACGCAGGCCTACGCACCGGTCCGCCCGGCCAACCAGAAGTTTGGCAAGCGGGCAATCCGTGCCGATGCGTGGCGTCCCGCGACAATCAGCTTCCAGACCGGCGAGCGTATTGAAGTAGTCGTGAAGAACATCAGCGACACCGGCGCCCGGATCGAGTTCGTCCGCAGCACCTACCTGCCGGACCGCGTCAGCCTGACCGCGCAGGGCACGAGCCGCTGGGCTTACGTCACATGGCAGACATGGGGCATGGCCGGGCTTCAGTTTGTGGGCGCGGCGAAAGCCTAGGCTCGCGGCGCGTAGAGGCGCACTGTCACGCCATCCGTCACGACATCTTCGCGCGCCCGCGTCCCGCCCTTTCGCGCAACTGCCGCGAGGCAGCGCGGGTAGAGCAGGTGCTCGGCCTTGAGGACGCGCGCGGCGAGCGTCTCCGGCGTATCGCCCGGCATCACATCGATCTCGGCTGAGCCAATGACGGGGCCCTCATCCACGCCGGCCGTAACCTGATGCACCGTGCAACCATGCACGGCGTCGCCTGCGTCGAGGCAGCGCTGGTGCGTGTCCACGCCCGGATAGAGCGGCAGGAGCGACGGGTGGATGTTGATCAGCCGCCCGGCCCATGCGTTCACGAACCACGGCGTGAGCACGCGCATGAAGCCGGCGAGGGCGACGAGTTCGACTCCCGCATTGCGCAGCTCGGCATCTACAGCCCGCTCGAAAGCCTCGCGGTCCTTGCCGTAGGTCCTGTGGTCGATGGCGGCGGTAGGCACGCCATAGCTGCGCGCCTTGTCGAGCCCGCCGGCATCGGGGCGATTGGAGAGCACAAGCACCGGCTCGCACGGCCACGCCGGATCAAGCGCAGCCTCGAGCAGCGCCTCCATGTTCGAGCCGCGGCCTGAGATGAGAATGCCCAGCCGCTTCCGCGTCACGCTGCGCCAAGCTCGCCGATCACGAACGGCTCTTCGCCCTGGTCGATCAGGCGCTCCATCAACGGCTGCGCCACGACGGGATCGACCGCCATCACGATGCCGACGCCGCAATTGAAGGTGCGGCGCATCTCTTCGTGCGAGACGGAGCCTGCACGCTGCAGCCAGTCGAACACGGGCGGCAGTGTCCACGCCTTGTCATCGATCTTCGCGACGAGATGATCGGGCAACATGCGCGGCGTGTTCTCGGTCAGGCCGCCGCCGGTAATGTGGGCGAGGCCCTTGATGCGCTTGTTGCGGATCAAAGGAAGAAGCGACTTCACATAGATCCGCGTGGGCGCCAGCAGCGCTTCGCCGAGCTTCTTCTTCTCATCGAATGGCGCGCAGTCTTCCCACGCCAGCCCGGTGCGCTCGACAATGCGGCGGATCAGCGAATATCCGTTGGAGTGCGGACCGGAGGAGGCCAGCGCCACCAGTACGTCGCCCGGCTTCATGTCGTCCGTCTTCGGAAGGATGTCGGGTCGCTCCACTGCGCCGACCACGAAGCCTGCAAGGTCATAGTGGCCCGGCGCATACATTCCCGGCATTTCCGCCGTTTCGCCGCCAACCAGCGTGCAGCCGGCCTGCCGGCAGCCCTCGGCGATGCCGGTGATGACTTTGGCGCCAGTGCCGGCGTCAAGCTTTCCGGTGGCGAAATAGTCGAGGAAGAAAAGCGGTTCAGCGCCCTGCGCCAGCACGTCATTGGCGCACATGGCGACGAGGTCGATGCCGATCGTTTCGTGGCGGTTGGTCGCGAAGGCGAGCATCAGCTTGGTGCCGACACCATCTGTCCCCGAAACGAGCACCGGATCCTTGAACCCCGCGGCCTTCAGGTCGAACAGCCCGCCGAAGCCGCCGAGTGCGCCATCGGCACCGGGACGTTTCGTTGAGGCAGCCAGCGGCTTGATGGCGTCCACCAGCGCATCGCCCGCGTCGATGTCGACGCCTGCATCGCGATAGGTCAGGGGCTTTGTGGAATCTTCACCGCTCATGCGCGGCCACTAACACGATACGTCTGGTTATCGCCAGCATGACAAAGCGATCATGCACAACCTGCCTTTAAGTTGCCGGAAGGCGCTGGTACGACTGCCCGCCATGAGAAAAATCGCCAGATTCGTTGCAGTCCTCGCCGTGTCCCTTGCCGCCGGAGGGGCCGCTTTCGCCCAGAATACGGTCTACCGGGTGAAGGACCTGGTGGTCGATGGTGTGGCGCCCTCGGCCGCCGATGCTGGCCTGCAGGGCAGGAATGCGGCGCGTCTTTCTGGCGCCCAGCGTCTGATCAACCGACTGACACTGCCGGAAGATCGCGCACGGGCGACCCAGCCGATCGAGCCTTCGACCGTCGCGCAGCTTTATCGCGGTTATCAGACCCAGGGCGAAATGAAGAGCTCTTCCGTGTCGGGCGGCATCCGCGCAACCGGCGTCGTGACCTGGACGTTCGACGAGGATCGCGTGCGCGCCTACCTGGAGCAGCGCGGCGTTCCCTATGTCGACAACCAGGCGGCCCTGGCGCTTGTGGTGCCGGTCGCGGCCGCGAATGTGAGTGCGAGCGACTGGGCTTCGCAGTGGGTTTCGGGATCCGTAGGCAAGTCCGATGAGACCTCGCTGGCGCCCTATATCGCTTCGACGCGCGGCTGGTCGCAGCGTCCGACGACTGCGGATGTCCAGGGCGAATTGAGCTCGACGGGCGCAGCGCGCGGCGTCATCGCCGAGGCTTACATGCAGGGGCCGCAATACTATGTGCGGCTCACCGACATGCGCGCCACCGTGCCCAACCCCACCATCGGCGTCGTTGGCCCGTTCGTGAGCCTCAGCTCGGCGCAGGCCGGTGCGGTTGGCGAAATGGAGCGCGCATGGAAAGCCTCGTCGGTCATACGGTCCACCGGCTCGACGGGCGTTTCGCTCATCGCGAACTTCGCCGACCTGCAGCAATGGACGCGCATCCGGAAGGGGCTTGAGTCCTCCCGGTTGATCCAGGACCTCAACGTCGAGTCGATTACTGTCGCCGGCGCGGACATCACATTCAACTATGCGGGCAGTCCCGAACAACTGCAGTCAGACCTGCGTTCGCGCGGCGTCGAACTGACCAGCGCCAATGGCGGCTGGGTGTTGCAGGCGACGGGAGCGCCATGACAGGCGCATCCGGCGGCAACCGGCACGCCGGCCAGCTGTTCCTCGACTTTCCGAAAGCGGACCCCGACAGCAGGGCCCTGATCGAAACTGGCTCATATGCGGACGCGGTAACCGCGATACGCCGCTGGCGGCTGTGGCCCGGTGGGCAGATGGCGCTCGTGGGCGAAGCGCAATCCGGACGGACGCGACTGCTGCGGATGTGGGCGGAAGATGCGGGAGCGGCATTCGTCACGGGTGAGGGGCTGGCGGACGCCGAAATCGATGAGATCGCCCGGCTGTCCGTTTCCGCCCTGGCGGTCGATGACGCCGACCATCCGCCAGCCGCCATGGGACTCTTTGCGGCGCTGAACCTGTGCCGGGACCGCCGCGCCCCGGTCCTGTTGTCCGGCCGGACCGAGCCGGCCGGCTGGTTCACAAGCCCGCCCGACCTGCGCTCGCGCCTCGCCGCCATGCCCGTCGCCCATATTGCGCCGCCCGATGATGAGACGTTGGCCGCCCGCCTGCGCGAGGAATCCGCCCTTCGGCACCTGATAATTCCAGAGGAATCCGTGACTTATCTCGCCCGCCGGATGGAGCCTTCATGGGAGGCGGTGGGCCGGGTCGCCGACCAGATTGCCCGTACGCCGGGCAGGGCGGAGGGGCTGCGGTCGGCCCGCGCGGTGCTGGTCGCGCTGGGCATGGATCCGGGTTGATCTGTCATTACCGCAAACGATCCGTAATCTATTGATGGTAAGCGGGTTCTTCATGGCTGGCGTCAGACCGGCCGAAGACACTGGGCGATGATGGCAGACCGAGCTGACAAGGCGAAGCGTGGACGCGTGCGCGAAATCGCGCCGGCAAGCCGAAATGCGCCCGGCCTGACCTCGCCTTTGGCCAATTCGCCGGAGCGTTTCTTCAACCGCGAACTCTCGTGGCTGCAGTTCAACAGCCGCGTGCTGGAGGAGGCGGAGAACCGCCGCCATCCGCTGCTCGAGCGACTGCGCTTCCTGTCGATCTCGGCGTCGAACCTCGATGAGTTCTATTCGGTCCGCGTCGCCGGCCTTCGCCAGCAGGCGCGCACCGGCATCACGCGCGTCTCGTCCGACGGCCTCACGCCGATGCAGCAGCTTAACCAGATTGGCGCCGAAGCTGGCCAGCTGATGGCCGAGCAGCAGCGCATCTGGACCGACATCCGAACCGAGATGAAGCGGGCAGGGCTCGCCGTCGTCGATGCCGACGAGCTGTCCGAAGCCGACACCGAATGGCTGCGCGTGCGCTTCATGGAGCGCGTCTTCCCGGTGTTGACGCCGCTGGCCATCGACCCGTCCCACCCGTTCCCGTTCCTGCCGAATCAGGGTTTCGCGGTCGGGTTCTCGCTGATCCGCACGAGCGACAAGGCCAAGATGGTCGCGTTGGTGCCGATCCCCACCCATGTCGAACGCTTCATCGAACTGCCGGAGACGCCGAAGGCGCGCCGGTTCATCGCGCTTGAAGACGTTATCACGCTGTTCCTCGACGTGCTGTTCCCGGACTGCGTGTCCAAGGGACGCTGCATGCTGCGGGTCATCCGCGACAGCGACATCGAGATCGAGGAAGAGGCGGAAGACCTCGTCCGCGAATTCGAAATTCTTCTGAAGCAGCGCCGCCGCGGACGCATCGTGCGGCTCAAGATCGACCGCGGCGCGCCGGAGAGCCTGAAGGCGTTCTTCATCGAGGAAATCGGCGCTGAGCCAATGGATGTCGCCGAGGTCGAAGGCATCATGGGCATGAACCAGCTCAAGGAGCTGATCGTCGACGGCCGCCCGGATCTCGTCTTCCGGCCATTTGAACCGCGCTTCCCCGAGCGCGTGCGCGAGCACAATGGCGACATCTTCGCCTCGATCCGCGTGAAGGACATCCTCGTCCACCACCCTTACGAGTCGTTCGACGTGGTCGCGCAGTTCCTGCTGCAGGCTGCGCGCGATCCCGAAGTCGTCGCCATCAAGCAGACGCTCTACCGCACCTCGAAGAACTCACCGATCGTCGCCGCCCTGATCGAGGCGGCCGAGGCGGGCAAGAACGTCACCGCGCTTGTCGAACTCAAGGCGCGCTTCGATGAGGAAGCCAACCTGCGCCTCGCGCGCGATCTCGAACGCGCGGGCGTGCAGGTCGTCTACGGCTTCATCGATCTAAAGACCCACGCCAAGGTCTCGCTGGTGATCCGTCGCGAACAGGGATCACTGCGCGCCTACACCCATGTAGGCACCGGCAACTACCACCCGATCACCGCGCGCATCTATGACGACCTGTCGCTGTTCACCGCCGACGACAAGATCGGCCGCGATGCGGGCCGCCTGTTCAATTTCGTGACCGGCTATTCCAAGCCGAAGGAGATGGAGTCGATGGCCATCTCGCCGGTAAACCTCAAGGCGACCCTCATCCAGCTGATCGAGGACGAGATCGCTCACGCGAAGGCCGGCCGCCCAGCGCAGATCTGGGCCAAGCTGAACTCGCTGGTCGACGAGACCATCATCGACTCGCTCTACAAGGCGAGCCAGTCCGGCGTGTCGATCCAGTTGGTCATCCGGGGCATCTGCTGCCTGCGGCCTGGCGTCGCGGGGCTCTCCGACAACATCGAAGTCCGGTCGATGGTCGGCCGCTTCCTGGAGCACGCGCGCATCGTCTGCTTCGGCAACGGCGCCGGCCTGCCATCCGACGAGGCAAAGGTGTTCATAACTTCGGCCGACTGGATGCAGCGCAATCTCGACCGGCGCGTCGAAACGCTCACGCCGATCAAGAATCCAACTGTCCACAACCAGGTTCTCGACCAGATCATGCTGGCGAATCTCAACGACCGCGCGCAAAGCTGGACGCTGCGTCCCGATGGAGGGTATGTGCGTACCGCGACGGGCAAGGGCCGCCAGCCCTTCTCGGCGCACGATTACTTCCTTGAAAACCCCAGCCTGTCTGGCAGGGGTAGCGCGCTGCGGCTCACCACCCCGCCGCAGCTGAAGCCCAGGGCCTGACGCCGGCGAATCCCGGCCTATGTCCCTGTGTGAACGGGACTGTGTGTACGGGATCAGGCCAGATGGTCAGGCTAGGCGAATGACGGTGACTTCACCAGCCAGGTCGAAATCTGCGACCAAGCCCATCCGCTGGCGCCGTGTCGGCGTGATGGACGTGGGCTCCAACTCCGTACGCCTTGTCGTTTACGACGTGCGAGGCCGCGCGATGCAGCCGCGCTTCAACGAGAAGGTCCTCGCGGGCCTCGGCCGCGGACTCACCACGACGGGGGAGCTGAATGCCGAAGGCGTAGAGATCGCCGTCGCCGCCCTGTCGCGCTTCGCATCGATCACGCGGGCACAGAAGGTTGAGGCCCTGTTCCCCTTCGCCACAGCCGCCGTTCGCGACGCGTCCAACGGCAGGGAATTCGTGGAGCGCGTGAAAAGGGAGACGGGCGTCCAGCTGCGTGTTCTCTCTGGCGGCGACGAAGCGCGCTTCGCCGCCGAGGGCGTGCTTGCCGGCACTCCGGGCGTCGATGGCGTCGTGGGCGATCTCGGCGGCTCCAGCCTCGAACTCGCGCGGCTGGTCGGCGGACGTTACGATTCCGGCTCGACCTATCCGCTTGGCCCCCTCGCGCTCGACAGCGGCGGCGCGTTCAACGAGGAAAAGATTCAGGCGCGCGTGAAGGAGATCCTCTCCGGCGCGCCCGAGCTCAAGAAATCAGGCGATGTGTTCTTTGCCGTGGGCGGCGCGTGGCGCGCGATAGGCACGATGCACATGGAACTGACCCGCGCGCCGCTGCACATGCTGCAAAACTACGAGATGGATGCAGCTGACCTCCTCAAGCTTCTCGGCGATGTGCTGGCCGGCAAGAAGCACGCGGAGCTCCTGCTGGAAGTCGCCCGGAAGCGCGCCATCACCATCCCCTATGCCGCCGCCGTGCTTAGGAGCGTGATCGAGATCGGGAAGTTCAAGTCGGTAATGATCTCGTCCTACGGCGTGCGCGAGGGGATCATCTTCGACAGCCTCGAGCCCGCCGAACGCCAGGAAGACCCTCTGGATGCAGGCCTCGATGCGCTGATCGCGGACGAGCAGGCATCCGAGTTCGGCCGCGCCCTTGCCGAGTGGGCGAGCGAGGCTGCGCCCTATACTCTGAACGCGCGCCTCTCTGCCGCGGCCTGTCGCCTTGTCGACATCGGCGCGCTGCTGCATCCGGACCATCGCGCCGATCTTGCCTTCGATCTTGTCGCGCGCGCGCCGCTGCCCGGGCTCAACCATCGCGACCGTGCGGCGCTCGCGCTGGCCGTCGCCTCGCGCTTCAAGCGCGGGCTGCGCAACGATGTCAGCGAAATGCTGCTGGATGCGAACACCGCAGGCAAGGCCCGCGCGCTTGGCGCCCTGATGCGCCTCGCCGCCGACTTCTCCGGCCGCTCCGCCGACCTGCTCAAGCATGCGCGCCTGACATGCGACGGCGATACGCTGACCCTGAAAGTGACGCCCGCCTATCGCGCACTGGTCTCCGAATCCGTCGAACGGCGTCTCGAGCAAGCCGCCGACGAACTCGACATGGACTACGCGCTGATTACCTGATTGCGCCCGCTACGCGGCTGTCGACGAGAGAATGGGTCCCCGCTACACAATTCCAAACGGGAGCCGAACCATGAAGAAAGCCATCCTCGCCCTCGGCATGTCCCTGCTGGCGGCATGTGCATCCGCGCCGCAACCGGCCGCCGCACAAGCCGCCTTCAGGGCGGAAGGCAAGACGCTTCGCCAGCTCTACGAACATCTGCACGCCAATCCCGAGCTTTCCTTCCAGGAGAAGAGCACGTCCGCTGTGCTCGCCGCCGAAATGAAGCGGCTTGGCTTCAAGGTGACGACGGGCCTCGGCGATGCCTGGGTCAAGGCGCGTGCGCAGAAGGACTACGGCAAGGTTGAGGACGGCGTCGGCGGCTACGGCTTCGTCGCAGTGCTCGAGAACGGTCCCGGCCCCACGCTCATGATCCGCGCCGACATGGACGGGCTGCCGCTCGTCGAGAAGACCGGCCTGCCTTACGCCTCTAAGGCGCGCGACACGGCCTGGAGCGGTGAAGAGTCCGGCGTGATGCACGCCTGCGGGCACGACCTGCACATGGCGATCTGGATCGGAACCGCGCGCGATCTCGTCGCCCGCAAGGCCGACTGGAAGGGCACGCTGGTCATGATCGCTCAACCCGCGGAGGAGATCGGCCTCGGCGCGCTCAGCATGATCGAGGACGGCCTGTTCACGCGCTTCCCCAAGCCCGATCATGTCATCGGTCTGCACGACAATGCCGCGCTTCCTGCTGGTGAGCTTGGCGTCGGTTCCGGCTATGTGATGGCGAATGTCGACAGCGTCGACATCAAGATTACCGGCGTCGGCGGCCACGGCGCGTATCCTCAGGACACGAAAGACCCGATCGTCGTGGCCGCGCGCATCGTCACAACTCTGCAGACGCTGGTCTCGCGCGAGATTGCGCCGGATGACGCAGGCGTCGTCACCGTCGGCGCCTTCAATGGCGGCTTCAAGCACAACATCATCCCCGACGAAGTCGATCTGCAGCTCACCGTCCGCTCATTCGCTGACGCGACTCGCCAGAAACTTCTTACGGGCATCGAGCGCATTGCGCGCGCCGAAGCGATGGCGGCCGGGCTCGACCCCGACAAGGCGATCGACATGCGCATCAAGAACGATGCAACACCCTCGCTTTACAACAATCCCGATCTCGTCGCGCGCGTCACCGGCGCATTGCGAAAGGAGTTCGACGCCAAGGCGATCCACACAGCGACACCCAGCATGGGCGGCGAAGACTTCGCCCGTTATGGCCGCACGCCGGAGAAGATCCCTGTCATGCTGCTCTGGCTTGGCGCTGTCGCACAGGACAAGTTCGACGCCGCTCAGAAGCCGGGCGGCAAACCGCTGCCCGCGCTCCACTCATCCGAGTTCGCGCCGGATCCTGATCCGACGATTGCAGCCGGCGTCAGGGCGATGACGGCTGCGGCGCGGGAGTTGTTGAAGTAGCAGCTAGGCTTCCGGCTTCCTGCTCGCCGCCTTCGTCTGCTTCTTCTCTTCCCTGAAGCGCAGGAAAGCGAACACCGCCGAGCCGATACCGGCCAGTGCAGCAAGAATGGCAAACAACGGCTGCACACCCTTCGCCCATGCCACAAGCTGGTCGATCTGTTCGACTTCCACCGTGATCACGTCCCGATAGGCATCCAGCGGTTCTGCATCGAGCGAGCCGGTAGCGTAGCCGAAGATTTCGAGGATGAGCGTGTGCTGCCCCGGCTCCGTCGGCGTCACCCGCCACTGCCAGCGGTTCACCGTCTTGCCCGAAAGTCTTTGACGCTCCACGGTCTGCGACGTGATGTCGAAACCCACGCCGGTCAGCTGGGCCGAAACAGTGTCCGAGAGTTCGACGTCGCGTTCGACGATCTCGCCCTTGAATCCTTCGAGCGCCTCCCGACCTGCAGCCTCGTCGTCTGTCGCATTGACCACGAGCGACACATCCACCGGCTTGTTGAGCGCCAGCTTTTCCGGCGGCCGGTTGTAGGTCACGCGCCGCGCCTGGAACTGCGTCTCCAGCCCGCTCGGCGCAGCTGCCTGTGAAACAGGCGCCTGTTGCGGCGAGGCCCGCAGCTCAGCTTGCGCCGGCGCCGAGGCCGGAAGCGTCACATCGCTTGAAGGCGCGGACGGCGGCACAGTTGTCGGATCATCGTCCTGCTGGGCCAGTGTCGAGCGGAAGGAAACCGCCGGCGGCTCTGTCTGCTGTCGTGCAGCTGGTTCCGGCGTCGGTTCCGGTTGGCTCGGCGCAGCGGGCGTGGGGCCCGGCGTCGGCAAAGTCCGCGCCTGCGGCGTTGGGCTTGCCGGGGTCGTTGCAGCAACCACTTGCGGCTCACGTACGACCGGATCGCGCGGAACGCTGACCACGGTCGACGTCGAGCCAAACTGTCCAATGCCCCAGACGGTCCCGGCCGCAACCGCGATGAGGGCAAGCACGATGACGATTGCGATGCGCATGATCTGCGTCTCCTCAGGTCGACGACAAGTCTAGTCGGCTTCGCCGTCGAATCCACCGTCATCCTCAGGCAGGCGTGCAGCAGACGGCGGCGGAACAATGCCTTTCCGCTTCATCGCCTCGTAGAACGCGATAGCGGCGGCGTTGGAGACGTTCAGGCTCTCCATACCTGGCTGCATCGGAATTCGCGCCAATCGCGTGCAAGCCTTGGCCACGCCATGACGAATGCCGGCGCCCTCGGCGCCAAGGACGATCGCCACAGGCTCGGGGCCGGCGATCGCCTGATCAAGCGTCAACTCCGCCGAGCCATCAAGTCCGACAACATTCCATCCCGCATCCGTCAGCGCATCGATCGCACGGGAGATATTGACCGTACGCACCTCGTCCACCACTTCAATCGCGCCAGCCGCAGCCTTCGCCAGCGCGCCTCC
>JBBAUA010000004.1:74017-119224 GCA_040398465.1 Hyphomonadaceae bacterium | reverse complement strand
CAAGCTCAAGCCGAGCGAGCGCAAAGGCGCCATGGCGATGATCTCGGACGACTAGCCCTCATGCCCGGCAGCCAGGACTTCGCCGCAGACCCGCGCAACGCCAACCTCAAGGTCTGGCTCAACGGCGCGCTCGTCCCGAAAGATGAGGCAAAGGTCTCCGTCTTCGACGCCGGCTTCGTCCTCGGCGATGGCGTGTGGGAAGGCCTGCGCCTCCACAAGGGCGCGCTCCTCTTCCTCGACGCCCACCTCGACCGCCTCTATCGCGGCGCCGGGGATATCATGCTCGATCTAGGCCTCACGCGCGAGCAGTTGACAGCCGCCCTGCACGCAACCTGCGCCGCCAACGGCATGACCGATGGCGCGCACCTTCGCCTGATGGCGACGCGCGGCGTCAAGAAAGCCGTCAACCAGGATCCTCGCAACGCGCTGGGCAGCGCCACCATCGTCATCGTGGCCGAGTACAAGCGGCCCAGCCCCGGGATCGTCACGACAGGCCTCAACGTCGTCACATCGACGATCCGCTGCACGCCCGCCAACATGTTCGACATGCGCCTCAACTCGCATTCGCGCCTGCCCCTCATCCGCGCCCTGCTCGACGTGATCCAGCGCGGCGGCGACGAAGCGCTGATGCTCGACCCCGGTGGCTTCGTCTCGAGCTGCAACGCCACCAACTTCTTCTGGGTCAAGGATGGCGAGGTGCGCACCAGCACCGGCGAGTTCTGCTTCAACGGCGTCACCCGCGGCAACGTCATCAAGCTCTGCGACGCCAACGCCATCCCGATAAAACTCGACTATTTCCCCCTCCGCGACGGCCACGCCGCCGACGAAGCCTTCGTCACCGGCACCTTAGGCGGCCTGACGCCAGTGCGCGCCGTGGACGGCCACGTGATGCCGGCGGGAACGCCCGGGCCGGTCACGCAGAGATTGCGGGAGCTATATGAGGTGCTGAAGGATGGGGAGGTGAGATGAGCGATGCAGCGGATTCGGCGCCGAACATTCGAACGCGTCAGAACCTCGCAAGGTTCATTGGCGAATTGGCGAATGATTTCCGTAGCAATCCGGATGAGTGGGAAAACGACACGCTGGATTCGTTTCTGGAAGCGTTGGCTGCTTGGACCGATGAGATGGATGGCTACTATCGAAACATGAACGAGGACGCTCCGGTCACGCCGCAATGGAAGACGATTGCGGATATGCTCATGTCGGCCAGCGTATACGAATGACCATCCGCATCGCCATGTGGTCGGGTCCGCGCAACATCTCCACCGCGATGATGCGCTCCTTCGGCGCGCGCAGCGATTGCCATGTCGTTGACGAGCCGTTCTACGCCGCCTTTCTCGCAAAGACGGGCCTCGTCCATCCGATGCTCGCCGAAACGCTCGCGAGCCAGCCGAATGACTGGCGCGATGTGGCGCAGCAGCTTGAGCAGGCGCCACCCTCAGGCCAGCCGATCGTCTACGAAAAGCACATGACGCATCACATGCTGCCGGACTTCGGCCTCGACTTGATGAGCCAGCGCCGCAACGCTTTCCTCATCCGCGACCCCGTCCGCGTCCTCGCCTCCTACACGCAGAAGCGCGAGGACGTGACGCTCGCCGACCTCGGCTTCGTGCAGCAGTCCGAAATCTTCGCCCGCGAATCCGACCGCCTCGGCCACGCCCCGCCCGTTATCGAAGGCGTCGATGTGTTGCGTGACCCCGCCGCTAAGATCGCGAAACTCTGCGCCGCGCTCGATATTCCGTGGACGCCGAGCATGCTCAGCTGGCCCGCAGGCCCCCGCGCCACCGACGGCGTCTGGGCGCCCGCCTGGTACGACGCCGTCGAACGATCGACAGGATTCGGCACGCCGCCGGACGAAACTGCAATCACGCTCGCACCGCACCTCCAGCGCATCGCCGATGCAGCGCGCCCGCACTATGAGGCGCTGGCCAGGTGGAAGCTGCGCTGACCGCCATTCCATTGGCGGCGCTAGGGCCATGCTATCCCAGCATCTCCTGCGCCGCGCTGCTCAGCCGCATCCGCGCGCCGCCCTCACCCCGCACAGCAAAAACCGCCGCCAGCCCCTGTCCCTCCGCCACCGCCAGCCCGGCATCGCACCCCAGCGCGAACAGGGCCGTCGCCCAGGCATCGGCCTCCATCGCGCTGGCGTGCAGCACCGCGACGCCCGACACTTCGCCATTCAGCGACTGCCCCGTCCGCCCGTCGAGCAGATGCGTGACCCTCTCACGCCGGCGCACAAAATCCCCGCTTGTCGCCACGGCGAGATTCACCAGCGCCACATCCGTACCGTCCGGTTCACCCGGCGCGTAGGGAAGATCGGACAACTCGAGCTGAACCCACCAGGGTTGCGCATCGGGCTTCACCCCTTGGCCCACGAACTCGCCGCCGATCTCCATGAGAAAGCTCGGCACGTTAAGGCGCCGCAGCGCATCAGCGCAGAGATCAACCGCATACCCCTTGGCGATCGAGGACAGATCCAGCGCCACCCTGCCCGGCTGCTTCACACGCAGCCCCACCATGTCGAGTTCGACGCCGCGCCACCCCACATTGGCCGCGGGCGACAGCAAGCCCGCGCCAAAACCCGCCGCCTCAACATCGCGACCAAGCGCCGGATCGTACGCGCCATAGGTGATCGTCGCGATCTCAAGTGCGCGCTTCAGCACGAACGCAAACTCCGGCGGAATATCGCGCCACCCCGCCTCCGCCGCGTTGAACCGGGAAAGATCGGAGCCGCGCTCCCATCCGCTCATCTGCCGGATCACCAGCGCGAACGCCTCCTCGAGCGCCGCCACCACCGCAGCCGTTTCGACCGCCTCATGCGCCACGAATGACAGCGACCATCCCGTCCCCATCGTCGCGCCCGACAGACGCCGTACCGGCGCATCGATCCGCGACGCCCGCACATCGGCGGGCTTCAGGCCTTTGGGAATCAGCAGGCGCGGATCGCGGCCCATCACCCCGGCAGAACTTCCAGCACGGCCACATAGGTCGACTGCGATTTCAGCGTCTTGCCTTCCATCGTCGTCGTGCCGGCGGATTCAGCCTCGAGCCAGTACATGCCGGCGTTGTCGAGCTTCAGCTTCAGCGACCCATCCGCGCCGGTTTTCAGCTTCAGCTCGCCCGGCTCGTCGCGATAGCGATCGCCGCCCTGGATCACCGACACCTCGACGTTCGCGGCCGGCTTGCCATTGTCGGTCAGGATGAACGTCGCTTCTTCGCCCGAATAGAGATCGTTCGGATGCGTCGCGCCGCCGAGTTCGAGGCCCTTGCCGCTTGCCGTCAGCAGCGTCGGCGCGCCATTGGTCACGAACGTCTCGACGCGGCGGCTCGTGGCTACCAGCTCGACGCCCGGCTTCTTGTCGATGCCCTGCGCGATGTAGTCCTGCATCGTGCCGCGCCAGCGCCTGGTCTCGGCGCCTTCCTTCCACGATGCGCTGAGACCCGAATTGGCCTGGGCGATGCGGTACGTGCCCTTCTGCTTCAACTCGAGATCGAACGTCGTGCGGTACTGGCCGACAGTCGCGTTCGAGGGTTTCACAGTGGAGCCATCGGGCGCTGTGATCGCGATTGCTTCGATCTGCATCGGGCGATGGTCGGGGAAGAAGAGGTTGTTCGAGATCGCGCCATCGATCGTGACCCACGCCTTGTCGCCCGAGACGACCGTGGCCGACGGCAGGATCCAGGCGCGGTGCGCGTGGGCTGCGCCGACCATCAGCGATGCCGCAGCAGCTGCGATCACAAGGCGTTTGGCGAAGGTCATCTGGGCTCTCCGGACGATCGAAATGGGCTGACTTACTTGGTCAGCTTGAGTGTGACCGCGCCGAGCTCTTCCCTGCCCTGGGCCGCGCCTTGCGCCTCGCCGCCGGGCGCCCATTTGAACGGAATCTCGACCAGCTCCTTGCCGCCGACTTCGCGGCTGGCCTCGACGATGATCTTGTACTCGCCCGGCGGCAGCATCGCGATCGGGCCCTTGGCGGTGTCGAACTTCATGCTGTTCTTGCCCGGAGGCTTGGTCGGGCTGGAGACGCCGTCCATCGGAAGTTCGAGATTGCGGCCCGACCTTCGCCACCACTGGCGGATGTCCTTCAGCCACTTCTCGCCTTCCTGGTCCTTGAGGTCGACATCGTACCAGACCGACAGGTTGGCCGCGACCTTGCCGCTCGCATCCTCGATCCAGATGGCGATGTAGGGCCGGTGATATTCGGCGACGTTGAGCTTCGGAATCTCCACTGAGATTTCAAGTGTGCCGGCATGCGCTACGCCCGCCATCGCCACCGGAGCCGCAAGCATCAGAATCGTGCGCATCAAAACTCGACCTCAGACGTGAACGAGGAAAACGGCGATGAGCGCCGGAATGATCAGACCAGCGCCGACGACGAACCAGGTCGACGCCCGCCGCGGAGCATGCATCCACAACAGCACCAGTCCGGTTATGCAGAACAGGATGGCCGCGATCGAGAAGATGTCCAGGAACCAGAACCACACCGGGCCCGTGTTCCTGCCTTTGTGAAGATCGTTCAACCACGAGATCGCGCCGCGATCGGTGTTCTCGTAGATCACATCGCCCGTCTCGCGGTCGATCGACAGCCAGGCGTCGCCGCCGGGCTTCGGCATGCCGACATAGACTTCGCTCTCGGACCACTCGCCGGTCCGGCGCGACACCGGCGCGCCAATCTCCTTCGTCAGCCATTCCGCCACCGGCGCGGGCAGGATCGCCGTCTCGCCTTCTGCCGGCGCCTGACCGAGTTGGACGAGAATCTCCGGCGGCATGACGGCCGTCCGTTCGACCACAACCGGCTGGCTTTCGATCTGGCCCGCATGGTTCAGCGTGATGCCAGTGATTGCGAAGAGGAGCATCCCGACCAGCGTCGCCGCGCCCGTGATCCAGTGCCATACGCGGGCCTGGGTCATCCAGAACAGCCGGCGCACCTTGGCCTTGTAGGCCTTGGCTGCGGCCTTCTCGGCGGCCAGCCTCTCGGCCTCGCCGATCAGACGTGTTGAGCTGTCCGAGCCTTCGGCCATCCCGGATCCCGGCGGCCGTTTTCGGCGCCATTCCCTGTCGGCGCCCCAGCGGCGCTTTGTTGAGCCGGGGCTTACGCGAACGGCCACCTAATTGCAACCCATTCTCATTTGCAATTGAGCAGGAAAACACAGTCGCGACCGGCTTTTGAGCATCCGACCGGACTGCGCCCCTCCCGCCCTTGAGGCTGGCGGGCGGGCATGCATGGTGGCCCGGACACTACCCTCCTGAACCCAAGAGACATCGATGGCGCACTTCTCCCGGCTGAAACTGGCCCTCATCGGCGCGACCGCGCTGGCCGGCTGCTCGACCATGACCCCCGCCCCTGCGGGCGTCAGCGCAGAAGCCTGGGCGATCCACAACCGCCTGGTGACGCTGGACACGCACCTCGACACGCCAGCCTTCTTCGACACGGTGCGCGGCTACGACATCATGGAGCGCCACGACGTCGAGCGGGATGGAACGCAGGTCGATTACCCGCGCATGGTTGAGGGCGGTCTAGATGGCGGTTTCTGGGTCATCTATATGGGCCAGGGCCCGCTGACGCCGGAAGGCTATCGCAATGTCCGGGATGCGGCGCTGATCCGCGCGATGTCGATCCACAAGATGGTCGCCGCAAATCCAGACAAATTCGAACTCGCGCTGACGTCGGCAGACGCGGCCCGCATCAACGCCAGCGGCAAGAAGATCGTCTACATTTCGATCGAGAATTCCTATGAGGTGGGCGAAGACATCTCCCTGCTCGACACCTTCTACAAGCTCGGCGTGCGCATGGCGGGGCCTGTGCACAATGGCAGCAACCAGCTGGCCGACTCGACAAACCCCGGACCTAACCCTCCCGTGAATTGGGGCGGCCTGTCGCCGATGGGCCGGGACTACGTCAAACGCGCCAACGAACTCGGCATCGTGCTCGACGGCAGCCATTCCTCGGACGCCGCAATCGACCAGATGATCGACCTGTCGGCGACGCCGATCATCCTCTCGCACCACGGCGCGGACCATCTCAACGAGCATCCGCGCAATGCCCCCGATGCGCTGCTGAAGAAGATGGCGGCCAAGGGCGGCGTCATTCACATGAATGCGCTCGGCTCATTCATCAAGCCGCTGCCGCAGACCAAGGAGCGCACCGATGCGATGGCGGCGCTGCGCACCAAATGGGGCAACCCGAACCAGCTGGAGAGTGCGCGTTACGAACAGTATCTCGACGAACTCAACGCCCTCGACCGCCAATTCCCCGAGAACCGCGCCACGTTCGAGGACTACATGCAGCAGGTGCTCTACACGATCAAACTCGTGGGCGTGGACCATGTCGGCTTCGGCGCCGACTGGGATGGCGGCGGGGGCCTCGACGGCTTCCGCGACATCACTGCCCTGCCCAAGATTACCGAGCGCCTGCTGAAGGAAGGCTATACCGAAGCCGACCTCCAGAAGATGTGGAGCGGCAATGTCATTCGCCTGCTGAAGGCGGCCGAGGACCACAAGGCGAGCCTGGGCAAGTAGCGGGGACGGGCTCAGCGACGTCTCAACGCGTCAAGCCAACCCCGGCACCAGGTCCTTCAGCATGAACGCGGACGTCAGCAGCAGGTAGACGCCGAAGACGCGTTTCAGCTTCACCGGGTCGAGCTTGTGCGCGGCCGCCGCGCCTAGCGGCGCTGTCCAGATACTCATGGCCACGATGGCCGCGAGCGCGATCAGGTTGACGAACCCAACCGACCCCGTCGGCAGGCCTGGCGCGCCGATGCCGGCGATCATGCTGCCGATGGCGCCGGGCACGGCGATGATCGTGCCGAAACCGGCGGCGGTCGCCACGGCGCGGTGCATGTTCACGCCGCTCATCGTCATGATCAGCACGGCCGGAGTTCCGCCGCCGATGCCGAGCAGAGATGAAAACGCGCCGAGGCCCGAGCCGAGCGCTGCACGCGCTGGGCCTTTCGGCATGTTCTCCTCCGACTTCGTCTTGCGGCCGAGAATCTGGAAGACGAATTGCAGGCCGAGCGGGATCAGGAAAATCCCGAAGACGATCTTCAGCTGGTTGCCATCCATGAAGCTGGTCAGCGCCACGCCCCCGATGACGCCCGCCACCACCCAGGGCAGCCAGCCCTTGAGGATATTCCAGTCGACAGCGCCCCGCTTGGCATGCGCCTGCACGGATCTAAGTGATGTGAAGAAGATCGTGGCGAGCGATGTGCCGATCGCCACATGCATGATGTGCTCGTCGCCGCCCTGATGCGGAAGCACCGTCAGCACGGCGGCCAGCGCCGGCACCACGACAAACCCGCCGCCAATGCCGAACATGCCCGCGACGAATCCAGCAAACAGCCCTGCCGCCAGCATGGACAGGACGAGCAGGCCGTACTGCTGGAACATCTGTCCCAACCAGTCCTGCTGCGAGGCAAAATCGGCCATGTATCTCAACGCCACTGGATTGCTTCCGGAGCCGGCGCTTCGGAACAGATCATTCCGCCGGACTGGAATCGTTTTTCCGGCTGGAACGCTTGCGACTTCGCGCCTGCCCTTAGCGCGGGCAAGGCAGTCGTGGCCCGTCTCTGCACGAAACACGCATGGCGCCGCCTATTGCAGCGCCAGCGCCCGTCTGGCGCCCACGCGGGAGGAATGCGCGCCTCCCGCGTGGGGCCGTCTGGTTAGAAGGAATACTTGATCTTGCCGTAGTAGAAGCCGCCCTGCCAGTCGACGATCGAGTCGGACCTGTAAATCCGGCCGTTCGAGGTCTCGCGCAGGCGGAACTCGCCCTCGTCCGGATATTCTTCGAACACGTTCCGCGCGCCGACGGCGACCGTGAGATCGTCGCTGAACGCGTATTGGGCTTCGAGGTCGAACAGGACTTCGGACTGGAGTTCCTGGACTTCAAACCGTGTGTTACCGGCCGCCAGGTTGGCGGGCGTGCAGTTGTTGGGAACACAGTTCGAGACGTTGTACGGACCGTAGTAGTTGGCGCGGCCCATGAAGGTCCAGGGGCCGATCATGTGGGTCGCGGTAAAGATACCGCGGGTCTTCGCCTGCCCGTGCTCGAAGTCGTAGATCGACTCGGCGTCGAACAGCGGCGTTCCGTTGGCGTTGGCGATGTTCACGCTGGCGATCTGGTAGTCGTTGTAGTTCGCGCTGGCCGTGAAGTTCGTCATGCCCATGTCGCCCCAGTCAGCGTCGTAGCTGACGACGACGTCGACGCCGAAGGTTTCGGAGTCGAAGGCGTTCTGGAAGAACGACACCTGTCCGATCGTTGCGGCGCCCGGAACGTTCGCAGCAAGAAGGGCTGTGCGAATGGCGGGCGTCACGGTGATCGGGCTGACCGCATAGAACTGGTCGGCAATATCGATCCTGTAGAGGTCGACCGTGATGTCGAAGCCGGCGAATGAGCCCGTCGCGCCCAGCGAGTAGTTGTCTGATTTCTCGGGCTGAAGTTCGCGTGCGCCAAGGAAGGCGGAGACCGGGTTCGTCGCCGGGAAGAGTCCCTGTGCGATCGGCTCGCCGCCGCCGCCGAAGACGGTGGAGACGTTGGTTGTACCCAGCTGTCCGGGCGTCGGCGCACGGAAGCCTGTGCCGATCGAGCCGCGAATGTTGAGATCCTCGAGCACCTTCCAGCGGCCGGCCAGCTTGTAGTCGAACGTTTCGCCGAAGTCTGAATAGTTCTCGAAGCGCATCGCGAAATCGACGAACAGGTAGTCCGTGATGTCGGACGCAAAATCGACATAGCCGGCGTAGCTGTCGCGGCTGGACGCTTCGGAGAAGGCCGGCGGATAACCGGGGAAGCCGTCCGAACCGACCGCGTTCTGGGTGTAGACCGGGTCACTGGCCAGGGCGCAGTTGAGCGTCGAGCCCGTCGCAATGACCGCGAGACCCGCAGCGGTCGGGGTCCTGGCGCCGACAGCTGTTTCGTTGGAGCAGAAGTTCCAGGGGTCCTGGAGGCCGTAAGGACCCGCAATGTAGGACGCTTCATCGCCCGCCACGATCTCGTAGCCTTCGTCGCGATACTCGACGCCGAAGCCGATATCGAGCGGCACGGCGAACATGTCCTTGGGCACGGTATAGTTGAAATCGGCATTGACGCCCAACTCGTCGGACACCAGGTCGCCGGGGTGGAAGGTGGTCGGTGAGACGTTGCCCAGCGACGGGTTGATCGTGTTCCACAGCGAGTAATAGATCGTGTTCTTGCCGTACCTGCCCGAGAAATCGTAGGTGAGATCATCTGTGAACCGGCCGCGGATACCGCCGGTCAGCGAGTAGTCGACGACATTGCCGCCGAAGCGGGGCGTACGGCCCGCAGGGTAGTTGTTCACGAACTGGAAGATCGAGCCATTCTGCAGGCGGATACGGTTCTGGTGGACGCCGGCAATCGGCGAGCGATAGTTGAAGTCGCCGTCCGCAGTCGAGTTCGAGTAGTTCGCGAAGGCGTAGAGTTCCATCGTGTCCGAGAGCGTGTACCCGGCGTTGATGAAGCTGCGGAACGCCTCGGTCTCCGGCTGACCCCAGATCTGGACGTTGGATGAGTCGAAGTCCTCGCCCGAGCCGAACAGGTACGCATATTGCGGGTTCGCCGCGAGGAAGGTGGGTACATCGAACGAGCTCTGGCCGCCGAAATTGCCGGGATCAGCTGCTTGCGTACGCCATTCCTGTCCGCGATGGGTCGGCTGCGCGCTGGTGCCCTCGACGCTGATGTTGATAAAGCCGGCGTCGCCGATGGCAAGGCCGAGATTGCCGGCGATCATCAGATCCTCGCCGTCGTTCTCGTAGTATGAGCCAGTCTGGAAGGTGATCTCCCCACCTTCTGGAGCGTCCTTCAGGATGAAGTTGATGACGCCCGCGATTGCGTCGGAGCCGTACTGCGCGGCGGCGCCGTCGCGCAGGACCTCGATGGTCTTGAGGGCGGATGCGGGGATGGTGGAGACGTCAGGCCCCTGCGTGCCTGAACCGCCGGTGTTCACCAGCGCGGCGCGATGGCGGCGCTTGGAGTTCACCAGGACCAGCGTCTTGTCGGACGACAGGCCGCGGAGCGAGGCGGGGCGAATGAAGGTTGCGCCGTCCGAGATCGGCTGGCGGGCGGTCGTGAATGACGGGACCAGGGTTCTCAGCACGTCCTGGGTGTCTGTGAAGGAGATATCCTCGATCGCCTCCTCGGTCAGCACATCCACCGGCACGGGGGAGTCGGCCACGCTGCGGCCGGCCGTGCGCGTCCCGGTCACGATGACAATGTCGTTCTTGTCTGTCGGTTGTTCTTCGGCGCCAGTATCTGGCGCGCTCTGCGCCCAGGCGGCGCCACCCCCCATCAGCGCCGCCCCCACGACTACGCCGATAATGCCTGAATAGAGAAGCTTGGTCTTCATCCTGTTGGTCCCCGTGTGTTCCGAATTCTCCTCTGTTTCCGTCCCGGACTTTTTTGGGTGGAGGGCCGTTTCTTGTTGAGGCAATCAGCGCATTCCGAACTGCACCGTGAAAGCCGAACCCGACGGGACGGGCGCAAAATCATGACCCTGTTGGAATGTCAGGCGCCGCGATTCTGCGGGCACAACGGGCTTCAGGGCGGAGCTGCGAACGCAGCCGCCCGATGCGAATTTTTCCTATCGCGTTGAAGCATTATGACAGCTTTGAATCATGCGACCATCGCGCATGACGCAAACGTCGCCCCTGGTTGCGATTAAGCATGTTGCGTGATGATCGCTTGAGCGTGATTGCTCAATGTGCCGCCACGACAACGGCGCGTCCGGCGCCTCCCACGACCATATGCGCAATTCCTGCGCGCGTTTGCCTGAAGGTCGATCAGGATTCCACACGCCGCCCGAAGTTGAGGCGCGACTTGCTGCACGGATGGGCTAATAGCGCGGCGCGCGAAGTCGGCGCTTTCCACACTGCCGCATGGCGCTTAGCTTACGACGAGATGTGGAGACAGAAGATGCGCGCGACGGCCTTTCGGACTCTTCTCTGTGCGGCGGCGTTCGCGGCGATTGCGCCCGCCGTGCTCGCGCAGGCCTACCAGCCGCCACGCACGCCCGATGGCCGCCCCGACCTTCAGGGCATGTGGACCAATTCGAGCATCACCACGCTGGAGCGCAACAACGCGTCCCTCCCCCTCTTCCTGAATCCCGAACAGGTGGCCGGCATGGAAGGCCAGCGGCTACAGCAGGAAGTCTCTCAGAACAGCCGCACCAATCCGGATGAAGGCGCGCCTGCGGCCGGCGGCGCGATCGGGGGCTACAACGCCTTCTGGCTGGACCGCGGCATGAAGGTCGGCGTCGTCAACGGTACAGCGCGTTCGTCCTGGATCATCGAACCCGCCAATGGAAAAATGCCGTTCTCTGACGCGGGCCGGAAGCGGATCGCCGAGATCATGAAGACCCGCAATGAGGACGGGCCGGAAGGCATGAACCCCGCCGACCGCTGCCTTGTCGGCTCACGCGGCTCGGGCGGGCCGCCCATGCTGAACAATATCTATAACAACACGTACCAGATCGTGCAGACGACCGACCATGTGATGATTGACGTCGAGATGATGCACGACGCACGCATCGTTCGCCTGAATCAACAGCACAAGCCGGCGCCCGTCTCGCAATGGCTGGGCGACAGCGTGGGGCGCTGGGAAGGCGACACGCTGGTCATCGTGACAAAGAACTGGAATCGCTGGCACGGCGATTACGAGCCGGTCTTCCTGTCCGAGCAGGCGACCGTCACCGAGCGCTTCACGCGCACGGGCGTGGACGAACTGACCTACGCCTTCGAGATCGACGATCCGGGTTTCTACACGCAGACGTGGAAGGGCGAGATGATCTTCACGACGTCGAGCGGGCCGGTCTATGAGTTCGCGTGCCACGAGGGCAACCATGCGCTGCACGGCATCCTGCAGGGCGCGCGCATTCTGGAGATGAAGGCGAAGCCGTAGCTTCGCCTACTTCACATACGCCCGCACGACTCCCTCGAGAAACTGCTGGCCCTGGTAAAGCGACTGCACGCGCAGTTTCTCGTTGAGGCCGTGCGCGTTGGTCTCGCCGCTCTTGGCGAACATGCCGCTGAGGCCGTAGGTCGGAATGCCGGCATTCATCAGAAAGCGGCCGTCGGTTGCACCCGCGGTCATCAGCGGCGCGATTGGAACATCAGGCCAGATCCTTGCCGCCTGCGCCTTGATCGGGCCCATGATCTCGTCGGTCAGCGGCGGCGGGGAGGAGCCGTCGCGGCGGCGCACGATCGCGACCTTGACCTCCGGATCGTTGATCGCGCGTTCGAGGGTTTCCTGCACCTGCTCCGGCGTCGTGCCCTGCATCACGCGGCAGGACAGCGTCACGGTCGCGCGCTGCGGCAGCGCATTTGGCGCGTGTCCCGCCTCGAGTTGTGTCGCGACACAGGTGGTGTGAAGCGCCGCGTTGTAGGTGGGATCAGCCATCAGCACACGCAGCGCAGCCGCGTCTTCGGGAAAGCGCGCCAGGATCGACATCGCCGCCCCGACGCCGCCGCCGAGGATAGGCCCCGTGATGCGGAAGTATTCGCGCACGACAGGCGTCAACTCGATCGGAAAGGACAGTTTCGAGACCTTGTCTGCGGCAGCCACAACGCGGTAGATCGCATTGTCCGTTGTGGGGCGCGAGGAGTGCCCGCCCGGATTGGTGACCTCCAGCGTGTAGACCTGGTGAATCTTCTCGCCCGCCTGCACCTGGACGACGAGCGGCCTGCCGTCATCCGACAACAGCCCGCCCGCGCCTTCGTTCAGCGCAAAGGCCACGTCGAACAGGTTGCGGTGGTTGTTGAGAATGTAGTCGATGCCATTGACGCGATTGGAGGTCTCCTCACCGCAGGTCAGCGCCATGACGATGTCTCGCGAGGGACGGAAGTTCGCTTCCCGCTTGAAGCGGGTCATCAGTTCGAGCCAGACGGCGGCCTGGCCTTTCATGTCCGCCGTGCCGCGACCGAAGAAGAAGCCATTCTCCTCGATCAGCGTGAAGGGATCGCGCTCCCAGTCCTCGCGGCGGGCGTCGACCACGTCGATATGCCCCATCAGCAGGACGCCCTTTTTCGTGGCGCGCGACGAGCGCAACGTGGCGACGATATTGCCATCGTCCGGCCGGTCCGGCGGGATGATCACCTGGAGGTCCTCCGGCGCATACCCCGCCGCCAGCAGCCGTGCTTCGGCGGCGCGCACGACCCTGGTGCACGAGCCTGTCGTGGGCGAGGAATCGATCTCGACCATCTCCTCGAAGATTTCGCGAAGCGCCGCGCGATTCGCCTCGGATGTCTGAGCTGCAGCGGGAAAACTCATCGACGCGGCCACGACAGCCGCAAAAGCCAGTGACGTCTTGCGCACATCAGTCTCCGTTGTGGGGCGGTCAGCCCTGCGGCGCCTGTGTGACGCATTCACGTCCGGCGCACAATGCGCGCTGGCGTCAGCAGTCGATGCCGTGCTTTGCCAGCTGCTCGCGATAGCGGCGAACGGCGCCATGGACATCGTTGATCGCATTAGCAACGGCGGGATCGGCGAAATTCGGGGTCGACCGAATGCGCCCCTTGTCATCGGCGTACAGCAGGCCCCTCTCAATCAGCTGCTTGACCTTACGCCGCACCGTCTCGCGCGGCATGTCGAGCCTGTCGGCCACCTGCAGCATGGTTATCGAGCCGCGCCACTCTTCTGGCGCACGGTCAGTCGTCGAAAGCTCGTGAACCCTGGCCGGGTCGGCCAGGACGGGACGCATGGTGGCCTCGGCGACGCACAGGTATATCGCGATGCTTTCGAGATCAGCCTGCACGAGACTGCGGGTCGAATGGATCACATCAAGCAGGAGCTCGAGCGAAGCATAGGCCTTGGGCCGCAGGTCTTCAGGTATCGACGCCATGCATTGAATCTATAAGGGATCAGACGGTAACGCGAAAGTGCGCCACGCGTCGCAGGGATGCCATCAGACCGGCGTCAGGCCCAGCAAACGCCGGTGAGCATTCCGCCCGAGTCAACCAGCATCCGCGCACCCGAACCATCGAGCGCCGCAACGCCAACTTCGCCGCCGAGTGATGTGTACGCCATGCGGTTGCGCGGCAGGTCGAGGGCGACGCCGATGGCCTCCTTGAGCCCACGCACAAGAATCTGCCGGTCGAGGCGCGTTGCAGGGTCGAACCCCGCGGGCGCGTCCATCGGCGCGCGCGACACGGTGTTGTCGCCCCTGTCCGTCCAGTAGAGCGTGCGGGAGGCAAGGTCGAGATCGAGGTCGATCGGCTCGGGCAGACGCGAGAACAGGGTAACCATGTCGCGGCGATTCGTGGACGTGGCGCCGCGGGGCGCCTGCATGTCGATGCGCCGGATCAAACCCTGACTCGCATTGTCACCGCCCTTCTGCGTGAAATAGACGTGGCCACGGCCCGGATCCAGCGCGAGCCCCACGCACCAGCGCGACTGGTCGCCCGCGTCCTGAACCGGATTGCCCGTAACGACCAGCGTCTCGATGTTCGAGCCATCGAGATTGCAGCGCTGCACCGCCATGCCCTCACGGTCGGACCAGTAGAGCTTGGCCGCGGTCTCATCGATCTTGAGCTGCTTGGGCGTGAACGTGCCGCCGGGCGTGACGATCGTTGTCACATTTGCGCCGTCGCGCTCGCAACGCATGATGTAGCCGTCGTCCTTGTCGGCGCGGCCCATGTTCGTCCAGTAGATCTGGCCGGTGGCCGCGTGAACCGCGATGCCGTCATTGACCCCGGTGGGCCGCGACCCATCCTTCGGCGAGTCATCCACCAGCGTCACGGGCGAGCCGCCAGCAGCGTCAAGCGTCAGCACTTTCGCCTGGCCGAGGTAGAAAAGCCTTGGCGCCGGGCCAGCCGGAGCGGCCACGCCGCCAAGGCTCTCGCAGCCTGCTAGGACGAATGCTCCGCCAAGTCCGGCCGCCAGCTGCCTGCGGTTCAACGACGTCATGCGCGCCTCGCCCTCTTGTGACAACAGATTAGCGCTTGGCTCACAGGGTGGATAGAGCGCAGCAAGACCCGCCCTAGGTTTGCGGCTCCCAGCTGATGCCGAAGACGCTGACCTTCGGTTGCGCGGCGCGCATCGCCGGCAGGTCGGACGCGGGCTCCACGCCATCGCCCACAATCTCTGCCGGCAGCGAATCGGCGCCCGGCGTCAGACGCACGGTGGGCGCGCAGCCTTTCGCTTCAGCGAGCTTGCCGCCCTTCCAGTCGGCGACGAAGCCGCCATAATCCCACTGAAATCCCATCACATCGAATGGTGCGCCATTGGCCGCTTCCACTGCCTCGATGCCATCACCGATCTTCACCCCGCCCGGGCCGGTCCACTGCGACTCAGGTGCGCTGACCATCACGGCGGACAGGTCAGTGCGCTCCTCTTCGTTGCGGAACACCACCTCGATCCGCCGCGCGGGATCATTGGGATAGATCGCCGTGACGTTCATCTGCGCGCCCTCGGGCCCGGCGATCGTTTCGGGAATGACATTCTCCCGGCCGAACACCTCCGCCAGCGTCGCAGGGGTTGCCTCGCGGGTGAACGGAGCGCCACAGCCAAGCACGAACGAGGCGACCGGTGTCCCTGTCCCGGTAGCGCTTTCTGCTGCTGACGCTGGCGTTTCGCCGACATCCACAGCTGGCGTTACGTCAGCCTCGCTGCCACAGCCTGCGGCAAGGAGGCTCCCGCAGATCAAGCTGGCAGCAAGGATAACGCGCATTCTGGCTCCGCCGGTTCGATCTTGAACAGAGTGTGACGGCAATCCTGACGGCGCAAGGTCGTAGGGGCAGCCAGAAAAACTGGTCCGGATACTGAATTTTTGTCCACGCAGGCCAGAGCACGCTTGACCCATCGCCCGGCTCACGCCGAACGTGCCCGCAATGTCGCGTGCCCTCGTTCGTCCATCCGGCGAAATCATAGACCGCCCCCAGCGCGGCAGCCTCTGGATTTGGCCCCTGGCCGCACTGGTCGGGGCGCTGATTGCCATTGCGGTCGTCGTCGTCGTCGGAATCATCGCCTATGCGCAATGGGTTGCGTTTGGCGCAGTTCCGGGCCGCCTCGCCTCCCGGCTGGTCGAACTGGAGTGGTGGCGGCGACTCATCTCACCCCTCGTCGGGGGAGCGATCATTGCACTTCTGCTGAGGCTTGGCATGGCGATCGGATGGGGCTCGGCCCCGCGCGCCTACGGACTCCAGGACATCGTCCAGCATCGCCGGCTGCGCGGCAGCATTCGGTCAACCACGATGACGCTGCGCGATGGATTCCTGTCGATCCTGATAGCCATCGTGTCGCTTGGCTGGGGCGGCAGCGCCGGACGCGAGGAGCCCGCGGCACATCTTGGGGCGACGATCGCCGTTCTGCATGGCCGCCTTCTCGGCCTCGACGTCGCCTCGCGGCGCATGCTGGTCGGCATGGGCGTTGCGGCGGCGATCGCGGCCGTGATGCATGCGCCGATTGCAGGCGTGTTCCTGGCGCGCGAGTTGATCCTGCGCCGCCAGCGCATCTCGTCGCTTGGGCCGGTCGCGGTGGCGTCGGTCGCTGGCTGGCTCGTCTCGGTTTGGCTGCTCAATGGACGCGCTCTGATTTCCGTGCCGCTGGTCGAAAATGTTCCAGCGATCGCGCACCTTGCGGCTCTGGTCGGACTGCCCGTGCTGATTGGCTTTGCCTTTCTCTGCAGCATGGCGTGGACACGTGCGCCCGTGCTCGTGGCGTCGACCGCGACGCGCATTGGACTTCCGCTGTGGCTGCTACCGGTGATCGGCGGTCTGATGCTCGGCGTGATCGCGATGGCTTTCCCGCAGGTGCTCGGTACAGGGTTCGAGTCGGTGGGGGCCGGACTTAGCGGGAATTACGGACCCGGACTGATGCCGGTGCTCGCCTTTGCGAAGATCGCGGCCGCCGCCGTTACGTTCGGCTTCCGGTGGGGTGGAGGGGCCATCGCCCCGGTCATGTTTGTCGGCGCCATGGCAGGCTCATCGCTCGGCGTGCTTGCGGGCTTCCTGCTCGGCATCCCGGCGCCGCAGGCTTATCTGGGGCTCGTCGGCATGGCGGTATGCGTCGCCGTCCTGCTCGATGCGCCGATGGCGGCGGCGATCCTTGTCCTCGAACTCTCGGGTTCGACCACGGCGGGCGCGTCGAGCCTGCTGTGCTGCTACATTGCCTGCATGGTCGCGCGGCGGCTGTCGCCACCCAAGGCCGAGGAAACCGGCCAGACCTTGCGCTGGCGCTGAGTAGGAAGGTCACCTATCGTCCGGCCGGGGCGGGACGGCAAGACAGGGGCGACATCTGGAAACCGAAACACCGCATTCGCGCACCCGCACCGCCGCACCCTGGGCGCTTGGCGTGTTCGCCGTGCTGCTCCTCCTGTTCTTCTTTCGCGCGGCGCCGCTCGAACTCGACAGCGTGCGCCAGACCAATGCGCCCGACCAGTTCGACACGCAGCGCGCCACCGAACGCCTCGGCCGCGTTCTCGACGGCACGCCTCACCCGGTCGACTCCAGCGCGCTGGACGAGACGCGCGCACGGCTGCTGCAGGAGATCCGCACGCTGGGCTATTCGCCCGAGCTGCGCGCGCACAATGTCTGCCAGTCGATGTCGGGAACCGCGGCGCGCTGCGCCTTTGTGCAGAATGTCTTCTTCACCGCCGGACCGAGTGAAGGCCCTGCCCTCGTCTTGTCGGCGCACTATGACAGCGTCGACGCCAGCCCCGGCTTCGGCGATGACGGCATCGGCCTCGCCGTGTGGCTGGAGGTGGCGCATCATCTGAAGCAGCAGCAGCCTTCGCAGCGCGTCGTCTTCCTGCTGACCGATGGCGAGGAGACTGGCCTGCTTGGCGCGCAGGCCTTCGTCGACAACCTGGGCGACTATCCGTTCACCGTCGGCCGCATCATCAATCTCGAGGCGCGCGGCGTGCGCGGCCCGGCGATGATGTTCGAGACGGGGCATCCCAATGCGAGCCTCGTCTCGGACTGGTCGAAAAGCGGCGCGCGGCCTTTCGCCAATTCGATGATGACGGCGGTTTACGAAGTGCTGCCCAACTCGACCGACCTTACCGTGCACCTCAACGCCGGCTTCAATGGCGTCAACATCGCCATCTCGGACGGGCTCGACTTCTACCACACCAATCGCGACGACCTCGCGCAGCTCAACCGCGCCAGCGTGCAGCACATGGGCGACCAGGCGCTTGGCGCCACGCGCGTCTTCCTCGCCAGCGACTGGAGCAAGGACGGCGCAGCCGGCGAGATCGCCTATTCCGATATCGGCTCACGCCTGTTCGTGTCGCTGCCACAGGTGTTTGCGCTTGTCCTGCTCGGGCTCTGCTTCGGCGTTGCGTTGATGCTCAACATCAGGCCGACACGCGAAGGCGGCTGGCAGAAACTGGATTGGCGGGCGCTTGCGCTGCCTCCCATCCTCATCGCCGCATCCGGCCTTGCAGCGTTCGCGCTGCAGCAGCTGATCTCGCTCATCCGGCCGGATACCGCCTTCTGGGCAGCGCACCCGCAGGCGTTCAACATGGCGATCTTCGCGGTGACGCTTCTGCTGTCCGCCGTGGCGCTCGCATGGCTCGCGCCAAAATCCTCGCGCGAGGCGCTTTATGCGTCCGGCTGGTTCTGGTTTCTGATCGTCGGCATGGGGCTGAGCTTCGCGTTGTCTGGCTTCGCGATGATCTTCCTGATCCCTGGCATCGTCTTCGTCCTGGCGGGCGGTGTCGGCTGGCTGTTCCCGCGCCATCAGCTGATCGCCTATGGCGTGGCGAGCGCATTCCTCATGCTGATGTTCTTCCCGCTCATCCACCTGCTCGACGTGACGATGGGGTTGGGCATGGCGGCGATGTTCGGCGTGGTCGAGGCGATGGTGGTTGCGCCGCTGCTGGCGATGATCGGCGGACTGCCAAGCGGACGGACGAAGGTGATCGCGCCCGCCGGCGCCGTCGCGCTGGCCGCTATCGTCGCTACGGTGCTCGTACCGGCCTACAGCGTTGAGCGGCCGTTGCCGCTGAACTTCACGGCGCACTACGACACCGATGCGCGACAAGCTGCTGTTTTCGCCGGCGCACGTGCAGGGGCGTTGCCCGACGCCGTCCGTTCGCAACTCACGGTGGGCGAGCACCCCTCCCCGCCGGGCGCTGCGCCGAATCTTGCCAGCAAGGCGATTGCGTTCGCCCCACCGGGCCCGGCAACAGCAACCGTGCTGAACGACACGACGGCCGAAGACGGCAAGCGCACGGTCCGCCTCCAGTTCTCGGCGCCCGATGCACGGCAGGTTCGCCTGCGCATCCCCGCTGCGGCCAATCCGGTGTCCGTCGCGTTCGGCGGCGCCGACTACGTCTTCGCCGGCGGCACGGCCGAGGTCTACGCCATCGACATCATCGGCCGCGCCGCGAATGGCGCGACGGTCGATGTCACGCTGGCGCCGCGCCCCGAAGGCGCGGAAGCCAGGCCCCTCCCCTGGCTCGTGCAGGGTTACTGGACGCGCCTTCCCGACGATGCGAGGAGCCTCGCCGACGCGCGGCCGGACACCGCGGTCTACATCCAGATGGGCGACGTTTCGGTGACGACGAAGCAGCTGCCGCTATAGTTTGTTGCAAGTCCGAATACCTGAATTCGCTGTGCAGAAACGCCGCGAATAACCACTCGCTAACCATTGGCGCGCGACACCTTGGCCGCGGCGGGATAGTGTCTCGCGTGCTCCGACTGACCCTGAAAACTGCGATGAGGTAGACCCATGTCCGGCAAAGATCCCCGCGTCGTCGCCGAGATTGCCCGCATCATCGCAAGGGAGCTGAATGTCGGCGAGGGACAGGTGGCCGCTGCCGTCCAGTTGCTCGACGAAGGCGCATCGGTGCCCTTCATCGCGCGCTACCGGAAAGAGCGCACGGGCGGGCTGGACGACACACAGCTGCGCACACTGGCCGAGCGCCTTGAATATCTCACCATCCTGAACGACCGGCGCGAAGTCGTGCTGCGGTCGATCGGGGAACAGGGCAAGCTGACGCCGGAGCTCGAGAAGCAGATCCGGGCCGCTACGACGAAAGTCGAGCTGGAAGATCTCTACGCGCCCTACCGCCCCAAGCGCCGCACCAAGGCGAGCGTTGCGCGCGAAGCGGGACTTGAGCCGTTGGCCGATCGCCTGCTGGCCAATCCTTCGCTCGATCCGGTGGCCGAAGCGCTTGCCTACATCTCGTCCGACAAGGGCGTCGAGAATGCCGAGGCGGCGCTTGAAGGCGCCCGCAGCATCCTGATCGAACGCATCGCGGAATCGCCAACGCTCGTCGGACAGCTACGCGAGAAGGTATGGAGCGGCGGCAAGCTCTCCACCGGCGTGGTGAAGGGCAAGGAGGCGGAGGGCGCCAAGTTCTCCGACTATTTCGAATTCAACGAGAACATCGCCAACATGCCGTCCCACCGCGCGCTCGCCCTGCTGCGCGGCGAGAAGGAAGGCGTGCTCAAGGTCGATCTCGACCTCCCGCACGACGAGAAGGCGCGCCATCCGGCGGTCACAACCATCATGTCGGCCTTCAACATCCAGGAACGCGGACGCCCGTCTGACAAATGGCTAGCGGAGACTGCACGCCAGGCTTGGAAGCAGCGTCTTGCACCCTCCTCGCACAACGATCTTGTCGAGCGCCTCAAGGAGCGTTCGGACGCAGACGCCATCCGTGTGTTCTCTCACAACATGAAGGCGCTGCTGCTCGCGGCGCCAGCGGGACCGAAAGTGGTGATGGGCGTGGACCCCGGCATCCGCACAGGCTGCAAGATCGCTGTCGTGGACGCGACGGGCAAGCTGCTCGAGACCGCCACCATCTATCCGCATGAGCCGAAGAAGGACTGGAACGGCTCACTCGTTACGCTCGCGCAGCTGGCCAAGCGCCATGGAGTTGAACTGGTCTCGGTCGGCAACGGCACGGCCAGCCGCGAGACGGACAAGTTGGTCGCTGAGCTGTCATCCAAGATGCCCGAGCTGAAGCTCACGCGTGTCACGGTCTCCGAGGCGGGCGCCTCGGTTTACTCGGCCTCCGAACTGGCGGCCAAGGAGTTCCCGGATCTCGATGTGAGCTTGCGCGGCGCAGTTTCAATTGCACGCCGCCTGCAGGATCCGCTGGCCGAGCTGGTCAAGATCGAACCCAAGGCCATTGGCGTCGGTCAGTATCAGCACGACGTTGATCAGAACGCCCTCGCCCGTTCGCTTGATGGCGTGGTCGAGGATTGCGTGAACGCTGTCGGCGTCGATGTGAACACGGCGTCGGCCGCGCTGCTCGCGCGCGTCTCGGGTCTCAACTCTGCGGTCGCTGCGAACATTGTAACCTATCGCGATGAGCATGGTCGCTTCGAGGCGCGGACGCAGCTCAAGAAAGTCTCGCGCATGGGGCCGAAGGCGTTCGAACAGGCGGCAGGATTCCTGCGCATCATGGACGGCAAGAACCCGCTCGATGCGTCGGCCGTTCACCCCGAGGCCTACCCAGTGGCCGAGCGTATCGCCGAGAAATCCGGCCGGCCGCTCAAGGCGTTGATCGGCGACAAGGCTTTCCTCTCGATGCTACAGCCCGAAGCCTTCGCCAACGAACAATTCGGCGTGCCGACCGTCACCGACATTCTCGCCGAGTTGATCAAGCCGGGTCGCGACCCGCGTCCGGAATTCAAGACGGCGACCTTCGCCGACGGGGTCGAGAAGATTTCCGACCTCAAGGTCGGCATGAAGCTGGAAGGCACGGTCACCAACGTCACCGCGTTCGGCGCGTTCGTGGACATCGGCGTGCACCAGGACGGCCTCGTCCACATTTCGGAACTTGCCGACACCTTCGTGAAAGACCCGCACGCCGTCATCAAGGCCGGCGATGTCGTCAATGTGCGCGTCAAGGAGATCGACGCGGACCGCAAGCGCATTGCACTGTCGATGAAGCGCGAGGTTGCGGGCACGCAGGGCGCACACGCCAAGCCAGCGCCATCGCAGGGCAAGGAAAAGGGCGGCAGGCCCGCGCCGCAGAACTACTCTGCCGGACCGCCAAAGCCGTCCGACGATTCCAATCCGTTCGCCGCGCTGAAGAATCTCAAGCTGAACTAGGTGAGGCGTTCAGTGCCGCTGAATGATGCCGTCGACCTTGCGCCAGGCGGCGGGCGACAGCGGCTCGCCTGACGCGACGCGGACAGAGTGGATCACCGCGTCGATCTCGCGCCGCCAGAAGTCGAGGAATTTCTCGAGCCGTGGAAACTTCGGCGCTTCGTCGAGTGTCTGCCACATGAATGTCTGCAGCAGCGTCGGATGTTTCGGCATGTAGTAAAGCACTTCGGCGGTCAGGAGCGTTGCGCCCTTGAGGCGCTGCTCGAACTCGCCATGCTCGCGTTCAGCTACCAGCCTTCCACACTTTGCATCATCCACGACCGCGTCGACTCCTCTGCAATGCACAGCCAGCGTGCGCGTGACAGGCTAACCGTCAACGGGGCTCAACCGCTGCATGTGCAGATTGGCAGTCGTGCGTCGCGGCTGCTGCTCACCATCATGCTGTCAGTCCGCCTTCGGTTTTGATGCGCTCGGCCTGCTGCTGCCAGGTGCGCGCGACCGTCGTGCGTCCGGCGCGCGTCTGGATGTCAGCGAGGCTCTTGGCCGCCTGATAGGCAGCGGGGTGATCGCCGCTGCGCAGTGAGGCCACCAGTTTGAGCCGCAGTTTTGCTTGGGCCACGCCGCCAGTCGCAGAAGCCGGCGCGTAGGCGACGGCGGCCGGCCCGGCCGGAGCGCTTTTGTCGACAACGCCGGGCGTCGGCGAAACCGCCTTGGCCGCAGCCTTTGCCTTGTCTTTCTTGCCGCCGAACAGGAAGGAAAAAAGTCCCATCGTTGTCGCCCCTTGATCACGAGGCGACACTATCCGGCAGCGCGCTTTCAGCAGCGTTGCTCATGCGAACCGGCAGTGGAAAACGCATCGGCGCCCGGTTTGCAATCACGCGGCGCCTGCAGTTCGATCAGAGATCGGCGCCCGTTGCGGAAGGCGGCGCAAACCTCAGACGGCGACGACAGGCGTTCGGAGATAGACGCGTCCGTCGCTCTCGGGCTCCGGCAGCGCGCCGCCGCGAATGTTGACTTGCAGCGACGGCAGGATGAGGCGCGGAGCGGCCAGCGTCTTGTCCCGCGCGGTGCGCATCCGGACGAAGTCTTCTTCCGTCACGCCATCGCCGATGTGGATGTTCGACGCGCGCTGCTCGGCCACCGTCGTCTGCCACACCGGCTTGTCGCGGCCGGCAGGGAGATAGTCGTGGCCGACGAAGATGCGCGTCTCCGGCGGCAGGGCGAGAATGCGCTGGATCGAGCGATAGAGCGTTGCCGCATCGCCGCCCGGAAAGTCTGCCCGAGCGGTGCCGTAGTCGGGCATGAAGAGCGTGTCGCCGACGAAGGCCGCATCGCCGACGACATAGGTGACGCATGCGGGCGTGTGCCCCGGCGTGTGCATCACGCGCGCCTCGATTTTGCCGATGTGGAACACCTCGCCATCGTTGAACAGGTGATCGAAGACGGCCCCCCCGGTCTCAGGCTCAGGTGCGCCGAACATGGAGCGGAATTGCGCCTGCACTTCGGTGATGCGCGCGCCAATGCCGATCTTCGCGCCTGTCTTCTGGCGGATGTGGTGGCCGGCAGAGAGATGGTCGGCGTGGGCGTGCGTCTCCAGCGCCCAGACGATCCGGAGGCCCAGGGATTCAGCTCGCGCGAGCATCCTGTCCGCTGATGCGGTGGACAGCTTGCCGGTGGCCGGGTCGAAATCCAACACCGCGTCGATGATCGCCCCTTCGCGGGCCTCGGGATCGGAGATCAGGAAAGACGCGGTCGAGGTCGCGGGGTCGAAGAAGGCTTCAATTCCAGTCATTTTCAGCTCCAGGCCATCTGTCCGGCGACATTCATATATTAGCTATTGCTAAATTAGCAAGAGCTGTTATATAGACGCCATGATGGACCTGAAGACATTCTCCCTCGCGGACTTCGAAGCCAGCGCCGGCAAGGCGGCCGGACTGTTGCGGACGCTCGGCAACGAGAAGCGGCTGATGATCCTCTGCCAGCTCGGCGGCGGCGAACTGCCTGCCGGCGCCCTGCAGGAACCGGTCGGCCTCTCGCAGTCGGCGCTGTCACAACATCTCGCCGTCCTGCGCGAGGCCGGTGTCGTGGAAACACGCCGCGAGGCGCAGACGATCTACTACCGGATCGCCGATCCAGCTGCGGTGAAAGTCATCGAGACGCTGGCTGCGATCTTCTGTCCCGAGAAACCCACGCCCCTACGCAAGAAGAGATAGTGAGTACCCCCACCATGACACTCCTTACCCCCATTGACGCCCAAGCGCTCGCGCGCCGTCTGAAAGCCGGCGAGCTGACGCTGATCGATATCCGCGAACCCGACGAGTTCGCGCGCGAACACATCAACGGCGCAGTCTCCCTGCCCTTGTCGCGGCTTGAAGCCGGGCATGTCGCCCTGCGCGGCGTCACACCCGTGGCGTTCACCTGCCGGACAGGGATGCGCACCAATTCCAGCTGCGCGCGCCTGGCCGCTCATGTCGGCGAGCCGGCCTTCGTGCTGGAAGGCGGGCTCGATGGCTGGAAGAAGGCGGGCCTGGCCACCAACGCTGATCGCAAGGCGCCGATCGACATCATGCGGCAGGTGCAGATTACCGCGGGCGGCATCGTGCTGACCGGGGCCGTGCTGGCGATGACCGTGAGCCCTGCCTTCGTATGGCTGTCGGCCTTCATCGGCGCAGGCCTCGTCTTTGCCGGATCGACCGGCTGGTGCGGCATGGCGAAACTGCTATCGGCGATGCCGTGGAACCGCAGGACAGCATAGGCCAGCGCGATGCCATTCGATCCCGCCATCGCCGTCGTTCTTGGAGGCGCCGTTGTCGGCTTTCTCCTCGCCGTGTTCGGCGGCGGCGGATCGGTGCTCGCGGCGCCCGTGCTGCTCTACCTTGGCGGCGTGACGGACGCGCATGTCGCGGTCGGCACGGCGAGCGCGGCGGTGGCCGCCAACGCGGCCCTCAACCTTCTCGGGCACTGGCGCGGCGGGCGGATCAAATGGCCCTGCGCCACGGTGTTTGCGATCGCAGGCCTCGCGGGCTCCTTTGCCGGATCGAGTCTCGCCAAGCTGATCAGCGGACAGCAACTGCTGCTCGCCTTCGCCTTCGCGATGGCGGCGATCGGCCTGTCCATGTTCCGCAAGCCGAAGAGCGAGGGCGATCCGGACGTCCATATCAGCATGAAGCTGGTCGCCCGCCTCGCCCCGCTCGGCCTGCTCACAGGGCTGGCTGCAGGCTTCTTCGGCATCGGCGGCGGCTTTCTCATCGTGCCGGGCCTGATGCTCGCCACTGGCATGACGATGGCGAACGCGACGGCCTCGTCACTTCTGTCGGTCGCCCTCTTCGGCGCCGCTACGTCCTTCAACTACGCGCTCACGGGACAGGTCGACTGGACCCTCGCCGGCTGGCTACTGCTGGGCGGCGCGGTGGGCGGTGTGGCGGGCCTGTTCGCGGCCAAGCGGCTGGCCGGTCATGCCAGGTTGGCGCGCAGCCTGTTCGCGGGAATGATTATTCTGGTCGCCATCTATGTCGCCTGGCGGTCGCTGGGCGGGTGAGAACAAACCGTAAATCAACGCGCTACAGCGCTGGCCTTGCTTAAAGGGAAAACCCCAGCCAGATCAGCGCGGAATGAGCGATTCACGCGATCCAACTGACATTCCCTTCCCGGACGACGAGCCGGCCGCCCGCGAGCCCCATGACAGGGAGCCGGGGTCGGACGATGACACGCCGTTGCCGGATGGCGCGGCCGGGTTCTTCCGGCTGCCCGAGGATGACGACATTCCCCTGCCTGAGGAGCGGTTCGAGGCGGCGCCGGATGTGGAGGACACGCGGTCGATCTCGCAGCGGGCGGCGGCGGCGCGGCCGCATCGGGCGGCGAACCCGAATGCCGATTACCTCAAGGGCCTGAACCCTGAGCAGCGCGATGCGGTGATGGCGACCGAGGGGCCGCTGCTGGTGCTGGCCGGCGCGGGCACCGGCAAGACGCGGGTGTTGACGACGCGGGTGGCGCATATCCTGGCGCAACGCAAAGCGTGGCCGAGCCAGATGCTCGTCGTCACCTTCACGAACAAGGCCGCGCGCGAGATGCGCGAGCGGACGCTGAAGCTGATCGGGGACGAGGGCGAGGGGCTGCGGTGGTTCGGGACGTTCCACTCCGTCTCGGCGCAGATCCTGCGGCGGCATGCGGAGCTGGTGAAGCTGAAGTCCGGCTTCACCGTGTTGGATACGGATGACCAGCTGCGGCTGATCAAGCAGGTCCTCGAGGTGGAAGGCATCGACCAGAAGCGGTGGACGCCGCGCTATCTCGCTTCGCTGATCGATGGGTGGAAGAACCGCGCCATTGGGCCCGAGAAGCTGCCGCCGGGAGAATCGCGGCAGTTTGCGGAGGGCAAAGGCCAGAAGCTTTACCAGAGTTACCAGAACCGGCTGGCGACATTGAACGCGGTCGATTTCGGCGACCTGCTGTTGCATACGATCCGCATCTTCACCGAACATCCGGCGGTGCTTGCCGACTACCACAACAAGTTCCGCTACATCCTGGTTGACGAGTACCAGGACACCAACGTCGCGCAGTACCTGTGGCTGCGGCTCTTGGCGCAGGGGCACAACAATATCTGCTGCGTGGGCGATGACGACCAGTCGATCTATGGCTGGCGCGGGGCGGAGGTGGACAACATCCTGCGCTTCGAGAAGGATTTTCCGGGCGCGAAGGTTGTTCGGCTGGAGCAGAATTACCGCTCAACCGCGCACATTCTCGCCGCCGCGAGCGCGGTGATCGCCAACAATTCGAGCCGGCTGGGCAAGACGCTGCGAACGGACGCGGATTCGGGCGATCTCGTGAAGGTGCGCGGCATCTGGGATGGCGAGCAGGAAGCGCGGCTTATCTGCGACGACATCACGAGCTGGCGGCAGAATGGCCGGCGCTATGACGAATGCGCCGTGCTGGTGCGCGCGTCGTGGCAGATGCGGGCGTTCGAGGAACGCTTCATCGTGACCGGCACGCCCTATCGCGTCATCGGCGGACCGCGCTTCTTCGAGCGGGCGGAGATCCGCGACGCCCTTGCCTATCTGCGCCTGATCCGCTCGGAAGCCGACGACCTCGCCTTCGAGCGCGTGGTGAACCAGCCCAAGCGCGGCGTGGGCGACACCACGATCCAGAAGCTCTACGTCGCGGCGCGGCAGGTGAACTCGTACCTCACGCGCGTCGCCGACATGGAGATACGCGGCGAGCACATCAAGGGCCCGGCGAAGACCGGCCTGCGCCGCTTCCTGCTCGACATGGAGCGCTGGCGTGCGCAGGCGCCGGATACCGAGCATCCGAGGCTGCTGGAAATCATCCTCGAGGAGTCGGGCTATACCGACATGCTGCAGGCGGACAAATCTCCGCAGGCGCAGTCGCGGCTCGACAACCTGAAGGAACTCGTGCGCGCGATGGGCCAGTTCGGCTCGCTCAACGACTTCCTCGAACACGTCGAACTCGTGATGGACAATGCGGAAGGCTCGAACAGCCATGACCAGGTGCAGATCCTGACGCTGCACTCGGCCAAGGGACTCGAATGGCCGATGGTCTTCCTGCCGGGCTGGGAGGAGGAAGTGTTTCCGTCCCGGCGCAGCCTGGACGAACAGGGCGCCAAGGGGCTCGAGGAAGAGCGGCGGCTCGCCTATGTCGGCATCACGCGCGCGCGGGAGCGGGCGTATATTTCGTTTGCCGCCAACCGCCAGATCTATGGCCGCTGGACCAGCGTGCTGCCGAGCCGCTTTGTCGATGAACTGCCGGCCAAGCATGTCGATGCGATCAGCGAGACCGGATATGTCGCGCCGGGCGGCGGCTTCTATGGCAGCGAAGTGAAGAGCCAGTGGGACAAGCCCGGCGGCGCATCAGGTGCGCGGCGCGGCGGCTCCAACCTCGATGAAGGCAGCGAGCCCACCGTGTTCGACAACACGTCGGCGGGCGGTTTTCGCGGCGGCTATGACAGCCCCGGCTGGCGCCGCGCGCAAGCGGCGGCTACACGCGGAGCCACGCTCCCGCCGGACATCGAGGGCCGCTCCTTCCGCGCCGGCGATTCAGACGGCCGTCCCCTCCAGCGCGGCAAGACTCCCGGCGACATGCTCGCCTCGTCCGACCCATCAGCCGCCGGCGGCCTCGCCCTCGGCCAACGCATCTTCCACGACAAGTTCGGCTACGGCCGCATCACGGACATCGAAGGCGCCAAGCTCACGGTGAACTTCGAGAAGGCGGGCGTGAAGAAGGTGGTCGAGAGCTTTGTGAAGAGGGTTTGAGGGGAAGCAGGCCAAGACCAAGATCGTGCATCCGTCAATCGCGGAGACCGCCTTCACCTGCCCGCATTGCCATGCGCTGACTACGCAGCAATGGTTCTCCGCTACAGCAAGTCGTCTTGATGACGGAAGGACACCGGCGGTCTGGACTCTAAACTCCATCGAGAAGGTCGACGCCCTCAAGAAAAAAAGCGCTGACGCTGAAGAGCGGGACAGAGTTGCAGAGTTTGAGGCAATCATGCGCCGTGCCGTCACGGGGTTCGGTTTCTCCGTCGGGAGAAGAACGCCAACTACGTGTATTGGTACGCACACAATATTTCAGTTTCAGAGTGCTTCAACTGTCGCGAGTACGCCGTCTGGATTTATGATCGGCTGATGTATCCAGCGCCCTCGGGCGCACCATTGGCCAATGCGGACATGCCGGCTGATGTCCGATTGGACTGAGAAGAGGCCGGTCAGATCCTGTCACAGTCGACGAGAGTCGCAGCTGCGTTGTTGCGTTTGGCCCTGCAAAAGCCCTGCATACATCTTGGCGCCAAGGGTAGGAACATCAATGATGATATTGGCGCGCTTGTGCAGAAGGGACATGACACGAAGATCCAGCAGTCGCTGGATATCGTCCGCGTCGTTGGCAACAATGCTGTGCATCCGGGTCAACTGGATATTCGAGATGATCGCGCAACAGCGGAGACCTTGTTTCGACTTTTGAACTTGATAGTCGACAAGATGATTTCGGAGGGAAGGCAAGTTGAGGAGCTCTACGCCTCCCTGCCTGAGAATGCTCGAAAAGCGATCGAAGATAGAGACAGCTGAACTAAAGCTTCTTGCCTTATATACCACATTGTCATATATGACACTGCCTGAGGCCGCTTCACGAGATCGTCGAGACGTCGGCTTATCTCGCCGCTGCTGCGCGGGCCGGGATTACGGAGGACGACCGGGCGGCGGTCGCTGCCTTCATCGCGGCGGACCCGCAGGCTGGCGACCTCATCAAGGGGTCGGGCGGGGTCCGCAAGGTGCGCGTAGCCAAGCTGGGCGGCGGCAAGAGCGGCGGGTGGCGTGTGCTGACGGCCTATGTGTCGGACACGGTCGCCGTGTTGGTGGTCGCGGTCTACGGCAAGAACCAGCGCGGCAATGGTTCGAAGGCGGAGATCAACGAGATGGCTAAACTGATGAAGGCGCTCAAGGCAGAAGCCCGCCGGAAGGAGGATTGAGATGGTAAGCAACGTTGCAAAGCGCAAGCCCAAGGCGCGTCCGCTGGCCAAGCGCGCGAAGGCGCCGAGCGTCGGGCAGAGCGCGATTGCCGGGCTGCGCGAGGGGCTTGCCCATCTGCGTGGCGAGCAAGTGCCGGGCCTTGTCGTTCGCAAGCCGGTGGATGTCGCCGCGGTGCGCAAGGGCACCGGGCTTTCGCAGGACAAGTTCGCGGCGGAGTTTGGTCTGGCCGTGGCGGCGGTACGCGCGTGGGAGCAGAACCTGCGCACGCCGGACCTCGCGGCGCAGACCCTGTTGCGCGTGATCGAGTCCTATCCCGACGCCGTGAGGCGCGCGGTGCGGGCGGCGTGAGCTGCGCCCGCCCTCCCCAACTGCGTTCTAAACAAGGCGCGTCTCTCGAATAACACGGTTGCTCCAGCCGTGCCCCGCGTCCACGCTTGTGGTTCGCCCCGGCGTGGTGGAGGTCTGCTGCGCCTGGTGGCGTGGAGACGTCATGTCATCCTCTCAGTGGCCGCAGAAGCGGCAGACAGCGGCCCAGCGCGCCAACGACGCCAATCGGGCCCAGCAGGTCGCCGTGAACGACAAGGGCGGACGGCCGAGCGATCGCAAGGCGACTGCGGAGGGCGAGGCGTCCGACCAGGGGCTGACCAACGACAACCGGCCCGTGGGCATCGGGCTGCGGAAGTAGCTCTGCCGGACGGCGAATCGGACATGCGCGCGCGAACGGCAGATTTCTGCCCGTTTGTTGCGCATCCATGCTAGAGTGCGACACGGACCTCCGGAATCGACCGGTCTTTCGTCTGCGACGCGCCGTGCCCGGCGCTGGTCGCGCGTGACCCGAAAGGCGCGTTCCAATGGCCAGGACTCCCGACAAGCGTCAGCCCTATGACCCGGCCAAGGCGATGCGCGAACGTGCGGCGGCTGCGGCCCAGCGCACGGCGCCGACGCTGACGAATGCGCAGAAGCTGGCCGGGCGGCCGCTGCTGCGTCCGGAAAAAGCGGCAAAGCCGGACAGCGAAGACTAGGCGTTTTTCGCCGGACTTCCTCGCCAGACAGCGTGCGGGCTGTGCGGCGTCTTATGCCTCGTCTCGCACGACAAGATGATGGCGCGCGCGTGGGCGATCCCCTGCTGTGCGTCATGGAGAGTTCCGAGATGGCGACCTTCAAGAAGACCTACAAGCCCAACGAGAAAGCCGCGCCCAAGGGCCCGCCGATCTCTGATCCGAGCGACACCAAGCGCTCGTTCGACGCGCGCCCGAAACCCTCGGACGATCGTCGTCGCGAAGAGCGCGCGCGCCCCGGCCAGCATATCGACCAGGCGCCGTCGGAACGGCTGCTGGACTCGGCCGATGGCGACGACAGCTCCGAAGACTAGGCGCGGTCTGCTCACGAAAAGCTTTTGGGGCGCGGCTTGAAGTCCGGGCCGCCGGTAGGGCAATGTCCGCGCCGATAAGGAGCGACACAGCTCCATCGACCGGGAGGTTCGCCGCATGACACTGTCTATCCTCAAGCGGAGCGTGGGCGCTGCGCTGTTTGCGGCCGCCATGCTGGCGCCCGCAGCGATGGCGCAGAGCGCGACGTACGAGCCGGCGCGGCTGAGCAGCGGCAAGCCGGACCTGCATGGCGTGTGGAGCACGGCGTCGGTGACCAAGCTGGAGCGGCCGGCGGGGCTGCCGCTCGTGCTGAACCGAGAACAGGCGGACGAGCTGGAAGGCGGCGCGCTGTTCAACCAGCGGATGAAGACAGAGGCCAACTTCGTCGACCCGAAGACGGGCGCGCCCGAGAAGGGCAAGGCCCTGCCCGGCGTCGGCAATTACGATGTGGCGTACACCGATCCTGGCGCGCATGTGGCGAGCGTCAATGGCGAGCTGAGGTCGTCGTTCATTGTCTATCCGGAGAACGGCAAGATTCCGGCGATGACGGAAGAAGGCCGCAAGCTGCGCGCGGCGATGCCGCGGCGCGTGGGCTCGGGCTTCGACAATCCGGAAGAGCGGGGGCTGTCCGAACGTTGCATCATCATCGGCAATGCGGGGCCGCCGCTGGGGCAGTATCTGTACAACAACAATTTCCAGATCGTGCAGACGGACTCGCACCTGATGCTGATGTCCGAGATGATCCACGATGTGCGGATTGCGCCGATCGGCGGCAAGCACCGCAAGGATGATCTCGCGCAATGGCATGGCGATTCCATCGCGTGGTGGGATGGCGATACGCTTGTGGTGGAGACGCGCGCAATCAACGCAACGCAGCGTGGCGCGGGCGGCACCTTCCTGTCGAAGGACGGGAAGATGATCGAGCGGTTCTCGCGCATCAATGACAACCAGATCCTGTATGCGTTCGAGGTGGATGATCCGACGGTCTATTCGACGACGTGGAAGGGCGAGATCCCGCTGAACCGGATCGAACAGCCGGTCTACGAGTTTGCATGCCACGAGGGCAATTACGGGATGTACAACATCCTGCTCGGCGGCCGCGAGAATGATCGCAAGGGCCGCGAGCAGACGGGCGGCGAGAGCCGGAGCGAGTAGGCTTTAGCCCTGCGCCCGGCGTAGTTTCGCGTTCTCGGCCTCGAAGATGGCGCGCACGCGTTCGCCATCGCTTGGGCTCTCTTCGAGCGTCTCTGGGTCCCACAGAGAGCGCTTTGTGTCGAAGAAATCGCCGCCATAGATGTGCAGGCCGGCGGTTAAGCGCGGCAGCGGATTGTTGACCGAGTGGATCACGTCGCGCGGCAGGCTGGCGACATCGCCGGGGAAGAGCGCGCTGGCGCCGCCTGCCCTCAGACCCTGCGCGGTGCGCTTCCAGAAGATGCTGTCCTCGCGGCCGGAGTAGAGACCGATCAGCGCCCACATCTCATGATTGTGGGGCGACAGCGTCATGTTGGGCGCCCATTTCGCGGCGAAGATGGTGAGGCGGGGGCCGGCGATGAGGACATCGAGGCCGGCGCTGGTCGGCTCGCCGAGTTCGGCGAGGACCGCAGCATGGTCGGAGACGGCGCGGGCGAGGTGGTCCTGGATGGCGGCTTGCGGATCGCTCTCGTCGAGGGAGGCGGCGCAGTCGGCGACGAAGCGGTCACGGTCGAAGGGCATGGGAGAGGTTTAGGGCAGCGGCGCGGTTTGGGAAAGCGCGGTCGCGACGAGGCGTTCTCAGCCGCGCGGGGGCGCTGAGGTATTGGGCGGCCGGCGATGGGAAGATGAAGAATGTGGGCGGACCGCGGGCGTGTGCGAGCCCGCCCTCGTCCTTCGACGGACGCTCCCTTTGGTCGCTGCTCAGGATTAGGGCTACGCGGGAATTGCTGGACGAGACTGTGGCGACACCCACCGCTTCATGGGTCGCTGCCCTACGCACGCCCGTACAACCATGGGCCGCGTGAGCCGATGCGCTCCAGCGGCGGCGCAGGATGTCGGTGTAGTGTGCTGAGGCGCGCGAAAGGCTCTGCACCTGGTTGGTCCATGTAGGAGCGGATGCGGGCCATGAGGGCGATGCTGTCGGTGGGGAGATCTGCGAGGTCGAGCCTCACCAGCTTCGGATTGTAGCCGAGGCGGCGGTAGGCTTCGCGACAGAGGGCATAAGCCAGTGTCGCTTCAGCCGCGAGAAGCGGGTCCGCGAGCCTGTCGAACTTGTCCTGCGATGGCTTGCCGCCTCTGATGATGCGGAAGCCTTCGGTGATCAGCGGAATGACGAACAGCCAGAAGCACACGAACACTCCCGCGAGTGCGGGGAGGTCGCGCAACACCCAGGCGGGCATGCGGCGTTCGTGCTTCATGGGCGTGATTATACGGCCGCATTTTCCCCCGCCGATCTGGCGCCACTGTTCCCCCCAACCGGAACAACGGTTTTCCCCCAGACTCGCCGCTAATGCGATCCTCACGGTCCTGGTTCGGCATGCACAAGGAGCGGCGACGCCAGTTGATTACGCAACCGCCCGGGCCTGATCGCGTTGTTCTGCGGAAGCATGTTGAAGGAGCAGCACATGACACGCGAACAGACGGACGGCAGGCCGCATCCGATTCACGACGAAATCTTCGGCAACGACCCGGATGGTTTCGTCAACGACACGCCGCCGGGCGCAATCGGCGAGCGCGTCAACATCATCGGCATCGCGGCCCAGCCGGAGCGGAACCTGCCGATGCGTGGTGTTGGTGATACCGATCAGGGTGATCGCCAGCCGGAAGGCGATCGTCGCCGCTAACCTGAAGCAAGCCACTGTTGTTCCCGCGAAACCGCAGGAACGGCAGCGGCCCGCGGACGTTTTTCTGATGCGCGTGGACGTGGGGAAATTCGTTTCGCGCACGACAACAGAAGAACAGGAAACGCCTCATGGCCAACAATCCCCACGACAACAATCAGAACCCGCAAGACCGCAAGGACAACGCCAACGTCAACGATCCGAACCGCGATCGCAAGAATGACGGCGGACGTGACCAGCAGCAGGCCGAACAAGGCAAGCAGGGTCAGCAAGGCGGACAGGATGATCGCTCGGACCAGATGGGCCCGGACGACAAGCGCGACGATCACAAGCCGCAACAGCGCTAGAATTCGATCGCGGCTGCTTCTGCAGCACGGTTGAACGAAAAGCCCTGGACCTTTCGGTCCGGGGCTTTCTGTTTGCGAATCAGTAAAGTCCGATCAGATTGCCACGCTAGGTCCGCAGGATGACAGGGCGCGGGGCGCTGCTATAAGCCCCGCACATTCTCACCCGGGACAGCCATGTATCGCGTTCATTGCCTTCTGCCGCGCAGCGATGCGGAGCGTCTGTCGGACGTGCTGTCGGGGATGGACCCCTCGCCCGCATCGGCGGTGTCGGTGGAAGAGGCTTCCAAGATTTCATGGAGTCTCGACGCCTTCTGCATCGCGGAGGACCAGGCGAACGAGGCGGCTGCGATCATCGAGCGCGAGGCGCCCGGGGCGCGCGCGTCGGTCGAGAAGCTGGACGACAAGGACTGGGTGGCGGTGTCACTGGCGGGATTGCCCGCTGTGCATGCGGGGCCGTTCGTGGTGGCGGGCTGGCATGAGCTTGCGCATCTCGAGGGTGGGAAGATTCCGGTCTGGATCGAGGCGGGGCCGGCGTTCGGCACGGGGCATCACGGGACGACCAAGGGCTGCCTGCAGTCACTGTCGGCCGAGATCCGGCGGAAGCGTCCGCAGCGCGTGCTGGATATCGGCACGGGGTCTGGCGTACTGGCGCTGGCGGCGGTGAAGACGGGGACGCAGTTCGCGCTGGGCACGGACATCGACAAGGAGTCGATCCGCATTGCGCACGAGAACCGGAAGAACAATCGCGTTGGACGGCAGCTGAAGCTGATGCATGTGCGCGGATCGGGACATGCTGCGATCAGGACGCGCGCGCCGTATGATCTTGTGCTGGCGAACATCCTGGCGCGGCCGCTGGTGGGGCTTGCGCCGGAGATTGCGAGGCTGGTGAAGCCGGGCGGGCGGGTGATCCTGTCGGGCCTGCTGACGCATCAAGAGCCGCAGGTGCGGGCCGCCTATGCAGGGCGCGGACTCACGCTGGTGAACAGGCGGCGGCTTAATGGCTGGTCGACACTGACGTACAAACGGTCGGGCTGAGGCGGGGACTTACTCCGCCTCGTCCTCCGGCTCGCCCTTGCTCCATGCCAGCAACGCACCCGGGAGGGTGAGTGATGCGATTAGCAGGCCCCAGAAGATCGCGCTCCAGTGCTCGCCCGTTTCAGGCAGCCACACCAGCAGCTTCTGGTTCACGATCAGGTCGCGCCCGATCATCAGGTAGATGAGGCCGAGCAGCACGAGGCCCGAGAAGATCGAGTGGGCGCCGAAGGCGGCGCGGTTGCGCTCGGCCAGCTCGCGTTCATCGAGGACGGACTCCGGCTCCTGGCTCTGCCGTTGCAGGCTGGAGCCGGCGAGGACCGCGAAGAGCGCCAGCGCGGCGGCGATCATCAGCAAGCCCACGACGTCGCCGGCGATGCCGAGGGTCTCTGGCGTCGAGAAGAGCTGCAGGATGCAGCCCAGCGGATAGAGGACGTACACCCCCGCAAACATCGCGCGCAGCGTGGAGCGCGGGAAGGACTTGCCGAGCGGGTATCGCTTCGAACGGACGAACATCTACGAACTCCTTTGTTCCTTGAGGGTGCGCCCGAGGGGGGCGAATGGCTTGAGCGAGAAGAGCGCTTCCACCGGCGCCTTGAAGACGGCGGCGAGCTTGAGGGCCAGTTCGACCGAGGGCGCGTAATCGCCACGCTCAAGATAGCCGATGGTCTGCGGGTTCACGCCGACGAGATCGGCGAGGTCCTTGCGGCTCATCGACAGCTCGGCGCGGAAGACGGCGATCCTGTTGTGGACGACTGACATGGTAGACCTTTAACACAACGTATTATTGTCTATACACAACATCCAAAGGCGTGGCAAGGGGCGCTCAGCGCAGTTTTTCAGCGCATGAACGCTAACCAAAGAAACACGGGCCAGGTCAGGACGATGCCGGCGAAGCAGGCTGCGATTCCCGTTGGCAGGCGTCCTTTTTCGGCAGCCGTGGGCACAACGAAGGCGAGCAGCCAAGCGAGCTTGTAGACCACCTGCATCGCCAGCAGCGGGGCGAAGAGGCGCGGAAGGAACAGCCCGGCGACGGACGCTGCAAGGATCGAGAGCCAGAGGCTGCCGACCAGCAGTTCTAGCCCCCGGCTCGCGGAGACGGCGCCCTGGAAGACTGCGCCCTGCCCGCGGCCTGTGAACATGGCGAGGCAGGCGGGCACGAGTATCGCGATGTTGAGCGCGTAAGGAATTTGCAGCCAGATATCCATGTGTCCCGCCCGTTTCGGGAGTCTACGGCGTGGCGCAGCAGGTGGATCGCATGCGCCGCCGGCCGGGAATGACAGGCGGGGCTGAGAGGTCTAGAAAGAAGCACTCCATTTCGAGGCGAAGCATGAGACAGACCTACGAAGTCATTGGCGGACCCGATGTTGGCGCCGCGTCGTTGCCGCTGTTGCGGGCGGCGTTGAAGCGCGCGGGGCTGGATGGGGTCTACATTCCGCACGACGACGAGTACCAGAACGAATACCTGCCGGCTTGCTACGAGCGACTGGCGTGGGCGACGGGATTTACCGGGTCGGCGGGTTCGGCGTTTGTGTTTCTGGAGTCGGCGATCGTGTTCGTGGATGGGCGCTACACGCTGCAGGTGAAGCAGCAGCTGGCGCCGGGGCTGTTCAGCGTGGGCGACCTGGTTGATCCGGGCGCGTTCGGATGGCTGGCGAAGCAGGCGATGGCGGGGAAGCGGATCGGCTATGATCCGAAGCTGATGTCGCCTGATGCGCTGGACCGGCTGGTCGAGGCGGCGGCGAAGTCTGGTGGGCAGCTTGTGGCCACGGAGACGAACCCGATCGATACGGCATGGCAGGGGCGGCCGACAGAGCCGCTGCACGCGGTTGTGCCGCATGATGCGAAGTATGCCGGGGAGACCTCGTCGGCGAAGCGCGTGCGGCTGGGCAGGATGCTGGCCGAGCAGAGGGTGGATGCGGCGGTGATTACCTCGCCTGCTTCGCTGGCGTGGCTGTTCAATATTCGCGGCGGAGACGTGTCGCGTACGCCGCTGCCGCTTGGGCGGGCGTTCCTGTTTGCCGATGGTCAGGCTGAGCTGTTCATCAATCCGAAGAAGGTGGGGCCGGAACTGGTCGCGCATCTTGGCAATGAGGTGAGGCTGCATCCGGAAGACGCGGTGGAGACGCAGCTGGCGACGCTGAAGGGGAAGCGCGTGAGCGTGGACCCGTCGATGGCGTCGGCGTGGTTCTTCAACACGCTGGGCAAGGTTGGCGCGAACGTGGTGCGGGCGGCCGATCCGGTGATGCTGCCGCGCGCGAAGAAGAATGCGGTGGAGGTGGAAGGATCGCGGCAGGCGCATCGGCGCGATGGGGCGGCGCTGTCTCGCTTCCTGCGGTGGTTCGAGGAGCATGGACAGACGGGCGAGGTCACCGAGATCGACTGCGCCATGAAGGTGGAGGAGTTTCGCGAGAAGACGGGGGAGCTGAAGGACCTGTCGTTCAACTCGATCTCGAGCGCGGGGCCGAATGCGGCGATCAACCATTATCGGCCGGACACAAATACAAACCGCAAGCTGGAGCGTGGGTCGCTGTTCCTGCTCGATAGCGGCGGGCAGTATCTGGACGGCACGACCGACGTCACGCGCACGATGGCGATTGGCGAGCCGTCGGACGAGATGAAGGACCGCAACACGCGGGTGCTGAAGGGGCATATCGCGCTGTCGCGCGTGCGCTTTCCGAAAGGCACGTCGGGATCGGCGCTGGATGTGATGGCGCGGATGGCGCTGTGGGAGGCGGGGCTAGATTATGACCATGGCACGGGCCATGGGGTCGGCTCGTATCTCGGCGTGCATGAGGGGCCGCATCGCGTGGCGAAGGCGCCGAATGCCGTGCCGCTGGAGCCTGGCATGATCTTGTCGAATGAGCCGGGCTATTACAAAGGCAATGCGTGGGGCATCCGGATCGAGAACCTGCAGGTGGTGACGCCTGCCTCGGCAATTCCCGGCGGTGATCGCGAGATGCTGGGCTTCGAGACGCTGACGCTGGCGCCGCTGGACAGGCGGCTGCTCGCGCCGGGGTTGCTGACGGAGCAGGAGACGGCGTGGCTGGATGCGTACCATGCGCGCGTGCTGGCCGAAGTCGGGCCGCTGCTCTCGGGCGATGATCGCGCGTGGCTGACGGCGGCGTGCCGGCCGCTGTGACAGTGAAACTGTCGTGGCTGTGGGTTTGAAAGGGCGAAACATGAAGCTGGCTTATGCAATCATCGCCGGCGCGATTGCCGCCACAGGGTGCACGACCATGGGCAGCGCCGCGGGCGATAGCGCGTTTGCGTCGTGCGCCGCCTACAAGCCCGCCTATGATGTGACGGACGAGTTCATGCGCAGCTTCAACACGAAGGATGCGGAAGCCTGGGGCAAGACGTTCCATTTCCCCTCCGTGCGCATCGCCAGCGGGAATGTTCGGATCATCAACGGGCCGCAGGATCTTGAAAGCGGCTTCGCGACGCTAGGCGCGCAGGGTTGGGATCGCTCGGCCTGGGCGAAGCGCGAGGTCGTCCAGTGCGGACCGGAGAAGGCGCACATGCTGACGACGTTTGTGCGATATCGCGCGGATGGGTCTGTGCTGTCGCAGTTCAACTCTCTCTACATTGTCGAGTTCAAGAACGGGCGATGGGCGCTGACGGCGCGGTCGAGTTTTGCGCCCTGATGGCGTCGATCCACGCCTCTCCCGGCGCGACGAAATTCGGCGAAGACGCAGCGCTGTATGATTTTGCGCGCCCAGCCTATCCCGCCGAACTGTTTGCATGGCTGCAGGCGCGATGCGGCCTGAACGCGCAGAGCGGCTGTTTCGAGATCGGCGCGGGGACGGGCCATGCCACCCTGCCCGTTCTCGCTACGCCGGTGCGTTCGTTGCTTGCGATCGAACCGGATGTGCGGCTGGCGGAGCGGTTGCGCGAGAAGGCGGGCGGCGATGCGCGGCTGATGATCGAGATCGCGCGGTTCGAGGATGCGCGGCTGGAGGATAACGCGTTCGACTTTGGCTTCGCGGCGATGTCGCTGCACTGGCTGGCGCGGATGAAGGCGCTGGCGCGGGTTCGCGCGGCGCTGAAGCCTGGCGGGCATTTTGCGATGTGGTGGAATGTCTATCACAACTCGGCGGCGCCTGATGCGTTCGGGCGCGCGACGGAGCACCTGTTCGCGGGCGTGGAGCAGGACCCGAATGCGACGGCTGGCAGGCCTGCGTTTGCGCTCGATGTGGCGGCGCGGTTGGGCGAGCTGCGGTCGGCCGGCCTCAAGGACGTTGAGCATCGCCTGTTCGAGCAGGACGTGACGTTCACGCCCGATAGGCTCTCGGCACTCTACGGCACGTTTTCCCGCGTTCGCATGGCGCCGGAGGAGACACGCGCGCGGCTGCTCGGCGAGGCGGAGTGCGTGGTGCGCGAGACGTTCGGCGGCGCGGTGACGCGGGTGGTGACGTGCAGCGCGTTTGTGGGGCGGCGGCCCTAGCTACTTTTTCTCGGCGGCGGCCTGCAGGGCGCCAAGCATCGGGTAGAGCGTGCTCACATCGCGATTGTCCGGCCCCTGGAATACGCCAACGACGAGGGCTGATGCGCCAACGGCACGACACATTGTCAGCTCGGTCTCGCCTTCGACCTCGACGGCGGGCCCGCCAAGCCAGCCGTCTGGAAGCGCCAGCGGCCGATGTTCGTCACGGGCTTCTGGCCCGAGTGAGCTCAGTATGTTTGCGCAGCTGAAGCTGGGGACAAAGATTGTCTCAAGAGTCACCTCCGGGAAGGTGGGAAGGAGGCGATCGAAGAAGTCGGCGGTGTCACTGCTGTCGGGCAGCCAGAGATAGCCGTCGGGAGGAAGATCCACCTCGAGGCCCGAGAGGGCGAGCGTTACGGGGCGCGCGGCAGGCTCGCTGCCCCGGTTGCGAACTTCGGTCCGGCGCGTGGGGAAGATGGGCTTTGCGCGAACCGCCGTGAACGACTTCGAGGCGGCGGCCAGCGGACCGGACTTGCCCACGCTTTCCATCACGGCCGCTTGCGGCAGGGTTTCGGGCTGGTTGGCGAGGAAGTGGTAGAGCAGCAGGGTTGGCCCCTCTTCCGTGCCGCGACACAGGACAACTGCGGGCCGGCGTCCGAGCGCGTTTTCGAACGTGAACACACCGCCGCGGGCGCTCCATGTCTCTCCCCACAGCTTCGCGTCCTGCGTCCAGGCGCCGTCGAGCTTGGCGGTGGTGAGCGTTTCGTTACACCCGCCGGCTGTGAAATAGCCCGAGAGCACCCAGTTGCCGGTGGCGACATTGCCCGTGGCGGTTTCGATCTCGTCGACGATGTCACGCGTGTCGAAGGATGCGCCGCCGTCCGACAGCGCCCAGCTGCCCGAGATGTCGTAGCGGATGCCAGCCTTGGCCGGCAGGTCGATGACGAGGCCGGAGGTGGGGAGATGCGCTTCGCCCTGGGTGACCCTTGCCGGAATGGTCTGGGCGACTGCGGCAGGCGCCATGAGCGCTGCGCAGACCGCGGCCAGCGCCGCACGGGCGCGCGTTGAGAATGACATGACAGCTCCGCCCCGAATCCAGCCCCGGCGCAGAGTATGCGGCGGGGTGGGAAAGGGAAGCGGCAGGTGCAGTGAGGCTTGTACCCTGGTTGGGTCTAGTCCTCGTCCATCTTCAGGGCGGCCACGAACGCCTCCTGCGGGATCTCGACCTTGCCGAACTGGCGCATGCGCTTCTTGCCCTCTTTCTGCTTGTCGAGGAGCTTGCGTTTGCGGCTGGCGTCGCCGCCATAGCATTTGGCGGTGACGTCCTTGCGAAGGGCGGAGATGGTTTCGCGGGCCACGACCTTGCCGCCGATGGCGGCCTGGATCGGGATCTTGAACATCTGGCGCGGGATCAGGTCTTTCAGTTTCTCGCACATGGCGCGGCCGCGCTGTTCGGCGCGGGCACGGTGGGTGAGCATGGAGAGCGCGTCGATCGGCTCGTCATTGACCAGCATCTGCAGTTTGACGAGGTCGCCTTCGCGGCGGCCGATCTGGTTGTAGTCGAACGAAGCATAGCCCTTCGAGATCGACTTCAGGCGGTCGTAGAAGTCGAACACCACCTCGTTGAGCGGCAGCTCGTAGCGGATCATGGCGCGGGCGCCGACATAGCTCAGCTCTTTCTGGATGCCGCGCCGGTCCTGGCAGAGCTTGAGAATGCCGCCGAGATATTCGTCGGGCGTGAAGATGGTGGCCTCGATCCACGGCTCGTGGATGTCGAGGATCGACATCACATCGGGCATGTCGGCCGGGTTGTGGAGGTCGATCGTCGAGCCGTCACGCATGTGCAGTTCGTAGACGACGGACGGTGCGGTCGCGATGAGGTCGAGGTCGAACTCGCGGCTCAGGCGCTCCTGGATGATCTCGAGGTGCAGCAGGCCGAGGAAGCCACAGCGGAAGCCGAAGCCGAGGGCAGCTGAAGTTTCCATCTCGTAGGAGAAGCTGGCGTCGTTGAGGCGAAGGCGGCCCATCGCGGCGCGCAGGTCTTCAAACTTGGCGGCGTCGACCGGGAAGAGGCCGCAGAACACGACAGGCTGGACTTCGCGGAAGCCGGGCAATGCTTCTTCGGTGGGCTTGCGTTCGTCGGTGATGGTGTCGCCGACGGAGCAGTCGGCCACGGTCTTGATCGAGGCGGTGAAGAAGCCGACTTCGCCGGGCCCGAGTTCTTCCGAGTCGATCAGCTTGCCGGGGCGGAAAACACCGACGCGGTCGAGCGTGTAGTGGGCGCCGGTCTTCATCATCTGGACCTGCTGGCGCTTCTTCAGCGTGCCATCGACGATGCGCACGATGACGACGACGCCGAGATAGGTGTCATAGTAGGCGTCAACCAGCAGCGCCTTGAGCGGCGCATTCACGTCGCCGGTCTTCGGCGGCGGCAGGCGCGTGACGATGGCTTCGAGCACGGTGTCGACGCCGAAGCCCGTCTTGGCGGAAATCTCAAGGGCGTCGGAAGCGTCGATGCCGATCACGTCCTCGATCTGCTGCTTCACGCGGCCGACTTCGGCGGCCGGCAGGTCGACCTTGTTGAGGACGGGTACGATCTCGTGGTTGGCGTCGATCGCCTTGTAGACGTTGGCGAGGGTCTGGGCTTCGACGCCCTGCGATGCGTCAACGATCAGCAGCGAGCCTTCGCAGGCGGCAAGGCAACGCGAGACCTCGTAGGCGAAGTCGACATGGCCGGGCGTGTCCATCAGGTTCAGGACGTAGTCCTGACCATCGGCGGCCTTGTAGTCGAGGCGGACGGTCTGGGCCTTGATGGTGATGCCGCGTTCCTTCTCGATATCCATCGTATCGAGGACCTGTTCGGTCATCTCCCGGGCCGTGAGCCCCCCGGTCATCTGGATGATGCGGTCCGCCAGCGTCGACTTGCCGTGGTCGATGTGGGCGATGATGGAGAAGTTTCTGATCTTGTCGCGGGGAGTCATTCTTTGTTCCTTGGGCGCCGCGTCTAGCAGACAGGGATTAAAGGGCCAAGCAGGTGTGGGGGCGCACCTGCAGGATCGGCGGATGGGCCTATTTTCCGCGCCATTTGGGGGGATTTAGGCCGGCGAGGCGTGGCACAAGCGTTGCGGGCATGCGGGATGGCCGAACCACCCCGTCCAGAGCCGGTGCGCAATTCCACGGGGGCGCGAGCCCATTGGTGGAAACCTGCCGCGCTGGGTGTGCTGTGCGCCCTGGCGGGAGGCGTGGCGGGGTGGTTCGGACATTCAGCCTGGATCGACCGCCAGACGATCGACGACCGCGCCATGGCGTCAGGCGAGTTGCCGTCGCAGCGGACCTCCCCGCTTGAGCCCCTGCCCGTTCCCGAGCCTGAGGCAGCGCCTGCGCCGGCGGAAATCCTGCCGCAAATGGGCGAGGCGTTCGTGGAGCGGTTCGACGGCGGCGTGGATGAACGCTGGAGTGTGTCCGACGGCTGGTCGAATGGCGGCTGGATGATGAATGACTGGCGGCGATCCGCTGTGGAGACGGCACCCGACCTTGCGGCGATTCTGCTGCAGCCTGGACCCGAAGGCTCAAAGTACAAGCTGGCGAGCGGCGAGCTGCAGAGCCATGAGAGGCACCGCTACGGCTATTTCGAGGTGCGGATGAAGGTTCCGCGCGGCGCCGGGCTGGTGACGGGGTTCTTCTCCTACGCCGGACAGGAGGGCGGGACGCGGCCCAATGAGATCGATATCGAGATCCTTGGACGTAACACCCGCGTCGCGGAACTCACCATTCATGAGAATGGCGAAGCGACATCGACGAAGGTGACCCTGCCCTTCGATGCAGCGGATGGATTTCACGTCTATGGCTTCGACTGGCAGCCGGGGCATGTGCGCTGGTACATCGACGGTCAGCTGGTGCACGCGGAGACGGGGGGCGCGGCGCGGCGTCTTGTGCGGCCGCAGCAATTGATCCTGAACCTGTGGGCGAGCGAGCAGCTCGATTCATGGGTGGGCAAGCTCGATCTCGCCATGGCGCCTTGGCGTCTGGACGTTTCGTGCATGGCATATGCGGCGACGTATTCGGGCCGGATCTGCAGCTGACGCTGCGGCGACAAGGCCCCGTGAAGGCTCGCCGCACCAAGTGCCAGCTTGTTGATGGTCGCCCAGCGCCGTTTCATTGCCGTCCGAGGCCGTTTCCGCTATGAAATGCCCAAAGGCGGCCGCTGTCTGGCGGGCCGCATATCGGCTTTGGGAGGAACAACCATGCAAGCCCGGACACTCAAGCTCGCCCTCGCGTCTGTTTGCGCCGCCGCGATCGTCGCCGCTGGCGTCACCGCCTACGCGCAGATCGCCGGCTCAAACATGGTCGCGAGCGCGGTAAAGCCTGCTGACCGCGCGGACGATTTCCGCCTGGTTGACCAGAACTCCCGCGCCCACCTGTTGAGCTACTACAAGTTCGCGCCGGCCATCGTGATCGTGAGCCACGCCGTCGCCTCCTCCGACTTGAACGACGCCGCGCTGAGCATCCGGAACCTTGCCACATCGCTGAAGGGCACGGATGCGCAGCTCTTCCTGATGAACTCGACGCCGGGTGTGACGCGCGAGGCCATCTCCTCCGACTTGAAGGCGCTGAACCTCGACCTGCCGGTGCTCATCGACGACACGCAGCTCGTCGGCGAGAGCCTCGGTGTGAGCCACGCGGCGCAGGCGATGGTGATCAATCCGAAGACGTGGAAGGTCGTCTATTCCGGCCCGACCGGCGCAAAGCTGAATGCCGCAATCGACGGGCTGAAGGCCGGCAAGGCGGTGACCGCATCGCACATCGACATGACGACAGCGAAGCTCCCCTTCCCGAACCGCGACAAGGCGGCACACGCGAAGATTTCGTATGAGAAGGAAGTCGCGCCGATCCTCGCCAAGAACTGCGTCGCCTGCCACTCGGAAGGCGCCATCGGTCCGTTCGCGATGGACAGCTACGAGAAGGTCAAGCAGTGGTCGGGCATGATCCGCGAGGCGATCCGCACGGATCGCATGCCGCCCTACAATGCCGACCCGCATGTCAACGCGTTCGCGGCGGACATGAACCTCAAGGCCAAGGATGCGACGACGCTGATCCACTGGATCGAAGCCGGCGCGCCGCGCGGAGAGGGCTCTGACCCGCTGAAGATCAATGCCAAGGCTGCGCCCGAGTGGGAACTTGGACAGCCGGACCTGATCATCGAACTGCCGGAATACGCGATCCCGGCTTCGGGCGTGGTCGACTACCAGAACCCGGAAGTGAAGAACCCGCTGACAGAGGGTCGCTGGCTGCGCGCCGCGACCGTCAAGCCGAGCGATCGCCAGGCGGTTCACCACCTGCTGTCGAACGGCGCGGGCGGCTATGCCGTCGGCGCGGAGACGACCGTCTATCCGAAAGGCACGGGCACCTGGGTCGCGCCGGGCCAGACCTTCCGCTTCCAGATGCACTATACGCCCTATGGCAAGGCGACGGTCGAGAAGACCCGCGTCGGTCTCTACTTCTACCCGAAGGACGCCCCGCCAGAGATCCTGCGCCGCTCGGCCGTGATCGCCAATGCGGGCATCGAGATCCAGCCAAATGCGGCGCGCCACGAGGAGGTCGCCTACATCACCTTCCCGGAGAAGGCGACGCTGTTCACCGTCTTCCCGCACGCGCACTATCGCGGCGAGAGCATGGCTGTCTCGATCATCAAGCCGGGCTCGACCAAGGAAGAGCTGATCATCAGCCTGCC
>JBBAUA010000004.1:41678-73917 GCA_040398465.1 Hyphomonadaceae bacterium | reverse complement strand
GAGATGAAGAACAGGCGCCAGCGGTTTTCCCAGAGCTTCGCGTCCTTGCCGTAGACGTCGGCAAGGATGTGGCGGATCCGGTCGCGGTTGGCGTCGAAATTCCTGAGCCAGTCGAGCGCGGTGCGCTCGTAGTGCTTGCCATTCCACCACCAGTCTTGTTCCACCTGGAACAGGTCGGGGAAGTTGGCGATCAGGTCGCGGCTTGGCATGACGCCGCCTGCGAAGAAGTGGTGGGCGATCCAGTCGGCGGGATCGTTGACGTCGAAGCGGTAGGGCGCGGTGCGATGCGCGAAGACGTGCGTCAGCAGGCGGCCATCCGGGCGCAGCCAGGTGCGGCAACGCTCCAGCAGGGCGCGCCAGTTCGACATGTGCTCGAACATCTCGACGGAGACGATGCGATCGAAACGCTGGTCCGAGTCGAACACATTCATGTCGGCGGTGATGATGCGGACGTTGGTCAGCCCCTGCTCGCGCGCGCGGCCCTCGATGAAGGCGCGCTGGCTGGCTGAGTTGGACACAGCCGTGATGCGTGCGCCGGGATAGCGCGCGGCCATGAACAGCGTCATCGAGCCCCAGCCGCAACCGAGTTCGAGAATGTCCTGGCCGTCAGCGAGCTGCGCGTGTTCGCAGGTCTGCGTCAGAGCGCGTATCTCGGCCTGCGCCAGGGTCTCGCCCGGCTCGTAGAGGCAGCTCGAGTATTTGAACTTCGGGCCGAGGCAGAGCGCGAAGAACTCGGCAGGGATTTCGTAGTGCTGCTTGTTGGCGTCGACCGTGTGCTCGGCGATCGGATGGTTGCGCATGTCCTCTGCGAAGTCCGCAGCCGCATTCTGCGGAACAGACTTCATCTGGTTCTTGACGCGTCCGACAAGGAAGGAGACCGCGCCCTTGCGGACGCTGTCCGGCAGCGGCGCGGCTTCGAAAGCGATGATCGCGCGGGCGACGAGGCTCATGAGGTCTTGCCTTTCGGAGGGAGCGGAAAGAAGGCGCTGACCCGCCTCTGGTAGTCGCGGAACTTGTCGCCGCGGCTTGCGAGCATCGACTTCTCGGTGGCCGGCACGCCGGTCGCGAAGCGCAGCAGGATGAACATCACGATGGGTGCGATCCACGTGACCCACGTCCACAGCTGCGCGGGATCGAAAGCGATCGCGGGATAGGCGAGCCAGCCCAGCCATTCGAAGAAATAGTTCGGATGGCGCGACCAGCCCCAGAGGCCCTTGTCCATGATAGCGCCGCGAAGGCCCTGGGCCCGGAAACGGCGCATCTGTTCGTCGGCCAGACCCTCGCCAAGGATGGCCACGACGAGGATCGCGATACCTAGCAGATCGCGCAGGCCGAGTTCGGGCCCGCCGCCATGCGCGGCGGCGAACACCGATAGCGAGAGGATCGCTGTCGCCGGGGCCTGCGGCAGGACGAGGATCATCATGTTGCGCTGGAAGTTGGCGCCCCATTCCTTACGGAACCCGGAATAGCGCGTATCTTCGGGCTCTGTGGCCACCCGATGGCCGATGTAAACGCCCAGCCTCAGCGCCCAGATAGCCGCCAGCGTGGCGACCAGCAGCTGTCGGTTACCGTTCGCAGCGGGCTCGGGCCACAAGGCCGCCATCAGGCAGGCGGCGCCGGTGCCGAAGGTCCAGAACACGTCGACCCAGCCGCCATTGCGGACAATGCGCTGGAACAGCCATGCCAGAACCATGACCACAGCCATGCCGATGAGACTTGCGAGAAAGGGCGCGAGCATGTTCACCGAGCCTCTACGCGGCTCTCTTGCTGACGGATCAGCTTTGGTCGGCTAGAACGCCCCTCCCCGACCAGATGGAGTAGCCCCGGCCCATGTCCACCGCCCTTCGCGTGACAGACCTCGCCAAGAGCTATGGGGGCAAACGGGCAGTCGATGGCATCAGCTTCGACGTGCGCGCAGGCGAGCTGTATGCCCTGCTCGGCCCCAATGGCGCGGGGAAGACCACGACCCTGCGGATGGTGGCCGGCCTGCTGGCGGCGGATGCGGGGTCAATCAGCGTGTTCGATGTCGATGCGCGCGCAGACCCGCTGGCGGCCAAGCAGATGATCGCCTGGCTGCCGGATGAGCCGCTGCTCTATGAAAAGCTGACGGCGTGGGAGTATCTCGAATTCGTCGCCGGGCTGTGGGGCGTGCCGCCGGCCAGCGCGCGAGCTGAGGCGGAACGGCTGCTTAAGATTCTCACGCTGTGGGACAATCGCAATGACCGCTGCGAGACGTTCTCGCGGGGCATGAAGCAGAAGGCGGTGCTTGCCGGCGCCCTTCTCCACCAGCCGAAGCTGCTGATGCTGGATGAGCCGCTGACAGGGTTGGACGCCGCCGCCAGCCGTCTGGTGAAGGACATGATCCGTGAGCGCGTGGACCAGGGCGCGGGCGTGATCCTGACGACGCACATCCTCGAAGTGGCCGAGCGCATGGCGGATCGCATCGGCATCATCAAGGATGGCAAGCTGCTGATCGAGGGCTCGCTGGAAGAGCTGCGCACGCGGGCGGGCGCGCAGGGGCAGTCGCTGGAGGACGTGTTCCTTTCGCTGACTGCGCAGCCAGCGGCAACGCCCCAAACCGCGGCCGCACAATGAGCAGGCCGGGTAGCATACGCTGGCTGATGGCGCACGAGCTGCGGCTGTTCTGGCGGCGCGGCAAGATGAACTCGCGCAGCGGCCTGATCATCATAGGTCTGGTGCTCGCAGGTTGGCTGGCGATGAGCTTCTTCATGCTCCGCGGCCTCGGCCCGCTCATTCCGCCGCCGCCCTTTCTGAATGGCCCTGCTGATGGTCTGACACTCACCATCATAGGCGTCGTCGTTGCCTTCATCGGCTCGGTCATGATGTCAGGCGCGATCCTGGCGGCCGTGGAGGCGATCTACACGCGCAATGACCTCGATCTGCTGCTCTCGTCCCCGATCTCGCCCTGGCGCGTGCTGGTGGTGCGGGCATCCGCCATCGCCGTCAGCGCGCTGCCGCTTTACGCGGGCATGCTAGGCCCGCCATTGCTCTGGATGGCTGTGTTTTCCTCGCCGCTTTGGTTGTCGGCGCTGGTGGTGCTGGCCTCGCTCGCGTTTGCAGCGACGGGGATCGCGTTGCTCATTGTGACTGGTCTTTTCCGCCTGATCGGGCCGAAGCGCACGCGGGTGCTTGCGCAGGTGATCAGCGCGCTGGCGGGAGCGGCGGTGTTCCTCGCCTTCCAGCTGTTCAACATCAACACGCGCGGCGACGAGCGGATGAACCAGCAGGACATCGTCGAGATGATCCGCCGGCTCGACCTCGATCCCCAAGCGTGGTGGCTGTTCCCGTCCCGCGCGTTCACCGGCGACATACCGTCGACCTTGCTGTGGCTTGCGGTGGTCTGCGTGGTGTTTCCGCTTGGGGTCTTCGTGTTCAGCCGCCGCTTCGTCGCCGATGCAGCGGCCGCATCGACCATGGGCCAACGCAAGCGTGTGACGGATGCGCGCGTCGCCGAGGTGCGCGGCGGCGTGATGCGTTCGGTGATGCGCAAGGAGATGCGCCTCCTCCTGCGAGATCCGCTTCTGCTGTCGCAGGTCGGGCTGCAGCTGATCTATTTCATTCCGCTGGTCTTCATCCTGTTCCGCCCGGACCGCGGCCTTACGCTGAGCGAGGCGGCGTTTGCGCCCGCGCTTACGTTGTTGTCGAGCGCGTTGGCGGGGAGCCTGACCTGGATCACGGTCTCGGCGGAGGATGCGCCGGACCTGCTCGCCTCGGCGCCGATCCGGCCGCAGGCGATCGATCGCGCCAAATGGCTGTCGGCTGTCCTGCCCGTGCTCGCGCTGATGGCGATACCGGTGGCGATACTGCTCTGGCGCGAACCGTGGGCGGGCGCATGGTCGGCGGGCGGCGTGGTCTGCGCGTCGACGTCCGCCGCGCTGATCGGACTGTGGCGGCGCGCGCCGGGCTCACGCCGTGACTTCGTGCGGCGGCGCGCCAAGGGATCGCTGATGTCGGGCCTCGGGCAGGCCTTTGTGGCAATCAGCATCGCGGGCGCGGCGGGCCTTGGCGCGCATGGCCTGCCCTGGCTCGCGCTGATACCGGCGATCCTGGGAGCGGCGGTGCTGGGCGTGCTGCAAAAGCCGACGCCCAGCTACGCGAACGCTGCCTAGACCTTCAGCGGCTGCGGCGGCAGGTCGGCGAACTTGCGGCCGTCCTTCGCCATAGAACGCAGCAGGTTCGAGACCGCGATTTCGGGGACGGTTTTCGACACGCGCTCGGTGACTTCGAGCACGCGTTGCAGGCCGACCTTGTCGCCGAGGAACATCGGTCCGCCCTTGTCCTGTGGCCAGCCATAGCCGTTGAGCCAGGTGACATCGATGTCGCCGGGGCGCTGGGCCATGCCTTCTTCAAGGATGGCGGCGCCTTCGTTGATCATCGGGAAGACGCACTCTTCGAGGATCTCCTCCTGCGTGACCTTGCGCGGCGCGACGCCTGACTTGGCCGCGAACTCCTTCACGATCGCCTCCACTTCGGGAGAGGGACGGCCCACGCGGTTCTCATCGTAGTCGTAGTACCCCGCGCCGGATTTCTGGCCGCGGCGCGGGGTGCGCTCGCAGATCATGTCGCGCAGCGGGTTCGCGGTGGCGGCACCCGGCTTCCAGCCGATGTCGAGACCGGCAAGGTCGGACATCTGGTACGGGCCCATCTTGAAGCCGAACGCGTTGAACGCGGCGTCGATCTCCCACGGCATCGCGCCCGCCTTCAGCAGCGCGCCGGCCGGCAGGCCGCGCTTCGACAGCATCCGGTTGCCGATGAAGCCCGGGCACACGCCGGCAAGGGCCGCCACCTTGTTGATCTTCTTCGCGAGGTCCATCGCGGTGGCGACGACCGTGTCAGACGTGTGTTTCGCGCGGACGATCTCCAGCAGCTTCATCACGTTTGCCGGAGAGAAGAAGTGCAGCCCGATGACGTCTTCGGGGCGCTTCGTCACCGAGGCAATCTCGTTGATGTCGAGGTAGGATGTGTTTGTCGCGAGGATTGCGCCGGGTTTGCATATCCGGTCGAGGTCCGCGAAGATGTCCTTTTTCACCGCCATGTCCTCGAACACGGCTTCGATTACCAGGTCGCAATCGGCTAGATCGGCGCGGTTGAGCGAGCCGTTAAGCAGGCCCATGCGGATGCCGACCTCTTCCTGCGGGAAGCGGCCCTTGTCGGCCGAGGTCTGGTAGTTCTTGCGGATCACGCCGAGGCCGCGATCGAGCGCCGCCTGCTCGATTTCGACGATGGTCACCGCGATGCCGACATTGGCGAAGTTCATCGAGATGCCGCCGCCCATCGTGCCGGCGCCGAGCACGCCGACCTTCTTGATCGGCTTCAGTGACGTCCCGGCCGGCAGACCCTTCACCTCCCACGCGGCTTTCGTCGCGGCCGAGATGTAGGCGGAGATTTCGTCGGCAGGAGCGGCGGGGGCGGCAAGGCTGGCGGATGTGGCTGTCATGGGATGTCCTCGATAACTGACGCGAGCGACGGCGTTGTAGATCGAAACCATCCTCACGGGAAACAGCATTCGTCCGGGGGCCAGACGTCTCCCGGCCGGATCAGAGGGCGTCGATCCAGCGCCGGGCTTCCGGCCGCTCATCGAGGGCGAAGGTCTTCTCCTCGACCGGGGTGGTCCACTTGAACAGTTCGATCATTTCGCGTGCCCAGCCCGGAGCGCCGACAACCCCATAACGCCGGACATGTTTGAGTGACCGCATCATCACCCCTGCCGCCTCGCCATCGAAAACCGCGCCCGGCTCTGCGCTGTCATAGTTGGCCATCAATAGCAGCAGATCGATCTGCTCCTGGGCGTCGAAAGCCGGGTCCACCCGGCGCGCCATCCACTCCACGCCTTCCCTGGCGATCTTCGCCCGAATCTCGAAGATCAGCAGACTCGGCCGGTGCGATTCCACCTGCACGACGGCGGTCGGCGAACTGCTGGTCTGCATGTGGGGCTCCTGCTCTGGATGACTACCAACCGGCCGAAGCGCCCGCGGTTCCGGCGACCGCTTCTCCCGTGGCGGTGCGCTTTCCCGACCTGGCCATGCCCCGGTGCTGCGGCATGCGACACTTGGTCGTGAGCTTGCCCCTGCGTCATATACTTGCTTGTTGGAAAGCTAATATGTTGCATCGCGGCATGTCATTGCGAAGCACTCCCGGCTTTGGCGACTACTCCGCCAGCACTGACCGCCAGACCCAGGCTGAGCGGCGGGAGACGGCTGAACGGGCCATACTCGAAGCCGCAAAGCGGATCGTGGCGGAGCGCGGCCTCGACGAACTGACCCTGAACCAGGCGGGGGAAGCGGCGGGCTACTCCCGCGCCCTGCCCGCGCACTATTTCGGCACCAAGAGCGCGATGCTGCATGCGCTAGCTGATCATATCGTCGCCGAGTACTCGGTGCGCGTGCGGTCCGGACCGATCGCGTCGCACGGACTACAGCGCCTGATCGATGTGATCATCTTCTGCGTCAATGACGCCGAGCGCGATCCCACCACCGTGCGTGTTTACCAGGCGCTGCTCGGCGCCGGTCTCACCCGCACCGATCTGCGACCGCTCGGCGCGCGTATAGCGCGGCAGGCGGTGGATGACATTGCCGGCCTGATCCGGGACGCCCGCAGCCTCGGCGAAGTCCGGCAGGACGTGCATGCACGGACCGAAGCATCTCTAATCATCGCCGCACTGCGAGGAGTTCTGTTCCAGTGGCTCATCAATCCCGATCACGTCTCGCTGTCGCGTATGCGCGACAGCCTGGTGGCGAACGTGCGCAGCGCGCTCCAGGCATGACAGAGCCTGCGGCGCGCAGCCTCGAATACTGGGCCGCAGCGCGGGGCGGCGAGCCTGCCCTGCATGAGGGCAGGTCGTCGCTGACCTATGCAGAATGGAACGATTATGCCGACCTGCTGGCCGACGCCTTTGTCGGCCGCGGCCTCGGCGTGGATGACGTCATCGCGGTGCGTTGCCGCAACCGCATCGAATGGGCGGTCATCGCACTGGCCTGCGCCAAGATCGACGCACGACTGCTGACGCTCGACACCGACCTGCCCGCCAGCAAGATCCGGCAGCAGCTGATCGCCAGCCGTGCTTCGGCCGTCATCGTCGGCGATGTGGCGCCTGTGCGGATCGCGGCGGCGCTCGATGGCCTCAGCCTGCGCCTGCGCGCCAGCATGGATGCGGTCTATCCGGGCTTCTACAATTTCTGGGACCTGTTCCCTCCGGTGGCGCAGCCGCGGTTCGGGCGCGTGCAGCCATCCGTCATGGCGTGGACGCCAGGAGCTGTCGGCGGTTATGTTTCCTTGCCGCGCCGCCGGGCAGCACCCGCCTCGATTTCCCGCCCGCCTGCGCCTGACGTAGGCGTGTCGCTGATCACCGTGCCGCTGCACCGCAGCTGGGGTGGGACGCAGTTCTGGGCGGCCCTGACGGCCGGCCGCGAGATTGCATTCATGCGCGCGTTTAACGCGGTCGAAGCACTCGAGATGATCCGCACGCGGCGCGTCACGCACTGGTGTGCGTATCCCGAAACTTTCCTTGAACTCCGGCGGCATGCGGACCGGATCGCGGCCGACGGAACCTCGTCGCTGAAGGAAGTGACGATCGGCGGCGCGGCGGCTCCCTGGATGCTGAAGTCATGGCTGATCGATGTCTTCGGCCCGATTGTCAGCGAGGCCTATGGATCGGCGCAGGCCGGCTATATCGCGACGCTTCCCGCCGAATCCTTTGCGGCCAAACGCGGCAGCTGTGGCCGCCCTGTGCGCGGCGCGGCCGTGGAAATCCGGGACGCCAAAGGCCAGCGCCTTCCGCCCGGCATGGTCGGCGAGATCTGGGTGCGAACGGCCCGCACGCTGGAATGCGAAATCGGCGGTGAAGCGCAGCCCGTGCGCCGCGACGAACAGGGCTTCGTTGCAACATTCGATTCGGGCCATCTCGATCAGGAGGGCTTCCTGTATCTTGCAGGAAGAGCCGTGGCGCCTCCAGACAACATGAATCGGCATGGTTAGTCGTACTGAGGAGCGCCGGGCAAGCGCCCGGCGTTCCGCAGGCCCGTTCCGGGTTTCCGCTCAAGCAGACCTGTAGCATACAAGGGAACGTCGTCCGTCAGGAGTTTCCAATGCGCCTCGCCAAGCCCCGCATCATGCCGCTTCAGGACTCCGAACTCACGCTGGAGCAGCAGGAGCGGATTTCCAAGTCGCGGCAGAAGGACGGTTCGGTCCTCAACATCTTCCGCACGCTGGTGCGCTCGCCGGACGCATTCCGCGCCTTTTCGTGGTGGGGCGGATACATCATGGCCCGCAACTCTCTCAGCCCGCGCGACCGCGAGATCGCCATCCTGCGCGTCGGCTGGCTGTGCAAGTCCGGATATGAATGGACGCAGCATCATCGCATCGCGCTTCAGTCAGGTCTCGACGCCGCCGAGATCGCGCGCATCAAGACGGGCGCCGCCGCCGATGGATGGACCGATGCGGAGCGTGCGCTGCTGACGGCGGTGGACGATCTCAACCGCGACCACTTCGTCGCCAACCCGTCCTGGGACGAGTTGTCGAAACACTACAGCGAGCGCCAGTGCATGGACCTCGTCTTCACGGTCGGCCAGTACACGCAGGTGTCGATGATCCTCAATTCCTTCGGCATCCAGGTCGAGGACGGCCAGACCGTCGATCCCGACCTCAAGGCGCCCTGATGGCCGGACGGCTCGAAGGCAAGACCGCCATCATCGTCGGCGCCGGCCAGACCCATGCTCCCGAAAGTATGGGCGAGACGATCGGCAATGGTCGCGCCATGGCGATCCTGTTCGCGCGGGAAGGCGCGCAGGTGATGTGCGTGGATCTGCGTCTCGACAGCGCGGAAGAAACCGTCCGCATGATCATGCACGAAGGCGGTCCGAGAGCCGGGGAAGCCTTCGCCTTCCCTGCTGACGTGACGCGCAGCGCGGATTGTGCGGCGATCGCTCGCGAAGCGGTCGCGCGAATGAACAGGATCGACATTCTCGTCAACAATGTCGGCACCGGGCGCGGCGACGCCCCGCCCCACGCCATCGAGGAAGATGCGTGGGACCGCATCATGAACGTGAACCTAAAATCCATGGCGATGACGATCCGCCACGTCCTGCCCGTGATGCGGCAGCAGAAGTCCGGCGCGATCTGCAATATCTCGTCGCTGGCGGCGATCGCGGGGCACCACATGGTGACCTACGAGGTCTCGAAGATGGCGGTGAACCGGCTGACCACGGTGGTCGCGGCAGGCAACGCCAAGCACAATGTCCGCTGCAACGTGATCATGCCCGGGCTGATGGACACGCCGATGGCGATCACGGGCATCGCCGCGGCCAGCGGCAAATCAGCCGAGACGCTTCGGGCCGAGCGCAATGCGCGGGTTCCCATGGGCCGGATGGGGTCAGGCTGGGATACGGCTTACGCTGCGCTATTCCTGTGCTCTGACGAAGCGCGGTTCATTACGGGGGCGATTCTGCCAGTGGATGGGGGAACGTCAGTCACCGTCGGCTGATGGAAGCTGACGCCAGTCTTACCGGGTTTTCGCCCGAAGTTCCGTCGCTTAACGCAAGTTACACGAGGCCCAGAGCGCTTCGGGTAGACTCCTACGACAAGCAAATCATAAAGCTTCTGGTCCATAACTTCATCGGGGTGGGTACAAGAACGCGCTAATGTTCAAGAAGACGCCCGATAAGCCCGACCCACTTGCGCAGCGCATGCGCAAGATCGCGGACGTGCCCGTGGAGGAGGTGACCTACTCCTCCGTCACGCCGGGCGAAAAGCGGTCTGAACGCAAGCCGACCTTCAAGGCCGCCACGCTGGCCTTCATCACGGGCGAGCGGGTTGACGTTGTGGTCAAGAACGTCAGCGACACGGGCGCGCGGGTCGAATTCATGCGGGACATCCAGCTTCCCGACCGGGTCCTGCTGTCGGAGCCGACCTTGCGCCTGAAGACATGGGCCTATGTTATCTGGCAGACACGCGGCGCTGCAGGGCTTCAGTTCGTCAAGACCTAGGTCCGCTGCGACCTCGCAGCGGATGGACGGATCGGCCGCCTCAGCGCCAAGTGGTTGAATGGATAAACCCCTCCCTCGCCGTGACACCTGGCTGGCCATTCGCCGCGGCCTGAGGCTGCGCTGCCCTGCATGCGGCGAGGGCAAGCTGCTGCGCGGCTATCTGACCCCGGCCGAGACCTGCACAGCTTGCGGAGAACCTACGGGCGAAGTACGCGCCGACGATGCGCCGGCCTGGGCGACGATCCTGCTGGTCGGCCACCTCGTCTCGCCGGCCTTCTTCCTGTTCGCGACGCAGGACGCCAATGCGAGCCTGATGGCGTTCATCCTCATCGCGTCGCTTGTGGTGGGGCTTAGCTTCATCCTGCTGCCGCGTATGAAGGGACTCTTCATGGGCGTGATCTGGGGATCGCGCGCGGGAGAGACGCAGGCGGAGGCAGACTAGGTCCGCCCCCGCAAATGCGATCCTATTCAGCCGGCGTAATAGGCGGGGCCGGCAGCGACGCTCCACCCTCATTGTGCTTCTTCATCAGCTTGCGATCGTCCTCGGTCGGCTTGGTCGTGAGGTTGCCCGCCCAGGAACCGAACCAGCGTTCGATCGAGTCGACGAAGGTGTAGACGACCGGCACGAGGATCAGCGACAGGACCGTCGAGGAGATCAGGCCGCCGATGACGGCTATGGCCATCGAGGTGCGGAAACCCGCGCCCTCGCCGAGCCCAAGCGCCGTCGGCAGCATGCCCGCCGACATGGCGACAGTGGTCATCACGATCGGTCGCGCCCGCTCGCGGCAGGCGTCGAACAGTGCGTCATACACATTGTTGCCGCGCTGCTCCGACTCGATGGCGAACTCGACCAGCAGGATGGCGTTCTTGGCGGCGATGCCGAGCAGCAGCACCAGGCCAATCATCACCGGCATGTCGATCGCCTTGCCGAAGATCAGCAACGCGACGAAAGCCCCGGAGAACGACAGTGGCAGCGAGGACAGGATGACCATCGGCTTGAACACCGATTTGAAGAGCAGCACCATCACCGAGTAGATCAGCGCGATACCGGCCAGCAGCGCGACGATGATGCCGCTGAACATCTCGTTCATCGCCTGTTCCTGGCCGACGCGTGCGCGCTTGACCAGGCCTTCGCCGGCGAAGATTTCCTTCATCGTCTTGGTGCCGTCGACGGCATTGGTTGCGTCGCCCGACGTGACGCCCGGCGCAAAGTCGGCCTGCACGGCCGCCATGCGCTGGCGGTCCATGCGCTGGATGACGCCTGGGCCGGCCTCGTAGGAGATGTCAGCCACGGCATCCAGCGTGGTCGAACCGCCGCTGAGGGTCGGCACGCGCAGCTGGCCGAGCTGCGCGAGGTCGCGGCGCACCCCGTCCGGCAGGCGGACGCGGATAGCGAGGCGGCGTTCTCCCTCGGAGAATTTCGGCGTGTTGGCCTCGATGTCGCCGGAGGTTGCAATACGCGCCACCTGGGCGATCGCGTCCGTCGACACGTTGAGGCGGGCAGCCTCGGCCGTGCGCGGACGGATGATCAGCTCAGGCCCCGGCGGATCGGGCGACAGGCGCGGGTTGCGGATAATGTCATCGAGATCCTTCATCTCGTTGAGCAAGGCCAGCTGCGCCTTCTCCAGCGCGGCGCCATCTTCGCTTGTGAGCAGGATGTTGACGTCCGAGCCGGTCGGCCCGCCGCCGCTCATCAGCGCCGTGACGCGGATGTCTGCGATGCCTGCGAGCTGGGGACGGATGAGCTGCTTGAGCTCCTCGGTGTGCATCTTGTGGTGATCGTCCATCACGAGGATGGCCGAGCCGGAGCTCATGCCGGCTCCGCCGCCGCCGCCATTGGCTGCAGCTGCCTGGCCGCCGGCGCCGCCGGAGCCGATGGTGATGAAGACGTCCTTGGTATCGGGCTGCTTTTCCAGCAACTCGCTTAGCTCCGTCGCCGAACGCTCCATCTGCTCGCGCGTCGATCCCGGCGGGGCCGAGATGTTGAACATGATGTAGCCGGGGTCCTCCGTCGGGATGAAGCCGGCGGGCAGCACCATCGCGGACACAATCGCGCCGACGAAGGTTAGGAAACCGAAGAAGGATGCGATCAGGCGGTGCTTGAGCGCCCATTTGAGCGTATTCTCGTAGAAGCCGGGAAGCTTCCGGGCGTCGAGGTGCGCCTTGCTCGGCTTCAGGAAGTAGGCCGCCATCAGGGGCGACACGAAGCGGGCCACGAGCAGCGAGAATACAACCGCCACGGCGACCGTAATGCCGAACTCGATGAAGAACTGGCCCGGCATGCCGCCCATGAACGAGGTCGGCAGGAACACCACGACGATCGACGCCGTGGTCGCCAGCACGGCGAGGCCGATGGCGTCGGCCCCCTCCATGGCGGCGCGGAAGGGCGTATAGCCCGCCAGCGTTCGCTTCTGGATGTTCTCCACCTCCACAATGGCGTCATCGACAAGGATGCCGATAACGAGCGTCAGGGCGAGCAGGGTCACGACGTTCAGCGAGAAGCCGAGCATCGAGATGATCCAGAAGGTCGGGATCAGCGACAGCGGCATGGCAAGCGCGGCGATAACGGTCGCGCGCCAGTCGCGCAGGAAGAGGAACACGACGATCGCGGCGAGGATCATGCCTTCGATCAGCACGTCCTGCGTGGCGTGGAAATTCGCCTTGGTGTCGTCGGTGATCGAGAAGATCTTCGTGATCTCGAGGCCAGGATTGGCGGCTTTCAGACGTTCGATGGCGGCGTAGGCGCCGTTCTCGACATCAACCTCAGAGGCGGTGTCGACCTTGACGATCTCGAAGCCGACGACCGGGCGGCCGTTGAGCCGCGCGAAGGAGCGGATTTCAGCCGAGCCATCGCCCACATCTGCGATATCCGACAGGCGCACATAGCTTTGGCCGCCGCGCAGCGGGACCGAGAGGTTGCCCAGCTCGGCGACCGTTGCGGTCTCACCGATCACGCGCGTGGTGGTCTCCGACCCGCCGACCTGTGTGACGCCGCCGCCATAGTTGCGGTAGGAGCGTTGCAGCGCGTTGTTGACGTCGGCCGCCGTTACGCCGATCGCGTCCATGCGCACCGGGTCGAGCGTGATATTGATCTCGCGATTGACGCCGCCGACGCGGCCGACCTGACCGACGCCCTTCACTGACTGCAGGTCGCGCGCGATGCGGTCATCGATGAACCAGGACAGGTCCGTGGCGGTCATCGTTGGATGGGAGACGGCGAACGTCATCAGTGCGCCGCCGGTGAAGTCGAGCGAGTTGATCAGCGGCGGCTGGATGGCGGCCGGCAACTGGTTGCGCACCTGATTTACGCGCTGTTCGACGTCGTCCTTCGCCTTCTGAAGGTCGGTGCCGATCTTGAACTGGATGATGGTGGTCGAGGCGCCGAGCGTGACGCTGGACTGCAATAGCTCGATGTCCGGCAGGCCGGCGATCGAGTTCTCGACGATCCTTGTGACCTGGTTCTCGAGCTCGGTGGGCGCGGCGCCCTCCTGCACGATGGTCGCGACGACCATCGGGAAGGCGATGTTCGGGTACTGCTTGATCGGCAGGCGCGAGTAGGAATAGAGGCCGGCGACCATCAGGAGGGTGAAGGCCACCACAACCGGTATCGGGTTTCGGATGGCCCAGCTGGAAATCGGGAGGTTCATTGTTCTTCCCTCGCCCTAGTTCGCAGCGGGAGCAGCCGGCGCCGGCCCGGCGCCATCCTCGACCGGACTGATGATGTCGCCGTCGAGCGTGAACGAGGAGCCCACGGCCAGCACGCGCGTGCCGGCAGGCGGTCCGTCGATGAGCTGCACGTAATCGCCGGTGCGTTCGCCGAGTTTCACGGGCGTCTGCTTTACCCGGTTATTGGCGTCGACGACCATGACGGACGGGCCGCCCGACTCGTAGCGGACGGCGCTCGCCGGAACCGCGACGACGCCGTCGGCGCCGGTCGTGCCGAAGCGCGCTTGCGCGAAGCTGCCCGGACGCAGGCCCTTGTCGAACGGCAGCAGGATGCGCGCGCGGCCAAGGCTGGTGTTTGCATCAACACGCGGCGAGATGAAGCGGACCTTGCCTTGGATTGTCTCGCCAGTGGTGAGGGTCACCATGGCGGGGCTGCCTTCCTTCAGGAGGGCGAGCTTGGAGTCGGGCAGTTCGGCGTCGAGTTCGATGAGGCCTTCGCGCGCGATCCGGAAATACGGCGTCGTTGCACCGCCGGAGATGTCGCCCGGACGGATGGCGCGTTGCAGCACCATGCCGCCGACAGGCGCGCGGAGCGTCATGCGCGCCTGTCGCACCTTAATCTCGTTGACCTGCGCCTGCGAGGCGGCCAGCGAAGCTTCCGCGCCGGCGGTTTCCATGCGGCGCTGCTCAAGCAGCTCCTTCGAGAATGCGCCTTCCTGTTGCAGCGCTTCTGCGCGTGCAAGTTGGCTGCGCTTGAAATCGAGCGAGGCTTTCTGCGTGGCAAGCGTGGCTTCGGCCTGCGCGATCTGCGCCTGCAGCAGCGCATCGTCGAGCTTGGCCATGGCCTGGCCCTGCTTCACCCAGTCGCCTTCGTCCACATAGACTGCCGCGACGCGATAACCGGGAAGTTCGGAGCCAACAGCTGCTTCCTCGCGCACGACCAGACGGCCCGTGGCCACGATCTCTTCGGCAAGGTTGCGCGCTTCGATCTGCGTCACACGCATCGCCTGCCCTGCGGACGCGGCCATGGCAGTCGCGCTGGCCTCTTCGGCGGGCGCAGGCTTCTGGCCGCAGGCGTGAAGTCCCAGGAAAAGCGTCCCCGCGCCGGCAATCGCCGCGAGCGAGGTGAGCGTTGTGCGCTGTTTCGTCATCTTATGTCCTTGCGCGTCCGTAGGGAGGCCGTGTCGCTTTCCCGCGAGCCCCGAAAAGCGCATCCCGATCGCGGGACGATCGGAAACCCGGCTTTGCGACACCACCGCGAGCATTCGGGGGGCATGCCCCATCTTCGGGAGTCACGCCCCGCTTCCGGCTGGAACTTGATGGGAGATTCCGCCGATAAATCGGACGCGCGCGGCATTCACCTGCCAAAACAGGCGAAAACAGACCGGCGGCCGTGGACTTATCGGGGAGGTCCATCTTGCCCAAACTCGGAAACTCTGGCGTTTCCCTACATCATCCTGATATACACTGCAAACATGGTGATCGTGTTAAGCCGATCACGTTTCGAAGACCGCCGAGGCGTTGATGCAGATTCCACAGGAAGCAGCCGAGGTCCTGCCCGCCCGGGAAAGGATTTTGTCCGCAGCCCGCAAGATCTTCCTCGATGGAATGCCCGAACACGCAACGATGGACGCGGTCGCCCACCAGGCAGGCATGTCCAAGAAGACCATTTACCGGGAGTTCAAGAGCCAGGTTGAGCTTCTGGGCGCGCTGCTGATCGAGAACGTTGCCGACATGGGGCGCTTCCCCCAGCCGGAAGCGGGCGACGACATCGAGGTCGAGCTCTATGGCGTGCTGGTGCGGATGGTGAGCCACTTCACCAACCCGCGCTCGATGTCGCTGATGCGGCTCATCGTGTCCGAAGTCCGGCGCTATCCGGAGCTGATGACGGCGTCCAAGCCCAAGGGCTTCCCGCGCGAATTGCTCGCCACGTGGCTTTCCGCACCCGCGGTGCGCGCCCAGTACGCGATCGAAGATCCGGACGAGGCCTCCGCCATGCTGTTCGGGATGGTGATGCAGGACTCAGGCTTCCGCCTGATGTTCGACAGCAACGCGACCATGCCCCTCCACCAGATCGAAACCCGCGCGAGACGCGCCGTGCAGATCTTCCTGCGCGGCGTGCGGAAGGGGGGCTGAGCCTCTACTCCCCATCCGCCTCCAGCGCGGTGTCCAGTTCGAGAGCCATGCCGACAAGGATGCCCGGCAGCGCGTGGTTGCCCTCGTGGCAGGCGTATTCGTAGATCGGCTCGCGGCTGGAGCGCATCGGCATCTGGCCCTTCCACGTCTCGGTGTAGCTGATGGGATCGATCACCTCGAACTGGTAGTCGACCTCCACATCCGATACGCGACGGAAACGCTCGATGACCTTGCCCTCCTGCGACAGCGGAATGCGGCCGCGGGCCTGCAGGCGGTGAAGATTACGCGTTTCGACAACCAGCGTGTCGCCCTCCCACCAGCCAATCGAATCGCCGAACCAGGGCTGGATGTTGGCGGGAAGCTCTCGCTCCGACTCGTCCTCTTTCTTAAGGCGCACAATGCGGGCGTCGTGATTCATCTCGATCTGCAGCATCACGTGGTCGGGCGTCTGCACGACCTGGACATGGTTGTTGTACATCGCATTGGTGATCGGCGGTCCGCCCTGGTTGGCGAACGAGACGAGACAGCGATCGCCCAGCGTGCGGATTTCCGGTCCCGTATTCTCCGATGCGCGCGCCTGCGTCATGCGCGAGCCGGCAGCGGCATTGCCTGTGCGGTTGAACGGGATCTGCCCGTTGGCCGGCGAGACGATCCAGGACGAACGGTACTCGCCATTGACCTTGGCGTACTCGGAGCCCGGATCGATCCAGAAATTGTTGTAACCCTTGACGTCGCCACCGCCCTTGCCATCGCCTGCGCCGGCTGTTTCGGGCGTGCGCTCATTGTCGTTGCGCAACCTGACGTTGTAGTAGGAATTCTCGGTGATCTGGTCGATCTTCTCCTGCGGGATCACCAGCCCCATTCCCTGCGTGCCGTTCTGAGCATTTCGCGTCAGAGTGGTGAGCGAGGCCGTCGACCAGATGCCTTGCAGGTCCGGCTGGCCCCACGCCGTGCGCGGCGCCTTGTAGGCCGGGTCCCATGGCTTGAGCTCGCTGAAGGTCGGCAGCGCCGTCTGCTGGGCCGACGCGGGCATGGCAATCGCAGCGAACGCAATCGCGGCCAGCGATGCGCCAATAGTGACGAATTTCATGGAGCCCTCCCGAGGCGTTTTCATTTGGACAGACGCCGGAGTCGTCTCCGTGCGCCCTGCTCTGCAGCCGGATCAACGAAGGTGTACGCTAGTTCCGTCGCCCCGGCCTGTCGACCGCCGCCGTGCTCCACGCGCGCAATTCCCGGTGAGATGCCGCGTGCGTCAATGCTTCGGTCAGGCCATCGGCGCGAGCCGCATCCACACGCCCTCGCGCTCGGCGACGCGCCGCTCCACCAGCAGCCGCGCAACCTGACTATCGTCGTGGAACGCCGATCCGACCGCGCTATCCAGCATCGCCTTGGCGAGGTTGTCGAGATCCATGTGCGGCGGGTCGCCGGTGAACTCCATGGCGATGTGCGCCGACCAGTCGCCCCAGCGCGGCCGCACCCGGAAGTGCAGGCGGAAGAAATCCTTCAGGAGGGGTTTGTAGTATTTGGCCTGCGTCGTGAGACCGTCGACAGCGATCTCGAGCGCGCCGTCCTGCTCAAGCCGTGCGCGCACCTTGCCGTGGCGCGTCCAGGGTGCGGCTGGCTGATCGTCGGCGTCCAAGCGGGCCTCTCAACGGGACATATCCGACCCGTATAGGCCGCCGGGCCGATTCTGGAACAGCGCGGCCGGCAAGAAGACTGAAAACCTCCGAATCTCCGCCGCTTTGACGCTTGAACGCTCGGCTGGGCAGGTCTAGTCCCAGCGCACACATCGACCCTGGAGTTGCACGCAATGGCCGGCAAGACGCGTACCGAAACCGATACCTTTGGCCCGATCGAAGTCGCGGCGGACCGGTATTGGGGCGCACAGGCGCAACGCTCGCTCGGCAACTTCAAAATCGGCTGGGAGAAGCAACCTGCCCCGGTCGTCCGTGCTCTCGGCATCGTCAAGCGCGCCGCCGCCGAAGCCAACCTCGAACTCGGCAAGCTCGACGCAAAGCTTGCGAAGAACATCGTCGTCGCCGCGCAGGAAGTCATCGATGGGAAACTGAACGATCACTTCCCGCTCGTGGTCTGGCAGACGGGGTCAGGCACGCAATCCAACATGAACGCGAATGAAGTGATCTCGAACCGCGCCATCGAGATGATGGCCGGCGTGATGGGCTCGAAAAAGCCCGTGCACCCGAACGACCACGTCAACATGAGCCAGTCGTCGAACGACACCTTCCCGACGGCCATGCACATCGCCTGCGCCGAGCAGATTTCCACCGACCTGCTCCCCGCACTCGAGCACCTGCATGCGGCACTCAAGGCCAAGTCGAAGGACTGGGCCAAGATCATCAAGATCGGCCGCACGCACACACAGGACGCAACCCCGCTGACGCTGGGTCAGGAATTCGGCGGCTACGCCAAGCAGATCGAGAACGGCATCGCCCGGATCAAGTCGACGCTTCCCTCACTGATGGAGCTGGCGCAGGGCGGGACCGCCGTCGGCACCGGCCTCAATGCGCCCAAGGGCTTCGACAAGCTCGTCGCCGCCAAGATCGCCGAGATCACCGGGCTCGCCTTCAAGACCGCGCCGAACAAGTTCGAGGCGCTGGCTGCGCACGATGCGATGGTGATGTCGCACGGCGCCATCGCCACGGTAGCAGCTAGCTGCTTCAAGATCGCCAACGACATCCGCTTCCTCGGTTCTGGCCCGCGTGCGGGCCTCGGCGAACTTGCCCTGCCGGAAAACGAGCCGGGCTCGTCGATCATGCCGGGCAAGGTGAACCCCACCCAGTGCGAAGCGATGACGCAGGTCTGCGCGCACATCATGGGCAACAACGCAGCTATCGGGTTTGCCGGCAGCCAAGGCCATTTCGAATTGAATGTCTTCAACCCGATGATGGCCTACAACTTCCTGCAATCCGTCCGGCTGCTGGCCGACGCCGCCGTCTCGTTCACCGACAACTGCGTCGTCGGCATCGAGCCGCGCATCGAAAACATCGCAAAGGGCGTCGAGAACTCGCTGATGCTGGTGACCGCCCTCAACGAGCGCCTCGGCTATGACGCATGCGCCAAGATCGCCAAGACCGCGCACAAGAACGGCACCACCCTGCGCGAGGAAGCGGTCGGCGGCGGCTACCTGACCGATGCCGAATTCACCAAGCTGGTGCGCCCGGAAAAGATGATCGGACCGAAATAAGCCGGGACCGCAGGGCTGCCGCCCGGCAAACCGGCGCAAGCCGGTCCTGGATCTCCGTAACAGCCGTTGCGCCTTCGCCGCCCGATCTTGTGAACGACGCGCCCGGCGCACCGTGTTAAAGTCGGTGCGCAACTCGCAAGGAGGATGAACCATGCGCATCATTGCAAGCATCGCCGCTGTCGCTGTCGCCGCAACGGCAATCAACGGAACCGCGTTGGCACATCACGGCTGGGACGCCTATGACGCCGCGAAGCAGCAGAAAGTCACCGGCACGATTTCCGAGCTGAAATGGGAACAGCCCCACGCCGTCCTGTTCGTCACCGTTGCCGGCAAGAAACAGGAAGTCTGGCTTTCCCCCCTGCAACGCATGGTCGACCGCGGCCTGCAGAAGGAAGCGCTGAAAGTCGGCAAGACCGTCACCGTCGACGTTCAACCGCACAGCCAGCGCGCCAACGAATGGAAAGCCCTGGCCATCACCGTGGACGGCAAGGACTTCAACCTGATGCGTTGATGGAGGGCCGGCACTCTCTGGACCGCCGGGCCCATGCCCGGCGGTCCCCGATGACAGGCCGGTTGCGCCGCGCTAACTAGCGGCCATGCCCTACAACGCCCCGATCCCGCAGATCACCCACACCCTCGCCCGCATCGCGCGGCTCGATGAGCTGGCCGCCACCGGCGCCTTCCCCAATTTCGATCCGGATCTCGTCGGCCCGATCCTGGACGAAGCGAACAAGCTCGCGCGCGACGTACTCGCTCCCCTCAATCCGATCGGCCACAAGACGGGCGCGAAGCTGGGCGACAATGGCGTGATCGCCGCGCCCGGCCTCGCCGACGCATATCGCCAGTTCGTCGAGGGTGGCTGGATGGGCCTCGCCTTCCCCGAAGCGTTCGGCGGACAGGGCCTGCCCAAACCGCTGGCGCTCGCCGTGTTCGAGATGATCCACGGCGCCAACATGGCGTTCGGCCTCTGCCCGCTGCTCTCCTTCGGCGCCATCGAGGCGCTGCTCGCCCATGGCTCGCCCGAGCTGCAGCAGATGTATCTGCCGAAGCTGATCTCAGGCGAGTGGACCGGCGCGATGAACCTTACGGAACCGCAAGCCGGTTCCGATGTCGGCGCGCTCACAACGAAGGCGACGCCGAACGGCGATGGCTCGTACAGCATATCCGGCCAGAAAATCTACATCACGTGGGGCGACCACGACATGACGGAGAACATCATCCAGCTGGTGCTCGCGCGCCTGCCCGATGCTCCGCCCGGCTCCAAGGGTATCTCGCTCTTCGTCGCGCCGAAGTTCTTCGTGAGGCCGGATGGCTCGCTGGGCGACCGCAACGCGTTCAAGTGCATAGGCCTCGAGCACAAGATGGGCATACACGCCTCCCCCACCTGCGTGATGGAATACAGCGGCGCGAAGGGCTGGCTGGTCGGCGAAGAGAACAAGGGCCTCGCCGCCATGTTCACGATGATGAATTCGGCACGCCTCAATGTCGGCCTCGAGGGCGTCGCCGTCGGCGAGGCAGCACTGCAGGCAGGCGTCGCCTACGCTAAGGATCGCAAACAGGGCTCCATCCCGGGCGAGAAAGGCGCCGTCGCTATCATCCGCCATCCCGACGTGCAGCGCATGCTGCTCACCATGGCGGCCAACGTGCAGGCCGCCCGCGCCATCTGCTATGCCTGCGGCGCAGCCGCCGACATCGCCGAACACCACCCCGATGAAGCCGCGCGCAAACAGGCCAAGTCACGCGAAGACCTGCTAACGCCGCTGGCCAAGGCCTGGTCCACCGATCGCGCCATCGACGTCACCAATCTCGGCGTGCAGATCCATGGCGGCATGGGCTTCATGGGCGAGACCGCCGCCTCGCAATTCTATCTCGATGCCCGCATCACGCCGATCTATGAGGGCACCAATGGCATCCAGGCAATCGACCTCGCGGGCCGCAAGCTTTCCATGGATGGCGGGGCCGCGATGCACGCGATGATCGCCGAAATCCGCGCCCACGCAGAAGAACTCGCGCGCATCAATGATAAAAGCTTCGGCTATCTCGGCGTCGTCCTTGATCAGGGCGCAGATGCGCTCGAAAGCGCCACCGACTATATGGTCGCCGAAATGAGCACGAACCGCGACAAGGGACTTGCCGCCGCTACCACCTATCTCAAGCTCGCAGGCGACGTCGTCGGCGGCTACTTCCTCTGCCGCTCTGCCCACGCCGCGCGCGACGAGGAAGACGACAGCGCCTCCCTTGCCCTCGCCTCCTACTTCGCCGGCGATACGCTCGTTCGCGCGGCCGGCACGGCCCGCGCCCTCAGCGAAGGCGCGGAAGCGGTGCACGCCGCTGCCGGCAGTCTGTGGGACTGACTTTCTGGACGCTTGACGGACCGCGCCACGCCAGTGAACGCTCCCGCTTGATCCAAGGGGACGTCGATGAAGCGCGTAATCCTGGCCATCGCTTTCGTAGGCCTCGCGGCCTGCTCCAGCCTTCCTGCCAGCAACTCCGAAACAACTGCGGACCAGCGCTTCCGCGCCATCTACGAAGCCGAGTGGGACTGGCGCAAGACCATAGACCCGGCCGACGGCGAGCAGGATGAAAGCGACGCCGCGCCCGGCCCCTCCACCTGGCCTCGTGTCGATTCGGCCACGCAGGCAACCCGCCTCGCCTACTGGCAGGACGTGATGCAACGCCTCAACGCGATCGACCCGGCCACACTCTCAGCCGACGAGCGCATCAATTACGGCATCTATCGCGAGCAGATTGCCATCAACATCCTGCGCATCCAGTTCCGCGAGCACGAAAAGCCGCTCAACGCGGACACCACATTCTGGACGACCGTCGCCTCGTCCGCCCCGCGCGCCTTCCTCAACGAAGCGCAGGCCCGCGCCTTCATCGCGCGCCTCGCCGACACGCCGCGCTATTTCGACGACGAGACCGCCAACATGAAGCTCGGCCTCGCCCGCGGCTTCACCCCGCCCCGCATCACGCTCGAGGCCCGAGACCGCTCGATCATCGCCGCCTATGGCGAGAAGACTCCCGAACAGTCCGCGTTCTACGAGCCCTTCAACAATCTGCCCCAGTCTATCCCGGTCGAAACCCGCGCCGCGCTGCAGGCAGAAGCGAGCAGGGTCATCGCGGAAAAGGTTTTCCCCGCCTACGCAAAGGTCCACGCCTACTACACGACGGAATACTTCCCGCGGACCACGACCAACCTCGCGGCTACCAGCCTGCCAGATGGCGATGCGTACTACCGCGCGCAGATCCGCGAATACACCACGCTTAACCTCACAGCCGACGAGATCCACCAGATCGGCCTCAGGGAAGTCGCCCGCATCCGCGCCCGCATGGAGGAGCAGAAGACCCTCGCCGGCTTCACCGGAACGCTCCCGGAATTCCTCGCCTTCCTCCGCACGGACCCGCAATTCTACGCAAAGACACCCCAAGAACTGCTCAACCGCGCCGCGTGGATCGCGAAATCATTCGACGGCAAGGCGCATCTCTGGTTCGGCCGCCTGCCCCGCGCGCGCTTCGCCATCCGCTCCGTGCCTGACGACATCGCCCCCTTCTACACCGCAGGCCGCGGCGGCTCCGGCGGCTATCTCCTCAACACCTACAACCTGCCCTCGCGCGCGCTGTATTCGCTGCCTGCTCTCACGCTCCATGAGAGCGCACCCGGCCACTCCTTCCAGATCCCGCTCGCCGAGGAACAGACAGGCCAGCCTGACTTCCGCCGCCGCAGCTACATCTCGGCCTATGGCGAAGGCTGGGCGCTCTACACCGAACTGCTCGGCGAAGAGATGGGCATTTACGAGACGCCCTACGAAGTCTTCGGCATGCTGAGCTACCAGATGTGGCGCGCCGCCCGCCTCGTCGTCGACACCGGCGTCCATGCAAAGGGCTGGAGCCGCGACCAGGCCATCCAGTTCATGCTCGATAACACCGCTCTTGCGTCACACGAAGTCACCACCGAAGTCGACCGCTACATTTCCTGGCCGGGACAAGCGCTGAGCTACTATCTCGGCGAGATGGCCATCGTCGAAGCGCGGGCGAAGGCCGAGGCCGCGCTTGGAGCGAAGTTCGACATCCGCTTCTTCCACGACACGGTGCTGCAGCTTGGTTCCGTGCCGCTGCCGGTTCTCGCGGCGCGGATCGATGAGTGGATAGCAGACGGCGGTCCGGATCCGTATGCGGATGAGGACTGATCTGCCGGTAGTTACTCCGCCGCCACCGGCCGCGCCCCACGCGCCGTCACGAGCGCCACGCCCACATATGCCACCAGCGCTGCTAGAACGGCCAGCACATAGCCGCTCTCGTCATTGGCCTGGAAGTACCATGGCAGCGCCGCCGCGGCTTCCTCGCCGGCGAACAGGCTGTAGCCCCACGACACCACGCCATTACCGAAGAAGCTCATCGTCAGCCCGGTCAGCAGCGCCGCCACTGCCGCGCGCTCGTCACCCAGCTTCGAGTGCAGGCCGAACATCAGCGCGACAACGATGCCCGCCGAGCCGAAGGACGAAGCGATTTCCACCAGCCCCTGGATGCTCTCGCCCGAAGCCGCGGTGGCGAACGCTGCGATGCCGGTCAGCGCCGTGATCACCCGGCCCACGCGCACGCGGCTCTTCTGCGACAGGTTGGGCGCCATAGGCTCCACCAGGTTGCGCGTCGCAATCGCGGAGATCGCAAGCAGCGTCGTATCCACCGTCGAAAGGATCGCCGACACCAGCGCGCCCATGACGATCACGTAGAGCACCGGGTCGAGATATTGCTGCGCCAGTTGCGGCAGGAACTGGTCCGCTCCACCGTCCGGGACGAACCCCGCCGCGCCGCCAAGCAGTCCGATGATCACCGGAATTGATCCGATCACAAGGTAGAGCCCTGCCGCAAGATAGCATCCCCTCCGCGCCACTGAGGCCGACGTGGCGCCCAGAAAGCGAGAGATCGCCTCCTGCACCACAAGCGAGCCGACAACGGGGATCATCCAAGTGTTGAGCGTTGCAAGCAGGCTGACGGGCGCGCCGGTCTCGTCCAGAGCGATGAAAGACAGCTGTTCGGGCGTGATGCTGGCGAAGGAGAAATTCTGGCTCGCAAGCACAGCGATCAAAAGCACCACCAGCCCGACGATGAGTATGCTGCCTTGCACGATATCTGTGATCACGTCCCCGAACAGTCCGCCCACGGCCGTGTAGGCGACGATCACCGCCGTCGCGATGACGAGGCATGTCGTCAGGTCAAGCGTGGTGACCTCGGATACGACAAAGCCCAGCGCCAGCAGCTGCGCCGACGCCCAGAACAGCGAGCTCGGAATGCTCAGCAGGGCCGCAAGCATGTTGGCGGTCGGGCCAAAGCGCTGGCGGAAGAAATCCACGAACGTCATCACGCCCGCTTCGCGGAGTTTGAAGGCGATGAAGGTCGCCATCGCGAGCAGGCAGAGAGTATAGCCGAACGGGTCCGCGCTGCTGGCCGACAGGCCCTGCTCCGCCACCGCCCCAGACGCGCCAACCACGGCCTCGGCGCCGAACCATGTCGCGAACACTGACATCGCCACGGCGAACACGCCCAGCTTTCGGCCGGCGACGAAGTAATCCGCTTCCACCTTGATGAAGCGCGATGCGAAGAACGCGATGCCGAACTGCATGACGAGATACGCGAGCAGCGCGAAAGGCAGAAGATTCATTCCCGGTATTCCCCGCAATCAGCCGTAGACGCCAATGCTAGGGCAGGATTGCCCGTCTTAGAAGTGTCACGTTCGGCAAAATGGCGCGGCGCCTGTTCGCAGGGCAGTCACGAGAGTGCATTGCCCGCCGCATCGAACATCATCAGGCGCGACCGATCGACAAACGCGTTCAGCAGCACGCCCGCATGCGGCGCGGTGAATGTCAGCGGGCACATCCAACGCGCGCCCGCAAAAGTCACCGGCAGGTAGCCGCCACGCACAGGCGCAGCCGCCCGCACCACAAAGCGCAGACATGCGGCGCTTGCGCGTTCCAGCGCCACATCCTCCGGGTGAAAGGCCAGCGTGCACACGCCCTCCGACGGCAGTGCGACGCTCTCCGGCAATTGCAGACGCGAGCCATCAGCCAGCAGCCATCGCCCGTCGCGGGCCGTCATCGCCAGCGTGTTGAGCTGCGGCCAGGACGTGGCGATCGCACTGGCAAGATTCACCGGATGCGCCGCCACCTCATCTGCACGGCCTGACTGGATCACACGCCCGCCCGCGACCACGGTGATATCGCCGTTAAGCGCCAGCGCTTCGCCCGCGCTTGCCGCCAGCAAGACGACAACGCCTGTCGCCTGCGCGAGCAGTCCAGGCAGGGCCAGCAGCAGCTCATCGCTCGCAACGGGATCAAACTGCGCGGTCGGTCCGTCGATGATCAGCAATGCCGGGCGCGCCGCCACCGCCTGCGCAAGCGCAAGCTTCATCCGCTGCACAGCCGACAGGCTAGAGAGCTTGTCTTCCACCCGCGCGGACAGACCCGCCAGCGCCGCAACCTCGCGTCCGGCCACGCGCCCCACCTTCTGGCCCGACGCAGGCAGGCCCGACGGGCCTACACGCAGCACCCGGCCTTTGGCGCCCTTCGCTTTCGAGATGTGTTCGCCGCCCAGCCTGATCTCGCCCGCCTGCGGCCGGTCCGCGCCCGAAACAAGGCGTGCGAACGCTTCACGCCCGGCATCCGGCAACCCCACGATACCCGTAGGCCGGCCAGCCGCAATCTCGAGCGAAACACTGCTCAGCAGCATCCCGCCGCCAGCACCACGCGAGACATCCTTCAGCAGCAGCATCGCGCATACCGCCGTGTGTCCAGTCCCGTCATGCTTACGCCCGTCTGCCGCCAACACTCGCGCCCCACGCGCATTATCCCCTAGGGAAGGGGCGCGTCAAACACCGTCGCTCAAACGCTGTATGCGACCAAGACGCTTGAAAACATGGCCTTGCGACAGCTTGTTACCTGCCTGAAATTTCCGTGAGACCCCGACGGAATAGCAGGCGCCCTTCGCTTAAATCCGCGTATGAAGGCCCAAATGGACTTATCGTCATCGCCCAGGGCTTGCTGCGAACGTTCGGAAAGATCGAGATGAACAAGAAACTGATGATCGGGATTGCAGGCGCGGTCATTGTCGCGATCGGGGCCGGCGCCATGATGATGGGCGGCGGCGCCTCTGCGGCGCCGGGCGCCTACGCCTATGAGACTGTGAAGGTCGACAAGGGCGACGTCTCCCGCGTCATCACCGCCTCGGGCGCCGTGCAGCCGCGCGAGAAGGTCGAGGTCGGCTCCGAAGTCTCCGGCAGGATCACGGCGATCTATGTCGACTTCAACGACACGGTGAAGAAGAACCAGGTGCTCGCGCAAGTTGACCCCGAGACCTTCCAGAACACGCTCGACCAGAACCGCGCACGCATGCAGCAGTCGCAGGCGTCCGTAGACAACTCCCGCGCGTCGATCGCGCGCGCCAAGCTCGATCTCGACATCCAGTCCAGGACCTACGAGCGCACCAAAGTTCTCTATGCAGAAGGAGCGACCTCCACGCAGGCGATGGAGCAGTCAGAGCAGGCCTTCAAGAATGCCCAGCTCGCCGTGCAAACGGAGGAGGTGTCGCTGAAGTCCTCACTCGCCGGCCTGGAGACGGCGCGCGCCACGGTGCAGGACTCGCTCACCAAGCTGGAGCGCACCAAGATTCGCTCCCCGATCGACGGCGTCGTCCTGCACCGCGCGGTGGAGGTCGGCCAGACCGTGCAGTCCTCGCAGTCGGTCGCCAAGTTCTTCACCGTCGCTGCTGACCTCTCACAGATCGAGATCGAGGCCAACGTCGTCGAGTCCGACATCGGCGGCATCGACAATGGCGACCCGGTCGTGTTCACCGTCGACGCCTTCCCGGGCGAACGCTTCCAGGGCTCGGTGGTGCAGGTTCGCCAGCTTGGTGCGGAGTCGGCCAACGTCGTCACCTACACCGTCGTGGTCAACGCGCGAAACCCGAACGGCCGTCTCCTCCCGGGAATGACCGCCAATGCCGAGATCACCGCAGATCGCGTTCAGGATGTCTTGCGCATCGATGAGGACGCGACCAAGCCGCAGCTGCCGAAAGAGATCACGGACGCCTTCCGCGCAGCCGACGAGGCCAGCGGCCAGGGCGGACAACGCACCCCCGGACAAGGCGGACCGCCCGGCGCAGGGGGTGGCGGCGGCCGCGGCGGACCGGGCGGTGGACAGCAATTCCAGGAAATCCTCAAGACAGCCGGCATCGACGATGCGCGCGCGCAGAAGATCATCGATGAGATGCGCACGGAGATGCAGAAGGCGATGGCCTCGATCGGCGGCGCCCCGGGCGGCGCGCCGGCTGGCGGCGCAACCATTGTCGGCGGCGGCGGCTTCGGCCCTCCTCCCAGCATCCAGCAGCAGCAGGCCAGCTCCGAGCGCTTCGCCAAGATGCAGCAGACGCAGGAGTCCGTGTTCCGCCGCAACCTCAATGCGGATGAGTACGACGCCGTCGCCAAGCTCCGCTCGGAGATGCAGTCGCAGAAGCGCGTCACCGTCTACAAACTCGATGCAGCAGGCGAACTCGAACGCGCCACGCTGACCATCGGCATCTCGGACGGCGAGAACGCGCAGATCATCCGCGGCGCCGAAGAAGGTGATGTCTTCGTGGTGCGCGCGAATGCGGCCGACAAGGCGTCCGGCCAGACCCAAGCGCGGTCCTGACCCCAATGACGGAAGTCAGGCCAATCATCTCCTGCCGGAATCTTTCGAAGATCTACCGGATGGGCGACCAGGAAGTGCGCGCGCTCGACGGCGTCGATCTCGACATCCACGCGGGCGAGTTCGTCGCCATCATGGGTCCGTCCGGCTCAGGCAAGTCGTCGCTGATGAATCTCATCGGAGCGCTCGATCGGCCGACCTCGGGGGAAATGTGGATCAACGGGCGGGCCCTTTCGGAGATGTCGCGCGACGAACTTGCGGATCTCAGAAACGAAACGCTGGGCTTCGTCTTCCAGCAGTTCAACCTGCTGGCCCGCCAGGATGCGTTCCAGAATGTCCGCCTCCCCTTGCGCTACGCGCGCAAGGATGTCGGCGACATCGACGCCCGCGCGAAGGAGTGCCTTGAACTCGTCGGCCTCGGCACGCGCATGGACCACAGGCCGATGCAGCTCTCCGGCGGCCAGCAACAGCGCGTCGCCATCGCTCGCGCCCTGTCCAACCGCCCTCGCATCCTGCTGGCCGATGAACCGACGGGCGCGCTCGATACGAAGACCACGGATGAGATCATGCACCTGATGCAGGACCTCAACCGGCAGGGCATCACGGTCGTCGTCATCACCCACGAGAACGAGGTGGCAGGATACGCCAGCCGCCAGATTCATTTCAGGGACGGCAGGATTGAATCCGACAGCGCGCATCCCGAACTGAAACGAGCGACTGAGCCCAGGCAAGCGGCGGGAGGCCGGACATGAAGGTTGGCGTCGCCACATCCTCGGCCACGGAAGCGCTGTTTTCGAATCCCATGCGCAGCCTGCTGACAATGCTGGGAATCATCATCGGCGTCGCTTCGGTGATGGTGATGATGTCGATCGGCGAAGGCGCAAAGGCCCAGATCGAGGCGCAGATTTCCAGCGTCGGCGCGAACGTCCTCAACCTTCAGCCCGGCAACATGAACCGCGGCGGTCGCAACCAGGGCGGCGGCTCCGGCCGGCCTTTTGCCGAATCCGACGTCGCCGCGATTGGCGAACTCCCCTTCGTCGTCGCCGCCACCGGCGTACTCTCCCAACAGGCGAGCGCGGTCTCCGAAGAGGCGAACTGGGTGACCAACATCCAGGGCGGAGATGCAGGCTTCTTCGAGGTCAACAACTGGCGCGTATCCGAAGGCCGCGAGTTCACGGCCCAGGAGGTCCAGAGCGGCGCGGCAGTGGCCGTTCTCGGAAAGACGGCGGCGGCCAACCTGTTTCCGGGAGGCAGCGCCATCGGCGAGCGCATCCGCGTGAACAGTGTCCCCATCGAGATCATAGGTATTCTGGAGTCCAAGGGACAATCCGGCGGCGGCGGCATGGGCATGGACCGGGACGACACCATGATCGCGCCGCTCAGCATGGTCCGTAACCGGATTACCGGCGGAAATCGTTGGGTTTCCCGCCATGTTTCGCGCATCCAGCTGCTGGTCCAGGACGGCTACGACGTCATGGAAGCGCAGGAGGAAGTGACCGCTCTGATGCGCGAAAGACGCAAGATCTCGCCGGGCGACAGCGATAATTTCGCGGTTGTTAACTTTGCCGACATGATAAAGCAGCGGGCCGCCGCGGCCGAGACGATGAGCATGCTGCTCGCATTCACGGCTGCGGTATCCCTGATCGTCGGCGGCGTCGGTGTCATGAATATCATGCTTGTCTCTGTTACGGAGCGAACCCGCGAGATCGGCCTGCGCATGGCCATCGGGGCGCGTGGCGGCGACATTCTTCTCCAGTTCCTGTTCGAGGCCATCGTACTCTGCACCCTCGGGGGGGTGATCGGGATGGCGCTAGGATGGGGCGGCGTCTTCGCGTATGCACAGATCGCCAACGCGCCGATGATGGTCTCCCCCGTCATCATCGCGACTGCACTGGGGGCGGCGGCCTCCGTTGGTGTGATCTTCGGTTTTTTTCCTGCCCGCCGTGCAGCTCAATTAGACCCAATCCAGGCGCTGAGACATGATTGACAAGAAAATGACCCGCGGCGTGTCCGTGGGCGCTCTCGCAGCACTCCTCTCCGGCTGCGGCCACCTCCCCATCGCAGAACCAGCCTTCGAGGCCATGGCCGTGAAGCGCGCGGGCATGCCCGCTGACTGGACCGTCGCGCCGATGACCGGCGATCCCGCCGCGGCCGTCGCCGACTACAGCATCTTCCAGGACGCGCAGCTGATCGCCTATGTGCAGGAAGCGCTCGAGAACAACCGCACGCTTCGCGCCGCAATTGAATCCGTCCGCCAGTCGGAAGCCTCGCTGCAGCAAACCCGCTCGCGCCTCTTCCCGCAGCTTGGCGCAAGCATCGGCGCTAGCGCCACGGATGGCGGCGCACTGAACTCCAGCGCCAGCGATGTCGGCTACTCCTTCGCGCTGACCGGCCGCTATGACGTCGATATCATGGGCGACCTCTCGGCCTCGATCACCGCATCGTCCGCCGGCCTGCGTTCGACCGAAGCCACTTACGAGCAGACCCGCCGCCAGATCGCAGCGCAGGTCGCGCGCGCCTACTTCACCGTGATCGAGCAGCAGCAGCAGCTCGAACTCGACCGCCGCTCGCTTGAGCGGCAGCGCCAGACTTTCCGCATCACGCAGACCCGCTTCGACGCCGGCTCGATCGCGCGCGACGAACTGGTGCTGGGTGAATCGCGTCTCGCCCAGGCCGAGGATTCGATCCTCGCGTCCGAAGCTTCGCTTCGCTCTGCTGTTCGGGCGCTCGAAATCGCACTCGGCCGCTTCCCGCAAAACAAGCTGACGCTTGGCGGCGCCCTGCCCCAGCCGCCGGCGACGCCGCCGCTCGGCCTTCCCGAACTCACCGTGCGCTCGCGCCCGGATGTGGTCGCAGCAGAGCTCGCGATGATCCAGACTTTCGCCAACACGCGCATCGCCGAACTGGGCCCGTGGCCGCAGCTCGACGCCAACCTCGCGGCCGGATTGCAGAACACGGCGCTCAACACGGCGTCCGACCTGTTCAGCTTCGACGACCTCGCCCTATCGATCGGCATCTCGCTGGCGCAGACCATCTTCGACGGCGGCGCCATCGACGCGCGCATCAAGATTGCCTCCTCGCAGGAGCGCCAGGCGCTGGAGCGCTACGGCCAGACGATCATCAACGCCTATGGCGACATCGTCGCCTCGATCGACCAGTTCAACACGCTGGGATCGCGCAACGTGGCGCTGCAGAAGGCCTCCGACGCCGCCCAGGAAGTGCTCCGCCTCGGCGAGCTGAAATACCAGGAAGGCTCGGAAAGCCTGCTCAACCTGTTCACCGTCCGCGACAACGCCGAGGTGGCGGAAGCCAACCTCATCGCCAACAACCGCGCCCGCCTCGAGCAGTGGATCATCCTGCACGCCGCGCTTGGCGGAAACCCCACTGTCTCGCAGCCCCTGCCGACACCGGCCAACACGGCCAACGGCACGCGCTAGGCGCACACCTGAGATCAGACCGAAGCGGCCGCTGGAAACAGCGGCCGTTTTGCTGTCTCTGGCTCGCCGCCCGTTCCGGCAACTTTTTCTGCGCGGAGCCTGTAACCGCGCGCCACTCCGGCGCGAATGACCTTCTGAACGCGCCGCAGTGGCGCAAGAGGGTGCCATGTCGCCATTCAACTCCAGGCTTCTGTTTGCCCTTCCCGTGGTCGCAGCCGTGGGCTTTGCGCTCGCGACGGCAACGGCATTCACGAATACCGCTTCCGCAGGGCCGCCGACGGTCGTGGAACTATACCAGAGCCAGGGATGTTCCTCCTGCCCGCCCGCCAACGAGAACATCCTCACCCTCACGGACCGGCCTGACCTCCTAGTCCTCAGCTTCGGCGTCATCTATTGGGACAGGCTGGGCTGGAAGGACACATTCGCCTCCAGGGAAAACACGCAGCGCCAGTACGATTACACCAATGGCGGCCTGAAGCGCCAGTTCGTCGCCACGCCGCAAGTGGTGATCAACGGCCACATCGATATCGTCGGCAACAAACGCGCAGAGCTCACCCGGGCGGTTGACGGCGCGAAGCTGCCCGCCAACGCGCCTGCGCTGACGCTCTCGGGCAATCAGCTCACCATCGCATCCGCACCGGCGCCGTCCGGCGGCGCCGACGTCTGGCTCGTCCGCTACGATCCACGCACCGTCCAGGTGCCGATCCAGGCCGGCGAGAATGGCGGCCGTACACTCCCTCACCGCAACGTCGTCCACGAACTGATCCGTATCGGCGGATGGAATGGCGCGGCGGCTGACTACCAGCTCCCGGCGCCAACCAACCCCGCCTACCGAACCGCCATCCTGCTTCAGGGCGTATCTGGCGGGCGTATTCTCGCATCTCTCAAGGCCTGACTTTCCTCTTCGCGTTCAACCCACGTGCTCCGGCACAGTCACAAAGGACACAACATGATCTCCCGTACACTTTTTGCTTCGATCGCCGCCGCCGCGCTGGCTCTCTCGGTCGCCGCCTGCTCTCCGGCCGCCGAAGATCCGATGGCTGCTGATGCGATGAAGCCGGACGCGATGGCGACCGATGCGATGAAACCCGCTGACCCGATGGCGTCGGACGC
>JBBAUA010000004.1:30223-41578 GCA_040398465.1 Hyphomonadaceae bacterium | reverse complement strand
GACGCAATGGCGGCTGACCCGATGAAGCCCGCCGATCCGATGGCGTCAGACGCGATGAAGGCCGATCCGATGAAACCGGCCGGAAACTGACGCTGACCGTCGGGACGCCCGGCCAACTCCCCTCCGACGCATCCGGGCGTCCCGGCGCACTCTATCTTCGAGCACGAACATGACCGCCCAGCCCACGAGCGAGATCGTCTACCGCCACACCCGGATCGTGCGCATCGCGCACTGGATCAACGCGTTGTGCTTCCTGTTGCTGCTGCTCAGCGGCCTGCAGATCTTCAATGCGCACCCGATGCTCTACTGGGGCCAGGCGGGCGCGAACTTCGACACGCCATGGCTGTCCATCCCTGGCGGCTTCCCCGACCTCCTCACCTTGCCCAACCATCGCGATCTCGCTGCAGGCCGCAACTGGCACTTCTTCTTCGCTTGGCTGCTGGTCATCAACGGCGCACTCTACATCGCCTTCAGCCTGATAAACCGCCACTTCGCGCGCGACATCCTGCCGGAACGCTCCGAGCTCAAGCCGCGTCATCTCTGGGAGGAGATCGTCCATCACGCCCAGTTCAAGCGCATCACCGGCCCCGCCGCGAAGCGCTACAACACGCTGCAGAAGCTTGCCTATGTTGCGGTGATCTTCGTGCTCTTCCCGCTGATCATCTTCACCGGCCTGACCATGTCGCCCGGCTTCAACGCCATCGCGCCGGTCTTCCTCGACATCTTCGGCGGCCGCCAATCGGCGCGCTCGCTCCACTTCATCGCGGCCAACCTGCTGGTCGCCTTCCTGATAATCCACCTCGTCGAGGTTGTCGTTGCAGGCGCCTGGAACGAGATCCGCTCGATGATCACGGGCAAGTTCACTGTCCCGCCCGCACCCGCCGCCTCGGAGCACACGTCGTGAAAGACTTCCTCACCCGCCGCACGCTGCTGACCGGCGGGGCCATCACTCTGGGCGGCCTCGCCCTCACCGGATGTGACGCCCTCTCAGCTTCGCCAGGCTTCCGGAACTTCCTCAGCGCCGGCGAAAGCCTCACCATGTCCGCCCAGCGCGCGCTGATGTTCGGCCAGCCGCTGGCGCGCGAGTTCTCGGAGCGCGACATCTCGCCCGTCTTCAAGGCAAATGGCACGAAGAATCCGAACACACCCGCCTACAACGCGCTGGCTTCCGGCAACTTCAACGCCTGGCGCCTACGCATCGACGGTCTGGTCGAGCGGCCGCTCGACCTCTCGCTTGCAGACCTGCGCGCGCTGCCTGCCCGCACTCAGATCACCCGCCACGACTGCGTCGAGGGCTGGAGCGCAATTGGCAAGTGGCAAGGCGCGCAGCTTGGACCGCTCCTCCAGACAGCGGGCCTCAAGCCCAACGCACGCTTCGCGGTCATGCATTGCGCTGACAACTATGGCGGCGGCGCCGACATGTATTACGAGAGCATCGACCTGATTGACGGCTTCCACCCGCAGACGATCCTGGCCTACAACCTCAACGGCCAGCCGCTCGATGTTGCGCACGGCGCCCCGCTTCGCCTGCGTGTCGAACGGCAGCTCGGCTACAAGCACGCCAAATACCTCATGCGCATCGAGATGGTCGAACGTCTCGATTCTTTCGGCCGCGGCAAGGGGGGCTATTGGGAAGATCGTGGCTATGAGTGGTACGCTGGCATCTGATGGGCGCGTGACAAGCGTTGCAAGGCTCCGCTACACAGATGCGACTGCCCTGCGAATGGTGACGGGGCGGTGCTTGGGCGGACCTCGGCTTGGCATCGGATATCGAAGCCCGTTTGAAAGCGCTGATGCTTCGTGGCCTTGGCGGAGACGCCGCCGCGCATGGCGAGATGCTGGGAACGCTGGCCGTTTATCTGCGGGGCTTCCTGGCTCGCAAGATGGGTCGCAGCGCCGCCGACCTGGAGGATCTCGTGCAGGAATCGCTGCTGGCCATCCATCTCAAGCGCGAGACCTACGACACTTCACAACCCTTCACATCATGGGCGTACGCCATAGCGCGTTACAAGCTGATCGACTGGTATCGCCGCAACCGAATCCGCCGCACCGAGCCTCTCGACGAGGCGACCGAACTCTTCGCCAGCGAGGACAGCAACGAAGCGGCGACGCGACACGATCTCGGCAAACTTGTCTCCACGCTTCCGGACAAGCAGCGTTCGCTTCTGGAGGACGTGAAGATCGCCGGCCTCTCCCACGCCGAGGCTGCTCGCAAGGCGGGGATGACCGAAGGGGCCGTCAAGGTTTCGATCCATCGCAGCCTGCAACTTCTAATGAGGCGGGCGCGCGATGAAAACTGATGAGTTGATCACCCTCCTCGCCCGCGATGCGGCCCCCGTGGATCGGGGCGTATTGCCCAGGCGCCTCTCCGCGCTGGCGCTCGCGGGAGCGGCCGCCGCCCTCGTGATCATGGTCCCGTGGATCGGCTTCAGACCGGACCTGCCTGACGCATTCGCCGACCCGACATTCTGGATGAAGGCGATCTATACGGTCGGGCTTGGAGCCGCGGGCTTTTTACTGGCGGAGCGTCTCTCGCGACCGGGCGCCAATGGGCGCCTTGGCTGGACGATCGCTGCAGCCTGCGCGGCCGCGATCGCAGCTCTGGCCGCAGCTCAGCTGATGACGATGCCTTCCGAACAAATGCCCGCCGCGATCATGGGCGGCAGCTGGGACTCCTGCCCCTTGCTGATTTTCGTGCTAGCGCTTCCGGGTCTTGCCGCGATCCTCTGGACGATGCGCCGCTTCGCCCCGACCCGGACCGCACTCGCGGGCGCAGCCGCCGGCCTGCTCGCGGGCGGCGTCTCCGCGACGGTCTACGGCCTGCATTGCGACGAGAACACAGCTCCCTTCGTGGCGGTGTGGTACTCAGTCGGCGTCGCGCTCACTGTGGTCGCAGGCGCGATCGCCGGGTCACGCGTTCTGCGCTGGTAGATGAAACAGGTCGCGCTGAAAAACGGGGGCAGCAATAGTTATCGCCGCACGATGCGCGCGCATCCTTGATCAAACGTGCTGAGCGACATTCGCAACACTGGCAATCGCTTCCGAAACAGATAGCTTGCAGCGTGCTTCGGGAGATACGTCATGATCCGTCTTGCCTTGCTGCTCGCATCCGTATCGGCATTCGCTGCCTGCAGCGCGCAAGCGCCGGCGCCGGCCGCGCCGGCTGAAGCAAAGACGGCCACCTATGGCGGAGCCAAAGGCGCGGACATGTCGATTGCGGCCATTGAGCCGACAGATGCACCGCTCACGGTCGGGCGCGCCGGCGATGACCCTGCGGACATTGCGCGCTACGTGCTGGCGATGGGCGCAGGCGGGGCGGAGATTTCGCCGGATGGAAAGAGCATCGCCTTCAACTGGCGGATCACCGGCCTGCCGCAGCTGTGGGTGGTTTCCGCAGAAGGCGGGCAGCCGCGTCAGCTGACCTTTGGCAACGGCATCACCTTCTTCGAATGGTCGCCGGATTCGACGTCGATCCTCTACGGGGCAGACAACAACGGCAACGAGCAGGAGAGCTACAACCTCGTCACCGTGGATGGCGCGGTGGAGCAGGAGCTGATCGCGGCGAAGGACGGGGGCTTCCGCGTGTTCGGCGGCTTCCTGCCGGACGGGCAGTCGCTGCTGTATGCCTCGCCCGAGCGCAACGGGACGGACTTCGACATCTACATGGGCTCGCCCGAAGGGCCGCCGACACTGCTGGCGCAGGGCAAGCTTGCGACGCTGGTGCGATCGATCTCGCCGGACGGAAAATCTGCCACTGTGAGCGAAGGCGTGGGCGAGGATTCCGACAAGCTGATGCTGCTTGATATTCCGGGCAAGTCGCTGAAGACGATAGCCGCGCCGGAGGTTCGGGCTAACCACGCGGATGGCGGCTTTGCCTGGACGCCCGACAGCAAGGGCTTCTACTTCGCCAGCAATGAAGGCCGCGAATTCCTGGCGCTGTCCTACTACGACGTTGCCTCGGGCGCGGTGAGCGTCGTGAAGGAAGCGCCGCACGATATCCAGAATGTCAGCCTGTGCGGGACAGGCGGGAAATGGCTCGCCTGGTCGACCAATGAGGACGGATTCTTCAAGCTGCACGTGGAAGAGCGAGCGACGAAGAAGGCTGTCGCGCTGCCAAAACTGCCCGATGGAGTGTTTGGGCTGTCGTGCGACACGGGCAGTTCGAAACTGGCGATCAATATCAGCGACTACGCAACGCCTGGCGAGATCATGGTGCTCGACCTTGCGACGGGCAAGACGAACACCGCGTTCGCGGGAAGCCTGGCCGGGCTCGATGCGAAGCGGCTGGTGAAGCCTGTGTCGGTGAGGATGAAGGCGCGCGACGGGGTGGAACTGCAGGGCCTGCTCTACCTGCCGGACGCCGCCTCGATGAAGGGTGGCGCGAGGCCGCCCGTGCTGTTCGACGTGCATGGCGGGCCTACGGGGCAGTCGATGGCGAATTTCGACGCCAACGCCCAGTACTATGTCGACCGCGGCATCGCCGTGTTCGCGCCGAACGTCCGCGGCTCGACCGGCTTTGGCCGCACCTACGTGATGCTGGATGACCAGAAGAAGCGGCTCGACAGCGTGCGCGATCTTGTCGACATGCTCGCCTTCCTGAAGGAGGACGGCCGGGTCGATGCGGACCGTGCGGCGGTGTCCGGCGGCTCTTATGGCGGCTACATGGTGAACGCCGTGACCGGCGCCTATCCTGACGCGTTCAAGGCGGGCGTATCGCTGTTCGGCGTCGGCAACTGGGTGACCGGACTGGAGGTCGCCTCGCCGGGACTGAAAGCGTCAGACCTGATCGAGTATGGCGACATCGCCGATCCGGAGTGGAAGAAATTCTACACGGAGATCTCGCCCATCACCATCGCGGACAAGATTCGCGTGCCGATGCTCTACTCGCACGGCGTCATGGACCCGCGCATCGACATCGCGGAGACCGAGATCATGGTGACCACGCTGCGCAAGAACGGCGTGGAAGCGGAATTCATCCGCATTCCTGACGAGGGGCATGGCTGGCGCAAGCTGAAGAACCGGCTGTTCTATTCGCGCAAGGAAGCGGAGTTCCTTGAGAAGCATCTGGGCGTGGCGAAGTAGCGCCGTTCACACATTGCTGAGCTTCCCTCCTCAGCCTCCAGCGCGTACCTTGAGACCATGGATCTGAAGCCGCACGAAATCATTCTCGCCGTCCTGGCAGTCGCAATTCCGGTTGTCTTGCTGACCCTGGCCTTCATACCGGGCGGGCTGGATTTCGTATTCGACATCGCGCTGCATCCGGTCTGGGGGCCGGTCGTGTTCTTCAGTGGCGCGGTGATCCTGTTTGGTGTTCTGGTGCTGCGCATCTATCGGCGGATGCGGCCTTCGCCGATGAAGGAGGCGCCAAAGTCGGCTCCGCATGTGAGCCCAACCCGCATGCCGAAGGTCGAGGGCTCGGCTGCAGTGGAGCGGCTGAAGAACAGGAAGCCGCAGGCCTAGTCAGCAAGCCTCACGCGTAGGTCGTCCAGTAGCGCCATGCCATCAGGAAGCCGAGCGCGAACACGCCGATGAGGAAGATCGGCGTCGTCCATCTCTTCACATAGTGGAATGTCAGCGCCTGGCAGATCGCGAGCGCGCCGAAGATGGGCCAGGCGCGCAGGAGGCCGGAGACATCGACCGCGCCCATCTGGGCGAAGACCTGCATCGCCGTCTGCCCGGCATACGGCCCTGGCTGCAGGATCAGCACAGGCACGACGCCAGACAGCCAGACGGTGAAGATCGCCGCCACGAAGACGACGCCGTGCTTGATCCAGTCGGCCGCCTTCATCGTCCGTCCCGCAGCGCCGCTCAAAACGGCAGCTTGAAGCCGGGGAGCATGCCGCCGAGGCCGCCCGTGGCCTGCTTCATGGCGTCAGCCATCGCATCATCCAGCTTGCGGCGGGCGTCGGAATGCGCGGCCTTGACGAGGTCTTCGACCATTTCCTTGTCGCCCGGAGTCATGATGGACGGGTCAATGTTGAGCGCGTGAAGCTCGCCCTTGCCCTTCAGCGTTACCTTGACCATGCCGCCGCCGGAGGAACCCTCCGCCGTGAGCTGGTCCATGCGTTCTTGCGCTTCCTGCAGGCGCTGCTGCATCTGTTGCGCCTGGCGCATGATGTCGGACAGGTCTTTCATTCGTCGTCCTCACGCTCGTCGGGGTCTGGGATCATTTCCTCGGCACGCTCACGCATGCCGAAGTCGACATGTATCACGTTGTGCTGCGGCGCCAGATCATCAAGGTCGTCGGCCTGCTCTGCGTCGTCAACACGCAGCACCTGCGCGCCAGGGAAAAGTCGCAGCGCCTCGGCAATACGCGGGATGGCTGCAGCCGATTGCAGCTTCTCCGAACCGCGACGGGTCCGGCGCTCCTTGACGCTTTCTGCCGCGCCGTCTGTCGACTGCAGCACTTCCCATTCGACGCCGGTGACATCTTCGAGCCAGTCCTTGATGCGCTGCGAGAGGTTGTTCGGCGCGTTCGGCGCGGCCGTGTAACGGAAATGGCCGAAATCGATCTCGGCCGGGCGCACGAAGCGCTCGATCTCATACTTCAGCGAAATCTCACGGCGTGCATCAAGTTCAGCGACGATCTCGCGAAGGGATGAGAGCCGCACGACCTCGCCGTGATCATCGTCGTGTGCTGGTGGCGGCGCGGGTGGCGGCCGGACGGGCGGCGGAGGCGGTGGCGCAGTGGCGGAGGGGGCGTCTGCACGCTCGGGCGCGCGGGACGGTTCAGGCTGGGACTTTGGGCCCGGCACAGCGGCCCCGCCCGCCAGCATGCGCGCCGCGTCTTCAGGCGACGGCAGGCCTGTGACTGCGGCAAGGCGCAACACCACCATCTGGGCTGCGGACGGCGGATCGGGCGCGCGGGCGCAATCCTCGAATCCTTGCAGGAGCAGCCGCCACATGCGGGCCGACTGCGCGGGCGAGACCTGCCCTGCCATCGCGACGGTGCGCTTGCCCCATTCGGACGGGCCAGAGAAAACGTAGTCGTCCTTCAGCGCCTGCGCGCGGGAGACTTCGACGACGACGTCCATCAGGTCCTTGATCAGCACCGGCGCATCGGCGCCCTGATCCAGAAGCGCTGTCGCCTCGTTGAGCGCGGACTTGTGGTCGGCGGCGATGATGCGGTCCATCAGGTCAAGCACGCGCGAGCGGTCGGCGAGGCCGAGCATGTCGCGGACCTGTTCGGCAGTGACCTGCTTGCCGCCGCCATCGCCGGCGCCCTGCACGATCGCCTGGTCGAGAATGGAAAGGCCGTCGCGGGCGGAGCCTTCGGCGGCGCGCGCGATCAGAGCAAGCGCTTCGGGCGCGACATTGGCGCCTTCCTTCGCGCTGATGTTGGCGAGGTGGTCGGCCAAGGCTTCGGGCGAGAAGCGCTGCAGGTTGAAACGCTGGCAGCGCGACAGGACGGTGACGGGGACCTTGCGGATCTCGGTCGTCGCGAAGATGAATTTCACATGCGGCGGCGGTTCTTCCAGCGTCTTCAGCAGCGCGTTGAACGCCGCCGTCGAGAGCATGTGCACTTCGTCGATGATGTAGACCTTGTACCGCGCATTCACGGGCGCATAGCGCGCGCCGCTCAACAGGTCGCGCATGTTGTCGATGCCGGTGTTCGAGGCGGCGTCGAGTTCGAGCACGTCGGGGTGGCGCCCCTCCATGATGGCGGCGCAGTGCACGCCGGGCGGATCGAGCAGCATCGACGGCTGGTGGACGGTGTCGGTCTCGTAGTTCAACGCACGGGCGAGCAGGCGCGCCGTCGTCGTCTTGCCGACGCCGCGAACGCCGGTGAGCATGAAGGCGTGCGCGATGCGTCCGGTCCGGAACGCGTTGGAGAGCGTGCGGACCATCGCCTCCTGGCCGACAAGGTCCTCGAACCGGGTCGGCCGGTATTTGCGGGCGAGGACCTGATAGGCCACGGGGCCGAGCGGCACGTCATCGCCGAACATGGACGCGGTCATCGTGTCACGGGGTGCCGCAACATCATCCACAGGCCCATCTTCGGGCGACCCTTTTCCGGGCGATTGAGGAGGCTTTTTCGACGCCATGGACGCTATATGGCCCACAAGAAGAGGAATCGCCAACCGAGCGGGGCCAACCTCCCGAATCTGTTGTGGAATGCGATGGCGTGAGGTGCAGGCTGGTCGCGACCCGAGCTAAACTCGTTACGGCTGCTTCCTTCCGGACCTGACCGGGTTGGCGAACCGCCCGTCCGCAACCAGCCTGCACTTTCCTTATAGGAAGTCCGCGTTCACCCTGCAATGTTAGACGTGGATGAGTCGTTGGGGGACGCCTTTGCTATTCCTGAAACTATCTCGTTTGAAACGCGGGCTGATGGACACCGAGACTCGCGTGCGGCCGGTCCCCGCGCCCGAACCGGGAACGAGCCCCGCATGAGCCGCGACGTCTTTATCTCTTTCGCGCGGGGCGACCGGGAACTGGCGGCTTATCTCGCCCGCAAGCTGGATGAGCGGGGTGTTTCGGCCTGGTACGATGCAACGCTGGCGGCTGAAGTCAGCACCGAGGCCGAGGTCGATACGGCCATCCGGGGTGCCGGGATCGTAGCCCTCCTCTTCTCACAGGACTGCAATCGCTCGGACCGGATGCGGCGGGAACTGGCCGTTGCCGATTCGCAGGGCAAGCCCGTCGTGCCGCTCCTGATCGAGGCTGGCCTGCCCAAGGGCGGCTATCTTCATCTGCTGGCGGATCGCAACTGGATACAGGCGCAGCCCGAGCCGATGATGCGGGTCGATGAACTGGCCGACCTGCTGGCGCGCCTTGCCGGAAAACTGGCCATTCCAGCCCCCCCGCCCCCGCCGCCTGCGGAGTCGTTTGAACAAAAGGAACGCCAGCTGGACGCGGCGATCGGGGCGATGATCCGCGATGCGGTCGATCCCGAACATGCGCCACCCATGCAGGCGAGCGCCTATGTCGGTCTGACGGATGGGCATGGGAAACCGGTGCGGCGTCTTGGTGGCGCAGGGCGGACGCTGCTGACCGTGCTGTCGCTGGGCGCCTATGGCGTGGTTGCGCAGCGGCGTGCCATAGAGCGCTTCCGAGGCAATATCAGGAAGCTTTAGTGCCCCCCTTGCAAGAGCCCCTGTCACGCGCCGCCGTTGACATACCCCTCGTGCCATCAGGGCTCGACCGCGCGGCGCACCACCGGCGCGACAAGGCGTGGCTCGATGCAGCGATCGCATCCGAGCGCGCGCAGATCCTGCTGATGCGCGAGGGCATGCCGCTGGTCGAGGGCTCCGCGCCGCCATCGGGCCCCATGCAGATCGGCGCGCGGCTGGCGCCCGGTCGGCCGATCCTCTGGCTCGGCGCGCAGGCGGCGATGCTGAGCCCCAAGGCGCAACGCCTGTTTCTTGGCGAGACGGTGAAGGGCTCGCCTGTGTTTGCGCTGGAATTGCCGTCGTCCTTCAGTCTCGACAGCTCGCCGATCGCTGGACTGGGCGTGTTCGAGGATTTCCGCGCAGCGGCCTCGGCCTTCTCGCCCTTCGAGGGCGGCGCTGCGGCGACTGCGCGGGCGTTGTTCGAATGGCATCGGCGGCACGGCTTCTGCGCCAATTGCGGAACGCGCACGACGGCAGAAGAAGCGGGCTGGAAGCGGAAATGCGATGACTGCGGCGCGGAGCATTTCCCGCGTGTCGACCCCGTCGCGATCATGCTGGCGGTGCACAACGACCGATGCCTGCTAGGCCGTCAGGCCGCGTGGCGTCCGGGCTTCTGGTCGTGTCTCGCGGGCTTTGTCGAGCCGGGCGAGACGATCGAACAGGCCGCCGCACGCGAGATATTCGAGGAAGCAGGCGTGCGCTGCACGACGCGCGCCGACTACCTGTTCTGCCAGCCCTGGCCCTTCCCGTCCTCGCTGATGATCGGCCTGATCCTCGAAGCCGATGGCGATGAGATCAACATCGACGCCACCGAGATCGAAGCGGCGAAATGGTTCACGCGGGAAGAGGCGCGGTCGATGATGGCCGGGACCAATCCGGACGCATTCGCGCCGCCAGCATTCGCGATCGCGCATCACGTCATCAAGGCGTGGCTGGAGCGCGGCTAGATCGAATCGAGCTGGATCTGGTCCGGCAGCGGGTCGATCATTTTCGCCAGGCGCGGATCGTCAAGGCCCTTGCCATAGACTTCGTAGTAGATGCGCCGCAACCAGTCTTCCACGATCATCACCGAGACGCCGCCAACTCCCGGAGGCGTCAACGCCAGCATGACCATCGGCGGCGGCGTGCCGAAGGCATCAAGCGGCAGGATATAGTCGAGGCCGCGCAGGCGGCGCGCGCCGAGTCGCTGGTAAAAACGCAACCGGCGCGCCTGCTCGTCGGATCCCATATCGGCATCGACCTCTATCAGCGCGACGCGCTGCAGACCGAGAATGGCCATGCTTGCCTTCAGAAGATGTGAGCCGATCTGCATCCCGCGCACTTCTGGTGACACAGCGGCGTATTCGAACAGCCAGAAATCTGCCTGTGCAGGCGCCCATGACACGGCGACGCCGACAATCTGCTCATCCATGCGTGCGACAACAAAGCGGTAGTCGGTGCGCTCAAAGAGCGCCTTGAAGTCCGCTTCGGGCCTCTGTTCAGATTTGAGGATCGCCTCGCGATAGATCGCATAGCAGCGATCAAGCCCGCCTGCGTCGGCAGGATCTAGAACATTGATGCGAATTTCGGCCATGCATGCCTCCCCGAGGCAACACTTGCACGACCGCACATACGAAAACACCCCGTGGGGCGCCCACGGGGTGTCTCGTATCAGACCTGTGCTCCTTGATGAGCAGTCAGGTTAGAAGCTGCGGACGTAGGACAGCGAGAACGCGTCCACATCGCCGGCGTCGAAGTCGTTACGGGTCCAGTCGCCGCGGATGCCGTCTTGCGACGTCAGGTTCCACTGGGCGCCTGCGCCGTAAGCGAGGCCGTCTTCATCGCCGCCCGGCGAGGTTTCGATACGGGCGACGCCGACGCGAGCGAACACGTCGAACTGCGGGTTGATCGGCAGCTTGCCGACGACATAGGCGCCGAGCTGGCTGTCGAGCTCTGTGCCCGAATCTTCGGTCACGCCGAATGTGCCTTCGCCTTCGATGGCGAAATTCGGGGTGAGGTTGACGCCGACGCGACCCGTGACGCCGCCGAGTTCAGCGCCGCCGTCTCCGTCGAAGTAAGTGTAGCCGCCGGAAACATAGACGCCCGATTGCTGGGCGTTGGCGGTCAGGAAGGCCGGCGCGACAAGCATGGACGCGGCGGCGAGAGCGATTTTCAGTTTCATGGGGAAGACTCCAGTTTGATGTCTGGAGCGGGGTTCCGTCGGGATTGCGTGATCCCGACGGTAAGACCCAGCTCTGGTTTC
>JBBAUA010000004.1:16062-30123 GCA_040398465.1 Hyphomonadaceae bacterium | reverse complement strand
CCCCGCGACAGGGCAGGATATCACCGCTCAAATGTGACGATGATTGGGCCGCGGCAAGGCCTTGTCGGCCGGCAGCTCAGCTGAGCGCAGCTGCCCGTGTGCGGTAGGGATGGGCTGCAAAGACGCCAAGATGACGGACCTGGGTGGAGAAGAAGCCCAACTCCTCAAGCGCGCGCTGTAGCGGGGCGTCGTCAGGATGGCCCTCGACTTCGGCATAGAATTGCGTCGCCGAGAAGGACCCGCCGATCTGGTAGCTTTCCAGCTTGGTCATGTTGACGCCATTGGTCGCAAACCCGCCCATCGCCTTGTAAAGCGCAGACGGCACGTTCCGCACGCGGAAGACAAAGGCGGTGACCCACCCCTTCCCGTCACCACGGTCGGGCATATTGGCCTCGCGGCTCATGATCACGAACCGCGTGGTGTTGTGGGCGGCGTCCTCGATGTTTTCGGCAAGGATATCGAGACCGTAGACCTCCGCCGCCAGGCGGGGGGCGATCGCTGCCTGCGTCGGATCGCCAAGATCGCGCACCTCGCGCGCGGCGCCTGCCGTGTCCGAGCTCGTCTTCGCAACGATGCCCCGCGCCCGCAGGAAGTTCCGGCACTGGCCCAGCCCCATGATGTGGCTGTGCGCGGCCTTGATCTGCCGCAGCGACGAGCCCCTGAGGCCCATCAGCTGGAAGCGGATCGGCATGAAATGTTCGGCGATGATCTGGAGCGGCGATGTGGGCAGCAGGTGGTGGATATCAGCCACCCTGCCCGCGATCGAGTTTTCCACAGGGATCATGGCGAGCTGCGCCTCGCCCGTCGCGGCCGCCTGGAAGACGTCCTCGAATGTTGGGCACGGCATCGGCTCGAGGTCCGGATAAACCTCGTGGCAGGCGATGTGGGAGTTGGCGCCCAGCTCCCCCTGGAAGGCAATCTTGCTCATGCGCCTCTATGCCCGTGTCAGGCCGAACTTGGCAACGGAAATAGGGGTTTAGCCGCCCCGTCGCGGCCGGGACTGTGCGTCATTTCGCCGGGCCGTCTCCGGTTGCCGCACCGGCGCTGAAATGCAAGAAAGCCTCGCGCGCGCGGGCTCGAATCGAGCCTGTCCAAGCGTCCGCAAGGGACTGGAGCAGGGCCAACCCATGAGTGATCTGGGCTTCAACAAGATCGCGTTCTGCGTCCTTGGCACAGGCCTCGCCCTGATCGGGATCAATGAGGCGTCCCACTCCCTGTTCCACACGACGGAGCACGAGGTCGCGGCGTATGCCGTTGACGTCCCGACAGAGACCGTCGTGGAAGAAGCGGCCGAAGGCCCGGTCGACTACGGCCTCCTCCTGGCCGCCGCCGATGTGGCGAAGGGCGAAGAGCAGCACAAGAAGTGCGTCCAGTGCCATAACTTCGATCCGGGCGGCGCCATCCTTCAGGGCCCGCCCTTGTACGGCATTCTCAACCGGGACATCGGCTCGGTAGCTGGCTTCAAATACTCGGCCGGCCCCGGGTCGCTCTCCGACCACGAAGGCGCCTGGACCTACGAGAACCTCAACCTTTTCCTTGAGCGTCCGAAGGGCTTTGCTTCGGCCACGATCATGAACTTCGCCGGCATCAACAGCCGCGTCACCGGCCTCGAAGACCGGATGAACCTCATCGCCTACCTGCGCACGCTGGGCGGCGAGAGCATTCCGCTGCCGGCCCCGTTGCCCCCGACGGCGGCCCCGCCTGTCGATGGAGCCGCTCCGGTCGACGGCGCTGCGCCGCCTGTTGATGGCGCAACTCCCGGGCCTGCGGATGGGACTGCGCCCGCAGCGCCTGCCCCTGCAGCTCCGGCCACACCGGCGCCTGCTCCGCACTAGATCCTAACGAACGGCCAGCGCGACAGCTTTCCTGCCCACGGTCGGCAGGGCAACCAACGCGTCATCGCTATTCATCCATTCGCCTGACGTTTTCGCACGCGCCGGTGCGATGGCGCGCCACACATTCAGCTTCAACGCAAAGTGCGTGAAGACATGGCGGATCTCGCCAACATGCTCCCACGCAAACTCACCCGGCGCGCCTTCTAGCGGATCGTCGGACTTCGCTTCCGTCCACGCACTCGTCGGCGGCATCATCATTCCGCCAAGCAGTCCCGATGGCGGACGGCGCACCAGCATGACCTGGTCGCCACGCATCAGGACGAAGGCCGCGCCAAAGCGCGTCGGTACCGCGCGCTTCTCGGCTTTCATCGGATAGCGATCCGGATCGCCCTCGGCACGTGCCGCGCAGAGCGTGTTCAGCGGACAAATCAGGCAGTTCGGTTTCTTCGGCGTGCACACCGTCGCGCCAAGATCCATTAACGCCTGCGCCAGATCGCCAGCGCGGCCCTCCTTCGGCAGCGCATCCGCCAACGCCTGTGCGCGCGCGGAGATCGTTACCTTCGCTGCGCGCCAGCCCGCTTCGGTGCGGTCCGACGGAATGGCCCACAGACGCGAGACGACACGCTCAATATTGCCATCGACCGGAGCGATGCGTTCGTCGAATGCGATCGAAGCGATGGCCGCTGCGGTGTAGGGACCCACGCCGGGAAGAGCGCGGAGGCCTTTCGCCTCCTGTGGAAAGCTCCCACGCGCAGCGATGGCTTTTGCACAGGCGTACAGGTTGCGCGCGCGGCTGTAATAACCCAGCCCGGCCCACGCCGCGGACACATCGTCCCAGCCGGCCCCCGCCAGTTTTTCGACCGTCGGCCAGCGCGCCACGAAGCGCTCGAAATACGGCGTTGCGTGCGGAATCGTGGTCTGCTGCAACATCACTTCGCTGAGCCAGACGCGATAGGGATCGGGTCGCATGCCGGCATCCCGCTCCGCCGGACCGACGCGCCAGGGCAACGCCCGCGCGTGGCGCCGGTACCAGCGATCCACCGCTGTGAGCATCTTCCTGAGGCTGTGGACGGTCATCTATCCTGGACGCATTCTGCATGCGGCCATTCCGACGAAACGCGAAAGCTGGCAAGGTACGGCCATGTCCATCGACTGGGATGAGCTGGAACGAGAGCGCGCGGCGGAAGAACGCCTTGCGACCACCCATGCCGTGCCCGTCTATCGCCCCGCCAAGCCGATGGGTTTCGCCCTGCAGAAGGCGCTTCGCCCGATCCTGAAGGATGCAGGGCCCGCGCCGGAAACCCTGAAATCGCGCTGGCCTGAAATCGTCGGCCTGCGCCTCGCCGCCATCACAGAGCCGGTACGGGTCGCACGGGCTAAGGGCGGCAGCGTGCTCCACCTGCGCGCGCCCTCGGCGGCCGCCCCGATCATCCAGCATTCGAAAGAGCACATCCTGGAGCGGGTGAACCTCGCCTCGGGCTCGAAGATCACCGCGCTGAAGATCATACAAACCGCGCCGCCAAAGCAGCTTTCGCTGGTTATCCCCCGCCCCCTCACCCCAGAACAACGCGCCGCCATGGTGCAGGAATTGGCCACGGTGAAGGACAAGGCTGTGCGATCGGCCCTGTCGGGACTGGGCGAGGCGATCCTGACCGGACTTCGCAAGCGATAACGCCTTCGAGACACATGGCTTTGTAACGGGGCGCGACGTTGACCCGCCCCCGCAGTTTGGCCACAACCGCCCGACAAATCGAGGAACGCCCGATGATCCGCGCTTTCGCCACCGCCCTCTCCGCCGCCGCCTTGCTCGCCGCCTGCAATGGCGAGCCAGCAAAGCCGGTGTCGGACTTCACGCCCGTGCCGGTGACGCCGGTGATTGGCGACGTGCCGATCGGCAGCCCGGATGCGCCTCTCGAACTGGTCGAGTACGCGGCGCTGACCTGCCATGTCTGTCGTGACTTCGCGAAACAGATATTCCCGCGCCTCAAGTCCACCTACATCGACACCGGCAAGGTGCGGTACATCTACCGCGACTATCCGCTCGAAGCCGGACCGGATGGAAAGGCGACCGACGGTTTCGGCGTGGTGCTGGCCTCTGTCGCGCGCTGCGAGGGGCCCGAGAAGTTCCACACCATGATCGACGCCATCTTCACCGCGCAGGCGGACCTGCTGGATGCGGCGCGTGAAGGCAAGGCGCTACCGGTGCTCGCCCAGGTCGCAGCCGCCAACGGCATCACGCTCGAAGAGATGCGCACCTGCATCGACCACCAGCCCGAGCTCCGCGCCTCGATCAAGAAGTCGCACGATGATGCTTTCGCCAATCCCGATCCCAAAATGAAGATCAGCGGCACGCCGACTTTCTTCCTGAATGGCGAGAAGGTTGAAAACCGCGGCTGGGAACATCTCTCCGCAGCGATCGAAGCCAAGCTGGCCGGCAAGCCGATCCCGACGGATGTCGAGGCGCCGCCAGCAGAGACGACGCCAGCGACCACGACCCCCGCCACCCCTGCTTCGACGCCGCCGGCCCAGTAGGATGAAACACGCCCGCCTCACCCTCGCCTCCGCAGCCCTGCTGCTGGCTGCGTGCACGCCACCCGCCGCTGAGCTGGATGCCTACACCAAGGTTCCGATCTCGCCCTTCCTCGGCAAGCCGGTGCTGGGCGACCCCAACGCCCCCGTGGAGCTCGCCGAATACGCCTCGACGACATGCGGCCACTGCCGGGGCTTCCACGAGGAAGTCTTCCCCGAGCTGAAGGCGAAATACATCGACACGGGCAAGGTGAAACTCGCCTGGTATGTTCTGCCGACCGCGCCTGCCCCGCTGTCTTTCGCTGGCGCCGCGATCGCGCGTTGCGCCGGCGAGGACCGCTTCTTCGAGGCGATCGACGTGATTTTCGACGAGCAGGAAGCCCTGTTCAACGCCGCCTCGCCCGAGGACGTGAAAAAGCAGCTGAACGCAATCGGCGCAAAGTTCGACCTCTCGCCCGACGCTGTCGCGACCTGCATCGACGACCCGGCGATCCTGGAGGCGACCAACGCCGCCCTCGCCGACATGCCCTCCACGATCACGGGCACGCCGAGCTTCGTCATAAACGGCGTCAAGATCGAGCCGGAATCGCTCGAAGGCATCTCCGCCGCGATCGACGCCGAGCTGGCGAAAGTCGGCGCGCCTGCGGAACCCGCGCCTCAGTAGCCAGACGCCATCGCCCCGCTGGCGACTGGCATTGACCCCGCCGCCGCCCATCCCTAAGGGGGCTGAAAGCCCATTCTGACAGGGCGAAACGGGAATCCGGCTTGCACCTGATCGGCCTCAAGATCGCGGGCTTCAAGTCCTTCGTCGACCCGGTGGATGTGCCGATCGAAGAGGGCCTGACTGGCATTGTCGGACCCAATGGCTGCGGCAAGTCAAACCTGCTCGAAGCGCTGCGCTGGGCGATGGGGGCCACCTCGGCGCGCGCCATGCGCGGCGGCGAGATGGACGACCTCATCTTCTCGGGTACGGACGCGCGACCCGCACGCGAGATGGCGGAAGTCGTCCTCCAACTCGACAACCGCGAACGCAGCGCGCCGGCGGAGTTCAATGAAGAAGACATGATCGAGATCCGGCGTATGCTTCGGCGCGGCGCGGGCTCGTCCTACAAGATCAACGGACGCACGGTGCGCGCGAAAGACGTGCAGCTGCTGTTCGCGGACGCCTCCACCGGGGCCAACTCGCCCGCGCTCGTCAGGCAGGGCCAGATCAGCGAGCTGATCGGCGCAAAGCCGCAGAACCGCCGGCGCATCCTGGAAGAAGCCGCAGGCATTGGCGGCCTCGCCGCGCGCCGCCACGAGGCGGAACTCAAATTGAAGGCAGCCGACGAAAACCTCGCCAAGCTGGCCGATATCATGGCCGAGGTGGAGCGTCAGGCGAATGCACTGAAGCGGCAAGCGAGCAAGGCGCGCAAGTATCGCGCCCTGTCCGAAGAGATCGCCGCCCTCGAAGCGCGCCTTGGCGCAGCCCGCTGGCGCGGCGCCGTCATCGAGACGATCGAGGCGCGTAAGGCGCTCGAGGCCGCGAAGACGGAAGAGCAGAAGACTGTCTCGTCGGTCGCTCGCGCTTCGACGGAGGAGCTTGAAGCGCGCGCCACTATCGAGCCGTTGCGCGCGGCGGAGTCCGATGCGGCTGGCCGGCTTGGCGTGATCAAGCTGCAGCTTGCGCGCATCGAGGCTGAGCGTGATGCAGCGAAAGATCTTTCCGCCCGCCTCGAACGCGACATCACGCGCCTGCTGGAAGACACGACGCGTGAGACGGTGCAGCGTGACGACGCCGCCGCCCGCGCCGAACGCGCGACGGCGTTGCTATCCGCCCTGCCCCCGGATGATCCCACCGCGCAAGCCGCGCGCGAGGCTGAACTCGCCGCCGCTGTCGACGCCGCCATGAGCGAGCTGCAGACATTTGAACAGGAAGCCGACCAGCGTCGTACGGCGCTTGCCAAGGCAGACGCCGAAGCCGCCGCAGCGCAAGCCGCCGTGCGCCGCGAGAACGAGCGCCATGCAGGTCTCGTAAATGAACTGAAGAAAATCGAGAGCGAACTCGCCTCCGTCGGTGACCCGGCGAAGATGGAGGCCGCGCTGAAGGATGCGCGCGCACGCCACGCCGACATGGAGAAGAAAGCACAGTCTGCCCAGTCGGCGCTCAACGCGGCGCTGCGCACAGTGGACGAGGCGCGCGCAGCCGAAGCCCGCCTGACGCCGCCCCTGCTCGCCGCAGAGCGCAAGGTCGGCGAACTCGAATCCGAGCTGAAGGGCCTCGACCGCCTGCTGCGCCAACTTTCCGCCGGCACTGCGCCGCCCGTGATGGATGGCGTGCGCGCCCCCGGCCTTGAACGCGCCATCGCTGCTGCGCTGGACGATGATCTCGACGCGCCCACCGACCTTGCCTCACCTGTCCACTGGTCGAGCCGCCATGGCGACGCCGCAAACGCCCTGCCCGCAGGCGCAACGCCGCTCTCCGATCTGGTAGAAGCGCCGGCCGAGCTTCACCCACGCCTGACCCAGTGCGGCCTCGTCGATCGCACCGTGGGGGTTGACCTCGTCACGCAGCTCAAGACCGGCCAGAGCCTGGTGAGCCGCGAAGGCGATCTCTGGCGCTGGGATGGCTTCGTGCGCACCGCAGAAGCGCCACTGACCTCGGCCGAAAAGCTCGAGCAACGTGCGCGCCGCCAGGCGCTGCAACCTGAAATCAACGCCGCCCGCGCCGCGCTTGACGCCGCCGCCGAAGCGCGCGCGAAAGCCTCGAAACAGCTGACCGACGCCGAGATGACGCTGATGGCCGCGCGCCGGCACGCGCCTGAACTAACTCGCGCAGCTGCGCAAGGGCGTGAGGCGGCGATCCGCGCGGAGCAGGACGTCGAACGCTTGTCCCTGCGCGGCGCATCCCTTCGCGAAACGGCCGCGCGTCTCGCAGCAGAGCGCGACGCTGCAGCCCAAGCCCTCAACACCGCCCGCGCGTCGCTGGCCGCTGCCCCGTCAGACAGTGATCGCGAGATTCTCGCCCGGCTCTCCGACCAGATCCGCAGCGGTCGCGATGCCGAACGCACGGCAGCAGCAGCGCTCGATACTTTCCTCCGCGATGCCGAGCGCGCCGCAGCCCAGCGCGTCTCGCTCACGCATGACCGGGACGAATGGCGCGCGCGCGGGACAGAGGCGTCAACGCGCCTGTCCGCAATGGCGCGCGAGTTGGCTGATGCCCGCGCCGCCTTCGATCACGCGCGCGAACAACCGGCGGCAATCCAGCGCAGGCTCGACGAGCTTGCGACCAATGCCGAGACCGCGGACGCTGCCCGCCGCGCGGCCGCGGACGCCCTCGCCGAAGCTGAAGCCGGCTTGCGTCAGATCGAGATCGCCGCCCGCGCCGCGCGCGATGGCGCATCGTCGGCGCGCGAAGCCCTCGCCCGCGCCGAGTCCCGCCTCGAAGCCGCCGTCCGCCGCGAGGCGGAGATCGCCGAACAGGTGCGCGCCGCCTTCGACCAGGAACTCGACGAACTCGAAGGCCGTGTCTCAGCCATCCTCGCCGCCTCACGCGCCGCCCGCGCGGAGCATGGCGATGCAGATGCGCCCGAGCCCGAGGAAGCCGCCGCCGACGCCCACGTGCTGGACACCCGTCTCGCCCAGCTGCGCCGCGAGCGCGACCAGCTAGGCGCCGTCAACATGGAAGCCGACGAGCAGCTCACCGAAATCTCGAAACGGATGGGCTTCCAGATCGAGGAGCGCGACGACCTTGCCGCCGCAATCGCCAAACTCCGCGAAGGCATCGATGCGCTCAACATGGATGGCCGCCAGCGCCTGCTCGACGCCTTTCAGCTGGTGAACGGTCACTTCGGCTCGCTGTTCACCGCCCTTTTCGGCGGCGGCCACGCAGAACTTCGCCTGACTGAGTCTGACGATCCGCTGGACGCCGGCCTCGAAATCTACGCTTCGCCGCCGGGCAAGCGGCTTGGCCAGCTCTCCCTGATGTCGGGCGGGGAACAGGCGCTGACGGCCACGGCGCTGATCTTCGCAGTCTTCCTGTCTCGCCCCGCCCCAATCTGCGTACTGGACGAAGTGGACGCTCCGCTGGATGACGCGAATGTCGATCGCTTCTGTCGCCTGCTCGAAGAAATGCGCTCACGCACGCAGACGCGCTTCGTCATCATCACCCACAATGCGGTTACCATGTCTCGCATGGACCGGCTGTTTGGCGTGACGATGCAGGAACGCGGCGTCTCGAAACTCGTGTCCGTCGACCTGCAGGCCGCCGAGCGGCTCGCCGCCGCGTAAGGGCCAGACCTAGCCGGCGCCGCCACGCCAAACGCAGTTTTTGGCGACCCTCTTTGCCAGATCCGGCTGCGGCGTTTTCGCCATTGCGAAAAGCTCAAAAAATCAGATGGTTACGTTCCAATTCGCGCGTGACATTTGCTTGACGGGACTCAGACCCGCCCCTATAGCTTCGCCCGCGTCAAAACCTCGGGTTTCCACTTGGATTTCCGGGGTGTCGGCGCACGCAGGGCCGGACTTTTCCCCTCCCACGCGGACCTCTGACATGAGCCAGGACGATCTGAACCAACGGATCGCCAAGGCTCAGGCCGAGATCGATGCGCGGGAACGTCCCAAGTATATGGCGACGGGCAAGGGAATGGGTCTCGGTTTCCGCATGGCATCGGACTTTGCGGCCGCTGTCATTGTGGGAGCCGTCCTGGGATGGGGACTGGACGCGCTCTTCGGGTGGACACCCTGGGGGCTGCTTTCCTGCCTCATGCTGGGTTTCGTGGCCGGCGTCCGGAATGTCGTGGCGACCGCGAGCAAGGCCAATCAGGCCGGAGCCACTGAGAGCAACAAGGGCGAAGGCGCAGGCGAATGAGAATTGCCACCGACCCGATGCACCAGTTCCAGATCGGCAAATGGTTCGATCTGAACATTGGCGGCTATGACCTGTCGTTCACGAACTCCGCGTTCTGGATGGTCGTGGGCGTGCTGCTGGTGATCGGCTTTCTCGCCCTCGCCACCTCGAAGATGTCGACCGTTCCGAACCGCGTGCAGTCGCTGGCAGAGATCTGGTACGGCTTCATCGCAGGCATCGTGAAGGACGTGAACCACGCGCCGGGCAAGCCTTTCATCCCGCTGGTCTTCACGCTGTTCGCCTTCATCTTCATCGCGAACATCATCGGCATGTTCCCTTACTTCTTCACGACCACCAGCCACATCGCCGTCACCGGCTTCATGGCCGTCTTCACCATCGGCCTCGTGATCGTCGTGGGCCTGATGAAGAAGGGTCTCGGCTTCTTCAAGATTTTCGTGCCGTCAGGCGTACCCTTCGTGCTGCTCCTGATCGTCACCCCGATCGAAATCATCTCGTTCCTGTCACGCCCAATCAGCCTCGGCATGCGCTTGTTCGCGAACATGCTTGGTGGCCACGTGGCGCTCAAAGTCTTCGCCGGCTTCATCCCATCGCTCGCTGTCGCCCTTGGCGGCATTGGCATGCTGATGGGAGGTCTGTTCGTGATGCCCTTGATCGTTGGTGTGACTGCGCTGGAATTCCTGGTGGCGTTCCTCCAGGCCTACGTGTTCGCCATGCTGACCTGCGTCTATCTCAACGACGCACTCGGCGAGGCGCACTGATCACCAACGGCTTCCCAAGGAGAATACAATGGAAGGTCTCAACTACGTCGGCGCAGGTCTCGCCTGTCTCGCCATGCTCGGCGCCGCCATCGGCGTGGGCAACATCTTCGCCGCCTACCTCGACGGCGCGATGCGCAACCCGTCTGCCGCCCCGCAGCAGTTCGGCAACCTGATCTTCGGCTTCGCCGTGACGGAAGCGCTTGGCATCTTCGGCTTCGCCATCGCCCTGATCCTGATCTTCGCTGTCTGATCTATCCTCCTCGGGAGATACCGACGTGGCGACCGAAACTGCAGAACACGCATCCGGCAGCGGCTTCCCGCCGTTCGACCAGATCATGGATACCGGGGTCTCCCAGGTATTCTGGCTGATCGTGACGTTTGCCGTGCTCTACTTCGCGGTCGCCAACGTCTTCCTCCCGAAGATCCGCAAGGCGGTGGAAGACCGCGACGGCGCCATCAAGCGCGATGTCGCCGAAGCCGCCGTCCTGTCGGGCAAGGCTGACGAGTCGGTGAAACAGTTCGAGGCGCAGATCGCCGCCGCCCGCGCCAACGCGCGCGACACGGCATCGAAAGCCAAGGCTGAAGCCGACGCCAGAACCGCCGCTGCAACCGCTGCGAAAGAGGCCGAGCTCAACGCTCGCCTCGCCGCCGCGGAAGCACGCATCTCGGACACGCGCACCAAAGCGATGGCCAACGTCTCGGCTGTCGCCGAAGACGCCGCCGCCGCGATCGCCGAAAAACTCACGGGCGCGAAACCGTCGCCGGCTGCCGTCAAGGCCGCCGTCGCTGGCGCGATGGGAGGCTGAGAATGGCCCCGCACGAAACGACCGCCCACCTGACTGCCGGCCCCGCCGAAGCCGGTCCCCTGCCCGCCGTGAACCTGCTGGGCTGGAATCTCGACATGAACGACCCGACCTTCTGGGCGTTCATCGGCCTGCTCATTTTTGTCGGCATCATCGTCTACATGAAAGTGCCGAAGACGATCACCAAGTCGCTGGATGATCGCGCCGCCAAGATCACCTCCGAGCTCGCCGCCGCCGAAACACTGCGTCGCGAAGCCGAGGCCAAGCTGGCCGAAGTCCAGAAGCGCGCCGCCGAGGCGGAGGCAGACGCCCGCGCCATCGTGGACGCCGCCCGCCGTGAAGCTTCCCAGCTCGCCAACGCCGCCGAAGCCGCCCTCGTCGCCCGCATCGCCTCGCGCGAAAAGCTCGCCGAAGAGCGCATCGCGCGCGCCGAATCCGACGCCATCCGCGATGTGAAACTGGCCGCCGTGAACACAGCCTCGAAAGCCGCCGCCGCGATCCTCACCGAACAACTCTCCGGCAAGGCCGCCGACGACGAGTTCGCCAAGGGCCTCGCCTCGATCACGCGCGCGCTGTCCTGACGGCTAGGTCCGTCTGCCGGTTAGGCGCGTGAGATCCGAAGGGCTGCCCTGCCCGTGTGATCGTACGGGCTGTCTCAGGATCAGCCTGAGCGACGATCCGCCGGCAGAAGTGCGATCGCATCAATCTCGATCTTCCATGCGGGGTCAACGAGGCGCCGGACAAAAACCGCGGTGGAAGCAGGACGGTGTTCACCGAGATGTTTCGCGCGCGCCTTGCGCACGCAATCATCGCCATCATCGTCCTCGGTCAGAAGCGTCGTGAGTTTTACGATGTTGGACACCGGCACGCCCCGCGCGCCGAGGATGGCTGCGATATTCGCATAAACCTGGTCCGCCTGCTCAGCGAGCGTCTCTGGCGCCGAACCGTCGCGACGCACAGGGACCTGACCCGAAAGGAAAATGAGGCCTGCGCCCGGCGGCGTCTCTACTGCGTGCGTATAACGCCCCAGCGGGGCGGCCACGACGTCGGGGTTGTGCAGCACAAGGCGCGTCATGGCTGTCGTTTCCTTCGGGCAATCGTGCACACAGCCATCTTCGCGGCGCAACCGCCCGCCCGAAACGCACGGCTGCGCGGTTCGGCGAGCGCCCGAATGGGCCGCGAATGGCGTGCGCTGTTACTTCCCCACACGCATATCAAGCCACGACCGGATCGAGCCGTTCACGAGCGCGGCGGCGTCATGCTGCACGAAATGGTTGGCGTCAGGGATCATCAGGACGGTGGTGTCCTTGCCGACCTGATCCCAGGTGTCGTTGTGGCCCATCGAAAGCAGCGCAGTGTCCTTCATGCCGTGGATCACCAGCACCGGCACATTGATCTTGGGGAAGTTTGGGGCCGGCGCATTCGCGTCAGGCGCGCTGGGATAGTTTGCGCGATAGTAGTTCATCATGCCCGCGAAGCTCGACTGCTTGAACGCTGCGACATACTTGGCCTTCGCTTCGGGATCGCGCACCCAGGCCGCCAGGCCCTCCGCCGTCAGGTTGTTTTCCGAACCTTCCTTCTGGAAATTGCGCGCATAGTTCGAGTTCTGAGGGCTGGCCTGCAGTTGCCGGCCCATGTTCGCCGGATGCGGAACCGACATGATGATCAGCCGCTCAAGCGTCTCGGGATGCGAGAAGGCGTAGTTCCATGCGATCGCTGCGCCCCAGTCGTGGCCGACAACGGTGGCCCTGCTCGCGCCCTCGGCCTTGATCACGGCCTGCACGTCTTCCACCAGTTTCGGCATCGCATAGTTGGCGACGCCGGTCGGCTTGTCGGACAGGTTGTAGCCGCGCGTGTCGAGCGCGACGAACCGGTATTTGTCATTCAGCGCTGGCGCGAGCTTGTCCCACGACGCGGAGAAATCCGGGAAACCATGGATCGCGATCACCAGCGGACCCGATCCGCTCGCATTGTAGTGGATCTTCGTGCCGTCCGGGCTCGTCGCGAACTTGCTCTCGATCGCGACCGGCGCCTTGACGGCTTCCATGGCCATGGACGCACTTGGCGCCTCCGCCGACATGGCGCAGGCGCCTGCCAGAACCAGAACCGCAACCCCAGCAAAAAGTGAGCGCATTCTTCCCTCCGCCATCTTTCGTGACAGCGTCAGGCTAGCCCCGCACGGGGCGGCAAACAACAATGTTGTTGGGGGAAGGAGGCCTAGTCGTCCAGGTCTTCCTGAAGGATGGTCATTTCGAGCTGGTAGCTCGTCTCGCCCTCGTCCTCGATCAGGTAGACGAGACCGACATGCTCGCCGCCCAGCGTGACTTCCATGCTGTCCGTCACGCGCGGGCGCGCGACCAGCGTCAGGCCGGGGTTCAGCGTGCGCTTGAGATACGCCTCGATGCGTTTGGCGGTTTCCGGGTTCATCAGGCGGCTCCAGCGAAAGGTGCGGGCTGTCCTTAGCTGGCCCAGCACGGGGCGCCAACCCCGCAGCTTCGCCGCGGGTGGCCGCAAGCTATCGGGACATGGAACTTCCCCAGCCCCGCCGTCACGCCGGAAATCGGGCCAACCCCTTGCATCTATCCCAGAGTCCACGTTCTTTCGCCGTCGTCTGGGAGATCGACACCATGCTCAAAATAGCGGCGGCTGCAATTCTGGCGCTCGTGGCCTGCTCGGCATGCCTGACCGACGAAGACCTTGAGTGCTGGTATGACGATATGTGCATGACCATGCACGCCGACACCAAGCCGCCCGCGCCTGCATCTGGCGCCAGCCTCCACCAATCCCGCTGACCGCAACATCCCGGACAGGCGTGGGGTTCGGAATGCTGCACGGCGACACGAAATCCGGCTGGCGCCCAAGCAAGCCTTCACGACAGCGATTGCCATGCTAGGCTTCGATCGGGGTGGGTCGGGAGTTGTTCGCAATGAAAAAAGCTGTGCTCGCCTGCATGGCCGCCCTGGTGCTCTGCTCGGGCTGCATCTTCGACGACGAATTCTGGGAAGACGACTACAGCAGCTATCCAAGCAGCGACGACTGCGACTGTGACGACGAATACTTCGTGTCCCCGCCATCTCCGATGAAGCCGCCGCCGCGTCTGAATCGCTAACGCTGCGTCGCGCCCTTCGACGGCTTACCCAGCGTGGGCATGACGCGCGCTTCGCGATGATGGGCGCGGTGCGCGATCATGCTACGATTGCATAGGGTTGAGCACGGGGATGATCCGATGAAACGCGCAGTTCTAGCCTGCCTTGCAGCCCTCACGCTGTGTTCCGGATGCATGCTGC